>NZ_JBOHHU010000044.1:0-31983 GCF_050725615.1 Sphingopyxis sp.
GTCGTCGGCGATGCGGTTCGCATCGAAATGACGCCTTACGACCTCAGCAAGGGGCGGCTCGTCTATCGCGAGCGCGGCCCCGGAGGTCCCGGCGGCGGCGCGCCAAAGCGCCGCTGACCCCCAAGATGACCTGAATATCAAGTCAACGACAACAGAAACTATGAGAGACTATGTTTAATTATTCCAATGCTTTTCCGCATGTTGCGGTTCTATCGTCGCCCAAGACCCCGCAGCGGGTTCCGGCGGCCCGTCGCTCGCCGACGCTCTCGCGCCGCGAGCTGCGCCGGTTGATCGCCGACATGATCGACTGATCATGCCCCATCGGGCGGCCGCACCCCTTGCGGCCGCCATCCAGGAGAACAGGCCCGTGTCCACCACCAGCGATTTCTATCTGACCCAGGCCGAAAAATGCGCCAGCGACGCCGCCGCGACGACGCTCAGCCAGGTCCGCGACCGCAATCTGCGCGCCGAAGCCGCCTGGCGCTCGATGGCCGAAAAAATCCTGCTGACCGAACAGACCCGCGCCCGCCGCGACGCCGCCAAGGACGAGGCTGCGGCCTAATCGCCGCACGCCGTCGCCCGGCCGAGCAGCCACTCACGCTCGCGGTCGTTTCCCGTCAGTCTTGCGGCCTCCTCGAACGCCGCCTTCGCCTCGCCGAGGCGCCCGGCGCGAAACAGGAAATCGCCGCGCGCGGCGGGCAAGGGCGCGTAGTTGCGCAGCATCGCCTCTTCGGCAATCTCATCGACCAGCCGCAGTCCGGCCTCCGGGCCATAGGCCATGCTGTGCGCGACCGCGCGGTTGAGGTCTACCACCGGCGACGGCATGACGCCGCGCAACCGGTCATAGAGCGCCGCGATCCGCGCCCAATCGGTATCCTCGGCGCGCCGTGCGCGGGCATGGCACGCCGCCAGCGCCGCCTGCAGGACATAGGGCCCATCGCCCCCGCCCAGCGCCTCGGCCTTCGCCAGCGCGGCCAGCCCGCGCCGGATCAAGAGCTGATCCCAGCGCGTCCGGTTCTGCGCGGTCAGCAGCACGAAGCGGCCGTCGGGTCCGGCCCGCGCCGCCAGCCGCGACGCCTGGATCTCCATCAGCGCCAGCAACCCCAGCACCTCGGGCTCGCCCGGCATCAGCGCCGCCAGGATGCGCCCCAACCGCTGCGCCTCGGCACATAGCGGCGGCCGCACCAGCGACGGCCCTGCGGTCGCGGCATAGCCTTCGTTGAAAATCAGGTAGATCACCTCGAGCACCGACGCGCGACGCGCCGCCAGTTCGGCGCCGCGCGGCACCTCGAACGCCACCCCCGCCTTGGCGATCGCCTTTTTCGCGCGCGTGATCCGCGCAGCAATGGTGGCGTCATTCGAGAGGAAGGCGCGCGCGATCTCGGCGACGGTCAGCCCGCCGACCAGCCGCAGCGTCAGCGCCGCGCGCGCTTCGGGCGCGATCACCGGATGGCAGGCGGCGAAGATCAGCCCGAGCAGCTCGTCGCCCAACTCATCGTCGATCGCCGCTTCGACTGCGGCGTTCATGTCGCTTTCTCCGTCCAGCTCGCGTGCGATTTCGGCATGTTTGCGATCCTGCATCGCCGCGCGGCGAAAGCCGTCGACCGCGCGCCGCTTCGCCGCCGCCGTCAGCCAGGCGCCCGGATTGGCGGGCACCCCCGATGCCGGCCACTCGGCGAGCGCGATCAGCAGCGCATCCTGCGCCAGTTCCTCGGCGCGATCGACGTCACGCGTCATCCGCGCCAGCGACGCGATCAACCGCGCCCGCTCGATCCGGAACACCGCCTCGATTGCCCGGTTGCTATGGCCGTGGGTTTCGCCGTCTGCCATGCCCGCCTTCTCGGGCAAGCGCGCCGGGGAGGCAAGCATGGCAGGCGAAGACCTATTCGCCGCTCAACTGGTCGCGCAGTCGCTGTTCCTGTGCGATCACCTCGGCGGGCAGCAGGTCGCCAAAATCCTCCATCTCGTAAAAGGGCCGGATCTCGAGTTCGCTCGGCCCCGGCATCGGATTGGGGCAGCGCTTGGCCCAGGCGACCGCCTCGTCCATGTCCTTCACCTCCCAGATCCAATATCCCGCGACCAGCTCGCGCGCTTCGGCGAAGGGGCCATCGATCACCGACCGGTTCGGTCCGTCGAACGCGATCCGTTTGGCCGCCGACGACGGCTTGAGCCCGTCGCCGTCGACCATCACGCCGGCCTTGACCAGCTCTTCGTTGAACTTGCCCATTGCCTCGAACATCGCGGTCGTCTCGGGACCGGGATCGATCCCGCGCTCGCTGTCCTCGGTCGCCTTCACGAATATCATCACACGCATTTTTCTTCTCCTCGGGACGGAGCCGACATGGCCTCCTGTCTAGACGACGAACGAGCCCGGCTCAAATCGACAGGATCCCGAATCTTTTTTGCATGGTCCCTGGCAACTCCGCCTCCTAATCGGCTGCGGCAGAAAAACAGGCCGCTTATCCACGCCTTGGCGCGCGGCCGTCGCGATCGTGGTAAACCGCGCTTAATCCTCTTCACCCGTCGCCGTTAAACGTCGCATGACCAGTATTGCACCTTCTTCAGGCGAGCCGGTAGGGCGGCTCCTCGGATGGCTCGGGCTTCGTTCCCGCGACGGCACACCCCAACCGGCGGCCGAGCCCGGGGGCATGCGCGATCTCGCGCGGCTCACGCGGCGCGATCTGGTCGACGCCATCGGCACCTTCCTGATCGACAATAATCTCGACATCACGCCGGCGAACCTGCTCTTCGCGCACAGCGCCTTTTCGGGCAACAACCCGCGCCTGTCGCGTCAGATCACGGCGCGCACCGGCAATGGCGGCGTGACCCAGACATGGCTCGACGAACTGACCGACGAGGTCGCCGACAGCTCGGCGCAGGCCGAACTCGAACGGTTGATGGCGCGGCTCGAAACCAATCTCGACGCCTTCCAGGCCCAGAGCAAAAGCGCGCACAAAGAGGCCGCCGACTATGGCAGCGAACTCGAACAGCATGTGACCGACCTCGAACAGCTGCAAAAGACCGGCCAGATCGTCTCGAACCTCGCCGACCTCGCGAAAACGATGCTCGAACGCACGCGCAAGGCCGAGGACGAAATGCGCCGGAGCGAGGAGGAAGCCAAATCGCTGCGCCGCAGCCTCGAACGCGCGAAGCGCGACGCCGAAATCGACTATCTCACCGGCCTGCCCAACCGCCGCGCCTTCGAGGAATTGCTCGAAGTCCAGTATCGCGACGCGCAAAGGGCGATGGAACCGCTCAGCGTCGCCTTTTGCGATATCGACAATTTCAAGGCGATCAACGACGCGCATGGCCATGAAGCGGGCGACCGCGTGCTCAAGGCGATCGCCGACACCCTCTCGCAGATCAGCGACGACCAATGCCATGTCGCGCGCCACGGCGGCGAGGAATTCGTCATGCTGTTCCGGGGGCGCACCCCGGCCGCCGCCGCCGAGCGCCTCGACCAGGCGCGCGAACATCTCGCGGCGCGGCGCCTCATCAACCGCAAGACCGACGAACCTTTCGGCCAGATCACCTTCTCGGGCGGCGTCGCCGACATCTTCGGCCATGGCGACGCCCGCGCGGCGCTCAAGGCCGCCGACGATGCGCTCTACATGGCCAAGCAGAATGGACGGAACCGGGTGGAGATCGCGGGGGGCGAATGATCGCGGGGTGAACCAATCGGCGCTCCGTCCGTTGGACAAGCCGCTTTCCCCTCCCCTATGCAGGCCCCATGGACTCCACCAAAGCCAAGCTCGTCATCCGCAATAGTGCCCCCCGCGACGCCGCCGCGATCGCGCGCCTGACCGCCAAGGTCTACGGCCGCGGCGAAGGCTATTCGGCGGCGCAGATCCGCGGCCAGATCAACAATTTCCCCGAAGGCCAGTTCGTCGCCGAATATGAGGGCGCGATCGTCGGCCTCTGCGCGACTCTCATCGTGCCGCAGGCGGCGGTGTTCACCGACCACCGCTGGTCGGCGATCAGCGGCGGCGGCTTCGGCACCAGCCACGATCCCGACGGCGACATCCTCTATGGCATGGAGGTGTGCGTCGACCCCGACTATCGCCGCCTGCGCATCGGCCAGCGCTTCTACCGCAAGCGTCAGGAACTGTGCCAATCCTATGAGCTGAAGGGCATCGCCTTTGGCGGGCGTATGCCGGGCTACGCCCGCCGCCGCCGCAAATATCCCGACCCGCAGGATTATCTCGACGCCGTCGTCGAAAAACAGCTCCGCGACCCGGTGATCAATTTCCAGATCGCGCAGGGCTTCGAGCCGCGCACCGTGCTCCACCATTATGACCGGCGCGATCTCGACAGCGGCGGCCATGCCGTGCTCATGTATTGGGAAAACCCGCTCGAACCGCAGCGCGCGACGAACCCCAAGGCGCGCGGTGCCGTGCCCGACCGCCTCCCCGCCTCGGTGCGCGTCGCGACGGTCCAGTTCCAGATGCGCGGCATCGACCGCATCGGGCAGTTCGAGGAACAGGTCGAATATTTCGTCGACGTCGCCGCCGACTATCACGCCGACTTCGTCGTCTTTCCCGAACTCTACACGCTCGAACTGCTGTCGATCGAAAAGAACAAGCTGCCCCCCGAACAGGCGATCCAGAAGATCGCCGATTACACCGATCGCTATATCGCATTCATGGAAAAGCTCGCGGTCAGCTATAATATCAACATCATCGGCGGCTCGCACCCGACCCGCGCGGCCAATGGCGACATCCTCAACATCGCCTATGTCTTCCTGCGCGACGGGTCGGTGCATACGCAGGAAAAGCTGCACCCGACGCCCTCCGAACGCCGCTGGTGGAACATCAAGGGCGGTCATGGCGCCGACGCGATCAACACCGATTGCGGGCCGATCGGGGTGATGATCTGCTACGACAGCGAGTTCCCCGAACTCGCGCGCCACCTCGTCAACCAGGGCGCGATGATGCTCTTCGTCCCCTTCTGCACCGACGAGCGCCGCGGGTACCTCCGCGTCCGCTATTGCTGCCACGCGCGCGCGGTCGAGAATCAATGCTATGTCATCACCTCGGGCGTCGTCGGCAATTTGCCGAACGTCGAGAATATGGACATTCATTATGCCGAAAGCGCGATCCTGACCCCGTCGGACTTCGCCTTCGCCCGCGACGGCGTCGCCGCCGACACCGCGCCGAACACCGAGACGATCGCAATCGCCGACCTCAGCCTCGCCGACCTGCTCACCAGCCGCCAGAGCGGCGCGGTGCAGAATTTGCGCGACCGCCGCTTCGACCTGTACCGCGTCGACTGGAAGGATGCGCCGACACCGGGCGTCGGGTCGCGGTGAATCGGCCCCCTCTTTATTGACGAAAGCAGCGGGCTTTCGGCTAGAAAAGATATCTAGCCCGCTGCCGCTTGCGAAATTTTTTCTTCTGGGCAATACCGAACATATCGGGGGCGATATGGTCAGCATTCCAGAAGTGGCGCTGTTCTTTCTTATCGGCGCTGTCGTTTCATTGGACGTCGCCGGTCTTACGGCCGTAAAACTCCAAACCTATACGGGAACAGCGCGTCAAATATATATATGGGCCGCTCAGAATGCTTTCTGGCATGCCATTCTCTTGCTGGTCTATGGCTCGCTGACCATCGCGATCGCCGATTGGGCCTTGCCCAACATATTTCGTGATCTGGTCGACTGGCTGCGGGACATCGACGCGCCCCTGCTTATCCGGAATATTGTCGCCGAAATCGGGAATCATGTCTTTGTCGGCTTCGCGATTGTCACAATCACTCTGGTGTGGCGCGCCTATGTCGGAAAGGTGGTTGAAAATCCTTTTGAAGTGCCCACCGAAAAGGAAGGCCCGCAACGCCGCTTTGTGCGCTGGCTGCTGACGGGTCTGGGGCTCAATCGAGACGCTCTCGGGCGCCAACTGCAATCGATGGCGGTTGCGATGGACATGCTCGCGCTCGCGTTTCTTATGCGGTCTCTGGAAATGTTCGGAGCGCCGAGCCATGTCGAAAGCTTCGCCCGCGTCGCATCGATTTCCACCATCATCTTTGCTTCGGTCTTCGGGGTCACCGTCACAACCGCTTGGGTATTCCGTCGCCAGTTCAGCAAACTTGTCACCGACGCACGGCAGACGCCTGACGACGAAATGACGCTGGCACAGGTCATTTTTGTGATCCGGCTCGTCGAACCCTTGCTGATCTTCTATTTTCTTTGCGAGATGATCTCCTACACCGTCTGGCGCCACATCAGTTCGTCGTCGGTCCTGTTCATCGGCGCGGCGCTTCTTGTCTTTGCCCTGACGAAGGCAGCGGGCCTCAAGAATATCTGGGCCGTCTCGCAACAAATGGTCAAATCTTTGCGCGAGTTGCCGCAATGACCCAGTCGATCGAAACCTTTTCCCTCGAAGCCGTGATCCTCGGCGGTTTCAGCGCGATTGTCCTTCTGACCGAGCTTCTGAGCCATGCCCATATGCTCTTGCCGACAGGTTCACGCCTTCGGGGCTGGACCGCTTGGACAACAAAGCGTCTCGACCGATTTCTCGCAGCCTTCCATCGCAACGCGCCCGTGATTCCGTGGATGCTGGCCGCACTCCTCATTTCGGTCATCGCGCCGGTCTATGACATGTACACCGACGTCGGCTGGGCGGATGAAGTCCTGAAAAGCGGCGGCGGCCAAAGCGCAAACGGCCTCAATTGGCCGCGACTGCTCCAGAACAGCCATGAAAGAACGCTCGCAACGCTGATGCATGTATCGCAGACCGCTATCGTCCTGCTAATTTTGTGGTCTTTTTCGGTGCTCTGGAATCTGGCCTTCGTAAACTCGCGGCGCTCGAAACAAATATCCAAAAGCCGTGCTGGTCGTTGGGGATTTCTCGGCGCCTTCGTCTACTTTATCGTGAACCCGACGCTCGACGTCCTCGACTATCTGGGGAACCATGCGGAAATCCTCTATCGACTCCCCGCCGCAGCACCGGCCTGATCCCGTCCCATCGCTGGATGACCGGGCCCTGTGCACCAGCGTGGTAGCTTCCTCGGGAAGAATGACCAGTTCATCGTCGCGAATGACACCCCCTTGCCTCACTTTCCGTTTACGTTAAGGTCAGTTGCAAAGAGCAACCAACCGGAGTGCGTGATTCATGGCCCTTCCCCCGATCTTCGACCGCCTGCGCCTGCCCGTCATCGGCTCGCCCCTGTTCATCGTCTCGGGCCCCGAACTCGTCATTGCGCAGTGCAAGGCGGGTGTCGTCGGCAGCTTCCCGGCGCTCAACGCCCGGCCGCAGAGCCTACTCGATGAGTGGCTGCACCAGATCACCGAAGAACTCGCGGCATGGGACCGCGACAATCCCGATCGTCCGTCGGCGCCCTATGCGGTCAACCAGATCGTCCATAAATCGAACGACCGGCTCGAGGCCGATATCGCGACCTGCGCCAAGTGGAAGGTGCCGATCACCATCACCTCGCTGGGCGCGCGCGAGGAACTCAACCAGGCGGTGCATGGCTGGGGCGGCATCACGCTCCACGATGTCATCGACGACCGTTTCGCGCGCAAGGCGGTCGAAAAGGGCGCCGACGGCCTGATCCCCGTCGCCGCCGGCGCGGGCGGCCATGCCGGGGTGCAGTCGCCCTTCGCGCTGGTGCAGGAAATCCGCGAATGGTTCGACGGCCCCGTCGCGCTGTCGGGCGCGATCGGCCACGGCCGCTCGATCCTCGCCGCGCAGGCGTGCGGCGCCGACCTCGCCTATATAGGCAGCGCCTTCATCGCGACGGCGGAGGCGAACGCCGATCCGGGTTACAAGAACGGCATCGTCGAGGGCCGCGCCGCCGACATCGTCTATTCGAACCTCTTCACCGGGGTGCATGGCAATTACCTGCGCGGATCGATCGTCGCCTCGGGCATGGACCCCGACAATTTGCCCGAAGGCGATTTGAAGACGATGAATTTCGGCTCGGGCGGCAACACCAAGGTCAAGGCGTGGAAGGACATCTGGGGCTCGGGCCAGGGCATCAGCCCGGTCCGCGCGGTGCTGCCCGTCGCCGATTTTGTGGCGCAGCTCGAAGACCAATATCTGGCGGCGCGCCGCGAGCTGGAGGCCAAGGTCCGGCTCTGATCCGCCAATGGCGGCTTTGGGGTGGGAAGCGGACGCTTATGCCATCGTCATCCCGGGCTTGACCCGGGACCCGCCTTTCTCTTTCGCTGCCGGTTCAAAGACAAGGCAGGCCCCGGGTCAAGCCCGGGGTGACGGGAGTGGAACGACAGCATTCGGTCGTCAGCAGCCATTCCCTCCCCCGTTCGTGTCGAGCGTAGTCGAGACACCCCTACCCGCCAAACAACCGCCCGATCGCCTCGTCCAGATAAGGCCGGTCGGCGAACAGCCGCATCGGGTCGCGGCGGTTGAGCCGGAAGGTCATGCCGTGCCGATCGGTCAGCGCCCGCCGCAGCACCGTCTGCAGCAAGCGCAGCCGCGCCGCCGCGACGCCGCCCGCCGCGACCGGCTCGCGCATCGCCTGCAGCGCATGATAGGCGCGGATCTGCTCGACCCGCGCCGCGACGACATCGCTATAGGCCCGGTGCGGCCCCCGGTGCAGCGCGTGCCCCGACAGCCCCGACAGCCGCTCATTGCCCGGCAGCAGCAGCCCGTTGAGGTCGAAGCGGTGCAGCGCAAAGCCTTCGCTCACCAGTTGTTCGAACATCGTCGCCATCTGCGATCGCTGCAGCAGCGCGACGGGGATCAGGTGATGGCGCTGATATCCCGCCTTGGCGGGCACGCCGCCGGACCAGCGGCAGCGGGGCGAAGCGGGCGCCGCACGCCCGCCCATCAACGATCGACGCTGAACTCGACCCGCACCGTCGCCGGCCGGTCGCCGTCGCCCCGCTGCGGCGTCAGCGCGACCCATTCGCCGCTGTGCAGCCCGGGTGCCTGCTGCGCCCGCATCAGCGGTCCGTTGAGCACCATGTCGAGCGCCAGCCGGGCCAGTCTTTTAACCATCGCCGCCATGTCCCAGCCGGGCGGCATCATCGCCTCCAGCTCCTGACCGGCAAAGGCGACCAGCCCGCGTGTCGTCACCCTTTCGCCCGCGCCGCCGTCGCGACGCCGAAACGCGACCAGATGCAGCACCGGCGGCATTCCGCTTACCTGCATCTCGGCGATCGCGCCGCGAAATTGCGCCGCATCGCTCCACAGCCGCGCGGGGGACCAGAAAAGCTGCCGCGCGGCGAACAGGTCGATCGACAACACGAGCAGCCGGCAAAATTCCTCGAACGACGCCCCCGGAACGGCGCCCGCCCATGCCTCATCCTCGCGGCACACGAACCAGCAATCTTCGCGCCACCCACCCGGCAGCACCGCGCCGAGCCGACTTGTCGCCCGATCATCGGGGTCGGCAAGCGCCAATTGGGCCGCCACCGCGCGCCCGACCAGCACTTGCAGCGCGCCGAGATGCAATCGGAAGCACGGGGTATCCGCGCCCGCCGCCGCGACGATTTCGGGCCGCAGTCCCATATGGCGAAAGGCCGTTTCCAGCGCCTCGACCGACGACGGCGCGGCCGGCGCCACGAGCAAGGCAAAGGGCCGCTCGGGCGGGATCGGGGCATCGCGGCTATCGGCATCCATGTTGTTGGGTTCCGCCTCCATCACCGCTGCATCGCAAGGCCGCCGCTCGGGCGCAAGCCGCCCCGATGCCGATGCGTCCGAAACGGACGCGCCGTCAGATCGCGACCTGGCTGCCCAGTTCGACGACGCGGTTGGTCGGCAGGCGGAAATATTCCATCGCGCTTTCCGAATTGCGCAGCATCCACGCGAACAGCCGCTCGCGCCAGATCGGCATCCCGGGCTTGGCCGCCGCGATCAGCGTCTGGCGCGACAGGAAAAAGCTCGTCTCGAGCATCTTGAAGCCGCCGCCGCAGCCGGTGACGCGGTGCAGCGCCGCGGGCACGTCGACCGGCTGCATGAAACCATAATGCAGCACCAGCCGGTGGAAACCCTGCCCCAGATCCTCAAGCGTGCAGAATTTCTCCTCGGGAACGAAGGGCACGTCGGCGATCTTGATCGTCAACAGGATGATCCGCTCATGCAGCACCTTGTTGTGCTTGAGGTTGTGGAGCAGCGCATGCGGCACCCCGTCGGCGCTCGACGTCATAAACACGGCGGTGCCCGGAACGCGCGTCGCGCTGTTCGCCGCCGACTTGACGAACACCGGAATCGGCATCGCCCCGTCGGCCATTTCCTGCTGCATCAGCTTGCGGCCGCGCGACCAGGTGGTCAGCATCGTGAAGATGATCAGCCCGATCGCCAGCGGCACCCAGCCGCCGTCGGGCACCTTGATCAGGTTCGCGCCGAAATAGGCGATGTCGACGATGAAGAAGACCGCGAGGATCGGCAACGCCTTCCACGCCGGCCACTTCCACAGCGTGAACAGCACGACGCTCAGCAGGCAAGTGTCGATGAACATCGCCCCCGTCACCGCGATGCCATAGGCGGCGGCGAGGTTGCTCGACGATCCGAAGAAGAGGACGAGGATGATCACCATCGTCATCAGGAACCAGTTGACCACCGGGATATAGATCTGCCCCGCCGCCGACGCGCTGGTGTGCTCGACGCGCAGGCGCGGGATGAAACCGAGCTGGATCGCCTGCTGGGTCAGCGAGAAGGCGCCCGAGATCACCGCCTGGCTCGCGATGATCGTCGCGAGCAGCGCGAGGATCACCACCGGCACCTGCCAGGCCTCGGGCATCATCAGGAAGAAGGGATCCTGGATCAGCCCCAGCCTTTGCCCGACGTCGGCCTCGAGCACCATCGCGCCCTGCCCCATATAGTTGAGCATCAGCGCGGGGAGCACGAAGGCGAGCCAGCTGATCCCGATCGGCCCGCGCCCGAAATGCCCCATGTCGGCATAAAGCGCCTCGGCGCCGGTCACCGCGAGCACCACCGCGCCGAGCGCGATGAAGGCGGTGAAGCCGTCGACATAGAAGAAATTCAGCGCATTGAGCGGGTTGAGCGTCGCGACGATGATCGACGGATGGCCGACGATATGCATCACCCCCAGCGTCGCCAGCATCATAAAATAGAGCAGCATGATCGGGCCGAACAGCATGCCGACCTTCGCCGTCCCGCGCGACTGGATCGCGAACAGCCCGATCAGGATCGCGAGCGCGATCGGCACGATATAGGGGTCGAAGCCCTTGTTGATATAACTCAGCCCCTCGGTCGCCGACAGCACCGACATCGCGGGGGTGATCATGCTGTCGCCATAGAAGAGCGCGGTCGCGAAAACCCCGAGCAGGATGATCGGCCAGGTCCAGCGCTTCTCGCCCGACGAGCGGCTGATCAGCGCCAGCAAGGCCAGGCTGCCGCCCTCGCCCTTGTTGTCGGCCTTCATAATCGTCAGCACATATTTGAACGTGACGACCAGCATCATCGACCAGAAGACCAGGCTCAGCACGCCATAGATGTGCAATCGGTCGGCATCGATCGAATGATGCCCGGCAAAGGTCTCGCGGAAGGCGTAAAGCGGGCTGGTGCCGATGTCGCCGAACACGACGCCGACCGCGCCCACGGCAAGCTTCAGTTTCCCGTCGCCATGATGGCCATGGCCATCGTGCGCGCTATGGCCCGTATCGGCAGCGTTCGCGGCAGCGCCGTCGGCGCCGCCTGCCGCCATTTGCGACTCAGCAGTCATCGCGCGCCTTTAGACCAGTCGCAGGAAAAGGGAAGCGTCGACGTCATGGCGCATCCGCTGGCGGCGCCTTCGCGGCCGCGGGCGCCTCGGCGGGCACCGGCGGTCCCAGCGCCTGCCGCAATTGCGCCAGCCGCATCTCGAGGTCGGGCCGCCAGGGCGCATCGGCGGGGCTGCGCGACAGCAATTCGCTCCACACCGCCTCGGCCCCCTTCAGGTCGCCGCCCTGCGCCAGCGCCAGCCCGGCAAAAAAGGGCGGCGCCGGATGCGTCGGATCGCGCTTCGCCGCCTCGTCGAACGCCAGCGCCGCCGCCGGCGACATCGTGCCCCCGCCATGCGCCACCAGCGCATTGCCAAGGCCCACCCACAGGTCGACATTGTCGGGATATTTGGCAAGGCCCTTTTCCAGCGTCTGCGCCGCAAGCCGGGTCTTGCCGGTGCGCGCAAAGCCGTCGGACATGCCCAGCCACTGCGCCGCCGGACCGAAACGGTCGGCCATGCCCTGCCGCTGGTCGGTGATCGCCTCGCCGAAATTATCGGGTTCGGCCGCCACCGCGACCGGGTGCCCGGGCAGCGTCGGGCTGCCCTGCAGCGCATAGCCCGCCAGCCCCAGCATCACCGCCGCCCCGGCGAGCGGCCGCGCCGCCGCCGGCAATCTGCCGAGCCACATCATGCCGCCGATCGTCAGCGCCGCCGCGAGCAGGACCCAGAGCCAGATCATGCCTCACCCTCCGCTTCATCATCGCCGCGCCGGAAACGCCCGAACGCCAGCCAGCCGCCAAGCGCCAGAAAGAGCAAAGGCCCGAGCCACAGAAAGGCGGTCGCCATGTCGAACGGCGGGTCATAATCGACCCAATTGCCGTACCGCGCGACCAGCCATTCGCGGATCGCATCGGGGCTTTCGCCAGCCGCGATCTTGGTCCGCACCTCGTTGCGCATATCGCCCGCCAGCGGCGCGTCCGAATCGGCGATCGACTGGCCCTGACAGACGAGGCAGCGCAGCTCCTCCATCAATCTTTTGGCTTTCGCCTCCTGCGCCGCGTCGGGCAGTTGCTGATAGGCGTAAGGCGCCGGCGGCAACCGGTCCTGCGCCGCGATCGGCGTCGCACCCAGCGTCAGCAGCGCGAGCAGGGCGAAACGCCGGCTCACTTCATCGCCTCCAGCTTGGCGACGATCTCGGGCACCTGTTCGGGCAGGATCACGCCCTGAATCTGTTCGCGGATGATGCCCTTGCCGTCGATGAGGAAGGTTTCGGGCACCCCCGACGATCCCAACGCGATCTGCACGCTGCTCTGCACGTCCGATCCGATGCGGTCGAACGGATTGCCGACGTCGCGCAGGAATTGGGCGACATCGTCGGGCCGGTCGCGGATCGCGATGCCGTCGATCGGCACCCCCGCCGCTTTCAGCGCCTCGAGCTGCGGCGCCTCGGCGCGGCACGGCACGCACCAGCTTGCAAAGACGTTGACCAGCCGCGGCTTGCCATCGGCGAGCTGGCTGCTTTTCAACCCTTCGACCCCCGCGGTCGCCGGCGGCAGGTCGAACAAAGGCATCGGCTTGTTGATCCATTGCGACTGGATCAGCGTCTCGCCCGGCACCGTCAGCCGATAGACGAAGGCGCCGAACAGCAATCCCATGATCGCCAGCGGCACGAACAGGACCCAGGGCGATTTCATGGTGCAAACCTTTGTTCGGCCTTGCGCGCGCGCCGCGCCCGCCACAGCGCCAGCAATTGCGCGCGCCCGAGCATCGACAGCCCCGCGCCGAGCGCGATCAGCGCCCCGCCGAGCCAGATCCACCACACCAGCGGCTTCCACCACAGGCGCAGCTGATAACGATCGGCCCCATCGACCCCGACCACCGGCTGGCCCAGCACGACATAGAGCTGTCCGCCCGGCCGCGTCAGCAGCGCCGCCTCGTTGGTTTCGGTCGGCGCGGTGCCCATCAGTCCCGGAAACATACGCGATTCGGGCTTCAGCACATGCGACGCGCCGCCCGATGTCGCGATCAGCGTCCCCTCGATCGCGGTATAATTCGGCCCCGCCACCGGTTTCACGCCCTTGAACAGCACCTCGAAATCGCCGACGCGCACCGTCTCGCCCGGCGCGGCGGCGACCAGCCGTTCCTTGATGAAGGCGCTCTCGGCGCCCATGCCGGCAAGGCACACCGCGACCCCGAAATGCGCGATCACCATGCCCCATGTCGGCAGCGGCGTGCGCAGCAGGTTGCGTCCCCACAAGGGCG
Organism: Sphingopyxis sp.; assembly: GCF_050725615.1. Lineage (GTDB taxonomy): Bacteria > Pseudomonadota > Alphaproteobacteria > Sphingomonadales > Sphingomonadaceae > Sphingopyxis. The sequence continues at coordinate 13,888 of NZ_JBOHHU010000044.1, forward strand.
CCAGGCTCGCCACCGCGACGATCCCGGCCACCGACATGCCGAGCAAAGGCAGGATGCCGACCTTGCCGCCAAAGATCACCAGCGCCACAAGCACGACCGTGCCGGCGAGCGCCGCGAGCGGCAGCCGCGAGCGCAGTTTGCGCCCGTCGTCCTTGCGCCACGCGAGCAGCGGCCCGGCGACCATGACGAGGCAGAGGATCAGCGCCAGCGGCCCCGCGACCTTGTTATAATAAGGCGGGCCGACCGAAATCTTCTCGCCCATCGCCTCGGCGACGATCGGATAGAGCGTGCCGAGCAACACCAAAGCCAGAATCGTCGTCAGCAACAGATTGTTGATCACCAGCGACCCTTCGCGGCTGAGCAGCGCGAATTTCTTGCCCTCGGCGACCGTTCCGGCACGCAGCGCGAACAAGGTGAGCGCGCCGCCGATATAGATCGCCATCAGCGCGAGCAGAAAAGTTCCGCGCTCGGGATCGACCGCGAAGCTATGGACGCTGGTCAGCAGCCCCGATCGGACGATGAAGGTGCCGACCATCGACATCGAAAAACCGATCACCGCGAGCATCACCGTCCAGGCGCGCAAGGCGTTGCGCGTCGCCGTCACCGCGACCGAATGGAGCAAAGCCGCGCCCGCGAGCCAGGGGATCAGCGAGACATTCTCGACCGGGTCCCAGAACCACCAGCCGCCCCAGCCGAGCTCATAATAAGCCCAATAGCTGCCGGCGGTGATGCCCAGCGTCAGGAAAATCCAGCTTCCCAGCACCCACGGCCGCATCGCGCGGGCAAAGGCCGGGCCGATCTCGCGCGTGATCAGCGCGCCGACCGCAAAGCTGAAAGCGACCGACAGCCCGACATAACCGAAATACAGCGTCGGCGGGTGGAAGGCGAGCCCCGGGTCCTGAAGCAGCGGGTTGAGCCCCTGACCATCGGGCGGCGCGACGGCCAGGCGTTTGAACGGGTTCGACGAAAAGATCAGAAAGGCAAAGAAACCAAGCCCCAGCGCGGCTTGTGCAGCCAGCGTGGCGATCAGCGTATCTTCGCGCAGGCGCCGCTCGAAAATCGCGACCAGCGCGCCCGAAATCCCCAGGATTGTCAGCCAGAGCAGCATCGATCCTTCGTGATTGCCCCAGGTGCCCGCGACCTTGAACAGCATCGGCTTCAGGCTGTTGCTGTTGCGCGCGACCAGCTCGACCGACATGTCCGAGCGCACGAAACAGGCGATGAGCAACGCGAAAGCGATCGCGGTGAGCACGCCTTGCGCCACGCTCGCCGGCCGCACCAGCGCCGCCAATTCTTTTTGCCCGCCGCGCAGGTACAGCGTGCCCGCGACCAGCGAGAGACAGGCGAGCGCCGCCGCGATCCACAGCAAGGCGAGTCCGAGTTCGGCGATCATGTCTTCGGCGCCGCCTTGGCCACGGCCTTGTCCATGCCTTCCATCTGCGGCGGCATATATTTCTCGTCATGCTTGGCCAGGATCTTGTCGGCGACGAACACCCCGTCGGCGCGCATCCGGCCGTCGGCGACCATGCCGGCGTTTTCGGCGAACAGGTCGGGGACGATGCCCGTGAACTGCACCGGGATCGACGCCTTGCCGTCGGTCGCGACGAAGTCGATCGTCAGCCCGTCGCCCTGGCGCTTGATGCTGCCCGCGGCGACCATGCCACCCAGCCGCATCGGTTCGCCGACCTGCGCCTTGCCCGCCTTGATTTCTTCCGGGGTGCGGAAATAGGCCGCCTCGTCGCGCAGCGCGCTCGCGCCGAGTACCCCCGCCCCCGCGATGCCGCCCAGCGCCAGCAGCGCCAGCACCAGTCGCTGATGTTTTGCTTTCATTTTCGGTCCTTACGCAGCGCATCGCTGCGCTTCTCGGCTTTCGCCATCGCGCGCCAGCTCGACCAAAGGACGATCCCCGTCAGCAGCGCGGTCAGGCCATAGGCCGCCGCGACATAGGCCCATTGGCCGCTCCCGCTGATCACCCCCGTCACGCGTCAGTTCCCCTCGTCATCGGCCAGCCGCCGCAGCCGCGCCGCAACGCGATTGTCGGCGATGATCCGCCGCATCCGCATCAGCACGATGGCGCCGAATAGCAGCGAAAAACCCAATACAGTCAATCCCAAAGGCCATAGCAAAGCCTTGTCGATGCTCGCCCCGCCCAGCGTGATGCTCGGCCCCTGGTGCAGGCTGTTCCACCACACGACGCTGCGGTTGATGATCGGGATGTTGATCGCGCCGACCAGCGCATAAATGGCGGCGCCGCGCGACAGCGTCCCGCCCTGCCTTTGTCCTTCGTCGCCGTTGGTCAGCGCGATGAAACCGGCATAGAGGAACAGCAGCACGAGCATCGACGTCATCCGCCCGTCCCATTCCCACCAGGTCCCCCAGGTCGGCTTGCCCCAGATCGAACCCGTCGCGAGGCACAAAGCGGTGAACAGCATCCCCGGCACCGCGATCGCGCGCGCCGCGATGCCGGCGAGCGGGTGGCGCCACACCAGTTGCACCAGCCCGGCGATCGCCAGGCTCGTCCAGCCCCCCATGCCCAGCCACGCCGAGGGGACATGGACATAAAGGATTCGTGCGGTTTCGCCCTGTTTCGCTTCGCCGGGCACCAGCATCAGCCCGGCCCAGGCGCCGCCGAGCAGCAGCAACAGCCCGACGCCGAGCAACCACGGCGTCAGCGGCTTCGCGATCGCGAGGAATCGGGTGGGGTTGGCGTAAGCGTGCATCGGTTCGCGTCGTCTTTAGGTGAGGCCGATTTATCGGTCCAGTGAATTGCCCGGCGCGACCCGGCGGCGCTTCTGTCGCGCGGGACGCGGGCAAGGTCAAGCGTCGGGCGACGGGTTGCCCTTTCTCCCCTCCCGCAGGCGGGAGGGGTCGGGGGTGGGCGCGAGCGAAGCGAGCTAGCGGCGGCGCAGATGCCCACCCCGCTGCGACTAACGAACAAGCTCGTAAGTCTCGCTGCCCCTCCCGCAGGCGGGAGGGGAGCATCGGGTTGATCACCCCTCGGGCCGGGTCCAGATCCAGCTGCCCGTCACCGCCGCCGCGATCACCGGCGCCATCACCCACGGCCAGGGCGACAAGAACGCCGCCAGCACGATGCTCACCGCGAACATCACGCTCGCCGCGATCTTGCCCTTGCGGCTGATCGCGCCTTTCTCGCGCCAGGCGCGAATATGCTGGCCGAAGGTCGGATGGTTCACCAGCCACGCCTCCAGCCGCGGCGACGAGCGCGCGAAGCAGAAGGCGGCGAGGATCACGAACGGCACCGTCGGCAACAAAGGAAGAAAAGCGCCAATCGCGCCGAGCGCGAGCGACAGCCAGCCGCAGACGAGGTAGAAATGCCGCTTCATTGGGAGCGGCTTAGCGGAATTGGCGGAGCGCGCCAGCCCAGTCTTACCCTCCCCTTCAGGGGAGGGCAGCGAGACTTGGCAGCTTGCTGCCTATGTCGCAGCGGGTGGGGCCAGCGGCCTTGCGCCACCTGGACATGCCCCACCCAAACCCTCCCCTGAAGGGGAGGGCCTAAGGCAATCACCCCCGCCCGATCAGCTTCTGCGCCATCCGGTCGGCGACGACCGACGCCGGGGTGCCGCTCGTCTTGCTCTCGGCCCAGATGTCGGCGAGCCGGCCGGGGATCTGGCGGATGCGGCTTTCGACTTCCTCGGCATTGCCTTGCCCCAGATATTCGAGCGCGACGTTGATGATGCCGCCCGCGTTGATCACATAATCGGGGGCATAGGTGATGCCGCGATCGTGGATCCGCTGGCCGTCGGCGGCGGTCGCCAGCTGATTGTTCGCGCCGCCCGCGACGATCGGCACGCGCAGTTTCGCGATGCTCTCTTCGGTCAGGATCGCGCCGAGCGCATTGGGGCTGAGAACGTCCGCCTCAATCTCCATGATCGCCGCCGAATCGGCCAGGTCGGCGCCCAATTCGTCGGCGAGCGCTTTGGCGCGCGCCAGGTTGACGTCGGCGAGCGTCAGGATCGCCCCGTCGGCCGCCAGCCGCCGCGCGACCCCGCCGCCGACGCTGCCCACGCCCTGGATCGCGACGCGCACGCCTTTGGCGCTGTCGGTGCCCAAGCCGTTCTGGATCGCCGCCCTGACGCCGAGATAGACGCCGAGCGCGGTCTGCGGACCCGGATCGCCCCCGACTTCGCCGCTGGCCACCGGCAGCCCGCTGACATGTTTGGTATGATGCGAAATCGCGACCATGTCGGCGACCGACATGCCGACATCCTCGGCGGTGACATAGGCGCCACCGAGCGATTCGACCGCGCGCCCGAACGCCGCGAGCATCTCGGGGGTCTTCTCCGCGCCATCGTCGGCCAGGATCACGCCCTTGCCGCCGCCCATCGGCAGCCCGGCCATCGCATTTTTATAGCTCATGCCGCGCGACAGGCGCAGCGCGTCGGTGATCGCCGCCTTGCGCTGCGGATAATGCCAGTAACGCACCCCGCCCGCGCCGGGGCCGAGGTGGGTCGAGTGCACCGCGATGACCGCAGTCAGCCCGCTGGCGCGATCGCGGAACATGTGAACATGTTCATGGTCGTCGAAATCGGCGAAATCCCAGACAGCAGACATGCACGACTCCTCGCGTTAGAAAATTACATGAAGGCGTAATAATCCAATAGCAGGTGCGAGTCACGCCAAATCCCGCATAGGCGCGATGATAGAGGAAATGGGGCGACCAACGGGGCTCGAACCCGCGACCTCCGGTACCACAAACCGGCGCTCTAACCAACTGAGCTATGGTCGCCACACGCCGGGCGAAACCGCCTCGACAGCGCGCGGCGATAGGCGCGTGATGCCCGGTTCGTCAAGCATTGTTCGTGTCATATATGCCGCCTAAAAGCACGCTATGACCGACAGGATCGTCGATATGGCCACTTCGGGCGCCGACCGCACCGCCGAGCGGCTCGCCGCCGTGCCCGGCATTCGCCGCGCCCCGACCCCCAAGCTGCAGCAATATATGCTCTCGCGCTTCCTCGACGCCGACACCTGCGCCGCGCTGATGAGCCAGATCGACCGCGACGTCCGCCCCTCGACGATCGCCGACGCCAATGGCGACGACAGCTTTCGCACCAGCACCACCTGCGACCTCGACCACCGCGATCCCATCGTTCGCGCGGTCAACGACCGGCTGCACGCGCTCACCGGCATCCCGGCCCGATATGGCGAGCCGCTGCAGGGCCAGCGCTACGACGTCGGACAGGAGTTCAAGGCGCACACCGACTTCTTCGATCCGCGGGGCGCCGACTGGGAGCAATATTGCGCGATCCCCGGCCAGCGCAGCTGGACCTTGATGATCTATCTCAACGAACCGCCTGCGGGCGGCGCGACGCGCTTCCTCGCCACGGGCAAGATGCACCAGCCCGAGGCCGGAAAATTGCTCGCCTGGAACAATGTCCGCCCCGACGGCACCACCAACGACGACACGCTCCACCACGGGATGAAAGTGCGCAAGGGGCGCAAATATATCATCACCAAATGGTTCCGCGAACGGCCATGGCCCTGGGCGGAGGGGGAGTTGGACTAGAGGCCCACCTCAAAACCCGTTCGTGTCGAGCGTAGTCGAGACACAAACGGAAATCGGGGGCGGTTCGCACCGCCCCCGATCCGATTAACGCACCAGCCGATACTGAAAACTCAGCGTCAGCGTGTTCGCGACCTGTCCCGGCTCGACCGGGGTCGCCTTGGCGTCCATCGCCTGCAGGCGCACCATCGGCATCGGCGGCTGCGGACCGCCGAAGCCGCCGCCTTCGCTGATCGACACCAGTTCGGCCCCGCGATAGCCCGCGAGCTTGGCATAATCCGCCGCCTTCGCCTCGGCTTCCTTGATCGCCGCGCCGCGCGCGCCGACCAGCTGGGCCTCGGGGTCCTTCATGCCGAACCACGGCCCGTCGATATTCGTCCCGCCCGCGGCGACCAGCGCGTCGAGCAAGGGGCCGATGTCATCGATCTTCGGCGTCGTCGCGCGCACCGTGTTGCTCACCTGATAGCCGATGAAGCGCGGCGGCTGCCCGTTGCCGGTGTTGTTATAGTCGTACTGCGGCGACAGGTTGATGCCGCTCGTCTGGATATCCTCGGCCTTGATCCCGCGCGCCTTGGCGGCGGCGATCAGCTTGTCCATCGCGGCGGCGTTCAGGCGCATCGCCTCGACCGCGGTCGGCGCCGTCGCCGTCACCCCGGCGCCGACGGTCGCCTGGTCGGGACGCGAGCGCACTTCCTCGCTGACGCTGAAGCTCAGGATCGGGCCCTGCGTGGTCGCTGTCGTCACCGTCGTACCTCCCTGCTGCTGCGCGAGGGCGGGGGTGGCCGCCATCAGCGCAAGTCCACTGGCCATAGCGGTGAGCATATGCTTCGTCATTGTCTTCTCCTGTGGCCGGACCCCCGGCCGTGATGAACTCCCGTCCCATACGCAGACGGAGCGGGTGCGTTCCGGCCTTTGTGCGCAGCGCGCTTGCATGATGCTGAACGTGTCGGTAGCGCGCCGTTCATCATGGCAGCTCCCATTCTTTCATACGAAGGCCTCGGCCTTGTGCAGGGCAGCGGCTGGCTGTTCCAGGACCTCGACATCTATGTCGGCGAACGCGACCGCCTCGCGCTGATCGGCCGCAACGGCGCGGGCAAGACGACCCTGCTCAAATTGCTCGCGGGCCAGATCGATCCCGACAAGGGCAAGCGTGTCATCGTCCCCGGCACCCATGTCGTCATGCTCGAACAGGAACCCGACTTCCGTCCCTTCGCGACCCTCATGGATTTCGCGGTCGCGGGCAGCGACGCCCCGCCCGAACATGAGGTCGCCGCGATCGCCGACCAGCTCGGCATCGACATGAGCCGGACCGCCGCCAGCGCCTCGGGCGGCGAGCGCCGCCGCGCCGCGCTCGCCCGCGCCCTCGCGCAAAACCCCGACGTGCTGCTGCTCGACGAACCGACCAACCATCTCGACCTCGCCGCGATCGACTGGCTCGAAAGCTGGCTCGCGCGCTATACCGGCGCCTTCGTCGCGATCAGCCATGACCGCACCTTCCTCACCCGCCTGACGCGCCAGACCCTGTGGCTGGACCGTGGTGCAATCCGCCGCAAGGAAATCGGCTTCGGCGGCTTCGAGGAATGGAGCGATTCGGTCGCGGCGGAGGAAGCCCGCGCCGCGCAGCGCCTCGATTCGAAACTGCGGCTCGAGGCGCATTGGCTCGAACGCGGCGTCACCGCGCGCCGCAAGCGCAACCAGGGCCGGCTCGAGAAGCTCAAGGAAATGCGCGCCACCCGCGCCGCGATGATCGGCGGCCCCGGCGTCGCCAAGCTCGGCCTCGCCAACGACGACGTCCGCTCGAAATCGGTCATCGTCGCCGAGAATGTGAGCAAGAGCTTCGGCGACCGCACGATCATCAAGAATTTCGATTTCCGCGTCCAGCGCGGCGACCGCATCGGCATCGTCGGCGCCAATGGCGCGGGCAAGTCGACCCTGCTCAAATTGCTCACCGGCGAAATCGCCCCCGACAGCGGCAAGATCACCCTCGCCCCGACCCTCGACGGGATCGTCATCGACCAGCAGCGCAGCCTGATGTCGCCCGAAAAGCGCGTCCGCGACATCCTCGCCGACGGCGGCGACTGGGTCGAAGTGCGCGGGGTGAAGAAGCATATCCAGGGTTACCTCAAGGAGTTCCTCTTCGACCCCGGCGTCGTCGAGGCGAGCGTCGGGGCGCTGTCGGGCGGCGAACGCTCACGGCTCTTGCTCGCGCGCGAATTTGCCCGCGAATCGAACCTGCTCGTCCTCGACGAACCGACCAACGACCTCGATCTCGAAACGCTCGACCTGCTGCAGGAGGTGATCGCCGATTACGCCGGCACCGTCCTCCTCGTCAGCCACGATCGCGACTTCCTCGACCGCACCGTCACCGTGACGCTCGGACTCGACGGTTCGGGCAAGGTCGACATCGTCGCCGGCGGCTATGCCGACTGGGAAGCCAAGCGCGTCAAGCCGACCGCCGCCAAGACCAAGGCGCCGACCACCACAGCCGCTGCCCCGCCCGCTCAATCGCGCAAGAAGCTCAGCTACAAGGACCAGCGCGACTATGATCTGCTGCCCAAGCGGATCGAGGAAATCGAAGCCGATATGGCGGGGATCGAACGCGACCTGTCCGACGGCACCCTCTTCGCCCGCGACCACAAGCGCTTCACGACGCTCACCGAAAAGCTCGAAACGCTGCGCGATGAAAAGGCGGCGGCCGAAGATCGCTGGCTCGAACTGGCCGAGCAGGTCGAAGCGCTGCCCTGACGCCGCCCGGTATCATCGCGCCGATCGCCCCGGCTTGCCGTCGTCCGCAACGCTCATCATAAGATGGCGGAAAGGGGACGGGCGATGGCGGATCAGGAACTACGCGGTGTGGGCGGCTGGCTTGGGTTTCTCGTCGTCATCCTCGGCGTGATTTCGCCGATCCGCATCCTCATCGAAACCGGCATCAATCTGAACGTCGCGGCGGAGGTGGCACAATCGCTCGGCTCCAACTGGACGATCTACAAGATCGCGGCCTGGCTCTTGTCGCTCACTGCGGCCGCCTGCTCGATCTACCTCGCCTATCGGCTCAATGCGGTGCGCCGCCGTTCGACCGTGGGCCTGGTCATCAAGGGAATGTGGATTCTCGCCTTCGTGCCGCAGTTGCTCGACCTGCTGCTCAGCCTCGTGCTTTTTCCCCATCTTTCGGATGCGCTGATGGACCCGTCCTTGATCGGAGACCTGACCAAGTCCCTGATTTTTCCGACGGTCTGGTCGCTCTATCTGCTGAAATCGGTCCGCGTCGCCAACACCTATTCGGTCGACAGCAGCGCCGCCGAAGAAATCTTCGGCTGACCGCTCACCCCGTCCCGTAGAAGCGCGCCAGCCGATCGAGCGCCAGTCCCAGCACCAATTTCCCCGACCGCGCCGGCCAGCCCAGCCCCTTCTCCGCACAACCAATGCCCTCGCCCGCGCAGATCACCCGCCAACAGATATCGGCGAGCCCCGGCCCGGCGGCATTGAGCGCGGCATGGAAGCGCCGGTGCGCGTCGATCCGCGCCAGCGACGCATCCGCCGCTTTCGCGCCGCCCCGCGTCTTCGCCGGCGCCGCAGCATCCCAGCGCATCGTCACCCGGCCCGCCAGTCCCGCGCGCTCATAATCGGCGCGCAGCTTTTCGCCCGCCGCCAGTTGCGCCCCGCTCAAATGCCCCCGCGCCGCAAGCCAGGCGATCGGGCTTTCGGCGACATTGACCGTCACATGCCGCATCACCTGCGGTCCCGTCTTGCCCGGATCGATCCGGTCGTCGGGATGGATTCGGGTTTCGAGGCGGCGTGTCGTCATGCGAGTCTCCTTCGTCGAATACCCCGCTTGACAATGGAATGTTTTTTAGGAAAGAAGAAACCGATTTGGTTATCGACGAATTTCAACAAAGAGGCCGCCATGATCAACAGCATCCGCGCCGTCCGTCGCGCCAAGGGCCTGACATTGGAAGAAGTCGGGCAGCGCTGCGACCCGCCGACCACTGCCCAGACGATCGGTCGCCTCGAAACCGGTACCCGTACGCTTTCGCTCGGCTGGATGAACCGCATCGCCAGGGCGCTCGGCGTCGAAGCCTCCGAACTTGTCCAATTGCCGCAGGACACCCAGCTGACGATCACCGCAATGCTCGGCCCCGAAGGCGCGATTGCGCCGACGCGGGTCGAACAGGCGCTCACCGCCCGCCCGGGCGAGGATATGGTCGCGGTGCGCGTTTCGGCGTCGATCGGCGACTATCGCGCCGGCGACGAAATCTGGTGCCGCAAGATCGCGGGCGACTGGACCGCCGCGCTCAACCGCGACCTCCTGGTGCCCCGCCCCGCCGGTCGCTTCTTCTTCGCCCGCCTGCTCAACGTCGATGGCGAGAAACTGCACCTCCTCCCGCTCGGCGTCGGCCAGCGGCAACAGGTCGTCAGCAACCCGCCCTGGGCGGCTGTCGCGGTCCGCCTCATCCGTTCACTCTGACCCGGTGGCGCCGCTACGCATCCTGTCGATTGCAACCCTGTTCCCCGACGCCGCGCGCCCGAACTTCGGCCTCTTCGTGGAAAAAAGCCTGCGCGCGCTCGCGGCCCAGCCCGGCATCGACCTCACCATCGTCGCGCCGGTCGGGCTGCCCCCCTTCCCGCTGTCGCTCCACCCGCGCTACCGCGCGCTGCGTGCGCTTCCGCTTCGGGAGGATTGGAACGGCCTCACCGTCCACCGCCCACGCTTCACCCTGCTCCCGAAGATCGGCTCGCGCTTCAATCCGGCGAAGATCGCGCGCGCGATACTCCGCGTTGCCCGCGACCGCCAATTCGACGTCGTCGACGCCCAATTCTTCTATCCCGACGGTCCCGCCGCGATGCGCGTCGCCCAGGCGCTCGCCCTGCCCTTCTCGATCAAGGCGCGCGGCGCCGATATCAGCCATTTCGGCCATGATCCCGCCACCGCCCCGCAACTGCTCGCCGCCGCCGACAGGGCCGCCGGTCTGCTCGCCGTCTCCGAAGCGATGCGCCGCGACATGGCCGCCCTCGGCATCGACGCGGGCAAGATCGGCGTCCATTATACCGGCATCGACACCGCCCGCTTCGCCCCCGGCGACCGCGCCGCGGCGCGCGCCGCGCTCGGCATCGGCGACGCCCCCGCGATCCTCACCGTCGGCGCGCTGATCCCGCGCAAGGGGCAGGCGCTCGTTATCGAAGCCCTAGCCGCTCTTCCCGGCGTTCATTACTGGCTCGCGGGCGCCGGCGACCACAAGGACCGCTATCGCGCCCTCGCCGAGCGCCTCGGTGTCGCCGACCGCGTTCACTTCCGGGGCTCCGTCGCCAATGCGGACCTCCCGGCCCTCTACCGCGCCGCCGATATCGTCGTCATGCCCTCGGCCAGCGAAGGCCTCGCCAACGCCTGGGTCGAGGCGCTCGCCTGCGGCACCCCGATCGTGATCAGCGACGCCGGCGGCGCCGCCGAACTCGTCACTTCAGCCCGCGCCGGACGGATCGTCGACCGCACGCCGGCAGCGATAGCGGGTGCGGTGCAGGCGATCCTCGCCGCCACGCCGCTGCCCGCCGATGTCGCGGCCACGCTCGAAGGCCGCTTCGACTGGGATCGCAACGGCCGCGAACTCGCCGATCATCTGCGCCGCTGCGCCCAAAAATAAGGGGGGCCGAAGCCCCCCTTTGTTGCGTATCGCGCCGTTGGTGGATCAGACGACCGCGCCATCGTCCTTGCGCTCGACCCGTTCGCCGCCGCCGATGCCGCTGGTGGTGCGCGGCACGAAGCTGTCGGGTCCGACCTTCAGCCACACCAGGATCGGCGCCGACATATACATCGACGAATAGGTGCCGACGAAGATGCCGAGCAGCATCGCGGCGGTGAAGCCGAAGATGACGTCGGGGCCGAAGATCAACAACATGCCCAGCGCGATCAGCATCGACAGGCTGGTCATCACCGTGCGCGACAGCGTCTCGTTGAGGCTGAGGTCGAGCAGCGGAATAATCTCCATCTTGCGATATTTCTTCAGATTTTCGCGCACGCGGTCGAACACGACGATCGTATCGTTGAGCGAATAGCCGATGATCGTCAGCAGCGCCGCGACGATGTTCAGGTCGAACTGCATCTGGGTCAGCGCAAAAAAGCCGAAAGTCAGCGTCACGTCGTGGAACAGCGCGAACAGCGCCCCGACCCCGAACTGCCATTCGAACCGCAGCCAGATATAGATCGAGATGCCGACCATCGCGAGCAACAGGCTGAGCGCGCCGGTCTTCAGCAATTCCTCGGACACTTTGCCCGACACCGTTTCGACCGACCCGGTCTTGGCGGTGGGAAACGCCTTTTCGATGCCCGATACCAGTTGTTCGCCGGCCTTGTCCGCCGCCGCGCGATCGCCCTCGGGCAGCGCGGTGCGGATCGACACCGCCTTGTCGGACCCGAATTGCTGGATCGTCGGTTCGCCCAGGCCGATCGCGTCGACCTTGGTCCGGATCTCGTCGATCGGCGGCATCGCCTGCGTGAATTCGACCCGTACCGATTGGCCGCCGACAAAGTCGACGCCCAGGTTCAGGCCGCGCACCGCGACGAGGACGATCGATGCGATGATCATCAGGAAACTGATGGCCATCGCGACGTTCCGCCATTTCAGGAACTGGATGTTGGTGTCGTCGGGGACGAGTTTCAGCAGGCGCATCATATCGCTCCCTTAAATATTGATCGACGTCGGCCGCGCCGACCGCAGCCAGTGGGCGACGAACATGCGCGTCACGGTCACCGCAGTGAACACGCTGGTGACGATGCCGATCGTCAGCACGACCGCAAAGCCCTTGATCGGACCCGAGCCGAACCAGAACATCAGCGCCGCCGCGATGACGTTGGTGACATTGGCGTCGAAAATGGCGCGGCTCGCCTCGGTATAACCAAGCTCGACCGCCTGGAAACTGCGTCGTCCGCGTTTCAATTCCTCGCGTATTCGCTCGTTGATCAGCACGTTGGCGTCGACCGCCGCGCCGATCGTCAACACGAAGCCGGCGATGCCGGGCAGGGTCAGCGTCGCGTTGAAAAAGGCCATCGTCGCGATGATCAGGAAGACGTTGAAGGCCAGCGCGATATTCGCATAGACGCCGAAGCGGCCGTAAACGACGAGCATCAGCGTCAGCACCGATACCGTCGCGATGATCCCGGCGATCACGCCCTTGCGGATCGAATCGGCGCCGAGTTCGGGCGTCACCGTGCGTTCCTCGACGACATCCATCTTCACCGGCAACGAGCCCGAACGCAGCGCGATCGCCAGCGCATTGGCGGTCTGCACCGTGAAGCTGCCCGAAATCTGCGCGCTGCCGCCCAGGATCGGTTCGTTGATCGACGGCGCCGACAGCACCTTGCCGTCGAGCACCATCGCGAAGCGCTTGCCGACATTCTGGCCGGTGACGCGCGCAAAGGTGTTCGATCCGGCCGAATCGAACCGGATGCTGACCGCCGGCAAATTCTGCTGGTTGAAATCCTGCTTGGCGTCGATCAGCTGGTCGCCGCTGATCATCACCTGGCGGCGCAAAACCTCATAGGGCACGCCATTGCCCTCGCCGGCGGCATAGGGAACGATCTCGCTGCCCACCGGCGCGCGGCCGGCTGCGGCTTCGGCCAGGTCGGCGTTGGGATCGACCATCCGGAACTCGAGTCGCGCGGTCTTGCCGATCAATTCCTTCAGTGCGGCCGGATCCTGAAGCCCCGGAACCTGCACGACGATGCGGTCATTGCCCTCGCGGATGATCGTCGGTTCGCGCGTGCCCAGCGCGTTGACGCGCTTGTCAACGATGTCGCGCGCCGAATCCATTGCGCGGGCGACCGCCTGGTCGCGGCCCGCGGCGGTCAGCGTCATCACGATGCGCGTGGTGTCGATGATTTCGACGCGCCAGTCGCGCTGCCCGGTCAGGCCCGCGCCCTGCGTTTCCTTGGCCAGCCGGTCGCGCGCCTCGTCGAGCTGTTTCTGGTCGCGGACCAGGAAGCTGATCGTGCCGTTCGACGCCTTGAAATCGCCGATCGCGATATCGTCGTCGGGGCCGCGCTCGCCGCGCATCGCCGCGCGCACGGCCTTTTCCATGTTGGTCAGCTGGGTCTTGTTGAGGTCGGCCAGGTCGGCCTCGAGCAGCAAGTGGCTGCCGCCGGCCAGGTCGAGCCCCAGGTTGACCTTGATCTGCGCGAAGCCCGGCAGGCTGTCGAACGTCTTTTGCGGCAGGAAACTGGGGATGGAAAACAGGATGCCGAGCAGCAGGATGATGCTGATGCCGATGGTCTTCCAGCGCGGGAAATCGAGCATGTCTTTGGTCCGATAACTGGGGCGCGGGGCCGCGCGGCGCGCGGCCCGCCGGATCAATCGTTGGCGGGTTTGCCGCCGGGCTGCAGAATGTCCGACAGGGTCGATTTGACGACCTTGATCTTCACCCCCTGCGCAATCTCCACATCGACGAAATCATCGTCGACGCGGGTCACCTTGCCGACGATGCCGCCGCCGGTCACCACCTGGTCGCGCGGCTTCACCGCCTCGACCTTCGCACGATGCTCCTTCATCCGCACCTGTTGCGGGCGGATCAGGAAGAACCAGAATACGACGAAGATCAGGACCATCGGAATAAGCTGCGCAAAGGGGAAGGCTCCCCCGCCCGTTCCGGCCGCCTGGGTCAGAAGCAATGTCGTCGACATGAATGAAAAACTTTCCGTTCGAATGCGGCGCCATCCCCTCGGGAACCGGCACGCAAGATAATGGCGCGGCGCCTATCACGGGGGGGCGCGGGGTGCAACCGGCGGCTGCGCGTCCCTCCCACGGCAAGCGAGCCCGAAATGGGGTGCGCGCGCGCCCGTTCAAGGTCGCGCCAACCGATATTGCGCCGCGCCCGCCGCGCGGCCCGTCGCCTTCGCTCAGGAGAGTCTTGCATCACCCGCCAAGCCGCGCTAGGGGCCTCGCCTGCCCAATCGGGCCGGTCGGGACGTAGCGCAGCCTGGTAGCGCATCACACTGGGGGTGTGGGGGTCGGAGGTTCGAATCCTCTCGTCCCGACCAATTTAAACCGCCGCCAAGGCGGGACTTTCCAGAAACGGCGGCGTGATGGCCGCGAAACGCTTGCGCATCGGCTCCTGTCGATGGCAAGCTGGTTTGAGCAGTCCCCCTTGATCTGCGGGGGGCCAACAGGGGCACGCGATGGGATATCTCCATTCCATGATCCGGGAAGCGGGTCTCGGAGCGAGGCTATGACGGGGCCATCGAGCGCCGCGCGGCGGCCGCTGATCGTGCGCGCGTTCGCCGGCTGGTTGAGGCTCGTCCGGCACATGGCGCCGCCGACGCTGTTCTTCTTCGTCGGCTTCAATCTGATCCTGTGGACCACGCGGCTCGCGCTCGCCGAACATGGCATCGACGTGAAGGGATTTGCCACCGCGACCATCGCCGCCCTGCTGGTCGGCAAGGCGGTGCTGGTTACCGACAGCATCCGTTTCATGGCGCGTTTCGACGGCGCGCCGCTGATCCAGCCGATCCTCTTTAAAAGCGCGATCTACTGGCTGTGCGTCTTCCTCGTTCGCCTGGCCGAGGCGCTGGTCCATTATGTGATCGAGCACGGGACCCCCGGCGGCTTCCTGCCCTATCTCGTCGATCATTTCAGCTGGAGCCGTTTCCTGTTCATCCAGATCTGGCTGATGCTGCTCTTCCTGCTCTATGTCACGATCCACGAACTCGACAATCTGTTCGGGCACGGCGAACTGCGCCGGATATTCTTTCGCTGGAACACGACGGAGACCAAGCTGACCCGGCGCCGACGGGTCCGGTTGCTCGCCCGGCTCAACCGCTTGACCGAGGCCAATTCGGTCGCCGCGATGAGCGCGCCCGGTTCGCGGGCGCACGACGAGCTGGTGACGATATTGAACGAACTCGCCGACCATCCCGAAGGAAAGCCGCGCGAATAGGAGGGACGGCGCCGTACCCGGAGGGCCGGTGCCGTCCCGCCCGACTCAGTGCGCCTTGTGGGGCATATCCTGCGGGGGCGCCGAAGCCGCCGCCTTGCGCATCGCGTCCATCTCGGCCTTGTCGACCGCGCCGTCACCGTTGGTGTCGATCCGCTTGATCATCTCGTCGATCTTCGCGCTGTCGACCGGCGCGGCGTCGCCCTTTTTCGCGGCCCGTGCTTCGGCCGCCTTCGTCAGTTCGGCCTTGTCGATCTTGCCGTCGCCATTGGCATCCATCCTGGCGAACAGCGCGTCGCCATCGGGAGCAGGCTCCGCCGCATGGACGGCCGGGATGGCCAGCGCCAGCGGAGCAGCGATCATAAGCAATGTCTTCACGTCATTTCCTCTCGGATAGGTAGCGGCGTTTCCGCCGGAGAGCCCCGGCGCCGCTATGACGGTCGGGCCGCCGCAAGACCATATCGCCGGGATTCGGACCGCCGCGATTGTCCGGCGCTTCGGCGGCCAGCCGTTAGGGGATCAGGACGACCTTCCCGACCACCGCACGCCGTTCGAGCATCGCAAACCCCTCGCGCCAGTCGGCGAGGTCGAACGCGGCATGGACATGCGGCCGGATTCGGCCCTCGGCCGCCAGCGCGTCGATCGCCGCGATATTCTCTGCGCCGCGCGCCGGAAAGCGGCGGCCATATTCGCCCGCGCGGACCCCGACGACCGCGAATCCCTTGATCAGCGGCATGTTCACCGACACCTCGGGAATCCGCCCCGACGCGAATCCGATCACCAGCAGCCGCCCGCCGAACGCGATGCAACGGGTCGATTCGTCGAAGACGTCGCCGCCCACCGGATCGAAGATCACATCGGCCCCCTTCCCGCCGGTCAGCGCCTTCACCGCGTCGCGAAAACCCGGATCGGCCGCGATCACCGCCTCGGGTGCATAGAGTTCGGTCAGCGCCGCGCGCTTTTCCGCGCTGCTCGCCGCCGCGATCACCCGCGCGCCGAGCGCCTTCGCCAGATCGACCGTCGCCAGCCCGACGCCGCCCGCCGCGCCGTGCACCAGCACCCATTCGCCCGGCTCGACCCGCGCGCAGCGAACGAGCGCGACATAGGCGGTGAGATAGGCGACGCCATAAGCAGCGGCCTCCTCCCACGACAGCCGGCCGGGTTTGGCGCGCAAATTCGCGGCGGGAACCACGACATATTCGGCCATCGCGCCAAAGCGATTGCCGCCGATGACAGGGTCGCCGACCTGCCATCCGGCAACCGCCCCACCGATCGCATCGACCTCGCCCGCAAATTCCAGCCCCGGCACGAACGGCAGGTCGGGTTTCAACTGATAGGCGCCGCGCGTCATCAACAGGTCGGGAAAATTCACCGCTGCGGCGCGCACCCGGACGCGCACCTCTCCCGGCCCGGGTTCGGGAACCGGCCGTTCGACCAGCGCGCAGCCGGCGTGATTCTCCGCCAATTCGCTCACCAACAGCGCCCGCATGGAGAAAATCCTTTCCTACATTATTCCTATATGGTTCGTTTTACCTGTTCAACCAACCGGAGACGCGAATCATGTCCAGACCCAATCCTCGATCCATCGACACCGACGCGCTGATCGACGCCGTCATCGACCGCGAAGGCGGTTATGTAAACCATCCCGCCGATCGCGGCGGCGCGACCTGCTGGGGAATCACCGAGGCGGTCGCGCGGGCGCAGGGTTATGCGGGCGCGATGCGCGAATTGCCGCGCGGCGACGCCGTGTCGATCTATCGCCGCCTTTATTGGCGGCGCCCCGCATTCGATCAGGTGGCGCGCCGTGCGCCCATGATCGCCGCCGAATTGTTCGACACCGGCATCAACATGGGCGCCGGCACCGCGATCGGCTTCCTCCAACGCGCGCTCAACGCGCTCAACCGCGCCGCGCGCGACTATCCCGACATCGCGACCGACCGCGAGATCGGCCCGCGCACCCTGTCGGCGCTCGACGCCTTCCTGCGCGTGCGCGGCGCGGGCGGCGAGACGGTGCTGCTGCGCGCGATGGAGGCGCTGCAAGGCGAACGCTACATCGCGCTCGCCGAACGCCGTCCGAGCCAGGAGGCCTTTCTCTACGGCTGGCTCGCCAATCGGATCGGCGACGGCTGATAGCGCACGGCTCGCCCATTGGGCTGAACTTCCCTGAACTTTGAACCTGCAGGAGCTTATCCATGAGCATCATCGAAGGCCTGATCGGCCCCATCGCCAAGCTGATCGACAAGATCATCCCCGACCCCGAAGCCCGCGACCGCGCCAAGCTCGAACTGTTGAAGCTCGAGGGCGGCCAGGAGATGGAGGCGATCCGCACCCGCATGGCCGCGATCGTCGCCGAGGCGAACAGCGCCGACCCCTGGACCAGCCGCGCGCGGCCGAGTTTCCTCTACGTCATGTACGCGCTGTTGCTATGGGCGATCCCGATGGGCCTGATCGCCGCCGCCCGGCCCGAGATGGCCAAGGGCATCGCCGAGGGCATGAACGCCTATCTCGCCGGCCTCCCCGAACCGCTCTACGCGCTCTTCGGGACGGGTTATCTGGGGTACACGGCGGCCCGGGCGTGGGGGAAAGCAAAGGGGGTGGAGAGCTAGCTTTAAACGTCGTCCCCGCGAAGGCGGGGACCGCTGTCGGCCTTGCGC
>NZ_JBOHHU010000045.1:0-31672 GCF_050725615.1 Sphingopyxis sp.
GCCAGGCCCAGATCGGCGTCGCGCCACCCTCGACGGGCGCGGCAGGCGCCAGCGCGGCATCGCTCGCCGGCGAGGGCGCGGCGGGCGCAGCCGTCTCGGGCGGAGCGGGGGAAAAGCCCGGCGAGACGTCGGTCGCGCTGGGAGTCGAAGACGGCGAGGACGGCGCCTCGCCAGCAGTCGGTACGGCACGCGACGGCGTTGGCGTCGGGGTCTCGCGCCGATCGCCGGCCGGTTGTGCGGCGGTTCGCGGCGTCGGCGAAGCGGTCGGCTGTGTCGGGGTCACCCGCGGGGGAGCGGGGGTCGGTGCCGGGGTCGGGCTGGGGGTCGGCGTCGGACGCGTTTCGCCCGGACCCGACGGGGCGATGCCGTTGTTCGACGGCCCCTGCACCCCGGGCGCTCGGCCATCGTCACCGGGCGGCGGCAGGCGGAAATCGATCGGGCGGCCGGACGACGGCGCGGGGGTCGGGGTCTCGGCTTGCTGCGCGAATCCGGGGACGATCGTGCCCGCCGCCAGCGCGAACGCCAGCACCGCCCGCGCGCTGCCCATGATCCCGAATTGTCTGTCCGTCATTCTCGTCACGCGATCCCGATTGCCTGTTGCACGCCCGATCCGCTGAATTGGCGCTGAATGGTCCGGCCGCCCCATTCATGCGCGCCGACGGATGACATCGGCCGCGCGCGTCCCTAGATGGTTTCCATGAGTGATTCCACCCCTCCGCCGCTGGCGCCCAAACATCTCGGCCAGTCCAGCGACCTGCCCGTCTCACCGGAGGCGGCGGTGCTCGACTATGTCCCCAACCCGCGCGCGGGCGAAGTCTATCTCGTGCGCTTCGCGGCGCCCGAATTCACCTCGCTCTGTCCGGTGACCGGCCAGCCCGATTTCGCGCATCTGGTGATCGATTACGCCCCCGGCGAAACGATCGTCGAATCGAAGAGCCTCAAGCTCTTCCTCGGCAGCTTTCGCAACCACGCCGGTTTCCACGAGGATTGCACCGTCGGCATCGGCCGCCGCCTGTTCGACGAAATGCAGCCCCGATGGCTGCGCATCGGCGGTTACTGGTATCCGCGCGGCGGCATTCCGATCGACGTCTTCTGGCAATCGGGCGCCCCGCCCGAAGGGTTATGGCTCCCCGACCAGGGCGTCGCGCCCTATCGCGGGCGGGGATGACCGCCATCCCGGCGACCCGCCGGAAGATTCATCTTCCCGTCACAGTTTGTTGACATTAGTGTCAATCTTATGACCGCAGCCTCACTCCCGCACGATCACGCCATCGCCGTCGGCGCCGACGCGATCGACTTCATGGGGCATGTCAACAACGCGCATTATTTGAGCTGGGTGCAGGACGCGGTGCTCGCGCACTGGCGCCATATCGCGCCGCCCGATGCGGTCGCGGCGCATCTGTGGGTCGCGCTGAAGCACGAGATCACCTACCGCCGCCCCGCCTTCCTCGACGATCAGGTCATCGCGACCGTGATCCTCGAAAAAGTGCAGGGTGCGCGCGCCTTTTACGACACGATCATCAAGCGCGGCGAGGAAGTGCTGGCCGAGGTCAAATCCAGCTGGTGCTGCATCGACGCCGAAACGCTCCGCCCCGCCCGCCTGGCGAGCGAGGTCGTCGCGAAATTCTTTCCGGCGGAAAAAGCCTAGCTGCCGCTTTCGAGCATCGCATCGATAACCGTTTCGAGCGATTTGCAACCCTCGACGATATCCTTGATCTGCCGGATATTGTCGGGGTCGTCGGGGTTGGCGGTGAGCAGCGCGAACTTGTTCATCTGCTTGTCGAAATCGGCCTTGAGCAGGGCCTCGTCCTCGTCGGCCAGCACCGTCGCCACCGCCAGGAATTTGGTGCCCGATTTGGCCAGATCCGGATTCTCGGCTCCGTCCTCGCTGCCCAATCCCGCCATGAGTCCGTAAAAGGTCATGCACTGGATGCTGCTGTCGTAAAGCTCGCGCTCATCGTCGTCGACCGCCATCGCAAAGGCCGTGGCGGGTGCGGCGGCGAACAACAACGCCGCGGCAAGGATCGGATATTTCATGGCTTCCCCCGAATATCGACCCACGCCCGCTTTGGCATGGCGGCGCGATATCGCAAAGGGGAAAGTGCGGGGCGTTTCGGCTTTGGGGCGGGGAGCGGACATCACCTCATTTTCCATCGTCATCCCGGACTTGATCCGGGATCCCGCTTTTTTTTTGAAGCATCAGCAGGATTCGCCCCCAAGCGGGACCCCGGATCAATTCCGGGGTGACGAGGATGGACAGTGCCCTACCGGTCCGCTCCCTGCCCCCTACGCCGCCTCGAACCGGATCGGCAGCCGCTTCAGCCCGCCGACGAACACCGACTGCACCCTTGCCGGATCGCCCGCCAGTTCGAGCTTTTTGATCCGCGGCAGCAATTCCTCCAGCATGATCCGCATCTCCATCCGCGCCAGATGCTGGCCCAGGCACACATGCGCGCCGAAGCCAAAGGCGATCTGCTGGTTCTTCGGTCGGTCGGGGTCGAAGGCGAAGGGGTCGCCGAACACCGCCTCGTCGCGGTTGGCCGAGACATAGTTGAGCATCAGCCAGTCGCCCGCGCGGACCTGCTGCCCGCCGATCTCGACATCCTCGCGCGCGCTGCGCATGAAATGCTGCACCGGGGTGGTCCAGCGGATCGCTTCCTCGATCAGCCCCGCCTTGTCGCTGTCGGCGCTGCGGAAGCGCTCGAACAAAGCGGGGTTCTTCGCCAGCTCCATGATCGCCCCGGCGGTCGAGGCGCTCGTCGTGTCATGGCCCGCGGTGGCGATGATCATATAATAGCCGGCCAGCTCGCGATCGGGAATCGGACCGCCGTCTACGCTGGCATTGGCGATGACGGTGGCGATGTCCTCGCGCGGATTGGCGCGGCGGTCGGCGGTCAGTTCGCGGAAGTAATTTTCGAAATCGGCGATCACATAATGGAGCATCGCGATCGCCTGTTCGGCGCTGGTGATCGCCTCGCGGCTGCGGTTGAGCTCGGGATCGGTCGAACCGAATAATTGCTGCGTCAGCATCAGCATGCGCGGCTCGTCCTCGGCGGGCACCCCCAGGATATCCATGATCACGCGCAGCGGATAATGCGCCGCGACGTCGCGTGCGAAATCGCATGTCCCGCCCGATTCGAGCAACCCGTCGACCGTCTCGCGCGCGATCTGGCGGATGCGGTCTTCGACGATGCGCAGATTCTTGGGCATGAACCAGCTCTGGGTGAGCAGACGATATTTCATATGGTCGGGGGCGTCCATCTGCACCAGCGAGCGGATGAGATGGCCGTCGCCCCCCGGCGTCGCGGCGCGCGCGATCGCCTCGCCGTCACGGTTGGTCAGCACCGTCGGGCGGATGCCGCTGGCAAAACGCTGCGGATCCTTGCTGATCGCCATGATGTCGGCGTGGCGCGTGACCAGCCAGAAAGGGTCGACTTCCGCAGTCTCGGCGACCGCCAGCGGGGCATGGGCGCGCGCCCAGGTGAGCTGTTCGTGCAACGGATCCCAATCGCCATAAGCGACGGGATCGACGACGGCGGCGGCTACCTCTCCAGGCAATATAGGTTTTGTCATGCAACGAAGCTGCACCATGGCGCGTCGTCTGTCGAGAGCCATGCTACGCCCGCCGAAAGCGACGCGGCCGTCCACGCGGCATCGGCGTAGGCGGTGCGGCAAAATCATAACCGGGGATCGCAGCCATGAAAATATCGCACCGCCATTTGCTTGTCGCCGCCGTGTCGTCGCTCGGCCTCGCCGCCTGCGCCGCCCAGCCGGGGATCGCGCCGGTCGCCGCCGTGCCCGCCGCCGCGCCGCCCGCCTTCACCGGCGCGCCGCTGCCCGCCGAGATTCCGAGCCAGTTGCCGCGCAATGCCCGGCCGCTGCATTACGCCATCAGCGTCACCCCCGACGCCAAAGCGCTCACCTTCACCGGCGAGGCGGCGATCGACCTCGAGCTTTACGAGACCGCCAACGGCCTCGTGATGAACGCGCTCGACCTCGATGTCGTCGACGCCAGCCTGACCCGCGCCGACGGCAAGGGCGAGCCGATCCCGCTGATCGCGTCAACCGATGCCGAGGCGCAGACGGTGACCTTCATCGCCCCCGCGCCGCTCGACGCCGGAACCTATCGCCTCACGACGCACTACAAGGGCGTCATCGGCACCCAGGCGAACGGCCTTTTTGCGCTCGATTATCCCGACAAGGTGACGGGTGCCGAGGTGCGCGGGCTGTTCACCCAGTTCGAGGCGCCCGACGCGCGGCGCTTCGTCCCCAGCTTCGACGAGCCGAGCTATAAGGCGACCTTCACCCTGTCGGCGATCGTCCCGCAGGCCGACCTCGCGGTCAGCAACATGCCCGCCGCGAGCGAAACCCCGCTGGCGGGCGGGCTCAAGAAGGTGACCTTCGCCACCTCGCCCAAAATGTCCTCCTATCTGCTGTTCTTCGCGACCGGCGATTTCGAACGGCTCGCAGCGAAGAGCGACAGCGGCGCCGAAGTCGGCATCGTCTCGCCCAAGGGGTCGGGCGAACAGGCGCGCTTCGCGCTCGACAGCCTCGGCCCGCTGCTCAGCTATTACAGCGACTATTTCGGCCAGCCCTATCCGCTGCCCAAGCTCGACAATATCGCCGGCCCCGGCCAGTCGCAATTCTTCGGCGCGATGGAAAATTGGGGCGCGATCTTCACCTTCGAGCGCATCCTGCTCGACGATCCCAAAATCACCAGCGAAGCGGCGCGGCAGCAGATCTACACGACGCAGGCGCATGAGGTCGCGCACCAATGGTTCGGCGACCTCGTCACCATGGCCTGGTGGGACGATTTGTGGCTCAACGAAGGCTTCGCGAGCTGGATGGAAACCAAGGCGAGCGACCATTTCCACCCCGACTGGCAGCCATTGCTCGACCGCGTCGACGGCCGCGAGCGCGCGATGGGGCTCGACGCC
The DNA here is from genome assembly GCF_050725615.1 of Sphingopyxis sp. Classification (GTDB taxonomy): domain Bacteria; phylum Pseudomonadota; class Alphaproteobacteria; order Sphingomonadales; family Sphingomonadaceae; genus Sphingopyxis. The sequence continues at coordinate 4,938 of NZ_JBOHHU010000045.1, forward strand.
TTTGCGACGACGCACCCGGTCGTCCAGAAAATCCGCACCGTCGAGGACACCAATCAGGCGTTCGACGCGATCGCCTATCAAAAGGGCGAAGCCGTCATCACCATGCTCGAATCCTATGCCGGCGAGGATGTGTGGCGGGACGGGCTGCGCACCTATATGGCGCAGCATAAATATGCGAACACGCGCACCGACGATTTGTGGAACGCGGTCGAGGTCGCGGGCGCCAAGGGCCTGACCGCGATCGCGCATGATTTCACCAACCAGCCGGGCATTCCGCTGCTGCGCGTTGGCGGCGTCAGCTGCGCCGGCGGCCGGACGACGGTCCAGCTGACCCAGGGTGAATTTTCGCGCGACCGCAAGGGCGGCATCGAGGCCGAGGGTCGGCGCTGGCAGGTGCCGGTGCTCGCCCGCGCGGGCGATGGCGCGACCGGGCGACAGGTGATCGCGGGCGGCGCCGGGACGTTGACGCTGCCCGGCTGCGGCCCGGTGCTGATCAACGCCGGACAGGCGGGCTATTATCGCACCCTCTACACCCCCGCCGCGCTCGCCGCGCTGCGCGGGCGCTTCGCCTCGCTCGCGCCGATCGACCAGCTCGGGCTGCTCGGCGACAATTTTGCGCTGGCGAATGCGGGCTACCAGCCGATGGGCGCCGCGCTCGACCTGCTCGCCGCCACCCCGCAGGCCGCCAGCCAGAAGGTGATCGGCGACGTCGCCGGCCGCTACCAGGCGCTCTACGGATATTTCGACGATCAGCCGGCGGTCCAGAAACGCATCGCCGCGATGGCCGGCGCGGCGCTCGACCCGGCGATGCGGCGGCTCGGCTTCGATCCGCGCGCCGGCGAACCCGCGCTCGACAGCGTGCTGCGCTCCGACCTGCTCGCCGCGCTCGGCGCGATGGGCGACGCCAAGGTGCTGGCCGAGGCGCGGCGCCGCTTCGCGCTGCTCGACCGCAACCCCGCCGCGCTCGACGGCCCGCTCAAGTCGCGCTGGCTCGGCATCGTCGCGGGCAATGCGACCGACGCCGACTGGGCCAAGCTGCGCCGCCTCGCCCAGGGATCGAAATCGGCGGTCGAACGCAGCACCTTCTACACCTTGCTCGGCTCGGCCAAGGATGCGGCGCTCGCCCGCCGCGCACTCGACCTCGCGCTGACCGCCGAACCCGGCAACACCGTCAGCGCCGCGATCATCGGCGCGGTCGCGGCCAACCATGCCGAACAGGCGGTCGACTTCGTCCAGGCCAATCAGGTGGCGGTCGACCGGCTGATCGACGCGTCGGCGCGCGCGCGTTTCCTTGCCGGACTCGCCGCCGCGTCGAACGATCCCGCCATGGTCGCCAAGCTCGAAACCATCGCGGCGGGCCTGCCGACCGACGTCCGCAAACCCTATGACAAGGTGATCGCGACGCTGAAGGAACGCGGCGTGAGCCGCCCGCGCATCAAGGGCGAAATCGCGAGCTGGCTGAAAAGGAAATAGGGCGCAGCCCAGCCCGACTGTCTTGCTACCCCCGCGAAGGTGGGGGTGGCGAGCAGGCTATTCGGCGAGCTGCGGCGCGCCCGCCGGCATCGCATTCTTCCACTCGGCGCGCGCCTGGCGGATCATCGCTTTGAGCGCGTCGGCGTTCCGCGCCCATGCTGCGGCACAATCGGCGGTCCATGCGTCGCCCGCCGCGAGGCCCAGTTCGGTCACCGTCAGGACGATGAAGGCGTCATATTCCTCGATCGGCAGCGCGCCATAGCTGCGGTGGGTGAACACCAGCTCGGCGACGAGCGGCCACACCCATGCCTCGCCCGAGGCCAGCCCGAACATCATCTGCAATGTCTCGTCGGTCATCCGCCGCGACGCGGCATCGACCGAGATGAAATCGGCGCGACGCTCGGGGAAAGCGGCAAAGAAACGCTCGAACAGCGGCAGGCGGATATCGATGCCCGCCTCGGCGACGGCCACCAAGCTCGCCTCCATCAGCGCGGCATCGCCCGGCCTCATTTGAACAGGCTGCCCAGGATGCCGCGCATCAGCTGCCCGCCGAACTTGCCCGCAACCTGCCGGCCGATGTTGGTCGCCGCCGAACGCGCCGCCGATTCGACCATCTTTTCGGCAAAGCTCGGCTTCGCGGCTTCGCGCGCCGCGACCTTCTCCTGCTGCAGCCGCACCTTCTCCTCGGCGACCTTGCGCTTCGCCTCTTCCTTGGCGGCGATCGCCGCCTGTTTGTCAGCCTCGTCCTGCGCCTTGGCCTCGATCGCGGCGGCCTGCGCCTGGTCCGCCTTGGCGGCGAGCAGCTCCTCGGCGCTCTCGCGGTTGACCGCCGTGTCATATTTTCCCTCGACCGGCGAGATCGACTTGATGATCGCGCGTTCCTTGGCGTCGAGCGGGCCGGCGCGCGAGCAGGGCGGCTTGATCAGCGTGCGCTCGACCGGCGACGGCGCGCCGTCGGCCATCAGCAGCGACACCAGCGCCTCGCCGACCTTCAATTCGGTGATCTCGCGCGCGACATCGACCTTGGGATTGGGGCGGAAGGTGTCGGCGGCGGCCTTGACCGCCTTCTGGTCGCGCGGAGTGAAGGCGCGCAGCGCGTGCTGGACACGATTGCCGAGCTGGCCCGCGACATCCTCGGGAATGTCGATCGGGTTCTGCGTGACGAAATAGACGCCGACGCCTTTCGAGCGGATCAGGCGCACGACCTGTTCGATCTTCTCGGCCAGCGCCGGCGGCGCGTCGTCGAACAGCAGATGCGCCTCGTCGAAGAAGAAGACGAGCTTCGGCTTGTCGGGGTCGCCGATTTCGGGAAGCGTCTCGAACATCTCGCTGAGCAGCCAGAGCAGGAAGGTCGCATAAAGCTTGGGGCTCGCCATCAGTTTGTCGGCGGCGAGGATATTGACGTAACCGCGGCCATTGTCGTCGAGGCGGATCATGTCCTGGATGTCGAGCGCGGGTTCGCCGAAGAAATGGTCGCCGCCCTGGCTTTCGAGCGTCAGCAATTGCCGCTGGATCGTGCCCACCGTGGCCTTCGACACATTGCCATATTTGACCGTCAGCTCATCGGCATTCTGCGCGCACCAGGCGAGCATCGCCTGCAGGTCGCCGAGGTCGAGCAGCAGAAGATTCTGTTCGTCGGCGACGCGGAAGGCGATCGCCAGCACCCCCTCCTGCACTTCGTTCAGCCCCATCAGCCGCGCAAGCAGCAGCGGACCCATTTCCGAAATCGTGGTGCGAATGGGGTGGCCCTGTTCGCCGAACAAATCCCAGAAGATCACCGGATTGTCGCGATACGCCCATTCGCTGTCGCCGATCTCGGCGGCGCGCGCGGCGAAAATCTCGTGCATCTTCGACGTCGGGCTGCCCGCCATCGCCATGCCGGCAAGGTCGCCCTTCACATCGGCGACGAAGACCGGAACGCCGACCGCCGAGAAACCCTCCGCCAGCCCCTGCAGCGTCACCGTCTTGCCGGTGCCGGTCGCCCCGGCGATCAGTCCGTGCCGGTTCGCGCGCTTGAGCACCAGCGACTGACGCGGCCCGTCGGGAGCCCCGCCGCCGCCAAGGCCGATATAGATTTCCGTCGCTGTGCTCGCGTCGCTCACCCTGCAATCCTCCGCTGGTCCAATTCCGCCCCCGGTCTAGAACGCGGCGAAAGGTCAGGCAATCGGCAACAAGGCCCCGGACGCGAGCGGGAGCGGGATGCGGGCAGGAGGCGATGTTGAAGAATTGAACCGATCCCCCTCCCGCAGGCGGGAGGGGAGAGCCACGTCCGCTCTCCATCCCAAAACCCCCATCGGGCCCGCCGCTCACCCCATCACAAAGGCGTTCAGCTTGTTGCCGTCGAGGTCGCGGAAATAGCCCGCATAAAAACCCTCGCCGCGCGGTCCCGGGGGGCCTTCGCAGGTGCCGCCGTTGGCGATCGCGATGTCATAGAGCCGATGCACCTGCTCCTTGTCCTTCGCCTCGAGCGCGACCATCACGCCGTTGCCGACGCTCGCGGCGTTGCCGTCGAAGGGTTTGGTTAGGCCGATCCCCGCCGCGCCGCCGGGCTTGCCCCAGGCGATGAAAGTCTCGAACTCCATCATCCGCGGCGTATCCAGCTCCGCCGCGATCGCGTCGTAAAAGGGCGCCGCCCTGGCAAGGTCGTTGGTGCCCAAAGTCACATAACCGATCATCGTCTCTCTCCCGACTCGTTGATGGAACATAATAGGAACATTGTGCGCGCCGCGCAAAGAAAAACGGGCGCCGGACCCGAAGGTCGCGGCGCCCGCCTTTGCTCGTCCCCTTGGGGACGCTGTTATTTCTTCAGGCGCAACGCGACGTCGGCCGAAGGACCGCCGCGGCGGAGGATTTCGACCAGCACCGCATCGCGGCCCGCCGCCTTGGTGTCGCTGACCACCTTGGCCAGCGCATCGCTGGTCAGCACCGCCGTACGGCCGGTGCCCGCGCTCAGGATCACGTCGCCGCGGCGAAGCCCCTTGCGTCCGGCATCGCTGTTCGCCGAGACCGATCCGATCACCAGCCCCTTGGTGCCGGCATCGACGCCGACCGCGCGGGCGATTTCGGCGGTCAGCGGCAGCACCGCGAGGCCGAGTTCGTTCTGCACGGCGGTGTCGGCCGCGCCCGCCGGATCGTCGGGGGTCGCCTGATCATCCTCGGGGTCGAAGGTCGTACCCGCGAGCTGCTCCTCGGGCGGGCGCTTACCGACGACGGCGTTGATCGTCATCGTCTTGCCGTCGCGGATGACCTCGAGCGGGATGCGCGTGCCGGGTTTGACCCGCGCGACGATGTACGACAGCGTCTGTTGCGGGGTCACGTCCTTGCCATTGACCTTGGTCACGACGTCGCCGCGCTTCAGCCCAGCCTTTTCGCCCGCTTCGCCGGGTTCGATACGGCCGATGCGTTCGCCGCGATCCTTGGGCAGGCCGAGCGCCGCCGCCATATCCTCGTCGACCGGCGTGATGCCGATGCCCAGGTAACCGCGCTCGACCGCCTGGCCCGCCTTCAGCGCCTCGATCACCGGGATCGCGGCATCGGCGGGAATCGCGAAATTGACGCCGATATTGGCGCCGACCGGCGAGATCAGCATGTTGTTGATGCCGACGACATTGCCCTGCAGGTCGAACAACGGCCCGCCCGAATTGCCGCGGTTGATCGCGGTATCGGTCTGGATATAGCGGTCATAGGCGCCGCCCTGTCCGAGGTTGCGCTGCACCGCCGAAATGATGCCCGCAGTCACCGTCGAGCCGAGACCCAAGGGATTGCCGATCGCGACCACCCAGTCGCCGACGCGCGCGTCGCTGCCGGTGGCGAATTTGACGAAGGGCAGGCCCGACGCGTCGATCTTGAGCAAGGCGAGGTCGGAGGCGACGTCGCGTCCGACGATCTTCGCCTTATATTCCTTGCGGTTGGTCAGCGTCACCGTGACCTCGTTCACTTCCTCGCCACGCGGGCCGCCGGAGATGACGTGGTTGTTGGTGACGATATAGCCGTCGGCCGAAATCAGGAAACCCGATCCGCCGCCCTGCTGTTCCTGGGTGATCGGCTCGCGGGTGCCGGCGAACGGGTTCAGCCGGACGCCGAGCGTGACCTCCTGCTTGGTCGCGATATTGACCACCGCGGGCTGCAGTTGCTCGACCAGGTCGGCGAAGCTTTCGGGCGCGCCCGAGCGGGGCACGACCTTGGCGATTTCGCTCGATTCATTCTGCGCAACCTGCGCGCCGACCGGGGACTGGGTGACGAGCGCCAGCGCCGTGCCACCCGCCAGCAATGCCGAAGTGATGCCATATACATAACGCACGATCGAAATTCCTTCTCTTGCGAAAACTCTCTTACCCCGGCGGCGGTTGTCTGCGGTCCCGTGGCTGAACGGCAATTGAACATGAACGGACCTTGCAGTTGCCATTCATTCGCCGCTCATTCGCGGCGCGACGCCGGTTCAATTGCCGCGGAAACGGCGCAGATATTCATTGTCGGTCGACAGGATGATCGACGTCGCCCCCTCATTGGTCGGGCGGAAGGTCTGATCATAACTCTGCATCGCGCGATAGAAGTCATAGAATTCGGGATCCTTGCCGAAGCTTTCAGCATAGATGCGCGCCGCCTCGCCATTGGCGGCGCCGCGGATGATCTCGGCCTCTTTCTGACCCTCGGCGCGGATCGCGGTCGCCACCTGCTGGCGCGCGGTGCGCATGCGGTTGAACGCCAGCTGCAGCGTCTCACCCTCGGGCAGGTCGGCGCGCTTGATCCGCACGTCGATCACCTCGGCGCCATATTTGTTCGCCTCGCGATTGAGCGCGATCTGGATATTGTCCATCACCGCGCCGCGCTCGGGCGACAACAGGGTGGCAAAGGTCCGTTTGCCGAGTTCGTTGCGCAGCGACGAGCCGAGGATCGTCGCCAGCTGCTGCTGCAGTTTTTCCTCGGTGCGGATCGCGGTGTACATACGCACCGGGTTGGTGATGCGGAAGCGCGCGAAGGCGTCGACCTGCAAGCGCTGCTGGTCGGTCGACAGCACCTGCTGGCGCTCCATGTTCACGCCCAGCACGCGCTTGTCGATATATTGGATGCCGTCGGTAAAGGGCACGCGCAGCACGAGGCCCGCGCCCGAACGCCCGAAATCCTCATTCGGCTTGTACCGGTTCACCGTCCGCTCGATCTCGCCGAAGCGCAGGATCAGCGCCTGCTTGTCCTCGGGCACGATCGCCAGCGACTGCGACAGGATGACGAGCAGGACGACGACGCCGATCAACAGACGCATCGGACGCTGGGTCAGATTCTCGAACATCACTGGCCTCCCTTCGGGGCGGGTGCGGGGGCGGACGTGGCTTCCGGCGCCTTCATGCGGCGCTGCACTTCGGGAAGCGGCAGATAGGGGGTGACCCCGCGCGGCTCGACGATCGTCTTGTCGACGTTCGACAACACCCGTTCCATGGTTTCATAATAGAGCCGCTGGCGCGTCACCTGCGGCGACAATTTATACTGCTCGTAAATCTTGTCGAACGCCGCCGTCTGGCCGCGCGCGCCTTCGAGCACCTGCGCCTCATAGGCGCGCGCTTCGTTGATCGCCGATTCGCGCTGCTGCTGCGCGGCGGTGACCGCCTTGAACGCCTCATCGACTTCGCTCGGCGGGTCGACCTGGCGGATCGCGATGCCCTGGATCGTCACACCGGCACGATATTCGTTGAGCAGCGCCTGCATCCGCTGCTGCACCTGCGCCTCGATGTCGACGCGGCCCGGGCCGATCGCCTGGACGAGGTCGAAATTGGCGACCGTCGCGCGCATCGAGGTTTCGGCGACCTCGCGGATCGTGCCCTCGGGATCGGCAAGCTGGAAAAAGAACAGCTGCGGATCGCGCACCGACCAGCGCACTTCATAGGCCAGATCGACCAGGCTCTGGTCGCGGGTGAGCACGAAATTCTCGTCGGTCGCGTTGGGCGAACCGATCGGCATGGTGCGGATGGCGCGCACGTCCTCGAGCCGGATGCGTTCGATCGGCGCCGGCCAGGTCAGTTTGACGCCGGGGCCGACGGTGCGCGAATAGCTGCCCAGCCGGGTGACGACGCCTTCCTTTTCGGGCGGCACGATGTGGATGGACGAAAACAGCCCCCAGATCACGACGACGCCCAGGATGCCCCATTTCCACAGCTTCGCCGAATCGCCGAAGTTGATGTTGCCGCCGCCGCCATTGCCGTCACCGCCGCCGCCAAAGCTGCCGCGCCCCTTGCGCAGCAGTTCGTCGAGCGCCGAGGGGCCGCGCGGCTTGCGGGCGCGGTTGATATCGACCGGATCGGGGCTGACCCACGGGTTGCGCGGGCCGGGCTTCTTGCCGCCGCCATCGCCGCTGCCGCCGCCGCTCTTGCCGTCGTCGCCGCCCTTGGGGCCCCATGGGTTGTTCGCCATCGCGGCGATCGGTCCGAAAAATTGCCGCAAACCCCCAAGGGCGCGGCGTCCCATTCCGTCACTATTGTCGTTGCTCATAGGGCTTTTATAGGGGGCGCGGGCGCGATTAACAGGGGGGACGCGCGAAAATGGCTGGCATTCGGTTCCGCCATGCCTATCTGCCACCGACATGACCGACACCGCTCCGCTCGCCAGCATCGCCACCGACCTAACGGGGGGCCGCACCTCGGGTCTCAAATTCCTCGACGAGGAGGGCACGCTGGCGATCGTGCTCGACGTCACCGGCCTCGACGCCGAGGAACGCAAGCCGCTCGAGGACAAGCTGCGCGCCGGGCTGCTCGCGAAACCGGGGGTCACCAGCGTCCGTGTCGCGATGACCGCCGAACGCCGGGGCCTCACCATCATCGCGGTCGGCAGCGGCAAGGGCGGGGTCGGCAAATCGACCCTCGCCGCCAACCTCGCGGTCGCGCTGCGCCGGCTGGGGGTCAAGGTCGGGCTCGTCGACGCCGACATCTATGGCCCGTCGCAGCCCCGGCTGATGGACAGCGAAGGCGTCAAGCCCGAAGCGCGCGGCCCCAAGCTGATCCCCGTCCCCAACGCCTATGGCGTGCCGATGCTCTCGACCGGCCAGATCGCCGCGCCGGGGCAGGCGATCGCCTGGCGCGGCCCGATGGCGGGCAAGGCGCTCGAACAGCTCGTCGACGCGAGCTGGGGCGACATAGACACGCTGATCGTCGACCTGCCGCCCGGCACCGGCGACGTCCAGCTGACGATGATCCAGAAACACAAGCCTGCGGGCGCGGTGATCATCTCGACCCCGCAGGACCTCGCGCTGATGGACGCGACGCGCGCGATCACCTTTTTCGAACAGGCCGATGTGCCGCTGATCGGGCTGGTCGAGAATATGGCGGGCTATGCCTGCCCGCATTGCGGCGAGGTCAGCGACCCCTTCGGCAGCGGCGGCGCCGAGGCGGCTGCCAAGACGATGGGGCTCGACTTCCTCGGCCGCGTGCCGCTGTCGATGGGCATCCGCCTCGCCAGCGACGGCGGCGTCCCCCCGGCGGCCGGAACCGACCAGCTCGGCGAGCCGTTCCACGCGATAGCGGCGAAGGTCGCCGCCTGGCTCGACGCGCGCAATAAATAGGGACAGTCCCTATTTAATTGGGAGGGTAAGATGGCAATCAACGACGAGAGCGAAATCCGCACCCTTCTGGGCCAGCCGCGCCGCATCGCGGTCGTCGGCGCCTCGCCCAACCCGGCGCGCGATTCGAACCATGTCCTCGCCTTTCTCGTCGCGCAGGGGCATGACGTGATCGCGGTGAACCCCGGCCATGCCGGCGGCACCATCCACGGTGCGCCCGTCGTCGCCACCCTCGCCAATGTCGAACCGCCCGCCGAACTCGTCGACATCTTTCGCAACAGCGCCAACGCCGGGTCGGCGGTCGACGAGGCGATCGTGCACGGGGCGAAAGCGGTGTGGCTGCAGCTCGGCGTCATCGACGAGGCCGCCGCGAAGCGTGCCGCCGCCGCGGGACTGACCGTCGTCATGGACCGCTGCCCGGCCATCGAAATCCCGCGCCTCGGCTTGTCGAAATGAAGGCGGCGCTTGCCCTGACCGCCGCCGCCATGCTGGCGGGCTGCGCCACCACACCCGCTTCCGCCGATCCGCAGGACGAATTTTTCGCCGCGCTCACCGCGCGTTGCGGCCAGGCCTATGCCGGCAGACTCGAAACGCACGACGCCGCCGATGCCGACATGCGGGGCAAGGCGATGGTGATGCACATCCGCCGCTGCACCGCCGACCGCATCGAAATCCCCTTCCATATCGCCGGGCTGGCCGAGGATGGCGGCTGGGACCGCTCGCGCACCTGGATCGTCACCCGCACCGACAAGGGGCTCCGCCTCAAGCACGACCATCGCCATGCCGACGGGACGAAGGACGCGGTCACGCTCTATGGCGGCGACACCGCCAACGCCGGCACCGCGAGCCGGCAGGAGTTTCCGGTCGATGCCGAATCGATCGCGATGTTCGAAGCGACCGGCCGCAGCGTCTCGACGACCAATGTCTGGGCCATCGAACAGACCCCGCTCGGCTTCGCCTATGAGCTGAAGCGCGCGAACCGCCACTTCCGCGTCGGCTTTTCCTGGGATCGCCCGGTCAGCCCGCCCCCGCCTGCTCCCTGGGGGTGGTAAACGAAAGCCTTTGCCTCGCCGACTCGCCCCGCTTATCAGCAACCCCGATGGTGGGCATTCGCGACAATATCGATACGAAGAAACGGCGCCTGCCGCATGTCAGCCGCCGCTCTTTGCTCGTCGGCGCCACCGCTGCGGGCGGGCTCGCGCTGGCGTGGAGCGTCTGGCCGCGCGACTATGCCCCCAATCTGACCGCCGCGCCCAATGAACATATCTTCAACGCCTTTTTGAAGATCGGCGACGACGGGCATGTCAGCGTCGTCGTCCCGCAATGCGAGATGGGGCAGGGCGTCACCACCTTGCTGCCACAGATCATCGCCGACGAACTCGGCGCCGACTGGCGCACGATCGCGGTCGAAACCGCGCCGATCAGCCCGCTCTATACCAATACGCTGCTGGTCGACGAGGATAGCGCGGCCTTCACCCCGCGATCGATGGTTCCCGATGTCGTCGCCGATGTGCGGAGCTGGGCGCGGCGCGAATGGGCGGTGCGCCATGCCGTGATGCTTACCGCCAATTCGTCGTCGGTACGCATGTTCGAGGGGCCGTGCCGCGATGCGGCGGCGCAGGCGCGCGCGCTGCTGATGATGGCGGCGGCGCGGCGCTGGGACGCCAATTGGGAAGAATGCGATACGGCGGCCGGCTTTGTCACCCATGGCAAGAAGAAGCTCCGCTTCGCCGAGGTCGCCGCCGCCGCCGCGCTGCTCGAACCGCCCGCCACCCCCGTCTATCGCTCGGGCAGCGCCGACCCGCTCTATGGCCAGGAGCTCATCCGGCTCGACCTGCCCGCCAAGGTCGACGGCTCGGCCAATTATGCCGGCGATATCCGTCTGCCCGACATGGTCTTCGCGGCGATCCGCCAGGGTCCGCTCGGCGCGACGCGGCTGAAAAGCATCGACCGCAAGGCCGGGCTCGCCTCGCCCGGCATGTTGTATGTGGTCGAGCATGAGCGCTGGCTCGCCGCCGTCGCGCGCAACTGGTGGGCGGCGAACCGCGCGCTCGACAGATTCGCCCCGGTTTTCGAGACCGCCGGCACCCCGATTTCGTCCGACAGCATCGACAAGGCGCTCGCCGCCGCGCTCAAGGCCGATGGCCACCGCATCGTCAAAAAGGGCGACGTCGCCGGCGCGATGGCGGGCCGCACCACGATCGGCGCCACCTACTCGGTCGCCCCCGCGCTCCACGCGCCGATCGAAACGCGCACCGCCACCGCCGCCGCCGAAAACGGCCATTTGCGCGTCTGGGTCGCGACCCAGGCCCCCGCGCAATGCCGCGCCGCAATCGCCGCCGCCACCGGCCTCGCCGAAAGCGCGGTCACCCTGTTCCCGATGATGGCGGGCGGCTCGTTCGACGCCTGCCTCGATCACAGCGTCGCGGTGCAGGCGGCGATCATCGCGCTGCAGGTGAAGCGCCCCGTCCAGCTCGCCTGGTCGCGCGCCGAGGAAATCATGCGCGACATCCCCCGTCCCCCGGCGCGCGCGCGCATGGTCGCGTCCTTGAACGCGGCGGGCGGCATCGACGCGCTGGTCGCACGCATCGCCGTTCCCTCGACCACGCACGAGTTTCGCGACCGGCTGTTTGCGGGCACCTCGCCCGACGTCGCGCAGCGCGCCGCCGCCGGCGCCTCCGACGCCGCAGCGGTCGAGGGCGCGGTCAGCGGCTATGCCATCCCGCATCTCGCGGTCGACCATTGCCCCGCCGACATCGGCCTGCCGACGGGGCGCTGGCGCGGCAATGCCGACAGCTACACCGCCTTTTTCACCGAATGTTTCGTCGACGAAATGGCGACCAAGGCCGGGCTCGACGCGCTGTCCTATCGCGTCGCGATGCTCGGCGACCAGCCGCTGCTCGCGCGCTGCCTGCTCACCGCGACCAGCCTTGGCGGGTGGGAAGGCATGCTCTCGGGCACCGCGCAGGGACTCGCCTGCCATTCGATGCGCGGCAGCCATATCGCGCTGATGGCGACCGCGCGCCCGAGCGAAAAGGGGCTGCAGGTCGAACAGCTTGTCGCCGTCGTCGACGCGGGACGCCTCGTCAATCCGGCGATCGCGCGCCAACAGGTCGAGGGCGGGCTGATCTTCGGCCTCGCCGCCGCCGTGGGCGCGACCACCGACTATGAAGGCGGCGTCGCGACCGCACGCAAGCTGGGCCAGCTCGGCCTGCCACGCCTGTCGCAATCGCCCGAGATCATCGTCGAATTCATCGAAAGCGACCGCGACCCCGGCGGGCTGGGCGAGATCGGCGTGCCCGTCGTCGCCCCCGCGATCGCCAACGCGCTTTACGCCGCGACCGGACGCCGCGTCCGCCGCATCCCGCTCAGCGCCGACCTCGCATGATCGCGCCCGCCGGCCATCCCGCCATCGCGCCGCCGCGCGTCGGCGTGCTGCTCGTCAACCTCGGCACCCCCGACGCGCCCGACGCGCCGTCGGTGCGCCGCTATCTCGCCGAGTTCCTCTCCGACCGCCGCGTGGTCGAGATTCCGCCGATCCTGTGGCAGCCGATCCTGCGCGGCATCATCCTGACCACGCGCCCGAAAAAATCGGCGCACGCCTATAGTCAGGTGTGGACCGACGAAGGCTCGCCGCTCGCCGCGATCACCCGGCGGCAGGCGGCGGCGATGCAGGCCGCGCTCGGCCCCGACATATTGGTCGAATATGCGATGCGCTACGGCAATCCGGCGATTGCCGCGACGCTCGATACGATGCTCGCGGCGGGCTGCCGCCGCATCCTCGTCGCGCCGCTCTATCCGCAATATTGCGCCGCGACGACCGCGACCGTCACCGACGCGGTCACCGCGCATCTTACGGACCTGCGCTGGCAACCGGCGCTGCGCTTCCTGCCGCCCTATGCCGACGACGCCGCCTATATCGACGCGCTCAAGGCCTCGGTCAAAACGGGCCTCGCCGCGCTCGATTTCACCCCCGACGTACTGCTCGCCAGCTTTCACGGCATGCCCGAACGCACGCTGCACCTTGGCGATCCCTATCATTGCCAGTGCCGCCACACCGCGCGCCTGCTGTCCGAAGCGCTCGGGCGCCCGGTCGAAGTCGCCTTCCAGTCGCGCTTCGGCCGCGCCAAATGGCTCGAACCCGCGACCGACGCCATGCTCACCCGCCTGGGCCGCGAGGGGAAGAGCGTCGCGATCTTCGCCCCCGGCTTCGCTGCCGACTGCCTCGAAACGCTCGAAGAGCTGGCGATCCGCGGCAAGGAGCAGTTCGCGGCGGCGGGGGGCGAGAAATTCGCCTACCTCCCCTGCCTCAACGACAGCGCCCCCGGACGGACGATGCTCGAGGCGCTGCTCCGCCGCGAACTCGCCGGATGGCTTTGATTCGCTATCGCTTACCTCCTGTTTAGGACCTTCGTTTAGACTGTCGTTTCGCGCGGCCCGACCGGACGCCGCCGCGCGCGATGGAGGTCGCGATGAGTCAGGTCCAATCGGCCATGCTGATGCTGGTGGCGGCGACGGTCGCCTTCGTCGTCATCATGTATCTCCTCTGGCGCCGCACCCAGCCCGCCGCCGAACCGCGCGCGCCGCGCGCGCCGCAGATGCCGCGCGCCGCGCGGGAGCCCGGCGAAAGCCGCCTCCCCCGCCTGCCGCGCCGCGATCGCGGCGCCGAAGCCGAAGCCCCGGTCGAAATCTCCGCCGCCCGCCTCGCCCGGATCAGCGCGCGGCCGCCGCTCGAACGGCTGACCGAAACCGATCATAGCGCCGAACCGCCCGCCGACGCGCCCCTGCTCACCGCCGAACGTCCCGCAGCCGAGGCGTTCGCCCCGGCCGCGCCCGAACCCGCGCCGCCGAGCGAAGCCGATAAGGCGATGGTGTCGCAGATGCTCGAATCGATGGTCGCGCAGGTCGAGGCGGAGGCCGAACGGATCGAGCGCCGCGGCACCGAGCCCGTCGCGGTCCGCCTCGCGCCCCAGATCCCGCCGCGCACCGGCGAAGTCGCGACGAGCTGGATCGGCGGTCGCCCGCGCCTCGACCCCGGCATGGCCTGGCCCGAAATCCGCGAAATTCCCGGCGACTTCCTCGGCCAGATCGCCTGCGCCGGCCTGCCCGCCGATGTCTGGGACCATCTCGGCCCGCGCCGCGGCAGCCTCGCCTTCTTCATTCATCCGCGCGACGGCGATGTCGCGGTCGTCCATGTCCATGAGGCTGGCGACCCGCTCGACCCGCCCTTTCCGGTCGATGAGTCCAGCAGCTTTTTTGCGCCCGCCGGCGGACTGCGCTTCGGCGACCTGATGCCCTTCACGCGCCACGCCTTTCCCGAATGGCCGGTCGACCTCGTTCCGGTCCGCCCCGGCGACGAGGACCCGCGCGCCGCCGAAGCCGAGGACGGCGACGAGGAGGGGATCGGCCACCGCCTCTATCGCGGCGGCTACGATATCGCCGACCCGGCCTTTCATCCCTTCGACTGGGACAGCATGACCGCGATGGTCGACATCCTCGCCATGCGCATCGACCGCTTCTGGAAAGAGGTCGAGGGCGCCTCGCCGATCGACACCCAACTCGCCAGCGTCGAACGCCGCCTCGCCCGCCATGACGCGGGCGAGAAGGACCCGCTCGGCCGCGAAGCGCTCGTCCATATGCGCGCCTCGTTGCAGCAGCTGCACGACGCCGCCGAGGCCGCCCGGACGGCGAATCGCGCGGCGCGCGAACGCGCCGAGGAAATCATCGCGATCGTCCGCGACAGCGCGCCCAAAATGCCCTTTTCGTCCAGCGACGCCGCTGCGGTGATGGAGGCGCTGCGCGCGATCCGCTGGATCAAGGTCAACCGCAAGCCCGATCCCGAAGCCCGTCCGGGCGCCGAGCTGATCGAAAGCCTGACGATCCCGCTGACCCGCCATCATCCCGACGCGCCGCTCTGGGTCCATGATTATCAGAGCATCTGGTTCGACCATGCCAAGCACGCCTATGCGGCCGACCCCGATATTCTGTCCGACGCCGCGCGCACGGTCCTCGAACCCTGGCTGCGCGACCTCGCGGCACGCGAAATGCCCAGCATCGGGCATATCCCGTTCCGCTATGTCCACGACTATGACGACGAAACCCACGTCACCCTGCTCGAACTGCCGACCAGCGGGCTGATGAGCTGGATGTTCGGCGACGTCGATCATCTCGTCCTGACGCTGCGCAAGGCCGATCTCGCCGCGGGCCGCTGGGACCGGCCGCTCGTGCAGGTGAGCAACTGAAAATAGCGATGCGCTTGACGTAACGGTCAACTTGCGAGCCTCCCCCGCCCGACCTAATCAGGGTCAAACAACTCTGTGGGAGAGATTCATGGCACGCATAGCAATCGTCACCGGCGGCAGCCGCGGTATCGGGGAAGCGATCAGCCTCAAGCTCAAGGAACAGGGCGCCACGGTCATCGCCAACTATGCCGGCAATGACGAAAAGGCGCGCGAATTTACCGACCGCACCGGCATCGCGGCGCGCCGGTGGGACGTCGGCGATCATCAGGCGTGTCTCGACAATTGCGCGGCGATCGCCGCCGAATTTGGCCCCGTCGACATCGTCGTCAACAATGCCGGCATCACCCGCGACGGCACCCTCGCGCGGATGAGCTACGACGACTGGCACGACGTCATGCGCGTCAACCTCGGCGGCTGCTTCAACATGGCGAAGGCGACCTTCGGCGGCATGGTCGAACGCGGCTGGGGCCGCATCGTCAACATCGGGTCGATCAACGGTCAGGCGGGCCAGTACGGCCAGGTCAATTATGCCGCCGCCAAATCGGGCATCCACGGCTTCACCAAGGCGCTGGCGCAGGAAGGCGCCAAGAAGGGCGTCACCGTCAACGCGATCGCACCGGGCTATATCGACACCGACATGGTCGCCGCGGTCCCCGCCCCCGTGCTCGAAAAGATCGTCGCGAAGATCCCGGTGGGGCGTTTGGGCCAGGCCGACGAAATCGCCCGCGGCGTCGCCTTCCTGTGCAGCGAGGATGCGGGCTTCGTGACCGGGTCGACGATGAGCATCAACGGCGGCCAACACATGTATTGAGGGTCGCGGGGAGGGGCTAACATTCTCTTCCCGCACCCCTCTCGTCGTCCCCGCGAAGGCGGGGACCCAGCTTTCTTCTTTCTCCTTCTTCGTGTCTTTGCGTCTTCGCGCGAAATAAATTGGGTTCGCGCAAAGCCGCAAAGAACGCAAAGGGCTATGGGATCGACGGTCCGCGCGTCCCAGTTGGCACACCAAGAAGCTGGATTCCCGCCTTCGCGGGAATGACGATGAAATTAGGGCTCCCCTCCCTACTCGATCGTCACCCCGACAACCCGCCAGGCGCCGCCCTCGCGGATCAGCGACAGCGTCTCGATCGCCCCCGGCTTGTTCGCATAATCGGTGCGGAACTTGACCATCTGATAGCCATAGGGCGGCGCGGGCACCTCCTGCTCGCTGAGCAGCACCCGCGACTTCGCGGCTCCCAGCGGCCCCTGTACCTCGCTCGCCACCCGGCTCCAGGTCTCGACCGTGTTGAGCGCCTTGAACGACTGGCCGGTCGCCTCCCAGCTGCCGTTCCAGTCGCCCTTGTCGACGAGCGCGAGCCAGTCGCGCGCCGCGCCGACGGCGGCGCTTTCGGCGGGGGCGGTGGACGGCGCCGCAGCGGGCGCATCGGCGCTTCCGGTCATCGACGAAAAAGCGAGCAGGGCAAGGGTGAGCGACATGAGAAGACCTCCAACGATCCAGCCGAGCGGCCGCACCATGCGGGGCGCCTCGACCGATGCCGCAACGTCCTCGACGGCGGCAGCGCTCGCATCCCCCAAAGCCTCGTCCCCCAATATTTCGGGGGTCCGGCGCTCGATCTCGCGCAATTGCCGCGCCGCCTCGCGGCTGCTCGACACCGCCATCTTGCGCCGCGCGTCGCGCAGCCGTTCGTTGACCGTATGCACCGACAGCCCGAGGTGGCGCGCCATCGACTTGGCGTCATAACCGCTGACGAGCAGCCGCAGCGTCTCCTTCTCCTTTTCGGTGAGGGTGTGGATCGCTGCTGTCGTCACGTCTGCATCCCGCTCCAAAGCCATAAACGAGTGTTCGCCCCATTGGATCGATCGTCCATCACCGTAGCCCTGAGCTTGTCGAAGGGCGCCTATCCGAGAAGCGCCCTTCGACAAGCTCAGGGCTACGGTGAAATCTCGACGCGGCCGACACTAAGCCCCGCCCAAATCGCGGTCACCCCCAAATAAATCGTACCCCCCGCCGCGCAGCCGCGATAAGCCATGGCCATGGCGGCGCCCTATCACCCCCCGGTCAAACGCTCGGTGACGATCGCCGGCCACCCGACCTCGATCAGCCTCGAGCCGGTCTTCTGGGACGCGCTCGAAGCCGAAGCCGCACGGCACGCCCTCCCGATCAACGCCCTCGTCGCGCGCATCGACGTCGAAAGGATGGAGGCGGAGGATCCGCCGAATTTGACGTCGGCGATTAGGCAGTGGTTGTGGCGGGGGCAACGAGCGGGAGAAAATGGTCTTGATTGAGGTCTTCACCGATACCGCGACAATCTGCGTTTACGACCTCACATGCCTGCGCCATCGCAAGGACGATGTTGGTGACTGGTGGTCGATACCCGAAGATAGATTCGTCGAAATGCGGACAGGCAACGTCCTGTTTTTCGACGTCGGCGACGACGGTGGTTATGCAATAGATGTCGTTGATGATCCAATCGACGGAGTGCGGCGCATTTTGAAAGTTCCTTCAGGTCGGGTCTTCATCGGCCCCGGCGAAGAAACCTCTGGCGGCGGCTTCGAACCGGATGGTTCATGGGGAGGAGATTTTATCTCACTCGACCCAGGATTTTACATTTGTACCGTCGCCCGGTCGGAGGATCGCATCCTTCTCAACTTCCAACGAACCCATGAAGGAACGAACATAGTGGAGGACTCGATCCGAATTTGATCATGGACTAGACCGCCCCCGCAACCGCGCGCCCGAACGCCGCGCCCTTGTCGTCGGCGAAATGCAGGAACAGCGACGGCTCGATCAGTTCGAGCTCCATGATATGCAGCACCCCCGCCGCATCGCCAACCATGTCGACGCGCGCATAGACGGGCGGCGCGGGTGCCGCCGCCAGCGCCGCGGCGGCCAGCGTCTGCGCCGCATCGCTCGCCTCCCACGCGGTCTCGCGCCCGCCGAACTGTTCCTGCACGCGGAAGTCGCCCGCTGCGGGGCGTTTGACGATCGCATGGCTGAACCGGCCGTCGAAAAAGAACAGAGAAAACTCGCCGTCGGTCAGGATGCCGGGCATCATCGGCTGCACCAGCCGCCTTTGCCCCAGCGCGTCGGCGGGAACGCCCGCGCCCGCCGCGATGCGGTGCGTGCCGTCGGCACCGCCCGAGATCGCGGGCTTCACCACCACCTCGTCGGCGCCGAGCTTCGCGCGCGCTTCGGCCAGCCCGGCATCATCGAGCGCCGCGACCTCGACCGTCGGCACCACCAGGGCGCCCTTGGCCGCGAGTTCGGAAAGATAGGCCTTGTCGCTGTTCCAGCGCAGCACCGCGACCGGATTGAGCACCGGCAACGCCTCGGCCTCCAGCCGGTTGAGCAGCTTATACCAGCCCGCTACGTCGCGCTGATAGCCCCAGGCGAAGAGCGGCAGGATCAGGTCGAAGCCCGACAGGTCGCCGGGGTCGCCCCACACCCGCTGCTCGACCGCCAGCCCCGCACCCGCCAGCGCCGCCGCCTTGCGCGCGAACGCCGGCTGCCATTTCTCATAATAATCGGGTGCGGGCACGAGGATCGCGACGCGGGGCTGAAAGGGCAAACAACCTCTCCCAATAAATAGGGACAGTCCCTATTTAATTCCATCGACAGGCGGATCGGCAACGGCGCGGACGATTAAATAGGGACTGTCCCTATTTATTGCCCGCGCCGTCGCTGATTACCGCCCCAGCAGCCCGCGCGCCTGCCCCGCGATATGCGACAGCATCGCGCCATTCGGGTTCGGGATCGTCCGCGCGCGGTCGACGGTGGCGCGGAACTGCGCGACGCGCGGCGCCTGCTCGGTCAGCCAGCCAGTGACCGCCGCGTCGAGGTCGCCCGCCGGCAAGCCGCCAAGGAAGCTCAACCGCATCTGCTGGAAATCGCGCGCCAGGCTGTTGACCAGCAGGCGTTCCCACGGATCGGCGGGGCTCATATGCGCCGCCAGCGTCTGCGCCCAGTCGAGCCCGAGCGCTTCGCCCAGATGCGTGAACGCGTGCGTCACCGAAATCTCGTCGTCGCCGCGCCGTTCGGCGAGATCGACGATGCCGATCGCGCCGTCGGTCTTGAACAGCCGCACGACCGCCGAGGCCAGCGCCTCGGGCGCGCCCGCGTCGAGCAATTGCTGCGACAGCATGTCCCACTGACGCCGGACCGAGGGGCTGAGCAGCCCGTCGACCCCCGTCATCAGGCGATCGACCCCGGGCTCGAGCCGCGCGACGACCGGCCCCGGCTGCGCCCCGCCCGACGTCGCGCGCAGCAGGTCGGCGATCTGCGACGCCATCGCCGATGCGGCTTGCGAAAACAGCGACAGGCGAATCGACTCGTCGATCTTGGCGGAATCAAGGGACATCCAAATATCGTGCATGCCGAGCAGCCGTTCGACCGCGACGAACGCCGCCGCAACGTCGCCGAGCGAACAGCCCTCTTCCTCGACCAGCTCGAACGGATGGACCACGCCCATGCGGTTGATGATGCGGTTGGCGAGCTTGGTCGCGATGATCTCGCGGCGCAGCTGGTGATCGGCGATCGCGGTTGCGAAATCGCGCTGCATCTCCTCGGGGAAGGCCGCCGCCAGGTCGCTGCCGAGCGCCGGATCGTCGGGCAGGTCGCTGTTCTCGATCGCGTCCTGCAACGCCAGCTTCGACGTCGACAGCAGCACCGCGAGCTCGGGGCGCGTCAGCCCGCGTCCTTCGGCGGCGCGGCGCAGCAGCTCGTCGTTCGCCGCCAGCCCCTCGACCTTGCGGTCGAGCCGGCCCGACGCCTCGAACGTCTCCATGATCCGCACCAGCGACGGCACCGCCGCCGATCCGCCCTTTTCGGCGATCGACAGCGCCAGCGCCTGCAGCCGATTGTCCTCGAGCACCAGCGCCGACACATTGTCGGTCATCCGCACGAGCAGCGCATCGCGGTCGTCCTGCGCCAGGCGCCCCTCGGCCATCTCGCGGTTGAGCGCGATCTTGATATTGACCTCATTATCCGAGCAATCGACGCCCGCACTATTGTCGATGAAGTCGGTGTTGATCCGCCCTCCATGGCCTGAGAAAGCGATGCGCGCCGCCTGCGTCACGCCCAGGTTCGCGCCCTCGCCGACCGCGCGCACCCGCAGATCCTCGGCATCGACGCGCAGCGAGTCATTGGCGGGGTCGCCGACCTCGGCATTATTCTGCGCGGCCGCCTTCACATAGGTGCCGATGCCGCCGAACCACAGCAAGTCGGCCGGCGCCTTCAGGATCGCCGAGATCAACGCGCCCGGCTCGATTTCGGACTGCGACAGCCCGAGCACCGCCTGCACCTCGGGGGTCAGCGGGATGCTCTTCTGGCTGCGCGGAAAAATGCCGCCGCCCTTCGAAATCAGCTTTTCATTATAATCGGCCCAGCTCGACCGCGGCAGCGCGAACATGCGGTCGCGCTCCTTCCAGCTCTTCGCCGGATCGGGATCGGGGTCGAGGAAGATGTGGCGATGGTCGAACGCCGCGACCAGCTGGATCGCCTTCGACAGCAGCATGCCGTTGCCGAACACGTCGCCCGACATGTCGCCGCAGCCGACGACGCGGATGCTGTCGCTCTGCACATCGACGCCCATTTCGGCGAAGTGGCGCTGGACCGAGACCCACGCGCCCTTGGCGGTGATGCCCATCGCCTTGTGGTCATAGCCCTTCGACCCGCCGCTCGCGAACGCATCGCCGAGCCAGAAGTCGCGCTCCATCGCGAGCCCGTTGGCGACGTCGGAGAAGGTCGCGGTGCCCTTGTCGGCGGCGACCACGAAATAGGGGTCCTCGCCGTCGCGGATCACGACGTTCTTGGGATGCACGACCTTGCCCGCGACCAGATTGTCGGTGATCGACAGCAAGGAGCGGATGAAGATGCGATAGCATTCGGTCCCTTCGGCGAACCAGGCATCGCGGTCGAGCGCGGCATCGGGCAGCGCCTTGGGATAGAAGCCGCCCTTCGCGCCGGTCGGCACGATCACGGCGTTCTTGACGCGCTGCGCCTTCATCAGCCCGAGGATTTCGGTGCGGAAGTCGTCGCGGCGGTCGGACCAGCGCAGCCCGCCGCGTGCGACCGGGCCGGCGCGCAGGTGCACGCCCTCGACGCGCGGGGAGTATACCCACACTTCGCGCCAGGGCAGCGGCTTGGGCAGTCCGGGGACCAACGCGCTGTCGATCTTGAACGCCAGCGCCTCGTCCGCCGCGGGGGCGAAGGCGTTGGTGCGCAGCGTCGCGCCGATGACCGCGTGGAACAGCCGCAGGATCCGGTCGTCGTCGATCGACTTGATCGCGGCGAAGCCGGCCTGGATTTCCTTGTCGAGATAGTCGGCGCGCGCATCGTCGCGCTTCGCGGGGTCGTGGAGCGCGCAGAAGCGCTCGACCAGCGCGCTCGTCAGGTCGGGGGCGTGGCGCAGCGCCGCGACCACCGTGTCCATGCCGTAACTCGACCCGCCCTGCCGCATGTAGCGGAACCAGGCGCGCAGCCACACGATCGCCTGCGGATCGGTCTGCGTCACCAGCACCAGCTCGTTGAACGCGTCGTTTTCGGCATTGCCATCGAGCACCGCCGCGATCGCCTTTTCGATCACCTCGGTGTGCGGCAGCAGCGCCAGTTCGTCGACCGACGTGGGCAGCTTGAGCGAGAAGTCGTGGATCACCGCGGGGACTTCGTCGTCGCGCTCGGTGCCCGGAATGCGGCTCGCGCCCAGCGTCGTCGGAATTTCCTCGAGCACCTCGAAGCCGAAATGCTCGAGCGCGGGAACGACGTCGGACAGCGCCAGCGGCCCGACCGCGCTATAGACTTTCAGCCGCAGCCGGTCGTCGCCGTCGAGGCTCTTGCGCGCGAGGCGCACGCTGCGCGGATTGTCGGCGTCGAGGTCGCGCAGCCGCAAGATGTCGCGCGCCGCTTCCTCGGGATCATAGAGGTTGCGGTAATTGGGTGGGAACAAGGGCGCGAAGCGCGACGCCAGCGCCGCTGCGCGACCCGCGTCGCCGCGCTTGGCGAGCGCCGCTTCGACCTCGGGCTGCCAGCCGCGCACCATCTGTTCGAGCTGGGCGTTGAGCGCCTCCGCATCGGGAACCACCCCGCCGCTGCGCAGGTCGAGCGTGTAGCGCAGAAGCGCCGCGCCGCCGTCCTCCAGCACCATCGTCCAGCCGATCACCCCGGCCTTGGCCTCGCGCACCAGCAGCGATTCGACCGCGAGCCGGCGTCCCGTCGACACCTCGTCGCGCGGCAGCCAGACAAAGGCGAACAAATGCCGCCCCAGCGCGCTGCGCACCATCACCAGCTTCGGCCGCGGCCGGTCGGTGATCGACATCGAGGTCAGCACCAAATCTTCAAGCGACTGCGCGTCGAACGCGATCAGCAGGTCGTGCGGCAGCGCGGTCAGCGCATGCGCCAACGCCTTGCCCGCGTGGCCGGTCGGATCGAAGCCGAATTTCGCCATCAGCGCGTCGAGTTGCGCGCGCAGCACCGGCACCTTGGCGGGCGGCGCCGACAGCGCCGCGCTCGTCCACAATCCGGCGTGGATCGACAATTTTTCGACCGTCTTGCCCTTCATCTCGGGCACCACGACCAGGTCGAGCAGCACCCGGCGATGCACCGCCGACAGCCGGTTCGACTTGATCAGGAGCGGCGACTGCCCTCCCTTGTCGAACCAGGCAAAGGCCGCTTCGAGCGCGTTGGGCGACAGCAATTGGCTCGAACTGCTCGCCGAAATGCCCAACGGCTGTTCGACCGCACCGTCGCGCGTGCGCCATTCGTGACCGAGCTGGGTCATCGCCCCGCCCTCGAACCAGCGCAGCAGCTCGGCGGCTTCGCCCTCGACGCGCATCGCGGCATCGGCGAGCATCGCGGCGCGCATCGCGCGCCAGTCGGCCACCGCCGCGCGGACGTCGGCGAGCGCGCCCTCGAGTCCGTCGAGCAGGCGGCGGCGCGCGCGGGCATCGCCGCGCTCCAGCTCCATATAAATCACCGATTCGCGGTTGTCGCAGCCCGGCGTGGCCGCTTCGGCGCCGGTCAGCCCGCCCTTGGCGTTGCGCGTCGCGGCGACGACGGGGTGGAGGATGCGGTGAATCACCAGCCCCTGCGCGCCGACGATCTGCGACACCGAATCGACCAGGAAGGGCATGTCGTCATTGACCACCGCCAGGCGCATCCGGCGGTCGGTGCCGTCGGCGATCAGCGGCTCGAGCAGCAGCGACGGCGTGCCCGGCGCCCGGTCGAGCGAGGCGCGCGCGGCGAATTCGCCCGCCGCTTTCAAGGCCTTATCGTCGAGATCGTCGCCTTCGCCGGGAAGCGCGCTGCCGTGCAGGGCGATCTGATAGGCCTTGGCGATTTTTGCGGGGATCTGGATTGTCGAGGCGGGCGTTTCGGCTTCGATCGTATCGGATATATTCTGCGGCATAGGGTTCACGGCTTCCCGACCAAAAAGCGGGCCTCTGCCGGGGGGTGGCTGGCCCGTTCGCTGTCCGCCCCTATGCGCCTCAGCGACGCGCGGCTCAACCCCCGAGCGCAGCGCCGCGTAAAATTATTTCAATTTTTGGGTTGTCTATTGCGCGAGCGCGCTCAACCGCCCGGCGCGATCAGGACCGCCCTGCGCGACAGCTTCGCCAACATCGGCGCATCCTCCGCCGCCTTCGCGACGATCCCGATATGCCCGCCAGGCATCGCGCGCGCAATCAGGATCACGAATTCGGCATCGCCGGCGTCATGTTCCAGGATCACCGCCGGATGCGCGGTGCGCAGCGCGTCGAGCGCGTCATCGGCGACCGGCGCCGCCGCGCCCGCCGGCTTGCGCTTCGCGCGCTCATCCTTGACCAGCCCTTTCAGGCCGCCGGGATAGCGGTCGAGATAGGTCGCAAGCTCGCCGCGCCCCAGGCCTTCGCCCTGCGCATGGCCCAGCACACAGGCATATTCGGCGAGCCGCGTCTTGTCGTAGTTGGCGCCGAACACCAGCTTGACCAGCGGCGTCATCGGCGCACGGTCCTGCACCTTCAGCCCGGCATCATCGAGCAGCTCGGCAAATTCCTCCGGCTGCGCTTCGGCGGCGAGCGCGAAATCCCAGGCCTGCCCGACCGCCTGGTACAGCGCGCTGCGGCTGCGGCTGTCGGCGGCGAGCGCCTTTTCGGCGGTTTCGCGCGCCAGCGCCAGCCAGTCGGCCAGCCCGGCATCCTCGTCGAGTTCGGTGGCCATCGCGGCGGGTTCGTCGGCGACCGCCAGCGGCAGCGCCGCCGCGACCTCGCGCCGCGCCCCGAATCCCGGCGCAGGCTCATCGTCGATATGTTCGCTGTCGGGGCCGTCGGCCCACACCGGCACGGGGGCGGTCAGCGGCGGCGCGCTGCGCAGCGCCTGTTCGACGGAGAGCTGCAATTCCTCTTCCTGGTCGGCGGGAGCCGCCTCTTTCCAGTTGATCACGCCCATGATGAAATCGATCGTGTCGTCGTCGGACGAGAAGGGCAGCAATATGCCGCGGTACATGATCGTCGTGCCGCGATCGTTGACGAACTCCGCCTCGAAACCGATCGGCGCGCGGTTCGCGATGATCTGCAGATAATGGTCGGTCAGCCGCGACAGCAAGGAGCGGCCGGGGACCTCGCGAATATATTGCACATCCTCGTCGATCTGCGACTCGGCGCGGAGCTTGTCGCCCAGAAAAGACAGACCGGGATTGTCGACGCCCGCCGTGAAATCGAGCAGCACCGAATAGGGACCGAAGTCGTCGATATTGTCGAGATCGAGATCCTCGACCGACGGATAAGCGCGGTCGGCGAGCAAAGACGCCCAATAATTATAGGCGCGCACCTGCATCCGCCGTTCGTCGACCCCGACGGCGATCGGCGAGTCGATCGCCCCGTCATCCTGGTCGTGGCTGCCCGAAAGCAGTCCGCGCATGCTGTCCATCATTCATCCCCACTGCCAAATATAGGTAAAGGTGATGCACCAGGACTGGTAAAGGCGGCGTAAACGATGCTTGTCTGCGCAGTGATCCACCGCCCGGCGGCCCGGCGCCCTGTCACGCCAAGCGAGCGGTTTCGAGCAAATGCGACCCATATGGCATCGTCATCCTGAACTTGTTTCAGGATCCATGGTCCGCCGTTTCCGTCAGCGCAGCGCCCAATTCGCGCTCGGGCAATGGATGCTGAAACAAGTTCAGCATGACGAGATTTGAACGGCTGCTCCCCGCCCCTACCCCGCCAACTCCCCCAGCCACTGCGCCACCATCCGCCGCCCCGCATCGACCGCGCCCGGCCCCAGCCGCGCATGGTCGGCGCGCATTGCGTCGGGCGAGCTGCCGACCTCGGCCAGCGCCTCGGGCCATTGCTCGACCCATTGTTCGAAGCGCGGATCGAGCCCCATTTCGGCGTGGAACTGCAGCGCCAGGATATTCGCCCCGCGCCGGAACGCCTGATGCGGATAGGCCGCGCTCGACGCCAGCAATTCGACGCCCTCGGGCAGGTCGAAGGTGTCGCCGTGCCAGTGCAGCACCGGCACATCGGCGAGCTGGCCGAGCGGGGATTCAGCGTCGAGGATCGTGAGCGCGTCGAAGCCGACCTCCTTCGCCGGCCCCGGATAGACGCGCGCGCCCATCGCCGCCGCGATCATCTGCGCCCCGAAACACACGCCGAGCGTCGGCCGCTCCGCCTCCAGCCGGTGCGCGAGCCGCCGCAGCTGGCACGCAATCCACCCATGCTCCGCCTGCTCATAAACCCCCATCGGCCCGCCCATCATAATCAGCAAATCGGGTTCGCCGAGATCGATCCGGCCGAACCCCGGATCGCCGACATCGACGCGGTCGAGCACATAGCCCGCCGCCTCGATCGGCTCGCGGAAACCCGCGATGCCCTCGTGCGGCACATGGCGGATGATGAGTCCCTTTTTGGTCATGCGGTCGGGGCCAACTCGGTTTTTCGGGCGATGAACGGAGCCTTTGGTGCGCCGTTCCGAACGACTCCAGTCTAGCCAGAATCGCCGCCCGCTGTCACTCTACCAAAGCAGTAGAGATACTGTCGCGGCCCGTAGCTAAGCTTGGCTCCCTCGGCTACGGGCCGCCGCTTCATCCCCGCCCGGTCAGTCCGGCGAGCGACTAGCGGTGAAATTGCGCGCCGCGCGGCGTAGGAAATCCTCGATTGCCGGCATGTCCGCGGCCCCGTCGCCCGGCGCCGCCGCGCGCATCCGCGCTGCGGGCGGGAACAGGCCATAGCCCGCGAACAGGCAGTGCCAGCTGATGCTGCCATAGGCGCCGCCGATGCCCAGCTCGGCGATCGCGGCGTCGAGGTCGCCGCCGGTGAACCAGGCGGTGATCATCGCCTTCAGCTCGTCCGACAGTGTCTCCATCACGGCGGCATCGCGCCAATAATCGCCCGCCCCGCCGCGCTGGTTCATCCGGTAATGCGCGACGATATAGTCGCGAATGCCCTCATAGCGCGCGGCGATGCGCTGGTTGAAGATAGCGCGGTGCTGCGGGGTGAAGCCGCCGCAGCAC
>NZ_JBOHHU010000046.1:0-31378 GCF_050725615.1 Sphingopyxis sp.
CCTCAAACCCGCCCTCGCCCGCCACCGCGACGAACATCTCCAGCGTCGCCAAATGATCCATCGATTATTCCATAAATCGGAATGAAGTTGTGCAACCTTCATCGATTATCACCACCGTGGCAATGACCTAAATCGGCTCGGCGAAAGGAGCCGACCGATGGCACGCAATTACCGGACCACCCTTTTCGACGAAGACATCCGGCGCTTGCAGGAACTCCATGGCTCGCGCGCGTCCTATGCGAAGCTCGACGCCGGCGCCGATGGCACGCCCGACGTGCTGACCGCGAAGGAGATCGCCCTCCTGGCGGAGCGCGACAGCTTTTACATCGCCAGCGTCACCGCCGACGGCTGGCCCTATCTGCAGCATCGCGGCGGCCCCGCCGGATTCCTGCGCCATATCGACGGCAACCGGATCGGTTTCGCCGATTATCGCGGCAACCGGCAATATATCAGCACCGCGAACCTGATGCGCGACGACCGCGTGTCGCTGTTCCTGATGGATTATCCGAACAAGGACCGGCTCAAACTGATCGGCCACGCGCGCAGCATCGAACTCGCCGACGACCCCGAGCTGGTCGCTTCGCTCATGCCCACGGGCTATCGCGCGATCCCCGAACGCGCCTTCCTGATCGATGTCATCGGCTGGGAATGGAATTGCTCGCAGCACATCACGCCGCGCTTCACCGAGGCCGAGATCGCGGCGGCGATCCAGCCGATGGCCGCCGAACTCAATCACTTGCGCGCCGAAATCGCCGCGCTTCGAGCAGAGAAGGAAAAGACATGACGACCGCTCTCACCCAAGGCGCCCATCATATCGGGCTCGCGGTGCGCGATGTCGCCGAAGCACGCGATTTCTTCGTCGATGCGCTCGGGTACCGCGTCACCGCCGAGCGCCCCGACTATCCCGCGATCTTCGTCACCGACGGCGCCACGTTGCTCACCCTGTGGCAGGTTGCCGACCCCGCGAGCGCGCGCCCCTTCGACCGCCGCGCCCATGTCGGGCTCCACCATCTCGCGCTCAAGGTCGCCGATCTCGATACGCTGCGCACCGTCTTTGCGCGCGTCCAGGGTCACCTCGGCGTTTCGATCGAATTCGACCCCGAACCGATCCGCGAAGGCGCGACCACGCATCATTTCATCTGTGCGATGCCCGGCGGACTCCGTATCGAGTTCGCGACCCCCTTCGCCTGAAAGGACAACCCATGCCCACTGTGAACATCAAGATCACCCGCGAGGGCGCGACGCCCGAACAGAAAGCCGAACTGATCGCCGGCGTCACCGAGCTGCTCCAGCGCATATTGGGCAAGAATCCCGCGACCACCGTCGTCACGATCGACGAGGTCGATCTGGAGAATTGGGGGATCGGCGGGCTCCCGGTGCGCGACTATCGCGCCGCACAGGCGGCCAAGGCGCCCCAGCCATGACCGCGCCCAACAGCGCCCCCGCCTTCGCGCTCATCATGCTGCTCACCGGCATCGGCATCCCGATCCTCGCCGCGCTCAACGGCGGGCTCGGCGCCCGGCTCGGCAGTCCGATGGCGGCGTCGATGATCCTCTTCGGCCTCGCCTTCCTGATCGCGACGACCGGCGCGCTGCTCACCGGCTCGGTCGGACAGGTCCGCTTCACCAGCGCGATCGCACCGCAATATTATTTCGGCGGCCTGTTCGTCGCCTTCTATGTCATCGCGGTGACCTTCATCGCCCCCAAATTCGGCGTCGGCAACGCGATCTTCTTCGTCCTCGTCGGCCAGCTGGTCAGCGCCGCGACGATCGACCATTTCGGGCTGTTCGGCGCGATGCGCTCGGCGATCGACCTGAAACGGATCGCCGGGATCGGGCTGATGGTCGCCGGGGTCTATCTGGCGCGCCGGACGGCCTAGCGCCGCCTGTAGGTCCAGCTCATCGCCTTGCCCCCGTCGATCGCCGAAATCGTCGCGGTCATCGTTGCGCCGTCGCGGGCGTATCGGATGCGCTGCGGATAATCATGCGCCGGATTTTCGAAGGTCGCGCTCGCCTGGTCGTGCGCGACCAGCGGGAACGCGACCGGCGCCCGCCCGCCGGGCTGCGCGATATAGGCGACCGCGCCGTCCGCGCCCGCCTGCAGCCGCAGGAACTCGAATTCGCGCAACGCGTCGCCGCGGCCCGACCGGCTGACCCCCAGCATCACCCCGCCGCGCGGCGACGTCCAGTTCTCCTCGGTCCAGCGCCCGCCCTCCTCGCGGCTCCATTGTCCCGCCATCCAACCGAGATCGTCGACCGTCGCGGGCGCGCTCGCCGCCGTCAGCAGCGTCGCCGCCATCATCGCCATCACGCTCTTCATCCTCGCTTCTCCCACCGGCCCTGCGCCGGACGCCGGTCTGGCATGACCATCGCCGTCCGTCTTGAACCGATACGACAAAAAGCGTCTAAAGCGACGATGGACTATCGCGAGGTCGCCCCGCCGCCCGCACTCGCCGGGCTGGTCAAGACGCGCTGGACGCTCGCCGCGAACGGCGGGCCGGGCGACTGGATCGAGCAACAGGCGACCCCCGACGGCTGCGTCGAGCTGATCCGCCGCACCCACGGCCGATCGCGCTGGGACACCGACCAGCCCGCGAGCTTCGTCGTCGGGCTGGTCGACCGCCCGCAGGTCTTCGCGATCAGCGGCGATGCGCGCTTCGAGGCGCTCCGCCTCTGGCCCTGGGCGTGGACGATGCTCGGCGGCGCGCCGCTCGCGACCCTCACCGGCCGCTGGCAGCCCTGCCCCGCGCCCGATTTCGACGCGATCGCGCGCCGCCTCGCCGCCGCGCCCGCGCTCAACGCCGTCGGTCTCGCGATCGTCGCCGCGCCGACGGTCGCCGCGATGGGCAGCGCCACCGGCCTGTCGCCGCGCGCGCTCCAACGCTGGTTCGCGGCGCATGTCGGGATGCCCCCGCGTGCCTATCTGCGCCTGCTCCGCTTCCAGAAAGCCTTTGAGACGCTGCCCGGCGAGACGAGCCTCGCGGGCCACGCCGCCGACGGCGGCTTCGCCGACCAGGCGCATATGGCGCGCGAATTTCGCGACCTGGCGGGGGTTCCGGCGGGCCAGGCGCGCCGCCGCGCGCGCGGGCCGTTCCTGCGCTAGGATCAGGTCCCTAGAGGTCGGGGCCGCCGAGCCGCTGCTTGTGGTAACGCGTCCGCGCGACGATCACCCACAGCAGCACCGCCCAGCCGATGCCCAGGCAGATCCAGCCCCAGGTCGCGGTCGGCAGCGGCCCGAGCATCGCCGGCCCGCCGTTCTGCGGCCACACCCACAGTCCCAGCGAGGCGAAGACGAACAACAGGCCCATCCGGCGCGGGGTGCGGGCGACGGCGCGCAATTCGTCGCGATAGGCGGCGCGCGCCGCCGCGTCGGACAGGTCGGGCCGGCTCATTCCGCCGCCACCGGCAGATGCGCGACGATCGCCCGCAGCGCGGCGACATGGCGATCCAGCGCCCGCGTCCCGGCGCGGCTGAGCGACGCCCAGGTCCGCTGGCGCCCGCCCTCCGCCGCCTTGCGCAGCGCGACATAGCCCGCATCGGACAAGGCCGAGAGATGCTTCGACAGCACCGAATCGCTGACCTTGACCAGCTCGCGCAGCTTCGCGAACTCCATCTCGCTGACCTTGCTCAGCAGCGCCGCGATCTGCAGCCGCGCCGGCGCGTGCAGCACCATGTCGATCCCGTCCATGGTCAGGCGCCCCCGTCCAGCAACTCGCGATCATAGAGGCGCGTCCACCACAGGCTCATCGCCAGCGCGACCACGAACGCGAAGCCCGCGATGCCCAGCTTCACACCAAGGTCGAGATGGTTGAAGCGCGCGTAGAGCTCGCCGCCCATCGCACCAAGCATCAGCGCGAGCAGCAATAGCGTCACCGGCAAGGTCCGTCCCTTGCGATAGCCGTTGACGAAGACGCCGTAGCGCTTGCGATCGTCGGCGACGAGCCAGGCGATCGCGGCCAACGGCGCGACGAGCAGCGGCAATTGCACGGGCAGATCGAATCCCTGCCCCAGCACCAGCGTCGCCATCACCGCGGCAAAGGCGGCGTGCCGCCACAGCGGATATTTGGGGCCGCTGCGCGCCAGCTCGCGCTGCGCCTCGGCCATGCTGTCGAGCGCCGCCCGGGCTTCGATCGGATTCATGCTGTCGCTCCTTCACTTTCCAACGTGGAAAGCGATAAGCCTCTCTTTCCGATTCGGCAAGTGATAATTTTCCAAACTGGAAAGTTAGGGGTCAGCCCGGCACGATCCGCACCGGCATATGGACGAACCCGTGCAGGAACGGGCTCGCCAGCCGCTCGGCCTCGCCCTGCGGTTCGACCCGGATGCCGCGCGTCACAATCTCCTCGATCAGCGTGCAGAGCTGGATCTCGGCGAGCCGCGCCCCGACGCAGCGGTGGATGCCGTGCCCAAAGGCGACATGCCGCCGCGCATTGGCGCGCCCGACGTCGAAGCGCTCGGCATCGGGAAAGACGCCCTCGTCGCGGTTCGCCGAAATATACCAGAGGATGACCTTCTCGCCCTTGCGGAGCTGCTGCCCGCCGAGCTCGACGTCGCGCGTGCAGGTGCGCCGCATATGCGTCACCGGCGACTGCCAGCGGATGATCTCCTGCGCCGCATTGGGGATCAGCGAGGGATCGGCGCGCAGCCGGTCGAGTTCGCCGGGAAAGCGATGCAGCGCCTCGACCAGCCCGCTCATCGAATTGCGCGTCGTGTCGTTGCCGCCGACGATCAGCAGCGCGATATTGGCGAGCCGCTCCATCGGATTGAGGCTCCCCATCGCCTCGCTGTGGACCATGCGCGACAACAGATCGTCGGTCGGCGGCAGCGCCTTGCGCTTGGCGAACTCCGCATCGAAGCGCGCGAGCATCGCCTGCATCTCGGCCATCCACGCCGCGCGATATTCCTCGCTCGCGGTCTCGGGCGAGACATGGCCGCCATAATCCGACCAGCGCTTGAGGTCGTGGCGCTCCTCCCACGGGAAATCGAACAGGATGCAGAGCATGCCGATCGTCAGCGGCACCGACACGCTTTCGACCCAGTCGAACGTGTCGCCGACCGGCAGCGCGTCGAACAATTCGCGCGTGCGCTGGCGCACCTCTTTTTCGCGCTCGGTCATCTGGCTGGGGTTGAAGGCGGGGGCGATCACCTTGCGCTGCGCGGTGTGGACCGGCGGGTCGGCGGCGATGAAGTTCGGCAGGTTCGACTGCGGCGGCGGGTCGGCGATGACGATATTGCCATTCTCCCACGAGGAGGAGAAGGTCGCGGGATCGAGCTCGACCGCCTGCACCAGCGCGTGGCTCACCACCGACCAATAGCCGCCATAGGGACTGTCGGGGCACCAGCTTACCGGCATGTCGGCGCGCAGCGCCGCAAAAGGCTCGCGCCATTTATTCTCGACATACAGCGCATTGTCGCTGACATCGACCGGCGCGATCGCCCGCGCCTCTTCGACCACCGAAGCCATATTTCTCTCCCGCCGCCCGCGCGTCGCGGGTCTTGCGCGGCGACTATGCCACGCTTGCCCGGCGAGTCCAGCGGCGGCGGGCGCTGATACAAAAAGGGGCGAGGCCGCGCGGCCCCGCCCCCGTTCATGGCGATGCCGGCCGGCTTACCAGCCGATCGTCACCCCCGCGCGCGCGGCGGTCTTGCCGCGGCGGTTGAAGCCCGACGCGACGCCGGCATTCAGCGCGACGTTCGGCGAGACGAGGAAGCCCATCTGGATCGACCCTGCATGCGCGCCATCATAAGTGGCGACGTTCGCGGTCAGGTTGAACTTCATGTCGGGCAGGAAGGCGTTGCCGCTGAGCGCCGAGGCGACGGCGGTCGAGCTGGAGATGCGGTCGTCGAGGATGCCGATCTGGGCATCGATCTGGTCCATCCGCGTCGCCAGCCCGTCGATCCGCGTCGACAGCGCATTGTCCGCCGCGATCCGCGCATTCATCTCGGCCGACAGGCCCAGCGTCAGGTTGGTCGTCGCAGTCTCCTGGATCGCCAGCCGCTGCGACAGCTGCAGGTCGAACTGCTGGCGCGCCGCCGCCTCGGCGCTGATCGCCGCGCCGAGCTGGTCGACGTTGACCGCATCGGTCCCCGCCGTGCCCGCCGCGACGTTGGTCAGCTGGCGTTCGCCGCCGGCGAAGCCGATCGACACGCTGTTATCGCGCGTCGCCTGCGACCCGCGCCCCAGCGCGACGCTGTTCGCGCCCAAGGCATCCGAACCGCGGCCCAGCGCGACGCTGTTCGCGCCCGTCGCCGATGCGGCGGCGCCCAGGGCGAGGCTGCCCGGGGTCGCCGCATTCGCGCCGCTGCCCAGCGCGACCGCCGACGTGCCCGTCGCGGTGCTGGCATTGCCGATCGCCACCGCCCCGTTGCCGGTTGCCGTGTTGTTGGCGCCGATCGCCACCGCGCCGGTTCCGGTCGCGATATTGGGATCGCCGATCGCCACCGCGCCATTGCCGTTCGCCTGGTTCTCGAGCCCCAGCGACACCGCGCCCTCGCCATTCGCCACGGTGCCCGAACCACCGGCGATCGCACCATTGCCCGTCGCCGTCGGCACCGCGCCGCCCTCGTTGTTGCCGACGATATTGCCGGTCTGGGCGATCACCTCATCGACCCGCGCCAGCGCCATGTCGGCGGTGGTGTTGGCTTGACTTGCGCTGGCGAGCGCCGCCGCGGCATCGGCAACCGCCTGATCGGCGCTGCCCTGCGCCGCCGCCGAACTGGCGAGCGCGGTGTCGGCGGTCGACTGCGCCGCATTCGCCGCGCTTTGCGCCGTCGCGGCGTTGGCGAGCGCGGTGTCGGCGGTGCCCTGCGCCGTCGCCGCATTGGCGAGCGCGCTGTTCGCGGTGCCTTGCGCCGTGGCGGCATTAGCGAGCGCGCTGTTCGCCGTCCCCTGCGCCGCATTGGCCGAGGCCTGCGCCGTCGCCGCATTGGCGAGCGCCGTATCGGCGGTGCCCTGCGCATTGGCGGCATTCGCCAGCGCGCTGTTGGCGGTCGACTGCGCCGCATTGGCGGACGCTTGCGCGGTCGCGGCATTGCCGAGAGCACTGTCGGCCGTGCCCTGCGCCCCGGTCGCGGCAGCGAGCGCCGTATCGGCGGTCCCCTGCGCGGCGGCGGCGTTGGCCAATGCGGTATCAGCGGTTCCCTGAGCGGTCGCGGCGTTAGCAAGCGCGCTGTTCGCCGCGCTCTGCGCGCCCGCCGCATCGGCGAGCGCGGTATTCGCCGTCGACTGTGCGGTGGCGGCGTTCGCGAGCGCCGTGTCCGCCGTCCCCTGCGCCGTCGCGGCATTGGCGAAGGCGGTGTCGGCTCGCGATTGCGCGGTCGCGGCGTTGACCAGCGCATTGTTCGCGATCGACTGGACGGCGGTCAGCTGGTTGAGGTTGACCGCGTCGGTGCCCTGCGTGCCGGCGGCGACGTTTACAATTTGTCGCTCCGAACCGGCTTTGCCGATCGACACGGTATTCGCGCGGTCGGCTACCGACAGAGCGCCCAGCGCAACCGAATCATCGGCACTACTCACGGCACCGGCCCCGAGGGACGTTGAACGCGCCCCGTCAGCGACGGCGGTGGCTCCAACCGCAACGGCAAGCCTGCCACCGCTTTGGGACGCGAAGCCAAAAGCGAGCGCAAAATCGTTCGAAACTGTCGCGTCTGCTCCGATCGCCAGTCCAAGCAATCCGTTTGCCTGCGCGCCATTGCCATCAGCGGTATAGTCGCCGCCAATAGCAATCGACCCAGGCCGTCCAGCCGACGTCTTCGTGCCGATCGCAATGGAATCGGCACCCACAGACTCAGCCTCGGTTCCAAGCGCGATGCTCGACCGGGTGCTGGCCACCGACGCCGTGCCGATCGCAATGGCGTCCTTCGCCGCCGAGCTGACATTTGCGCCGGCTCCTACGGCGATGGCGCGCTCGGCGGTTGAATTGACGTGGGCACCCGCCCCGACGGCAATGGCGCGCTCGGCATTGAAGTCGACCGTTGCGCTATTCCCGATCGCCAATGAAGCCGTAGCGCCTGCCGTTGCATAATTGGAAATAGCCGTTCCCGCAAAATACGCGCTGCTATCCTGTCCGATGGCGAGACCGACAAAGTCGCTCTTGCTCCGCAATCCGATCGCGATTGAATTGTTGGAAGCCGATTCCTTGCCGATCGAGATGCCGGGTTGGCCGGTGGACCTGGCATCTTGGCCGATGGCTATCGTACCGCCCGCGCCGGAAATGCCCTGGTTCGTTGCGGCGCCCAATCCGATGGCTATGTCGCCCAAGCCGTTGGAATAGCTGTTGAGGCCGGCCGACACCCCCCCAAAATAGGAATAGGAACCGGCTCCGATCGCGACGCCGCTGCCTTCGGCGCCGGCGGAGTGACCGATTGCAACGGCTTTTTCGCCCACTGCACTCGTATCCGTGCCCACTGCGATGGAATTAGCGCCAAATGCGAATGCGCCCGAACCGACGGCCACAGCCAGCTCGCCCGGCGCCGAAGCGGTGGGGCCTTGGGTGCCCGCGCTGACAGGATTGACCGCCACATAAGGATTCCCCGCAGAGACTGCTGCATCGAGCTGGGCCTTGTTCACCGCGTCGGTGTCCTCCGTACCCGCCGCGACATTGGTCAGCTGGCGCTCGACACCGACGGTGCCGAATGAAACGCTATTGGATCTGGTGGCGACCGAATCGTTGCCAACTGCCACGCTGTTTACGCCGCTCGCGTTCGATCTCACGCCAATCGCCAAGCCGCCCGCTGACGCGATGGAATTTCCGCCGAGGGCCATCGAGTCCCCGCCGAAGGCATTTGCCTGATTCCCAATTGCAACGGAGGTCAGTCCTTCGGAATATGCCTGCGTTCCGATCGAGACGCTGCTTGATGCATAGGATTGTTTGCCGATGGCGACAGCAAAATTGCTGACAGCGTTGGCTTGATAGCCGATACCGACCGCACCGTCCCCTTGGGCATTGCTATCGGCGCCGACCGCGACCGTATAGATGGAGCGGCCAGCGGCGTTGCTGCCGATGGCAACCGCTCCAGTGTCGAGAGATAGCGCGCCGAGACCGACCGCGACGCCTCCGTCGCCTTCCACAAAGGCGACGCCGCCCACCGCGACGCCTCCTACCTTTGTTGACGTGGCGCCCTTCCCAACCGCTACGGTTGCGATCTCGGTGGCGCGACTGTCGGCGCCAATCGCCGTGGAAGCTGGAGCAGACGCTACCGCATTGGGTCCACAAGCCAATGTTATGTCCCCCTCGAACGTCGGCCCCTGCGACACGGCCCCACCATCGGTGTCTGCAGCATCCGCCACGCCATTATTATTCGTATCCAGCAAACATTCCGCCGCCATCGCCGGCATCGCCGTCATCCCCACCACCAACGCAGCCGCACATAAGGACCCGCGCAGCGCGGTCCGAACCCGAATAGTCATATAGAAAAGCCCCTGTTCTTCCCGGTCGATCGTGACCGATACTCGATTCGTCGGAAATCGAACACGGTTCGTCAACAGAAAAAGTGAGGCTTTTCCATCACTTCATCGCATATGACGGTTCGATTACGCCGCGCCGCCGATGCCGCTCGACAGCGCGCGCCGCCGCCGCTAATCTGGGCCCATCCCCGGGGAGCCGCGTCTGTGATGGCCGGTTGAGAGCGGAATAGACCGCGACCCGTTGAACCTGATCCGGCTAATACCGGCGGAGGGAGGGTCGGTATTCCACCCCAACCAAAATGGGCGGAATCCGTCTTCGCTCCGATAACCAACGGAGCGACTGCACATGGCCGACATCGACGCGAAATTCGAAACGCCCACCCCCATCGGCATCACCACCGGGCCGATTCGCGGCAGCCGCAAGATCCATGTCGCGACCCAGACCGGCAGCGGCATCCGCGTCGCGATGCGCGAAATCGACCTCGACCCGCATTCGGGCGAGCCCCCGGTGCGCGTCTATGACACGTCGGGCCCCTACACCGACGCCAATGCCATCATCGACATCAACGCCGGCCTCCCAGAACTCCGCGCCGACTGGATCCGTGGTCGCGATGACGTCGAGGAGGTCACCCAGCGCGAGGTCAAGCCCGAGGATAACGGCCAGCTCGGCCCCGACCGCTCGGGCGGCGTCCCCGCCTTCCCCAACGTCCGCCGCCAGGTCCTCCGCGCCAAGCCCGGCGCCAACGTCAGCCAGATGCACTATGCCCGCCGCGGCATCATCACCCCCGAGATGGAATATGTCGCCGAGCGCGAAAATCTCGGCCGCGCGCGCCTCGCCGAGTACAAGCGCGACGGCGAAAGCTTCGGCGCCAGCATCCCCGATTACGTCACCCCCGAATTTGTCCGCGACGAGGTGGCGCGCGGCCGCGCGATCATCCCCAGCAACATCAACCACCCCGAAAGCGAGCCGATGGCGATCGGCCGCAACTTCCTCGTCAAGATCAACGCCAATATCGGCAACAGCGCGGTCGCATCCGACGTCGCGAGCGAGGTCGACAAGATGGTCTGGTCGATCCGCTGGGGCGCCGACACCGTCATGGACCTGTCGACCGGGCGCAACATCCACGACACGCGCGAATGGATCATCCGCAATTCGCCCGTCCCGATCGGCACCGTCCCCATCTATCAGGCGCTCGAAAAGGTCGGCGGCATCGCCGAGGACCTGACGTGGGAAATCTTCGCCGACACGCTGATCGAACAGGCCGAACAGGGCGTCGACTATTTCACCATCCACGCCGGCGTCCGCCTGCCTTACGTCCCGCTCGCGGCGAAGCGCATGACCGGCATCGTGTCGCGCGGCGGCAGCATCATGGCGAAATGGTGTCTCGCGCATCACAAAGAAAGCTTCCTCTACGAACGCTTCGACGAGATTACCGAGATCATGAAGGCCTATGACGTCGCCTACAGTCTCGGCGACGGCCTCCGCCCCGGCAGCATCTATGACGCGAACGACGAGGCGCAATTCGCCGAGCTCTACACGCTGGGCGAGCTCACCAAGCGCGCCTGGGCGCAGGATGTCCAGGTGATGATCGAGGGCCCGGGCCACGTCCCGATGCACAAGATCAAGGAAAATATGGACAAGCAGCTCGAAGCGTGCGGCGAGGCGCCCTTCTACACGCTCGGGCCGCTCACCACCGACATCGCGCCGGGTTACGACCATATCACCAGCGGCATCGGCGCGGCGCAGATCGGCTGGTACGGCACCGCGATGCTTTGCTACGTCACGCCCAAGGAGCATCTGGGCCTGCCCGACCGCGACGATGTGAAGGTCGGCGTCGTCACCTACAAGCTCGCCGCCCACGCCGCCGACCTCGCCAAGGGCCACCCCGCCGCGCAGGTCCGCGACGACGCGCTGTCGAAAGCGCGCTTCGAATTCCGCTGGCGCGACCAGTTCAACCTGTCGCTCGACCCCGACACCGCCGAACAATACCACGACCAGACGCTCCCGGCGGAAGGCGCGAAATCGGCGCATTTCTGCAGCATGTGCGGACCCAAATTCTGCTCGATGAAGATCAGCCAGGAAGTCCGCGACTTCGCAAAGCTGCAAAATCAGGACAGCGCCGCCTTCATCGCCGCCGAAGAGGCCGAAAAAGGCATGGCGAAAATGAGCGAGGTCTATGAGGAAACCGGCCGCGAGCTGTATATGGGGGCTGGCGGGCGGGAGCATGATTGACCCTACGCCAAATTTCGGCGAAACTGCTTTGAAGCAACCTGGTCAATTCAAGGAACCATTTAGATGAACCCCGTCAATCAAGCACAGATGAAGGAGTTCGCTGAGGCTTACGATTTGGAAGAAAAGTCCGAAAGTGATCAATTTGAACTTTATACCATCTATTCCATTATAAATGGAGGGTCTGGAGAAAATATTGATCCCTTCGACGCCCATTTAACTGGTACCGAGTTTGGCCTGGATGGCGTCGCTATAATTGTCCAAGGTAATCTTGTTACAGATGCTGATGAGGCGGCTACCGCAATAGCGGACACCAAGAATCCTCAAATTGATTTTTACTTTTTTCAGTCAAAGACTTCCGCAGGATTTGACTACGGCGAAATGTCAAAGTTCTTTGACAGTGTTAAAGGATTTTTTTCTGGGCAGCTGTCTAAAGAATCAGCGCAGCTCGACGATCTAATTGAAGCCAAAGATTATCTTTACACCAACGGTGTAAAAAGAAGAAATCCGGGAATTTATTGCTATTTCGCGTCGACCGGAAGCTACGAAAAACAGCAGAGGATCGAGCGCCTAGTCGAAAACACAAAGAATGAACTAACAGAGCTTAGCATTTTTGACGAAGAAAATCTCGAAATTAATATTTATGGAGCAAGTCAGCTTCAGCGCCTTTATCGCGCAGCATCCACGTCTACTGAAGTTACTTTAGACTTTAAAGAAAGCGTAGTCCTTCCTCGGCACGAGAGCGTGGGGGAGGGTTATATTGGCTACATACCAGCATCGGAATTGCTTAAAGTTGTTTCAATATATAATGAAAGTGGAGAAATAATAGATATAAATAAATCAGTATTCTTTGACAATATTCGAGACTACAATTCAAATTCTAAGATAAATAAAGAGATATCGTCCAGCCTGGAAAATGGCGAGCACGATAATTTCGTTTATAGGAACAACGGAATAACGGTGGTCGCGAGATCCATTAATAGGATCGGTAACAACTTTACTATTGAAGATTTCCAGATAGTGAATGGATGCCAGACAAGTAATGTCGTTTTTCATAATCGTGACAATATAGAAAACGTATTTGTTCCATTTAGGTTGATCGGAACAAAAGACGAGGATTTCATATTTTCGATTATTTCGGGAACTAACAAACAGAATCCGGTTCGAGATGAGCAGTTTTGGTCATTGCTACCATTTATGAAAAATCTCGAAGAATTTTCGAGAAATGCTCCTACGTCTAAAAAGATATTTCTTGAAAGGCGAGAGAATCAATATCGATCGGAAGCTGTTGAACGTGCGCGGATCGTGCAGATGCAGCCATTCTTTAAGGCAGTAACGGCGGGCCTATTAGGCGCTCCGCATCGTGCAGCACGGAACTACAAAGCCGAAATTGGAGATAATGTAGAAGATATATTTGAAGAAAGGCAGGATGTTCGCCCTAGCTATGCGATAGCATTTTTACACTATCGCCTTGAGTTCATGTGGAGAAATCAGAAAATCAATGCCGCAACTAAAATTTATAGATTCTATATTATAGATGCTGCGGTAAGGCAGGTGCTAGGTCGGCGAGCCTTTATAGGCTTGTCGAACAAGGAGAAGATTAAGTTTTCCGAAGAATTGATCAAGTTGAGTGCGGATGAAACTCGCCTAAGTAGAGTGGTTTCTAGCGTCGAGAAAGCGCTGGAAACGCATCTAATGAGTTCAGGTGCAGCAACTGCTCGCGAAAAACTTCGCGATACGATACGATCTGAGACGTTTTTTTTAGGTGTCCGAGGTCGCTATACGCCAGTGGCAGGCACTCTAAAATAGTACCGTGTAAGATTAACCTGGACTACTGAGAGTTACAGTGATAAAATTACGGCAATTATATACTTGAGAAAGCAGAACAGAAGTGGTACAGGATTCGGGACAGGCCGGTACACCCACTGAGATTGAGCTAACGCCCGCTATGATTGACGCTGGCGTTCGCGAGCTGCTTTTTTGGCTTGGCGACGTCGTGTCTGAGTCTCAGCGGACCTTGAGCGAGCAAGCTGTAACCTCGGTCTTTTGCAAGATGGCAGCTTATTGTCCCCAAGGACGTCATACGCCAGAACCGCTAGGTAGTTAGCCAAGGCTATGAGGTCGCCGCGCAAGGCTCGCCAGTGTTTGTCGAACGGCAATTGCTCCAGTCGCTTTATGGTGGCTTCCTTGGATCCGATGCCGGGGACAAATTCGTCATAGTACCAAGCCATGTTGGTGTGCACCGCGTCGTTTCGGAAGGTGCCGAGTTCGTCGAGCGCGCCAAGCGCCCACAAAATGCCCTTCTGGACTACCTTTCGTCCCTTAAGGCGATGGCGGACAGCGACTTCGAGCAGGTTTCTTTGCCCTTTGTCGGTGCCCGACGAGTGCCACACGTCCAAGGTGTGTTGGTAGTCAACGTGCATGCCCAAGAATGTGAAAACGCCGAACACCGATGCATGGGCGGAATTGTAGGCATGCAGGACTTCGCCGACACGGCGGTTATGTCGGGCAATCGCCTTGGGGTCTTGGAGCGGCAAGCGACGCCGTGCGGTGAAGCGGTCGCCGGGTTTGCTGACCTTACCAACGCTGCTATGGACTTTGCCCATGTCTGACACCGATCAAAAAGAGCTAGAGACGCTTCGCCGGATGCTGGCGACGCCGCCGAGGCCGCACAAGGCGACAAGTAAGCGTAAGCCTAAGGCCGGTCATCGGGATGCACATAACCCGGCGGCGGGTCATACTCCACCGGACGTGTAACAGCGCCCGCTCCTTGTCCAACGAGGAACGGCAACACGGCGGAATCTAGCATTCGCTCGGAGATCGAAATTTTACCGTCTGCAATGGCGGTGAGATGTTTGGACGGCTGCCTACCGGGCGGGGTTACGGTATAGAGCCGCTTCGTCGGGAAGCGCTTCTTGATGAACGAGAACGTCGCCGCTTGGTCTGTATCGGCTGTGACAATGAACGCCGCATCATAGACGTTATCGACGGCATCTTGGAACGCAGCCAAAGCCAGGTTTATGTCTGTGGCCTTCTCGCGAGGTATATCCCAGTTCGCGCCACACGCTCGACAGCCAGCTGGCTCCATCACTTCGTGACCGAACTCACATTGCACGCCGCAATGATCGAGCGCGAGTTTAAGGGCGCGGTGTCGTGCCTTTGCGCCCGTGTTACCCGATCGATAAGCGGTGCACCAAACGACTTTCACAAGTGGCTTCGCATGCCCCTTCATAATGGATTCCGACAAACGCCAGAGATTGCACCATTTTAGGTAGTTCAGGTTCAAGTCATCTATCGCATGATAGAGGTTGAATGCATCGATATAGACGGCCCCGCGCATTTTAACTCCCTGTTGACTTCGCCGGTGTACGTACCTATCTCGCACGAAGCAACGCCGCATGGTGCGCCCAGCGGCCCCCCCGGGAACCACGGTTCCCGGGGTTTTATTTTGTCCATCGCTTTCGCTTTTCGCCGATCTGGCGCGGCGCCTGAAACCAATCAGGCGGCGATTGCGTCAGTCCGCCGATAGGTGAGGCGCTTGCCGCCGATGCGCGACAGGGCAACCGAGGCGCGTTCCGCGTCGGTCATGGTGCGAGTGTTGTAACGGAAATCGAACTCGCCGGTATAGCGAGCCAGATGGGCCTCGCTCATATGGTGGTAGGTGCC
This sequence comes from Sphingopyxis sp., assembly GCF_050725615.1. GTDB lineage: Bacteria > Pseudomonadota > Alphaproteobacteria > Sphingomonadales > Sphingomonadaceae > Sphingopyxis. The sequence continues at coordinate 15,302 of NZ_JBOHHU010000046.1, forward strand.
GATCACGCCGCGCTTGAAGATGGAGAAGAAGTTTTCGGCGGTGTTGCTGTGCTTGAAGCCGCCGGTGGTGACGTACTGCTTGGCGCTGTGGTTGACGACGCTGTGGCCGTTAAACTCGCGACCAACGCTGGTATAGACGACGCTTTCGTCGGTCATCAGGTGCGAGCGGCGGTCAACGTTGGTGACGATAAGGCCGCGCAGATGCTTGGCGTTAACGTTGGCGACGTGAAACGAACGAACGTGGCCGTCACGCTCGACCAGCGCGACAACGGCTTTCTTAGGGGCAGGCTTGCGGGTGGCGCGGTTCTTGGCCTTGCCACCGACATAGGTTTCATCGGCTTCCACAACGGCGTCAGGACCGCCGAGGGGGCCGTCAGTACCATCGGTTTTCATGGCTTCGCGGATGCGGTGGCACATGAACCAAGCGGTTTTGTAGGTGACGCCGAGCATACGCTCGATCTGCTTTGCGCTCATGCCCTTCTTGCTGGCGCACAGCAGGTGATTGCAGAGCAGCCATTTGTGAAGCGGCACCTTCGAACGCTCAAAGACGGTGCCAACGGTGACGGTGAACTGTTCGCGGCAATCGTTGCACTGGACCAGTCCGGCGCGGTGCTTCTTGCCTTCAAGGCGCGTGGCATTGAACGAACCGCAATGGGGGCAGGTCGGACCTTCCGGCCAACGGATCGCTTCCAAATGCTCGCGGGCTTTGGTTTCGTCGTGAAAGTGCGGGGCAGTGATGTTCGTCATGCCCTATTCTATGCCGTCTCATGCGCTGCTTTGTCAAGTATATAATTGCCAAAATTACGGTGAAAGTTTACTAAACCCCCAAATTACGGACCTATGGAACGGCCCGAAGGCGCCCACCTCTCGGGCGCCGCCGAACCGCCCCTGCAAATCCTATTTCGCACACCCACTACAAAAAAACCCTTTCCTAAAAAATCCCCGTCTGGTTCATCCTTTCGGATGAAGCACGACAAGATCATCCCCGACCTCGCCGCGGTTCGCGCGCGCGCAAGGCGCGCGAAAAAGGCGCCCGGCCCCGTTCGCATCACCAAGGCGCGCCGGCCGCCGCCCGACGACAGCCGCACGCTCGCCGCGGCGCAGGACTTCGTCCCCGCAAGCCCGCGCGAACGCCATGATGGCTGGACACCCGAAAAGCAGGTCGAATTCATCGATGCGCTCGGCGAATGCGGCTGCGTGACCGAGGCGTGCGAGCGCGTCGGCCTGTCGCCGTCGACCGCCTATCGCCTGCGCCGCCGCGTCGACGCTTACAGCTTTCGCGCCGCATGGGATGCCGCGCTCGTCTATGCGATCCGCCGCCTGTCCGACGCCGCCTTTTCGCGCGCGCTGCACGGCGTCGCGCGCCCGGTGTGGTTCCAGGGCGAACAGGTCGGCGAGCGGCTTTATTATGACGAGCGGCTGACGATGTTCCTGCTGCGCTATCGCGACCCCGACACCTATGGCGCGTGGCGCGACCGCCGCGAACCGCGCCGCCGCCCCGATGCACAGGCCTTCGCGCTCGCCCGCTGGACCGGCCATGTCGCCGAGGATGCCCATGACCGGGGCAGCGGCGCGACCGTCGACCGCGAGCGCGAGGAGGACGACACCTTATGGCTGACCGACGAAGAGGCGGCACAGGCCGACGCCGCGGCGTCCGCGCCGCAGGTTGCGACGCAGGAGGAAACCGACGCGCGGCTGATCGCCGCCCTGGCGGTGATGCGGCGGCTCAAGGCGCTCGACATCGCCCCCGGCGGGCTGACCGACGCCGAATTCCATCGCCAGATCGACCTCGAGCAAGCCCGCCGCGCCGCCGCCGGCACCGCGCTGACCATCGATTGCGGCAATGATGAAGAGGGGGATGACGCGTCGGAAGGGCCCGAGCCCCCGGAGGGCGGGACATAAGAGGGGGGTGTAGCGTGACCTTTGTGACCTTCCGGCCCGGAACCTTCGGCCCATCGCGACGGCCCGCCTCGACGGCCCACCCATCGTCGCCACCCCGACATCATGCTACGCTCGCTCTCCATGCGCGCCCGCAACCCGCTCTACATCATGGCCAAGCCGCCGCCCGAGGTGCAGGCGCAAATCGCCGCGCTGCCGCTTGGGCGATCCCGGGCGCGGCCCCGACCTCCTCCATGTCACGCTCATCTCGCTCTACGACCTCCACCATGCGCCGCCCGAGTGGCTGCCCGCGACGCCCGAGATTCTTGGCGCCGCGCTGCTTTACATTTGCGGTCGGTCCGGATCGGAGAACAGCCGCACATAGGGCGCATATTGATACACCCGATACCGCTCCTGCCCGGTAATTTCGACCAACAGGTCCGCATCCACAAACCGCTGAATCAAGTTACGTGCCGCCTGAAAGGTGATCCCAAGGCGCTCGGCCGCCTGGCTGACGCTGATGAACGGCGTCCGATAGAGCGATTCGAGGATGCGCAATCCACTACCGGCTCCCCGGCCAAACCCATCGGTAATCAATTTTCGGTCTGCCTCGCGCCGCGCCACGATCGCGCGCGCCGTCTCGGTCGCCTCCAGGCTTACGACCGCGACGCCTTCGAGGAAGAATTTGATCCACTCCTCCCATTCGCCCCGGTCGCGAACCGCCTGCAGCAATTCATAGTAACGTGTACGGTGGCGCTTGAAATAATAGGACAGGTAGAGAACCGGCTTGATCAGGATTTCCGCTTCACAGAGGAGGAAGGTGATCAGCAACCGCCCTACCCGCCCATTGCCGTCAAGGAAGGGGTGGATCGTCTCGAATTGCGCATGGATCAGTCCGATCTTCACCAGCGGCGGCAGCCTGTCGCTGGCATGGATGAACTTCTCAAGGTCGGAGAGCAGCCGTTCCACGTCGTGCGGCGGTGGCGGCACGAAGATCGCCTCATTCAAGCTTGAACCGCCCGGCCCGATCCAGTTCTGGCTGCGGCGAAGCTCTCCAGGGCTGGCCTGATTGCCCCGCACGCCATTCAGCAGGCGGTGATGGATTTCGCGAATGAGCCGCACCGAAACCGGCAGCTCGCCGAGACGCGCCAATCCGTGATTCATTGCATCGACATAGTTCAGCACTTCGTCGACATCGCTCGGATGCCGCGTGTCGTTGATCGACGCCTCGGCTTCCAGCAGATCATTAAGCGAGGACTGCGTACCCTCAATCTGGCTAGAAAGCACAGCTTCCTTGCGAACATACATAAAGACGAACAGATCGGCGTCGGGCAGCGTCTGGATCGATCCGTCAAGTCGGCCAAGCGCCCTGTCCGCACGCGAGAGCAGCGTATGCAGCTCATCGTCCCATGCGATCGGCGGATCGGGCGGCAGCTGTTCAGGTATAAACGCAGCATAATGCGCTGGTTGGCGCACATATTGTCCCGCGCGCTTGCTATTTTGGTTCACGCCGTTTCTCGCTCTATCAAGGCTGAATTGACTTAGCCGATCAAACTTTCGCTAACGCAATCCAGCGTTGAATTAGAAGGTGCCTTCCATTTTAAGTCAAGTCTGGATTTAATTATATGCCGCAGCGTCATCTGGCGCAATGTTGGCTTTAATAAGCTCCTCCATTCACCCGAAGCGGCCGTCCGGCAGACCATGTCACGCTGATTTCGCTCTATGAAGCAGCGAAAGAATTTAAGCGCCCAACCGCCGCCGCCCCACCGGACAATCGGCAGCCAGCGGGCAAACTGCGCAATCGGGTATGTCCCACCGGCATAGCGTCTGGCCCAAATGCTTCAGCGCGATATGGAAACCGAGGAAATCGCCACCCATCCAGTCCGGCATCGCCGCAGTCACCGCCTCGCTGGCGACGCGATAGTCGGCGGCCCTTGGCACAAAGCCGAGCCGCTGCAGCACCCGCAGCACATGAGTGTCGACGATCATCACCGGCCGCCGCAGCGTGCTGGCGTTAAGCGTCGAGGCGGAGACCTTGCGCGCCACGCCGGGCAACCGCTCCAGCCACGCCAGCGCATCGCTCAGCGGAAGCTCCGCCAGCTGGGCAAGCGCAAATCCGCCGTCGATCGCCGCAATCCGGCGCAAGGCCGCGACCAGATGGGCCGCCTTCGCCTCGGCGAACGTCACGTCGCCGATCGTCCGCGCAACCTCCGCTGCGGTCGCCTGCGCCAGTGCAGCGGGCCCGCCATAGCGATCAACCAGCCGGTCATAGGCCGCCGTCGACACCGCGTCGCGGGTCCGCGCGCTGATCATCGATTTGACCAGCTGCCCGACCGGCGATCGCCGATGGCGCGGTATTGCGACCGGACCCAGTTTTGCATAGCAACCGGCGATGTCCGCCGCCGCAAAGGCAAAGGCGACTTGCATGTTTCCGGTATAGAACATATCAAGAACATGAAAAAGGTTTTTAGGAAGAATGCGCGCCCGCAACCCGCTCTACGTCATGGCCAAGCCGCCGCCGGAGGTGCAGGCACAAATCGCCGCGCTGCCGCGCAACGACCCCGGGCGCGGCCCCGAGCTGCTCCATGTCACGCTCATCTCGCTCTACGACCTCCACTATGCGCCGTCCGAATGGCTGCCCGCGACCATCGCCGCGCTGGGCCGCTTCGCCGCAGCGCCCTTCGCGCTCGCCTTCGACCGGATCGAGAACCGCAAGGCGGTGACCCTGCGCACGCGCGATCCGCTCGCCGAGGCGCGGGCGTTCCAGAAGGCGTTGGTCAACCATCTGCTGCGCGAAAAGGCGCCGATCATGGACGGCACCACCCCCGAACCGCATATCACGATCAACTATCGCGGCGACCGGCAGAACGCACAGAAAATGCCGCCGATCGGCTGGACGGTGGGCGAGATCATCCTGACCGAAAGCGTGGTCGGCAAGACCACCCATGTCGAACATGGCCGCTGGCGGCTTGGCGGGGGTGTGGGGTGATGGTTGGCGGCTTTGGGTGGGGCAACGTCGGCCGCCTGCTGGCTCCGCGCCGGCGCAATGGCGCCAGGTCCGGTTATTTTTTGTCTCACGCAAAGGCGCAAAGGCACAAAGAGGTCGTGCTCTGCCGCGAAGCGGCTTTTTCCTTCGGTGGTACGGCATGATGCGACGATGATGGACAGGCGACCTTGCGGTCGCGGGGCGCTTCTTTGTGCCTTTGCGCCTTTGCGCCTTTGCGTGAAATAAGTCTCACAAACGTCGGCGCACAGCGCTTCGGTTGCTATGTCCGCAACCGTCCGCTTGCCGCCATCCGCCTTGGGGCCTATCCTCGCCCCAGCAAAGGCCAGCCCCCATGTCGCACCCCTCGAACATCGTCCATTGCGCCGGCCCCGCCGACCCGCACGCGCTCGACGGGATTTCGCGGCGCCACCGCAGCGGCGACCTCGACAAGCTCTGCCCGGTCTGCGCCGGTTACGGCCAGTGGAACATACAGATCGACCTCGTCAGCCACCGCTCGATCCGCCACGCCTGCCCCAAATGCGACGGACGCGGCTGGATCGAGACCGGCGACGACCTCGTCCCCTCGCCCGACATCGCGCTGTCGCCGCAGGGCCAGCCGATGTGGACGGTGCGGCTCGACCCCTCCGACGATGCCGAATAATCGTCGCAGCGCGGCCGGTGCGGCCTCACAACGTGTATTGTATCAATAATACAGTGGCGCTATAAAGCATCGATCGGAGGATCGTCGCCATGGCTTCACCCATCGCCCTCGGCCATGCCGGATGGCTGCGCCCCGGCCCCTATCGCTGGGTGCGGGCGCTCGGCTGGCTTTGCCTGCTGACCATCCTGTGCGTCGCGGCGTTCAATGTCGCCGCCGATGCCAGCCTGCGACTGGCGGCGCTGGCGGCGGGCGAGACCTTTGTGTCGCGCGCCGCGTCGCCCGCCGGGGCACGCCTGCTGGCGGTGCTCACCGGGTCCGCAGCGATGCTTGGCGTCTATGCGGCGGCGGTCGCCCTCGTCGAACGGCGGCGCGTGCCCGAGGTCGGGCTGGCCCGGCTGCTTCCCGACCTGCTCGGCGGGCTGCTCATTGGCGGGCTGCTCATCGCCGCGATCGTCGCACCAATGTGGGGGGCGGGCTGGGTCCGCATCACGACGACCCCCGTCACCCATATTGCCGAAGCGTTGAAACAGTCGGTTCAGTCGGGGGTGATCGAAGAGGTGGTGATGCGGATCATCCTGTTCCGCCTGCTGTGGCGCGCGATCGGGGTGGTTCCGGCGCTGATCCTGACCGCGCTGGTCTTTGGCGGATTGCATCTGTCCAACCCCGATTCCTCGCTATTTGCCGCGCTGTGCCTGATCGCCGGCGAGGGTGTGGCGGCGGGCCTCTATCTGCTGACCGGCCGGGTGTGGATGGCGATCGGCATGCACGCGGGATGGAATTTCGCGCAAGGGTGGATTTTCGGCGCGGTCGTGTCGGGCACCGACGGATTTGGCGGCGGCCCGCTTCGCACCGCGCCGGCCGAGGGGGTGTCGGCATTTCTGAGCGGCGGCGGCTTCGGCCCCGAAGCCTCGCTGTCGGCGCTTGCGGTCTCGCTGATCGCAAGCATCGCCTTTCTGATGGCGGCGTGGAAAAGGGGCCGCTTCGTCACCGACCCGCCGCCGGATAAGGATGGCGCCGCCGCCCCGGCCGACAGCGATCGCCGGACCGAGGAGAGCCCGTGATGACGACCCCCATTGGCCCCGACGCCGGGGCGATTTTCTACCACGGCACCCGCGCCGACCTGAAAACCGGCGAGCTGCTCGCGGCAGGCTGGGGCAGCAATTATCAGACCGCCCCGCTGTCGTGGATCTATTTCTCCGCCGCGCTCGAGTCCGCAATCTGGGGCTGCGAGCTCGCGCGGGGGGAGGGCCGCGAACGGATCTATATCGTCGCACCGACCGGCGACTGGTTCGACGATCCCAACCTCACCGACAAGAAATTCCCCGGCAACCCGACCCGCAGCTATCGCAGCCAGGCGCCGCTGCGCATCGTCGGCGAGGTCACCGAGTGGACACCCCATCCGCCCGAGGTGCTGCAGGCGATGAAGGACAATCTCGCCCGGCTGCAGGCCGGGGGCGCTCCGATCATCGACTGACGACCGCGCCAGCTCCGCTCGTTGTGACCGCCGCTGTCGCCATGCTAGCAGGACCCCTATGACCCGCGCCCACTTCGCCTCGCTCGCCCTCTGTCTCGCCGCCGCTGTACCGGTCCGCGCCGCCCCCGAAGCGCCACCCTTCGCCGCGCCCCCGGCCACCGCCGCGCCGCGCCTGCGCGAAGGCGAGGGGCGCGCCGGCGACCTCCATATCGTCCAGCTCTGGACCGCAGACTCCGACGCCTTCCTGGCCGAATGGGCGCGGCCGACGCCGCCCAGGCTCGTCACCAGCAACCGCACGACGCGCAACCGGCCGCTCAGCCAATTCATCATTTTCGACAGCTGCCGCGCCGACGCGGCGGGCCATTGCCGCCTGACCGCGCGGATCACGATCACCGACCCCGACGGCGCGCCCTATGGCGATCCGATGGCCTTCGTGATCTGGGACAGCAAGCCCGCCCCGCCTCCGAAGCGGCTGATCCTGTCGCCGAACAGCATCGGCCTGGTCATCGAGGACGGCGAAAAGCTCGGCACCTATCGCGTCCACCTCGCGGTGACCGACGAACATGCCGGGGTCACCGCCGAAGCGACCTCGTCGATCGCCGTCGACGAAGCGGACGGTGACGCCGCGCCCGCTGCGCCGACCGAATGATGCGCCGCCGCGCGCTCCTCGCCGCGCTGGCGCTCGCCGCGCGGCGGCAAGGCGCGGGTTGCGGCTAAACCGCGACCTCCACCGTGGCCGCGCGTTCGATCGCCGGCCGCCAGCCGGGTTCGACCGCCAGGCCGAAGATGTCGGCGAGCGCCGCTTCGATCTCCTCGGCGCTCAGATAGCGCTGATCGACCGTCCCGTCGGTGCGGCGGATCGTCAGCCGGTTGTCGCGCAACGCGATGCGGGCATCGGCGGTCGTCCGCGCCGCGATCAGCTGGTGGCAAAAATGCGAGTCCGGATGGCGCGACGTGTACCAATTGCCGACCTCATAATCGATCGCCGGCGGCTCGCCGTCCTCGACATCATAGAGCGGCCGCCATTCGCCCGCGATCTCGGCTTCGACGCGCCAGGCGTCCCCGACGCGCACCAGCCGGCACGGCTCGTGCGCGGTCGGCTGCGCGCCCGCCCGGTCGATCGCCAGCGGCGCGGCGGGCACCGCCGACCCGAAACCGACGTCGACCAGCCAGGCGCGTCCCGCGAGGATCACGCGGGTCAGCTGGTGGGTGCGCGGGGTCGGCGGGGCGTCATCCGGCAGCGTCCAGCGCACCCGCGCGATCCGCCCCTCGGCCTCGAACCCCAAGGCCCGCAGCACGCGCAGGAACAGGCTGTTCTGTTCGAAACAATAGCCGCCGCGCCGCGCCTCGATCAGCTTGGCGTCGATCGCGGCGGGGGCCAGGTCGACGGCCTTGCCGGTCAGCGGATCGAGCGCCTCGAACGGGATCGCCGCGACATGTGCCGCCTGCAGCGCGGCGAGCACATCGCCGGTCGGGGTCAGCGGCCCGGCATAGCCGATCCGCGCCAGATAGCGCGGCAGGTCGAGAGTGGATGAGGCGGTGGCGGGCATCGGCAAATCTCCGTTCGGCGAATCATCGGCCCGTCTTATGAAAGCTCGACCGGGGTTGAGGTCAAGCCATGTCTGCCCCGCTCGTCGGCGCCTGCTCGCCCCTCGTCGAAGCGGGCTGGCGCGCGCCGTCGCGGCGCGGCAGCGTCGGCGCATCGCTTTAGCCGCCTGGGAGAGCCTGATGCGCCTTGCCCCGATCGCCCCCCTTTTCGCCGCCGCTGCGGCGCTTGCCGCGCCCGTCGCGCCTGCCGCCGCCCAGTCCGCCGGCGACGCGCCGATCGTCGTCACCGGCGAGCGGATCACCGACGATGAGATCGGCGCCTTTGTCGAGGCGCTGACCCCGACGCCGGTCGGCGGCCAGATCGCACGCTTTGAAACGCAGATCTGCCCCGCCGCGCTCGGGCTCCCGGCCGAACAGCGCGCTGCGGTCGAGGCGCGGATCCGGCTCGTCGCCGATGCGGTGGGGCTGCGCGTCGCCGACGCGAAATGCGCCGCCAATGTCGTGGTCATGGTGACGCGCGACAAAAAGGCGCTGCTCGCCACGCTCGGCAAGAAATATCCCGACTTCTTCGCCGGGCTGACCCCGACCGAGCGCAAGCGCATCCGCGACGAACCCGGTCCGGTCGCGGCGTGGCAGGCCGGCGCGGTGGTCAATGCCGATGGCCAGCGCCTCGCGGTCGAAGAGGGGGTGGCGGTCAACCGCACGACGCGGGTGGGTTCGCGGATCACCGCCGCCGCGCGTCCGACCTTCGCCGCCGCCGCCGTGGTGGTCGAGGTCGCGGCGCTCGAAGGCCTGACCCCGACCCAGCTCGCCGATTATGTCGTGATGCGCAGCTTCGCGCGGACCGAACCGGCAAAGCTCGCGGCGGCGGCCCCCGCGACGATCCTGCGCGTCATGGATGCGCCCGCCGGCACCGCGGTGCCGATCACGCTGACCGAATGGGACTATGGATTCCTGCGCGGGCTCTACGCCGCGCCGCCGAATCTCGCCGCACCGGCGCAGCGGTCCGCCATCGGCCGCACGCTCGAACGGCAACTCGGTGGCGACGCCGACGCGAAAGACCCGCCGCGCCCCTAGAGCCTGTCCTAATAGGGCGCATAGCGCTGGCGCAGGTTGTTCAGCGCATCGGCCAGTTCCCGCTCCTTGCCCAGCGCCTCAATGCGCGCCTCATAGACGGTCTTGTGCCAGTCCTTCAACGCGGCAAGGCCGGCCTTGCCGACCTCGACGATCATCGCGTCCTGCCCCGCCAGCCGCGCGCGCCAGACCTGCCCCGCGTCCGACCCCAAGGGTTCGGCGGCGTTGACGACGCCGCGCACCGCCGCCGCATACATGTCGCGCCATTTGATCATCTCGGCGATCAGATAGGCGTAAAAATCGCCGCCCTGGTACAGGATCCGCTCGGCCTCGGTCGCCATCGGCATCAGCGCGGCGCGATAGGCGGCATCGACCCGCTCGGCATGATCCAGATGCGTGTCGAGCAGCCGTTCGAACATCGCCTTCTGCTCGTCGCTGAACAGCGCGGTCATTTCGGATCGACCCAGCCCGTCCCCCCGCAGTTCTTGCAGGTAACCGTCCCGTGGCCGCCATCGCGCCCGCAGGTCGCACAGCGGATCTTGCCGTTCTCGCAGCTCGGGCAATCGATCGTGCCTTTGCCCAATCGGATGGCGCCCAGATTGTCCCCATGACCGGCGCCCCCGCATCGGTGGCATCCCTGATATTGGTCATGGCTATATTGAGTATATTTGGCGCCTCGACAATCGGGACAGGTCACCTCGCCCGTGGCGCGACAATCACCGCAAGGGTAATAGCCGTCGTGGCATTGATAGCCGGTGCATTTGATCCGCCCCCGATCGCAACCGTTCGCCTCGCATCGTACCTGGCTCATCATGCCCTCCCTGTGAAACCACTCCCGATCATCAGCCAAGGCGCGATCGGACGGGAAAAGGGGCCACGCCGAGGGCCCAAAATCGATCGTCGGGGTGCAGCGGCGCACGCCCACGCGGTCGGCGACGGGCGTTCAGGTCAGGAGGATGCCGCGCCGCGGACGGCTATTTCTTGACCCGCCACTCGCGCATATAGGCGGATTCCTCGCCATATTTCTTACCCTGGGCCGCCGCCTGGTCGGCCAGCTCCTCCGCCGTCGAGCCGCGCGCGCGATCCTGTTTGATCAGCGTGTCGCGGCGGATCGGGATCAGCTGCGCGATCGGCGTGCCGGCGGGCAGGATATGCTCGCCGACCGGCCCGGTCCACGCGAAGGGCAGGTTCACCGTCGTGTCGAAGCGGTCGCAATCGACGAAGCCCGAAAAACAGGTGAAGGGCAGGTCGGGCCGGCTCAGCGGCTGGACGAACAGCACCGAATAGCCGTCCGGCACCTTGATCCGCCAGGGGTTGATGAATTTCAGCGGCATGACGCGTTCGAACGGCGGCTCGGGCGCGCCGATCTGGCCCGGGTGATGCTGTTCGACCGGCTGGAACGGCACCCCCTCGGCCCAGCCCATCTGGATCGACACCCGGTCCTCGGGCACGAGGATCATCACGTCGAACGGCAAGGGGATGACGAAACCCAGCGAAAAGGCGTCGGTCATCGGCAGGCACGCCTTGGCGGTCATCGCGGGGAGGCCGTTTTCATAGGTCATGCCCATTTCGCGGTTCAGCCGCTTGAACCAGTCGGGGGCGAAGCGGATCGCGCGTTCGGGCGCCGGAATCCGGCCGACCAGCGCGGGATCACACAGAAATTCGATCATCGGCGCGGCCTCGCCCGCCGGCGGCGCCGGGGTCAGGCCGCCGATCTCGAACTTCACCTGATAGCCGCTCATTGCCCGTCCCTTGCCGCACGCCCTGACCGCCACCGTGTCCCAAAACCGCGCCGCTGGCAATCGCCGCGCCAAAGCCTCCATTTCGGAAGCCTATCGCGTTGAAAGGCGGGGCGCGGCGGGGTAAGAAAAGACAAAGCACAACCGGGCGCATCGACACAACAGGATTGCAGGAGCGCCCCGACCATGCCCGAAATCGACCATGTCTTTGTCCTGATGCTCGAGAACCGGTCCTTCGACCATATGTTCGCGCTGTCGGGAATCCCTGGCATCCATGCCGCGACCGCCGCCGATACCAACCAATATGACGGCCAGACTTACCACTTTCAGGGCGGCGCCCCCGATATCCTGCCCAGCGACCCCCTCCATGATTTCTGCGACGTGCTCGACCAGGTCTGCGGCGCCGGCAGCGATTGTTCGGACGTCACCCCCTATCCGCCGCGCACCAACAGCGGCTTCGTCGCCAATTATGCGACGACGAAGGTCAAGCGCATGCTTCGCCGGTCCAAACCGCTGCCCGCCGCCGACTATGACCTCGTGATGCGCGGCATCGACAGCGCGCGGCAGGCGCCCGCGCTCGACGCGCTGGCGCGCGCCTATGCGCTCTGCGACGGCTGGTATGCGTCGTTGCCGGGGCCGACCTGGCCCAACCGCTTCTTCGTTCATGGCGCCTCGTCGGACGGCGAGGCGGACGCGCCGAGTCTCGGCGACATCATCAAATGGGAAAGCTTCAGCGGCTTCCGCTATCCCCATGGCTCGATCTACGACCGGCTCGGCGAGGCGGGCTATGCCTATCGCCTCTATGGCGACAAGCGCGGTCCCTTGTCGGGCCGCATCCCGCAGGTCGCGGCGATCAAGGGCATCGACTATTTCGACGTCCGCGACCTCGACGATTTTGCGGACGACCTCGCGGGGCCCTATACGGCGCGCTACACCTTCATCGAACCCGCTTATGGCGACATCGTTTCGGGCAGCTATCGCGGCGGGTCGTCGCAGCATCCGATGGACGGGCTCGCTGGCGGCGACGATCTGGTCGCGCGCGTCTACAACGCCATCCGTCAGTCGCCGCTATGGGAAAACAGCCTGCTGATCATCACCTATGACGAACATGGCGGCTTTTACGACAGCGGCATCCCGCCGCAACCCGCGACCCCGCCGAACGACGGTTCGGGTCCCGGGCAGAATCCGCAGGCCTTCGATTTCTCGGTCTATGGCGTCCGCGTCCCGGCGGTGGTGGTGTCGCCCTGGGTCGCGCGCGGCGGGGTCGATCACACGCTTTACGACCATAGTTCGGTGCTGGCGACGGTCGAACGCCTGTTCGGCCTCGCTCCGCTGACCGAGCGCGACGCCGCCGCCGCCGATGTGCTGCACCTGCTCACCGACACGCTGCGCGGCGACGCCGATTGTCCGCCCGCCTTGGCGGAGCGGGCCCCCGCGCCGCTGGCGATGTCCGAACTGGCCGCGCTCGACGAAGCCAGCGGCGACGAACCGATCGCCGACGATCCCAATCTGCAGGCCTTCCTCTTCGTCGTCCGCAAGGCCGATCGCGAGACGCGCGGCGACATGGTAGCGATGTCGCGCTTCCAGCCGCTGCGGACCCGCGCCGATGCCCGGCAATATCTCGACGACGTCATGCCGCGCCTCGAAGCGGCGCGCGCAGGCGACCGCACCGCCTAGAATCTGTCCTGTTTAGATTGAACCGTAGCCCTGAGCCTGTCGAAGGGCGCCTATCCGAGAAGCGCCCTTCGACAAGCTCAGGGCTACGGGAACAGGACAGACTTGCCAGACCCCGGCCCGCCTCAATAGGCGTTGCGTTCGTCCCGCAGCACCGCCTTGCCGTCCTTCCAGTTGACCTCGGCGGCGGGCTCGTCGGTCTTGCCCGGCGCGAACAATTCGTAAATCACCGTCCCGTCGTTCTGCGCGCTTTCGATCACCCGCTCGGGCACAAAATGATCGGGCGCCGAATCGGCGGCGGCGCGCACCGCAGCGGGCGCATCGGCCCAGGCGATGTCGCGCTGCACCTCGACGACGCGATAGGCGCCGCGCTCCTCGATCACGTCGATCTCGACCGCGCTGCCGTCGTCGCGCATGCCCTCGACGTCATAGAAGACCAGCCCGTCGCGCGCCTTGCGTTCGGCCTGGTCGATCGTCAGGTCGGGGACCTTGGCCAGGACCGCTGCGCGCACCCCGGCGGGGACGTCGGCCGCCGCAATCGCCGCGACCTCGGCCTTCGGGCCGTCGGCCAGCACCGCCTTCTGTGTCGCCGCATCACCGGGCGCTTTGTCGGGCGCATCGCCGCATCCCGTCAGCGCCAGCACCACTCCCGCCATCATCCACGCGCCATGCCGCATCGCCGTCTCCCTCAAGCACCCTCGCCGAAATAGCGCGCGCGCCGACGCAAGTCGACGGCGCGTTGCCCGGGCGTCCGCGAGCTAGGGCTCCAGCCGATGCTCGAGCGTGATCTCGCAATCGAGCAGCTTCGACACCGGGCAATTCATCTCGGCCTCCTTGGCGATCGCCGCGAATTCCGTCTCGGAAATGCCCGGCACCCGGGCGACCAGCGTCAGCGCCGACTGGCTGATCTCGAACCCGCCCTCGACCTGGTCCAGCGTCACCGCCGCGCTCGTCTCCAGCGTGTCGCCGCTATAGCCGGCGCGCGCCAGCCCGAACGACAGCGCCATGGTGAAGCACGCCGCATGCGCCGCCGCGATCAGCTCCTCGGGATTGGTCCCCGGCTGTCCCTCGAAGCGCGTGCCGAACCCATAGGGCTGTTTGTCGAGCACGCCCGATTTGGTGGTGATCGATCCCTTGCCCTCCTTGCCGAAACCTTCGTAGCGGGCGGATGCGCGGTTGACGGTCATGCAATGTCTCCTTGGCTCGATGCAGGGGCTGGATAAAGGCGGGGCGCCGCAGCCGGGACTGCGGGACTCAGGAAAAGCGCCTCAATGTCCCATGCCCGGTGCGGCTGCGCAACCATGGCTGCGACGGGTCCAGCATCGCATGTCTTCCTTGTCGTCACACCGCCGCCCGGCGCTTCGATGCGGTTGGAGAATGGGGTCGAGATGGCTGCCGGAACGGACCCAACCGGGAGGCGTGACGGCCGTTGGCCGATTGCGGACCGTCCCCGGCCTTGACCAGGCGATCGTTCAGCGCTTCTATCCTGCAGAACCCGGCCCGACAGCCAAAACCGAGGGAGTCGATCATGCGCCTATTTCCAAAATTCCCCCATTTTCTCATGCTCTCGGCATCACTGTCGATCGCGGCCTGTTCGGGCTCCCCGTCTTCGGACAAAAACGGCGCTCCCGAGGCCAACGCGTCGAGCGGCCACAGCGAAGAGCAGAAAAAGAATCTCGCGAATTTCGACGACCTCGATTTCCGCGTTTACAGCGGCCAGAAATGGGATGAGTTCAACAAGAGCCACGCCGAGGATATCCTGGTGCATTATCCCGACGGATCGACGACGACCGGCATCGCCGACCACCTCGTCAAGCTGAAACCGCAATTCGCCTTTGCCCCCGATACCAAGATTGCGGAGCATCCGATCAAGCTCGCGGACGGGAAATACACGGCGGTGCAAGGGATTATGACCGGCACGTTCACGAAGCCGATGGACCTCGGCGGCGGCAAGACGCTTCAACCCACGGGCAAGAAATTCGTGCTGCCGATGATGACTGTCGGGCGGTGGGAGAATGGGGTGATGAAGGAGGAATGGCTGTTCTGGGACAATGCCTCGTTCATGGTCCAGATCGGCGCGACCTGACGGGCGCGCGCGATGGATAGGATGCCGGCCCTGTTCATCGGCCACGGCAGCCCGATGAACACGCTCGAATTGAACGGCTATACCAGCGCCTGGCGCCGTTTGGGGCAGGCATTGCCGCGACCGCGCGCCTTGCTGGTCGTCTCGGCGCATTGGTATATCGGGGCGACCGCCGTCACCGCGATGGCGCGCCCCCGGACCATCCATGATTTTTACGGATTCCCCGACGAATTGTTCGCCTTTCAATATCCCGCGCCGGGCCTGCCGGAACTGGCGGGCGAGATCGCGGAGGTCGTCAAACCCCATTGGGTCGGCGCCGACCAGGATCAGTGGGGCCTCGATCACGGGACATGGAGCGTCCTTGCGCATCTGTTCCCCGATGCCGACGTTCCGGTCGTGCAACTGTCGATCAACGCGCTCCAGCCGATGGACTATCATCTGGAATTGGGCCGACGCCTCGCTGCGCTGCGCCAGCGGGGCATCATCATCATTTCGAGCGGCAACGTCGTCCACAATCTGCGAAAAATCGACTGGAAAAATGCGGATGGCGGCGCCGATTGGGCGCATCGCTTCGACGATGCGGTCGTCGATCAGATGGTGCAAGATCCGAGCGGCATTCTGAACATCCTTCAGCATCCGGACTACGACCTTGCCGTTCCCACGCCCGATCATTTCATCCCCTTGCTCTATACAGCCGGCCTTGCGGACGCAGGCGACGGCGCCAGACCGATCCTGCGCGGCTATGCGATGGGGTCCTTGTCCATGACATGCTACGGCGTTGGCACGGACAGCCTGCCCTGCGAGGAAGCTGCGGGAAGCACGACGCTGCCGGCGGGCGTCCCGGCGGATCAAACCAATATCTAGGCCGGCAATAGGCCGTTGCCGGTTGGAACGACGCGCCGACATTCACCGTTGCCGTGGTGCCGGTCGACGCGCTTGCCGATCGCATCATCCTGCGCC
>NZ_JBOHHU010000047.1:0-30656 GCF_050725615.1 Sphingopyxis sp.
GCTCAGGGCTACGGTTCCTCTTATCGCGCCGTCAGATGCTCCGCGCGCCCATAGGGTCCGCGCACATCGCCCTTCACCCAGTCGCCAAGCAATTTCAGATAGCCGTCGGTGATCCGCGTCACGCTCCGTTCACCGTCGGCGGCCGTCGTGAACTCGAACATGCCATGATCGGTGTTCGGGAAGAGATAGACGTCGACCGGCTTGCCCGCCGCCTTGAGCCCCATCAGCGCCGCCCGCGTCGTTTCGATCGGCGCCTCGCGATCCTCGCCGGCCAACACCCACAGCAACGGCGTCTCAAGCTTCCGCAGCGCTGCGACCGCGTCATAGTCCCAGATCAGCTCCAGATTGTCGAAGCGCGCACGCCCGACCCGGTGCAACTCGTCGTCGGTCATCCGCGCCATCGCGCCGCTATATTCGCCCTCGATCTTCGCCGCCCAGGGCTGGCCCGCCATCTCGCTCCGCACCGAACCCAGCGCGTCATATCCGTCCTTGAAATTCGACAATAGCAGTTGCCCGGTCGCCTTCGACAAGCGGCTGACCAAGGCTTCGGCATCCTTGCCCAGACCCGCAGCGCGAACCTCGGACACCATCTGCTCGCGATCCTCCTCGATCGGCGAGGCGACAAGGCCAAAGCCGACCGCGACAAAATCCGCCCTGGTCCGCGTCGCGGCGAGCGGCGCGACCCAGCCACCCTGGCTGCCGCCAAAGAAACCCGCGCGGCCATAGCGCCCCGCCGCCAGCCCGCGCGCCGTGTCCAACGCCTTCGCCGCATCGGCGGCGAGCAATTCGAAATTCTGCGTATATTCGCCCTCGGACCCGCCGGTGCCGCGCTTGTCATAGACGAACACCGAAATCCCCTGCGCCGCCATCGCATAGCCATAGACACCGCCGATCGGCGAACTGCGTTCGGAACCATGCACCATCACGACCAGCGGCCGTCGGGCATCGCTGCCCGGCGGCTCGATCAGCAGGCCGGTCATCTTGGTGCCGACGCTGTCGAAGCTTGCCGGGGTCTCGCGGAAGGCGATCCTGTTCCAGCGCACACCCTGCACCTCAACCACGCCGTCGCGGCACGCCAATGGCGCAGCCGCCTCGCTCGTCGCGCCGCGGCGCCCGTCGCGGAACAGATAGCGCAGCCCCGGCGCCGGGATGCTCGGCACCAGCGCGAGCACGACAAAATCGCCGTCGGCGGCGGCATAGGTGCCCGGCGCGCAGGTGGGCTGCGCGGCGGCGGGCGAGGCGATGGCGGCGAGCGCGACGGCGAAAGCGAAGGCGATATTTTTCATCATCTTGCCTTTAGAGCAGCGAGTGCGAAATCCGAACCGCCTTCGACCAAGGAACATTGCCGATCGACGGCGGGGCGCGCATGGTCGCGGCATGACCCGTGCATCGCACCGCGCCGCCAAGGGGCTGCGCCAGTTTCTCGATCCCGAGCAGCAACGCGCCTGGCTGGAAGGCGACGATCGCCCGCCCGACGCCGACGAGCGAACCGAATCGATCGAGCAACGCTTCCGATATGCGGCGCGCTTCGAAAAATTGCTGCGCCGCCCGCAGGCGGAGGAACTGCTCGCCATCCTCGGCCAATACGCCGCCGCCTGCATCCCGGTGCCGCGCCTGACCGAGCGCCATTATTGGTCGGTATCGTGCCTGCCCTCGACCTCGGACAAGCCGCTCGTGCGCGTCAATGCGAGCTGGATGGAGCTGTTCACCCTCTATGCCGACGGCGACGATCTGAAGGCGCGGTTCATCGTCCATCTGTCGAATTTCACCACCGACGGGTCGTGCGACGCCGAACAGGTCGATCGGCCGCTGCTCGAGCGATGCGTCGCGGGCCCCGAGGATGTCCGTTGCTTCTTTCCGAACGGCGCCGATATGTTGGGGATCCGGGTCCGCAGCGCCGCCTCGATCCGCGCCTTTCTGACGGATGCGCACGCGGTGCGGGGAATCCGGGCGTTCAACCTGACGCATATGAACCGCGGCCGGAACGCCTATCAGGCGAGCCATTCGTACAGCGTCGCGGACCATATGGTCGAGGGGGCGCGGTCCTGAACGTCCCGGGTCCGATCAGCCGTCCTGGTCGCAGGGCACCGACACCGTCCCGCCGCTGACCGATGGCTTTTCGGGTCGTTTCGCCACCGCGATCACCAGCCCGACCAGCGCCACCGCGCCGCCCGCGATCGACAGCGGCGCCCAGCGATAGCCCTCGAATAGCGTCGAAAAACCCATGGCGATGATCGGGATCAGCACGCTCGACCACGCCGCCTGTCCCGGGCCGACCGCGCGGATAATGTTGAAATAGAGCGGAAAGGTCACCGCGCTCGCGATCACGCCCAGATACAGCACGCCGCCGATATAGGCGGGGGTCGCCTCGATCACCGGCGGACCGGTGGTGAGCCACGCGAAGCTCGCGTCGCCGAGCGCGCCGAACAGCATCGCCCAGGCGATCATCACGACCATCGACTGCGCGCGCGCGATCGTCGTTCCCTGCATGACGTTCGACGCCGACGCGCTCATCACCCCGCACAGCGTCAGCACGGTGCCGATCAGCACTTCGCCCGCGCCGATGGCGGCGACGCGATATTCGTGGAGGATCATCAGCCCGACCCCGACGATCGCGATCCCCGCCCCGAGCAGGAAGCGCGGCTCGACCTTCGTCTTGAGGAACAGGCGGCCGAGCAGGGTGTTGGGAACGATCAGCAGCGCGAAGAGCACCGCGACCAGCCCCGAGGTGATATGCTGTTCGGCGCGATAGACGAAGTTGAAGTTGAACGCGAATTGCGCGAGGCCCAGCAGCGCCGCGAAACCCCAGCCCGCCCCCGACAGCGTCAGCCGCTCGCGCCGCCAGGCCGCATAAGCGAACATCGCCGCCGCGCCGGTGAAGAAGCGATAGGCGACCGACCAGCTCGGCGGCACGACGCCGAGCTGACCGGTGATGACGATCCACGTCGATCCCCAGATCAGCGTGACGAGCGCAAAGGGCAGCAGGACGCGCGGCGTCAGCAGGCCGGGCGCCGCACTCACAAAGCCGCGATCGCCGCCGCGAGCGGGGCGACCGCGTCGGCATCCTGGTCCCAGCTGACCACCAGCCGCGCCGCGCCTTCACCCCAGTCGTAAAAGTCGAAGCCCTGCGCGCGCAGTTCGGCGGCATCCTCGGCGCCGATCCGCACGAACAGCTCGTTCGCCTCGACCGGATACATCAGCCGCGATCCGCACGCCGCCGCCAGCGCCGCCGCGCCCGCATTGGCGGCGCGAGCGTTGGCGAGCCACAGATCATCCTTCAGCATCGCGCGAATCTGCGCCGCAACGAAGCGCCCCTTGCTGAGCAGATGCCCGCCACGCTTCTTGAGTTCGCGCACCCCCGCGCCGCCGCTGCCGCCGAAGAAGACCAAGGCCTCGGCCATCATCGCGCCATTTTTGGTAAAACCGAACGACAACGCATCGACCCCGGCGCGCCAGGTCACATCGGCGGGCGCGCAGCCCGCAAAGGCCACGGCATTGGCGAAGCGTGCGCCGTCCATATGCAGCTTCAACCCCTTGTCCCTGGCGATCTCGCTGATCTCGCCGACCTCGTCGGGGCGCCAGGCAAGGCCATATTCGGTCGCATTGGTGATGCTGATCGCCGCCGGCTGCACCTGGTGGACGTCGCTGCGGATGCTGCGGATACGCTCACGCAGCGCGTCGGCGTCGATCTTCGCTCCCGGTCCGGGCAGCGTCATCAGCTTGGCGCCGCCCGAATAAAAGGTCGGTGCGCCGCATTCGTCGACCTCGATATGCGCTTCCTCATAGCAGAGGATGCCCTGCCAGGGCCGCACGAAATGCGCGAGGATGATGCTGTTCGCGGCGGTCCCGGTCGGGATCCACACGACCTCGCAGTCGGTTTCGAACAGGTCCGAAAAGGCCGCGTCGAGCGACTGGCTGAGCGCGTCGCCGTCATAGGCGGTGTCGACATGGTTGGCGGCCGCCAGCGCTTCCATCACCTGCGGATGGACGGTCGCGGCATTGTCGGAGAAAAAGCGGGTCGCGGTCATGCGCCGCGCCTTAGCGCAGCGAAACGCGGCGCGCTAGCGGCGGCGGTAGACGTATCGTTTATAGGTTCGCGACCAGCGCACCAGATAGCGTCCCGGCCAGATGAAGCGCGTTCGCATCCCGGTGCGATTGACGTTGAGCGCGAAGCGCGGGAACAGGACATAGCGCCATTCCCACTCGTCGCGTTCGGACACATCGTCGTCGGCGTTCCACTCTTGCACGCGCGCTACCCCCTTGGTTGGCGGCAGCCTCATCCCGATGGCCCGTCGTTCGCTTGCCTGGAGTAGGGACTATCATCGACGACAGGGTGCGTCGACCGATCCGCGCCGATCCCTGCCCCGATCGCGCCGGACCGCGCCTCAGCGGTCGCGCTTGGCCAGCAATTTCAGGCGCAGCGCGTTCAATTTGATGAACCCCGCCGCGTCCTTCTGGTCATAGGCGCCGGCATCATCCTCAAAGGTCACATGGCGTTCGCTGTACAGGCTGTTCGGCGACTTGCGGCCGACGACGCTGGCATTGCCCTTGTAGAGCTTCAGCCGGACCGTGCCGCTGACCTTCTCCTGGCTATGGTCGATCGCCGCCTGCAGCATCTCGCGCTCGGGCGCGAACCAGAAGCCGTTGTAGATGAGCTCGGCATATTTCGGCATCAGCTCGTCCTTGAGGTGCGCCGCGCCGCGGTCGAGCGTGATGCTCTCGATCCCGCGATGCGCGCGGGCATAGATTTCGCCGCCCGGGGTCTCGTACATGCCGCGCGACTTCATGCCGACGAAGCGGTTCTCGACGAGGTCGAGGCGGCCGATGCCATGCTTGCGGCCGAGGTCGTTGAGCGCGGCGAGCAAGGTCGCGGGCGACATCGCCTCGCCGTTCAGCGCGACGCCGTCGCCGCGCTCGAAATCCACGGTAATATATTCGGGGGTGTCGGGCGCGTCCTCGGGATTGACCGTGCGCGAATAGACATAGTCGGGGGTCTCATCCCACGGATTTTCGAGCACCTTGCCCTCCGACGAGGTGTGGAGGAGGTTGGCGTCGGTCGAAAAGGGGCTTTCGCCGCGCTTGTCCTTGGGCACGGGAATCTGGTGCTTTTCGGCGAACTCGATCAGCGCGGTGCGGCTGGTCAGGTCCCATTCGCGCCAGGGCGCGATCACCTTGATGTCGGGATTGAGCGCATAGGCCGACAGCTCGAAACGAACCTGGTCGTTGCCCTTGCCCGTCGCGCCATGCGCGACCGCGTCGGCGCCGGTTTCCTTGGCGATCTCGACGAGACGCTTCGAGATCAGCGGGCGCGCGATCGACGTGCCGAGCAGATAGTCGCCTTCGTAGCGCGCATTGGCGCGCATCATCGGGAAGACGAAATCGCGCACGAATTCCTCGCGGACGTCGTCGATATAGATATGCTCGGGCTTGATCCCCATCAGCTCGGCCTTGGCGCGCGCCGGCTCCAGCTCGTCGCCCTGCCCGAGGTCGGCGGTGAAGGTCACCACTTCGCAGCCATAGGTCACCTGCAGCCATTTCAGGATGACGCTGGTGTCGAGGCCTCCCGAATAGGCGAGGACGACGCGCTTGAAGGATTCGGACATGGGGCACAACTTTCGCGGAAAAAGACGCGGCGGCGCGTAACAGCCTCGACCCTCGCGCGCAACGCCGCACATTCCATCTTTTCATCGCGCCCGACGTGCGGCAATATGATCGCGGGGTCGCGCCTGGAGGAACATTCCATGCGCATTTTTCTAGCGATGGCGGCATCCACGCTGATGCTCGCCACAGCCTCGTCGACCGCCGGCGGCGGCGGGTCGATGCCCGACCCGACCCGCGAATATAATCAGAATGTCGATTGCCATAACGCCTATGACCGGCTGGTCAGCGAGAAGAAGGCCGGCACCAGCCCGTCGGCGGCAGCGCTGACCTGGGCGCAAAGCTATGAGGCGGGCGCCAACGCCGGCACCCCCTGCCCCGCACCGCTGCCCGAAATGACCGCGCGCGGCGGCAACTGGACGATCCGTACGACCGAAGGCCGCGACGCCGCGCTCGCCTATGCCCAGAAACAGAAGGACCCCGCCGCGCTCAGCGAGATCGGCCACGCCTGGATCAACGGCAGCGTCGCCGGCGGCACCCCGCAGGAGGGGCTCGCGCTGATCCAGCAGGCGGCCGATCTCGGCGACCCGGTCGCGCTCTATTCGGTCGGCACGCTCTACGCGGCCGGGATCATCGGCGGGACCAAGGACCATGCCAAGGCCTTCGCGCTGCTCAGCCAGTCGGCGGCGGCGGGCCATATCGACGCCATCTATCGCACCGGACTTTATTATCTGGAGGGTATCGGTACCAAAAAGGACCCGAAGAAAGCCTTCGCCGCGTTCAAATCCGCCGCCGAGCGCGGGCATTTCTACGCGGTGATCATGGCGGTCGATATGATCAACAGCGGCAATGGCACCAAGAAGGATTTCAACCTCGCCTATCGCCTGTCGCGCTCGGTCACCGACCAGGGCGAACCCTATGGCGCGATCATGGCCGCCTCCTCGCTGCTCCAGATGAAGGACGCGTTGAAGCATGAGGATGAAATCCTCTACTGGATGGACGAGGGCATTGCGCGCGGCGACGAGACGATCCGAAACCAGCTGATCCCGCTCCGCGCGCAGGTCGTCGGCACCTTCACCAAGGCCAAGGCGCCGCCCGAATATAGGCCCCGCGTCTTCAAGGCGTGCCCGATGAAGACGGTGTGCCTGGTGAACCATTATTCGGGGCTGCAAAGCTGCACGACGAACAAGGATTATTGGAACGACTGCGACGGGTGATGGCCGCGCGGCTCGACGTTGCGGATCGCGGCTAACGCTTTATCATCCCTTTTCGTCCACTTATCCGGCGAGGGGAGAAATATGGACAACACGGCACAGCCCAGGACCCGCCAAACGCTCTGGTCGCGCGCCCGCGCCATGGCCGAGGCGGCGCCGCCGGAGCGTAATCGCTATGTCGATTTCCTGCGCGCCTTCTCGATCCTCGCGGTCGTCGTCGGCCACTGGCTCGTCGCCGCGCCCTATATGAAGGACGGCGCGGTCGAAGGCGGGCATTTGCTGGGCATATTGCCCTGGACGCAGTGGCTGACCTGGGGTTTTCAGGTCATGCCGCTCTTCTTCCTCGTCGGCGGCTTTTCCAACGGCCTGTCGTGGGCCGCCACGCAGCGCAAGGGCGGGCATTTCACCGCCTGGTTCGCGGCGCGCATCCGCCGCCTGATCAACCCCGTGCTGCCTTTGCTGCTCATCTGGGCGCTCGTCACCCTGTTCGGCACGCAGGCCGGCATCGACCGTGCGGTGGTGAAGATGGCGGCGCAGCTCGCGCTCGTCCCGGTCTGGTTCCTCGCCGTCTATCTGATCGTCACCGCGCTGACCCCGTGGAGTCACGCGGCGTGGCAGCGCTTCGGATTCGCCTCCTTCTTCGCGCTCGTCGCCGCAGCGATCGCCGTCGACGTGGCGACGCTGACTTTTGGCATCCCCTATGTCAATTTCTTCAACTTCGTCTTCGTGTGGGTCGCGATCCACCAGCTCGGCTATGCCTGGCACGACGGGCGGCTCGCCGCGCCTTTGCTCTGGGCCGCCGTCGGCCTTGTCGCGCTCGGCCTGCTCGTCGGCCTCGGCCCCTATCCCATCGCGATGATCGGCGTGCCGGGTTCGGAGCTCAGCAATTCGATGCCACCGACCCTCGCGCTGCTCGCGCTCGGCATCGCGCAGACCGGGCTCGCGCTCGCGCTCGAAAAACCCGCGCGCCGGATGCTCGATAGCATCACGACATGGACCGCCGTCGTCCTGATCAACGGCATGATTATGACCGTCTATCTCTGGCACCTCACCGCCTTTGTGCTGGTGATGATCGCCGCCTGGCTGCTCGGCGGCGTCGGCCTGCACGTCCAGCCGGGCAGCACCGCATGGTGGCTGGCGCGTCCGATCTGGTTCGCGCTCTATATCGCCTTGCTCTTCCCCTTCATCCTGCTCTTCGCGCGCCATGAAAGCGGCGGCAAGGCGGCCGAGGGCGACGTCACCCACGTCCGGCTGATCCTCGGCATGCTGATGATCTGCATCGGGCTCGCGATGACCGCGGCGATCAGCATCGCGAGCCCGCTCGGTGTCACCGGGGTCCGGCTCTGGGTCGTGGCTTTGCCCTTCCTCGGCGCCGCGCTGGTCGGTTTCGGCCCCGCCGCGCACCTGCTGACGCGCCGCGCCGAAGCCTGAGGAGAGACGAGATGGCGGAGACCAAGACCAAGGCGACCGACGTCACCGTCGCCGACTATATCGCCTCGCTTCCCGAGGCGCGCCGCCGCGAAGAGGCGCCGGTCATCGACGCGATCCATCGCCGCGTCACCGGGCTGGAGCCGAAAATGTGGGGGCCGTCGATCATCGGTTATGGCAGTTACGACTATCGTTACGACAGCGGCCATTCGGGCACCATGGCCCGCGCCGGGTTCAGCCCGCGCAAGGCGGCGATCACCGTCTATCTGATGGAAGATTATGGCGACCGCCAGGCCGAGGCCGACGCGCTTTTCGCCGCGCTCGGCAAGCACAAGACGAGCAAGGTCTGCCTCTATATCAACAAGCTCGCCGACATCGATCTGGCGGTGCTCGAACAGCTCGTCGCGCTGACCTGGGATCAGATGAACGAAAAATATCCCGCCTAGATCCCCGCATACCATTCATAATCGATGCGGTCTTCCCAATAGCCGCCCTTGCCCGCGCCGATGCCGTCGAGGCTGGCGATCGCTTCGATCCCGGTCAGATATTTGGCATGCTTGTAGCCGAGCTGCCGCTCGATCCGCAGCCGCAGCGGCGCGCCATTGGCGATCGGCAGCAGCTCGCGGTTGAGTGCCCAGGCGAGGATCGTCTGCGGATGCAGCGCGTCGATCAGGTCGCAGCTTTCATAATAGTCCGCATCGCCGATGCGGTCGGCGCAACGGAAGACGATGAAGCGCGCACTGTCCTTAAGCTGCGCTGCGGCAAGAATGCGGCCGAGCGGCACCCCGGTCCATTCGCCGATCGCGCTCCACCCCTCGACGCAGTCATGGCGCGTGATCTGCGTCCGCTGCGGCATGGCGCGGATATCCGCCATCGACAGCGACAGTGGTTTGGCCACCAGCCCCGTCACCTTGACGCGCCAGTCGGCAAAGCCGCTTGCGGCGTGCCCGGCATAGGCCGAGCCCGGGGGCAGCTTGGTGCCGTTCGAACGGAACACCGGCGACAGGTCGGCGCGGGTAAATTCGCGCGCCAGCGCGTCGCGGTCGGTGAGCGCGCGCTGGCTGGCGCGGTTCATCTCCTCGCCCATCGACAATATCTTGCGCGTCAGCGGCGCCTCGTTGATCGCATCACACCCGGCGAGCAACGGCAGCGCGCCGGCCGCCGCGACCAGCCCGCCGGCGCGGGCGATCAACTGGCGGCGGGGCAGGATGATCCCGCTCATTCGCCCTTCTCCGGCGGCAGGCGGAACCAGCCGGTCACCATCGAGCGTATCTCGTTCACCGGTCCGGCGAGCAGCACCATCGCGATATGGACGAGGAAGAAGGCGACGAGCAGCCAGGCCGCGATGAAATGGATCGAGCGCGCCGACTGCCGCCCGCCGAAGACATCGAGCAGCCATGGCCAGGCTGCGTCCATGCCCGGCGACATCGTCAGCCCGGTGAAGATCATCAGCGGCAGCAGGATGAAGATCACCCCGATATAACTCAGCTTTTGCAGGATATTATAGCGCCCCGCCGCCGCACCCTTCGGGAAGCGCAGCCGCGCATGATCCTTGATATCCTGCCAGATATGGCGCGGCGACCATTCGGATCGCCGGACATGCAGGTCGCGGCGCAAATGCCCGCCGAACGCGGTCCACAGCATGTAGAGCGTCAGCCCGACCGCGAGTATCCAGGCAAAAAACAGGTGCCAGCGCCGCCCGTCGGCGAGGCTGTAGCTCGTCGGGATCGTCGCCCAGCCCGGAAAGGCCCAGGTCTGTTCGACGCCCTTGGCATCGGTCCAGCGCCCGAGCACCCCGGTGGTCTCGATCCGCGTCTCGCCGATCCGCACGAAGCCGGTGGTCGGCGTCGCGCCGACCGCGAACCAGGCATGGTCGGGGTTGGCGCCATATTGCCCCCAATAGAGACGCGGGTGGGCGTTGAAGATCATCAGCCCGCTCATCAAGAGGATGAGCAGCGTGGCCGCATTGACCCAATGCCAGAGGCGCGTCGGCAGCCGGTGGCGATAGACGCGCACCGGCGCGGGCGTCTGCGGCGCCGCGTCCGGGGGAGCGACGGGAGTTTCGGACTCGGCCATATCTCCCCTTCGCTCCATCGCGTCCTCTGGTTACGCCGCAACCTCCGTCGCGAACTGGGCGCGATATTGGTTGCGCAAACTGACCTTGTCGATCTTTTCGCTGCCGAGCTTGGGCAGCGCCGCATTCGACATCCAGATCTTGTACGGAACCTTGTACGGCGCCAGCCGCGCGCTCAGGAAAGAACACATCGCGCCGTCGTCGATCGTGCTCCCCGGTTTCACCCAGATCACCGCGCCGACGACTTCGCCCAGCCGCTCGTCGGGCAGGCCGAAGACCGCGCATTCATTGACGTCGGGATGCTCATAGATCGCCGCCTCGACCTCCTGACAGCTGATATTCTCGCCGCCGCGGATGATGATGTCCTTCTTGCGGTCGACGATGAACAAATAGCCGTCCTCGTCGACATAGCCGAGGTCGCCCGAGCGGAAATAGCCATTGTCGAAAAAGGCCGCCTTGGTCGCGGCCTCATTGTTCCAATAGCCCTCGAAATTGGCGACCGAGCGCATGCACACTTCGCCGATGCCGCCCTGCGGCAGTTCCGCGCCATTGTCGTCGAGGATCGCGAGATCGACGAGCGGCTTCGACGCCGGCCCCGTCGACATCGGCTTGGCGAGGTAATTTTCGTTGATGATGCCGCAACCCACCGCGTTGGTTTCGGTCAGCCCGTAACCCAGCAACGGCTTGGCATCGCCCATCTCTTCGGACAATCGCTTCACATGTTCGGGCGGGCGCGGCGCGCCGCCGCCGGCGTAGCTCTTGCACGTCGACAGATCGTAATTCTTGCGGTTCGGGCTGGTCAGGATCTCATAGCTCATCAGCGGCACGCCGACGAAATAATTGCATTGCTCGTCCTGGATCAGCCGCATCGCCTCATCGGCGTTCCACTTGGGCATCAGCACGAGTTTGCGCCCCAGCGCGAAGCTTTGCAGGAACACCGGGATCTCGGCGGTGACGTGGAACAAAGGCGTGCAGATCAGCGTCGCCGGCTGGATATCCGACATCAGCCCGTCCTGGGTCAGCAGGTGCACGATGCTCGCGGTCTGCGTCACATAGTTGAAGATCGCTTGGCACACCGCTTCGTGGCGCGAATAGGCGCCCTTCGACTGGCCGGTCGATCCCGAGGTGAAGAGGATCGTCGCCAGATCCTGCCCGGTCAGCACCGGCAACACCGTTTCGCCGCTGCCGCCCGCGCTGGTGATCGGCGCGATCGCCTCGTCGATCGGCTTCGACAGGTCGAGCGTGATGACCTTCGCGCCATGCTCGACCTCCTCGAGCCGCGCCGCGCGCTGGACGTCGGCGATGACCAGATCGGTTTCGCTGTCGGCGATCGCGGCGGCGAGTTCGCCGCCCTGCCACCAGCCGTTGAGCAGGGTCGCGCAGCCGCCCGCGAGCAGCACGCCGATATAGGAGACGCACCAGGCATTGGCATTGCGCATCGCGATGCCGACGCGGTCGCCGCGCCGGACGCCATGCCCCTCGATCAGCCCCGCCGCGACCTGCCGCGCCGCCACATAGACCTGTTTGAAGCTCAGCCGTTCGTCGCCCTCGACGAGGAAGGTGGCATCGCCATGCTGCGCAGCAAAAAAAGCAACATAGTCGGCAAGATTCGTCGGCGCGTTGGTGATGAAGGGAAGTTCGCGGCCAAAGCGTTCGACCGTTCCGACCTGGATCGGACCGCCCGGGCCCGTGATCAGATTATAGGCGGCTTCCAGGCGCAAATCGAGCGCGGATGGCATCGTGTATCTCTCCTCTTGGTCTCGCTCGCCTAACCCCTTATGGGGAGGCCTCACCTGGGGAAGGGCCCGAGACTATATGTTTCTTTTTGCAACCTTAGCCGAAGCAACGCAATATGTGAACTTCCACGACCTGATGGGAGAAAACAGCGAAATCGCGTTCAGCGTCTTCGGCTGGCCGATCCGCTGGTATGCGCTCGCCTATCTCGCCGGCATCTTTCTCGGTTACTGGTATCTGCTCAAGCTCATCGATCAGCCGGGCGCCCCGATGGCGCGCCGCCATGCCGACGACATGATCTTCTATGCGATGCTCGGCATCATCCTCGGCGGCCGGCTCGGCTATGTGCTTTTCTACAATCTCGAATCCTATATCGCCAAGCCGGTGACGATCTTCAAACTATGGGACGGCGGCATGTCGCTCCATGGCGGCGTCATCGGCGTGCTGATCGCGATCTGGTATGTGACGCGCAAGGAAAAGCTCAGTTTCCTGCGCTTCTGCGACTATATCGCCTGCGTCATTCCCTTCGGCCTGTTCCTCGGTCGCATCGCCAATTTCGTCAACGGCGAGCTGTGGGGGCGGGTCACCACCGTGCCCTGGGCGATCATCTTTCCCGAAGGCGGCCCCGATCCCCGCCACCCGAGCCAGCTTTACGAAGCCGGCCTCGAAGGGCTGCTGATGATGGCGGTCCTCTCCTGGCTCTTCTGGCGCACCCAGGCGCGCTACAAGCCCGGCTTGCTCGTCGGCATGGCGTCGATCATCTATGGCGTCAGCCGCTTCGTCGTCGAATATTTCCGCGAGCCCGACATCCAGCGCATGAACGTCGTCGAGGCCACCGGCCTGTCGATGGGCCAATGGCTGACCGTGCCGATGATCCTGATCGGCCTCTGGCTCGTCTTCACCGCCAAGGGCCGCCGCCAGCGCGTCGAACCGGTTGCGGGACCCGATGCCGTTGCCTGACGGAAATCCGCTGCCCCATCTCTGGACGAACGGCGCGGTCAGCATCGCCGACTATATGGCGGCGGCGAACACGCATTATTACGCGACCCGCGACCCGCTCGGCCCGGCGGGCGATTTCACCACCGCGCCCGAGATCAGCCAGATGTTCGGCGAACTGGTCGGCCTGTGGTGCGCCGACCTGTGGGACCGCGCCGGACGGCCCGCCTTTCGCTATGTCGAACTCGGCCCCGGCCGCGGCACGCTGGCCGCCGATGCGCTGCGCGCGATGCGGCGCTTCGGCTGCGATCCTGTCGGCATCGAGCTGATCGAAACCAGCCCGGCGCTGCGTACGGCGCAGTTGACGCGCGTGCCCGACGCCGCGCACCATGACGCGATCGACAGCCTGCCCGGCGACGCGGCGCTGATCGTCGTCGCCAATGAATTTTTCGACGCCCTCCCGATCCGCCAACTGGTCGCGACGCCCGAGGGCTGGCGCGAACGCCTGGTCGCGCGCGAAGGCGCGCGGCTGGTGACGCGGCACGGCGACGTTCCGGTCGACAGCGACGTGCCGCCACTGCTGCGCAGCCAGCCCGTCGGCGCGGTCGTCGAAACCAGCCCCGCCTCGACCGCCGTCATGCAGGGCTGCGCGCTGCGCATCGCGCGCACGGGCGGTGCGCTGCTGGCGATCGACTATGGCTATCGCGGCCCCGTGGCCGGCGACACGCTGCAGGCGGTATCGCAGCATCGCTACGCCGATCCGTTCGAGCGCGCCGGCGAGGTCGACCTGACCGCGCATGTCGATTTCACCGCGCTGGCCAAGGCGGCGCGCGACGCCGGATTGCAAATCGTCGGGCCCGTTGGCCAGGGCCTGTGGCTCCAGCGCCTCGGCATCGACGCGCGGCTGCAGTCGCTGATCGCCGCCGCGCCCGACCGCGCCGAACAACTCGAAGGCCAGCGCCACCGCCTCGTCGAAGCGGGCGAGATGGGCGAATTGTTCCAGGCCCTCGCCGCACACGCCCCCACCTGGCCAACCCCTGCAGGATTTGCCGCATGACTGCCCTGACCCCCGCGACCCTCGCCGATGCCAACGCGCTGTCGGATTTTTCCAATGCCGCCTTCACCGCGACCTTCGGCCATATTTATGACCCCGCCGACCTGGCGTTCTTCCTCTCGACGTGGAATCCGCCAGAGAAGCTGCGCGCGCAGATCGCCGACCCCGACTGGGCGATCATGCTCGTCCGGGGTGAGAACGGCGACATCATCGGCTACGCCAAGATGGGCCCGCTCGAATTCGACCTGCCCCCCGAGCAGCCCACCGACGATGCGGTCGAACTCCACCAGATCTACCTCGCCGAGGCCGCCAAGGGCAGCGGCGTCGCCGGCGCGCTGATGGATTGGGGCATCGCATGGGCGCGCGAGCGGGCATCGACGCTCTACCTCACCGTCTTCACCGACAATCCGCGCGCGCAGGCGGTGTATCGCCGCTATGGCTTCTACGACGTTGGCCGCAACGAGTTCCGGGTCGGCAACCATGTCGACGAAGACCGCTTTTTCCGGCTCGACCTGTGAGCCCGCCCTTCGTCCGGTCCGACGCGCTCGCAGGCGTGCCCCATGGCTTTTTCGGCCGTCGCGGCGGCGTCTCGACCGGCGACCTCGCCTCGCTCAACTGCGGCCTCGGCTCGGGCGACGACCCGGCCCTGATCGCCGAGAATCGCCGCCGCGTCGCCGAGACGATCCGGCCCGGCGCTGCGCTCACCAGCCTCTATCAGGTCCATGGCGATCGCTGCGTCATCGTCGATGACACGACCGACCTCGACACGCGGCCCGAGGCCGATGCGCTCGCCACCCGCACGCCCGGAATATTGCTCGCTATTCTCACCGCCGATTGCGTGCCCGTGCTGTTCGCCGACCGCGAGGCCGGGGTCGTCGGGGCCGCCCATGCCGGCTGGAAGGGCGCGATCGCCGGAGTGACCGACGCGACGCTGACCGCGATGGAAAGCCTCGGCGCCGCGCGCGCCGACATCGCGGTTGCGATCGGCCCGTGCATCGGCCGCGCCTCCTATGAAGTCGACGAGAGCTTCGTCGCGCGCTTCCTCGGCGACGATCCTGTTAACGAACGCTTCTTCGCGGCGGGCAAACCGGGTCATGCGATGTTCGACATCGCCGCCTATGTCGCCGCCCGGCTGGCGGCGGCGGGGGTCACGCGAATTGCCATCGGGGGGCAGGACACTTATGCCGAGGCGGACGAATATTTCAGCTATCGCCGCGCCTGCCACAAAGCCGAAAACAGCTATGGCCGCCAACTATCGGTGATCGGACTGGCGTAACCAAAAGGGGAGAAGAGCGTGCAGGCCTTGGCGATACCGCGCAAACGGCTGGTTTCGATCGTCGGCGGGTCGCTCGGCAATCTCGTCGAATGGTATGACTGGTTCGCCTACGCCTCCTTCGCCATTTATTTCGCCCCCGTCTTCTTCCCCAAGGCCGATCCGACCGCGCAGCTTTTAAGCACCGCCGCGATCTTCGCGGTTGGTTTCATCATGCGCCCGATCGGCGCTTGGGTGATGGGGCGCTTCGCCGACACGCGCGGGCGCAAGGCGGGGCTGTCGCTCTCCGTCGCCTTGATGTTCAGCGGCTCGCTGCTGATCGCCGTCGCCCCCACCTATGCGGTCGCCGGACTGCTCGGCCCCGCGACCTTGCTCGTCGCGCGCATGTTGCAGGGGCTGTCGCTCGGCGGCGAATATGGCGCCAGCGCCACCTATCTCTCCGAAATGGCGCCCAAGAAAAATCGCGGTTTCTGGGCGAGTTTCCAATATATGACGCTGATCGGCGGCCAGCTCTGCGCGATCTTCGTCGCGGTGGTGCTGCAGGGCTTTTTGACCGAGGAGCAGCTCACCGCCTGGGGCTGGCGCATTCCCTTCGTCATCGGCGCGCTGCTCGCGCTCGGCGTCTATATCCTGCGCCGCAACCTTGCCGAAACGCCGTCGTTCCAGAATCAGGCGGTCGACCGCCCCGCCTCGACCGCGAAGCTGCTGTGGAAAGAGCATCGCCGCGAGTCGATCCTCGTCGGCATCCTCTCGGCGGGCGGCGGGCTCGGCGCTTACACCTACACCAGCTATATGCAGAAATATCTGTTCAACACCGTGGGTTTCGACAAGGCGACCGCGACCTATATCATTGCCGCCGCCCTGCTCTGGTTCACCGCGATGCAGCCGGTGTTCGGGGCGCTCGCCGATAAATTCGGACGCAAGCCGATGCTACTGCTCTTCGGTATCGGCGGCGCGATCGCCGCCGTGCCGACCTTCCTGACGCTCGAGACCGTGACCTCGCCGATCGTCGCGACCTTGCTCATCATGGTCCCGCTGACGCTGCAAAGCGGCTACAGCGCGAACAATGCGCTGGTGAAGGCCGAGCTGTTCCCCGCGCATATCCGGGGCCTCGGCGTCGCCCTGCCCTATGCCATCGGCAATGCGATGTTCGCGGGCACGCTCGAAATGGTCGCGCTCGGCCTGAAGGGCGCTGGGGTTGAGTGGATCTTCTATTTCTACGTCGCCTTCGTCATCGCGGCGGCGGGGGTCGCGACGCTGATGCTCCCCGAAACGAAGGAACGCAGCCTGATCGTCGAGGATTGACGCAATCGCCGGGTGACCGGCGGTCAAAAGCGCGTTAGTGGCATTTGAAACTATATTGCGCAGGAGTCTTTATGCCCCCCATCGACAACGCCGACCTCACCGGCACCACGCCGCGCCGCGCGCCCAAGAAGGACGTCACCCGGATCGGCGACCGCGAGCTGCAGCCCTCGACGCTGATGATGGGCTATGGCTTCGACCCGATGCTCTCCGAAGGCTCGCTGAAGCCGCCGGTCTTCCTGACCTCGACCTTCGCCTTCGAAAGCGCCGCCGCAGGCAAGCGCCATTTCGAGGGGATCACCGGCAAGCGCCCCGGCGGCGCCGACGGCCTCGTCTATTCGCGCTTCAACGGCCCGAACCAGGAAATCCTCGAGGCGCGCCTCGGCGTCTGGGAAAAGGCCGAGGATGCGCTCGTCTTTTCCAGCGGCATGTCGGCGATCGCGACCCTGCTCCTCGCGCACGTCAGCATGAACGACGTCATCGTCCATTCGGGTCCGCTCTACGCCGCGACCGAAACGCTGATCGGCCGCATCCTGTCGCGCTTCGGTGCGAAGTACGTCGATTTCCCCGCCGAAGCCTCGCGCGCCGAGATGGACGCGATCCTGATCCGCGCCAAGGAGATGGCCGAGGCGCAGGGCGGCAAGGTCGCGATGGTTTATCTCGAAAGCCCGGCGAACCCGACCAACGCGCTCGTCGACGTCCAGGCGATGCGTGCCGCGACCGACGCCGCCTTCGCCGAAGGCGCGCGCCCGCCGATCGCGATCGACAACACCTTCCTTGGGCCCCTGTGGTCGAAACCGCTCGCGCATGGCGCCGACATCACGCTGTACAGCCTGACCAAATATGCCGGCGGCCACAGCGACCTCGTCGCGGGCGGCATCGTCGGCTCGAAGCATTGGCTCGGCCCGATCCGCATGATGCGCAACACCATCGGCACGATCTGCGACCCCAACACCGCGTGGATGCTGCTGCGCAGCCTCGAGACGATCGAATTGCGCATGAGCCGCGCCGGCGAAAATGCCGAAAAGGTCTGCGCCTTCCTGCGCGATCATCCCAAGGTCGACGGACTCGGCTATCTCGGCTTCCTGCCCGAAGGGTCGCAGAAGGACATTTTCGACCGCCATTGCACCGGCGCCGGATCGACCTTCTCGCTCTTCATCAAGGGCGGCGAGGAGGAGAGCTTCCGCTTCCTCGACGCGCTCAAGATCGCCAAGCTCGCGGTCAGCCTCGGCGGCACCGAGACGCTCGCCAGCCACCCCGCCGCGATGACGCATCTGTCGGTGCCGGACGAACGCAAGAAGGCGCTCGGCATCACCGACAATCTGGTGCGCGTGTCGATCGGCATCGAGGACGCCGACGATTTGATCGCCGATTTCGCGCAGGCACTAGACGCGGTTTAAGAGTCCCCCTCCCGCTTGCGGGAGGGGCTAGGGGAGGGCCTGTCGGTCAGGGCAGCCTTGAATAGACACGCCCTCCCCCGACCCCTCCCGTAAACGGGAGGGGAGAATTACCGCCCTTTCCGCGCCCGCCAATCGACCACCGACCACCCCATCCGGGGCGCAAGCTTCTTCAGCTTGCGCGACGGCGTCGTCGCCACCGCCTCGTCGGCGAAGTGCAGCATCGGATGGTCGGATACATGGTCCGAATAAGCGCGGATATGCGCGGCGTCGCGGATGATCGCGTTCGCCGCCATCCAGTCGGAGATGCGCGCGAACTTCGCCTCGCCATAACAATTGTCGCCCGACAGCCGCGCATGGACATGGTCGGCGCCATCGGGCTCGTCGAGCCGGGTCGCGAGCACATCGTCGATCCCCAGCCGTTTCGCGATCGCGTCGACGTAGAGGTGGAAAGAGGCGGTCGCGAGCAGCACGCGATATCCGGCGGCGCGGTCGGCCTCCAACTGCGCCAGCGCTGCGGCATGCAGACCCCGCGCGATCACCTGATCGGCATAGCTTTCGGCGAGCGGCGCAATCTCGTCGCGGCGGAAGCGCGGCCCGACCAGCAGCCGCAAATTGATCGCCTTCAACCGCGACCGGTCGATCAGGCGCAGCGCATAAGCGACCCCTGCCAGCCCCACCAACGGGGTCAGCAGCATCCGCCATTGCTGTCGCCGCCGCACCACATGCATCAGGAAACCGCTGTAGGTCCCCGCGCGCGTGATCGTGCGATCCATGTCGTACATCGCAATCCGGTGGGCCGGCGATGGTTCGGGAACGACGATATTATCATCCATGGGCAGTGCTTTAGCGCGCGGCGGCGCCAGGGCCAAGGCCGCGCGATCGCGACGAGCCGATCGGTGGAATGGCTTGCCGTTATTCGCCAAATAATACAAAGTCGTCGGCGATGGTGGCCAGGGCGGATTTCGAACAGAGCGAGGGTGCCGATGGCGCCCAGGTCCGCTTCACCGGGCGTTTGACGCTCGCGCGGCTCGGTGACGTGCCCGCCCGGCTCGACGCGTTGGGACCGATCGCCTCGCTCGATCTCTCGGCCCTCGAACGCATCGACACGGTGGGGGCGTGGATCGTCACCCGCACCGTCAACGAACATGGCGCCAGGGTCACCGGCGCCAGTCCGGAGGCGCAGCGGCTGCTCGACGCGCTCGCCAGCGACAAGAGCGAATATCGCGTCCACCGCGACCGCCGCGCGCCGCTGATCCGGATGCTCGAACAGCTTGGCGTCGCCAGCATGGCGGTGTGGCACGAACTGCTCGGCATCATCGGTTTCCTCGGCGCGATGATCATGGCGCTCGGCACCCAGATCCGCGCACGCCGCCGCCTGCGCTGGAACGCGATCGTCACGCGGTTCCAGACGGTCGGCGTCGACGCGCTCCCCATCATCGGCCTGATGACCTTCCTGATCGGCATCGTCATCGCGCAGCAGGGCGCGGTGCAGCTCCGGCAATTCGGGCTGGAGGTGTTCACGATCAACCTCGTCGGTCGCGCCTCGATCCGCGAGCTCGGCCTGTTGATGAC
The DNA here is from genome assembly GCF_050725615.1 of Sphingopyxis sp. Lineage (GTDB taxonomy): Bacteria > Pseudomonadota > Alphaproteobacteria > Sphingomonadales > Sphingomonadaceae > Sphingopyxis. The sequence goes on from NZ_JBOHHU010000047.1 coordinate 19,586, forward strand.
CGCGATCATGGTCGCCGGCCGCTCGGGCAGCGCCTTTGCGGCGCAGATTGGCACGATGAAGCTGACCGAGGAAATCGACGCAATGCGCACGATCGGCGTCTCGCCGATGGAGGCTATCGTGCTGCCGCGCGTCGCCGCCGCGACGATATTGATGCCGCTGCTCGGCTTCTATGCGAGCATCTGCGCGATCATCGGCGGCGGGGTGTTCTGCTGGATCGGGCTCGAAATTCCGCCGCTCACTTACATTCAGCTGCTCCGCGATATCATCCCGATGACCGATTTCTGGGCGATGCTGATCAAGGCGCCGGTGTTCGGGGTGCTGATCGGCGTCACCGGCTGTTACGAGGGCATGCAGGTGCGCCAGAATGCCGAGGAGGTCGGGCAGCGCACCACCTCCGCCGTGGTCGCGGCGATCTTCCTCGTCATCGTGCTCGACGCCTTTTTCGCGGTCTTCTTTTCGTCGATCGGATGGAATTGATGGCCGAAGAGAGCGAGCAGCAGCAGGTCCGGGAGGAGCTCGCCGCCGCCGACGCGGTGCGCCCCGAACAGTTCGACCGCGCGATCTGCGTGCGCGGCCTCGTCAACAAATTCGGCGACGCGGTGATCCACGACCATCTCGACCTCGACGTCCGGTCGGGCGAAATCCTCGGCGTCGTCGGCGGGTCGGGCACCGGCAAGTCGGTGCTGATGCGCTCGATCATCGGGCTGCAGACCCCCGACGCGGGTGAGATCGAAGTCTATGGCAAGTCGCTCGACACCATCGCCGACGAAGAGGAATCGCGCGACCTGCGCCGCCGCTGGGGCGTGATGTTCCAGGGCGGGGCGCTGTTCTCGACGCTGAGCGTCGCCGAAAATATCCAGGTCCCCCTGCGCGAATATTATCCGCGCCTCGACCAGAAATTGCTCGACGAGATCGCCGCTTATAAAGTGGCGATGGTCGGCCTGCCCCCCGACGCCGGCCCCAAATATCCCGCCGAACTGTCGGGCGGCATGGTCAAGCGCGCCGGCCTCGCGCGCGCGCTCGCGCTCGACCCCGCGCTGCTCTTCCTTGATGAGCCGACCGCCGGGCTCGACCCGATCGGCGCCGCCAAGTTCGACGAATTGTTGCGCGGCCTCGCCGACACCATGGGGCTCACCGTCTTCCTGATCACCCACGACCTCGACACGCTCTACGCCACCTGCGACCGCGTCGCCGTGCTCGCCGAAAAGAAGGTGATCGCGATCGGCACCATCCCGGAACTGCTTGCCACCGAGCATCCGTGGATACAGGAATATTTCAACGGACCGCGCGGCCGGGCTGCGGCGGGATGCAACCAAACCGCGCAGCGGCGATAGGAACGTCAGATGGAAACACGCTCGAACAACGTCCTCGTCGGCGCCTTCGTCCTCCTCTTCACGGCGGCGCTCGCCTTTTTCGTCGTCTGGCTCGCCAACGACAGCGGCGGCGACAAGCGCGAATATGACATTTATTTCAAACAGTCGGTCGACGGGCTGAACAAGGGCGCGCAGGTCCAATATTCGGGCGTTCCGGTCGGTCAGGTCACCCGGATCGCGCTGCTCCCCAACGACCCGCAATTCGTCCGCGTCCGCATCGAAGTGAATGAAGGCGTGCCGATCGTGCAGGGCACGACCGCCGCGCTCGAAGGCGTGGGCTTCACCGGCGTGTCGCAAATCTCGCTCGCCGGCGGGGTCAAGGGCGCACCGCCGATCACCGACAAGGGACCCGACGGCAAGCCGACCATTCCGGTGCGCGTCGGCGGTCTCGGCGAACTGCTCAACACCGCGCCGCAACTGCTCCAGCGCCTGTCGACCTTGACCGAGCGCCTCGCCGAACTGGCCGACGACAAGAATCAGGACAGTTTTGCCGGCATCCTCGAAAATGTCGAACAGTCGACCGCGATCCTCGCGCGCAACGGCCCCGCGATCGAAAAGGCGCTCGCCGATACGCGCATCGCAATCCAGCAGACCGGGGTCGCCGCCGAACAGATCGGCAACCTCGCCGCCTCGGCGCAGGGGACGATCGACCGCAATGTCGACCCCGCGATGAAGAATCTCGCCGATACGCTGAAATCCGCCAACACGTCGATGAAGACGCTCGAAGGCGCGATCGCCGATGCCCGCCCCGGCCTCAAGACCTTCAGCGAAACGACGATCCCCGAAGCCAATGCGCTGATCCGCGACCTGCGCCGCACCTCGGCCTCGCTCTCCAGCCTCACCGACAAGCTCGACCAGCAAGGCGCGGGCGCCGTCATCAGCGGCAGCAAGCTGCCCGACCATAAATAATGAGGAAGACACCCGTCATGCCCAGCCTCGTCCGCCGCGCCCGTACCCCGCTGCTGCTCGCTTTTGCGGCCGTGTCGCTCTCGGCCTGCTTCAGCCTAGGCGGCAAGGTGCCGCCTTTCCTGCTCACCCTCGATGCCGACGCGGCGCCCGTCGCCGGCGAAGCCCGCACCGCGAACGAAGGGACGACGCTGACGATCCTCGTGCCCACCGCGCCGCAGAAGCTGCGCACGACGCGCATCCCGGTGCAGGAGGACAATGCCAGCGTCACCTATGTCAAGGACGCCCAATGGGTCGAGGCGCCGCAGCGGCTGTTCCAGCGGCTGATTTCGGACACGGTGTCGGCGCGGACCAGCCGCGTGGTGCTCGACGAGGGGCAATATCTGACCGCGCCGGGCGATCAGCTCGCGAGCCAGCTCGTCGAATTCGGCGTCGACGCGCGCACCAATGAGGCGGTTGTCGTCTATCAGGCGATGCTGGTGTCGTCGGCGGGCAAGACCGTCACCCAGCGCCGTTTCGAAGCGCGCGAGGCGATCGGCGGCAAGATCGAGGCCAAGCCGGTCGGCGAAGCCCTGACCCGCGCAGCGAACAAGGTCGCGGTCGATATCGCGACCTGGCTGGGCAGCTGACGCCGCCCAGCCGCGCCTGCATCAGTCGCCGTCGCGGCTCGCTGCCGGCCGCGTCCAGCCTTTCTTGTACTTCTCGAACCACGCCAGGATCGCCGCCGCCTTCGCCGCCGATTGCGACGGGCGCGCCGCGATGCCGCCATGGCTCGCGCCGGGCACCTTGATCAGCGCGGTCGGCACCCCGCGCAGACGCAGCGCGGTGTAATATTGCTCGGACTCGCTGACCGGGGTGCGATAATCCTCGCTGCCGACAACGACCAATGTCGGGGTCTCGACATTGCCGACGAGCGACAGCGGCGAGCGCGCCCAGAAGAGTTCGGGCTTTTCCCATGGCATCGCCCCGAGCCAGTAGCGGCCGAAGAAGGCCGGGCCGTCGGCGGTGAGCGCCTGCGTCGTCCAGTTGATCACCGGCTTCTGCGTCACCGCCGCCTTGAAGCGCTGGGTCTTGCCGACGATCCAGCTCGTCAGCACCCCGCCGCCCGACCCGCCGGTGACGAACAAGGCGTCGGGATCGGCGATGCCAAGCTCGACCGCGCGATCGACGATGCTGATCAGGTCGAAATAGTCATTGCCCGGATAGGCCTTGTCGATCTCGTTCGCGAAGGCGGCCCCATAGCTCGTCGACCCGCGCGGGTTGGCCGACAGCACCGCATAGCCCGCCGCGGCATAGAGCTGGTTGTCGGTCGAGAAATGCCCGCCATAGGCCGCGAACGGTCCGCCGTGGATTTCGAGGATCAGCGGCACGCGCTGGCCCTCGACATAGCCCGGCGGCAGCGTCAGCCAACCGTCGATCGCCTTGCCGTCGAAACTCGACGCGGTGGTGATCTTGCGGACCGCGCCAAGCGCCTTGACCTCACGCAGGCTGCGGTTGAGGTCGGTCAGCATCACGGTCTTGCCGCCGCGCGCCAGTTGCACCTCGGCGGGGCGGGTCGCGGTGCCGCCGGTGAAGGCGATCGCGTCGCCCGCCGATACCGAAAAGCTGCCGCCGGTATAGGGCCGGTCGAGCCCGCCACCCGACAGACCGCTGGCGACGCCACGCACCGATCCATCGAGCCCGATACGCGCGACCTTCGTTTCGCCGCGATCGTCATATTGGACATAGACGCCGCCATTGTCGGCATCCCACAGGATCGCATCGGCGCTATAGTCCCAATTCTGGGTCAGGCTGCGGCGCCCCGATCCGTCGCGGTTCATCACATAAAGCTGCGCATTTTCATAAGCGCGCAATTTGTCGTCGAACCCGACATAGGCGATCAGCTGGCCATTCGGCGACACCACCGGATTGCCGTCGGGGCCGTCGCGATCGGTCAATTGCGTCACCGCGCCGCTCGCGACGTCGAGGCCGTAAATCTCCCCCTCGACCGGATCGTTTTGCCAATCAGGTTTGCGGTTCGCCCCGAAATAGAGCGTGCGCCCGTCGCGCGACCAGCTCAGCGGCCCGCCGTCGTGATAGGGACCAAAGGTCAGCTGACGCGGCGATCCGCCGGTCGCGGGGACCACAAAAACCTTCTCGAAACCCGGCTCAAGCTCGCCTTCGCCATCAGCGCGATAGGCGAGCAGGTCGTGAACCTCGAGCGGCTTGGCCCATTCGGCGCCTTCGGGCTTGTTCGCTGGCGCCGAACCGAATTTCGGCCCCTCGTCCTTGACCAGCATCGTATAGGCGATCGACTTGCCGTCGGGCGACCAGGCGATGCTCGATGGGCTGGTCGGCAGTCCGGTCAGCCGTACCGCCTCGCCCCCGTTCATCCAGCGCACCCACAATTGGGCGCTGCCGCCGGCGGTCGAGGCGTAGGCGAGGCGCTTGCCGTCGGCCGACCAGCGCGGCGAGAAGGCCGCGCCATTCTGGCCCGCGACCGGCACTTCCTCGCCGCTCTGGGTATCGATCAGCCAGATCGAGCTCACCGCCTTGTCGGACATGATATCGTTCGCGCGGCGAACATAGGCGATCCAGCGCCCGTCGGGGCTGATCTGCGGATCGGCGGCGATCGACAGGTCGAACAGGTCGGCGCCGGTGAAGCGGCGCTCGGGCGCGGTGCGCGCGCTGCCGGCGGCGGAGGCGGCCATGGGCGCTGTCGCTGCGGCCGCGGGTGCCGTCTGTTCCTCGGCAGCCGTTTCCTGAGCCGCCGCCAGCTGCGGCGCCAGGACCAACAGGCTCGCGCCCAAAATTGCCAGTTTGCGCATCGAAACCCTGCCTTTCTTTTCCGGTGACCGGACCATGCGGCTATTTCCCGTCGCCCGGCAAGGGCATAGCAGATGCCAGCCGCAGGTGCCCGCGTCTAGGGCTGGCGCGAGACGCCTGCGCCGAGGCCATCCCCCGCGACCAGCGAGCGATAAACCTTCGCCACGCTTTCCGACGCCGCATCCCAGGAATAGGCAGCGCTGGCCTGGCGCGCGCTTGCCCCCATCGCCCGCCGTATATCGGGCGCGTCGATCAGGCGCAGGATGGCCTCGGCATAAGCGCCGACATCGCGCGCCGGGCACAGCAGGCCGGTGTCGCCATCGATCAGCAGCGCGCGGGCGCTGGGCGCATCGGCGCTGACCACCGGCACGCCGCACGCCATCGCCTCGAGCACGACATTGCCAAAGGTTTCGGTGGTGCTGGGGCCGAGCATGATATCGGCGCTGGCGACCGCACGCGCCAGATCGACGCCCTCCAGATGGCCGGTCAGGACGGCGCCGGGCAGCGCCGCAAAGGCGGCGGCGGCGGGGCCCGCGCCGACGACGAGCGCCTGCACCGGCGCGCGGCCCTGCAAGGCGCGCAGGACCTCCACGAAGACGGCCGCGCCCTTTTCGAGTACCAGCCGCCCGAAGAACAGGACGACGATGCTCTCGTCGGCGAAGCCCTGCGCGCGCCGCCAGGCGACATCGCGGCGCGCCGGAGAAAACAGCTCGCGATCGATCCCCCGGCTCCAGACGCTCGCACGGTCGTCGCCGCGCAGCCGCTTCATGTCGGCGACCAGCGTCGGCGTCGGCGCGACGACATGGTCGCTGCGCCGATAGAAGCGAGCAATATGCGCCTCGGTCATCGGGCGCGCCCAGCCCAGACCATAATAGTCGAGATAGGTCTCGAAATGCGTGTGCATGCTGGCAAGGATCGGGACACCCAATTTCTTGGCAAAGGTCTGCGCCCGGGTGCCGAGGATATCGGGGGTCGAGACATGCACGATATCGGGCGCGAAATGCGCGACGTCGCGGCGGATCGTCCCGGGCAGGCGCAGCGCAAGCTGAAACTCCTTGCGCACCGGCAGGGTGATCGACGGCACCGGGACCAGCGTTCCCGCAGGCTCAAAGGCCGGTGTCGCGGTCACCGGCGAATAGACGCGCACGTCGCAGCCTGCCTTGTCCTCGAGATAGGCGACCAGCGCGTTCAGCGCCTGGTTCGCGCCCTCGCGCAGATAATTGTAATTGCCCGAAAACAGCGCGATGCGCATGTCAGACCTGCCGAAAATTGAGCACGGCATTCAGCACGAACATTGCCAGCCCCGCAAAGACCGAGACGATGACGCGCGCCACCAGATAATGGATGCCGGTAAAAGCGAGCAGCGCCGCGAACAGCGCGACGGTAATCGCCATGCCGACCCCGGCATTGATCAGAAAGAGCATATAGCCGGTCCGCAACCCGCGCTCGGTGCCGCGAAATATCCACGTCCGGCCGAGCGCGTAGTGACAGCCATTGGCGATCAGGAAGCTGATCGCCGCCGCCAGCACCGCATTCATCCCGGCCCATTGGACCATCATCCACAGCAGGACCAGCCCGAGCAGGAAGACGAAGCTGCTGACGACGGTGTTGCGCAGCAGCATCGCCCCGACGCGCGGCGTCATCAGCCGGGCGATCAGGCCCCGCCGGCCATGATCCGGTGAGGGGACCGCGACAGCCGGCTTCCCGAGGGTCGGCCGGTCGTTCACGCCGCCGTCGACGATCGCTGCAGGGCAAGGGGACCGCGTTCCAGTTCCTGCGCGTCGGGCCAATCGGCGCGGCGCCGGGTCCGTGGGTTCAGGAACAGCGCCGGCAGTTTGAGGATCAGCAGTTCGGAATGAATGAAGCCGTCGATCGCGCGCTCCCACCAGCGCGGTTCGCGCCTGCCATGCGCGAGCAGCCAATCTTCATAGGGCGCCCAATGGCTGGGTTCGTCCTTCCGGATGATCCGGAAGATTTTCACCAAGACCGGGTCCGAGCGAACCAGGCGGCTGGCGAGCAGCGTTTCGACCTGCCGATAACCGCGCCTTTCGGTCAGCGCGATCACCCGGCACAGCCGTTCGAACAGCTCGTCGCGGTCGATCACCGCCTGGGTATCGAGACGGTCGATGGGGGTGCGAAAGATGATTTCGACGAACCGGTCGATGTGGCCAAAGGTCCGGTCGACGTCGAGCGGCATCGTCCCGCGCTGTTCGAACCAGCGGCGGAACATGACATAATGCTTGCGCTCGTCCGCCCGGTGTCCCTCGATCGCCGCGATCAGCCCCGCATCGTCGGGCGACCGGGCGCGAACGGCCTCCAATACGCGGTCGATCGCGGTGTATCCGCGATGCTCGTTATAGAGGTAGATCGACCCCAGCACATCGAGATAACGGTTGCGGACCCAGGCAAACATGCTTTTCTCCATGGGCCCACGATCGGTCTCTACGACCGCCGAACCCAGCCAAAGCACTACGTGCGCCTATCGGCGCGGTTCCGGTCGAGGACGGCGGCGGCTTTGGGCCGCCGCATCGTTTCGGCGCCCGGCGTCGTCACCCCATCAAGCTCTTGCTCGCCTGTTCGGTCGTATCGCGCGACAGGCCCGGCTGCGCCAATATGCGCTCCAGTTCGGCCTTCATCATCGCCGCGCGCTTGTCGTCGAAGCGTTTCCAGCGGCCGAGCGGCGGGATCATGCGTGCCGCCGTTTGCGGGTTCCTGGGATCGAGCGCGATCACCAGATCCGCGATCAATCGATAACCCGCGCCGTCGGGCTGGTGGAACGCCGCCTGATTGCCGGTCAGCGCGCCATAGAGCGAGCGCACACGGTTGGGGTTCGTCAGCGTGAAGTCCGGATGGTCTGCCAGCGATTTCACCGCGTCGATCGTGTCGGGCCGCATCGACCAGGCCTGCACCTGGAACCATTTGTCGAGCACCAGCGGATTGTCGCGATAGCGCTGGTAAAAGATATCGAGCGCATGGGTCCGCTCCGCGCTGTCGCCATGCGCCAGCGTCGCGAGCGCGGCTTGCCGCTCGGTCATGCCGTCGGCGTTCGAGAAGAGCCCGAACACCAGCCCCGGCACGTCGGCGATGCCGGTCGCGGCGAGATAGGCGATCGCGACACCGCGCAGGCGGCGGCCGCCCTTTGCCTTGGGGCTGAGGTCGGTCGCGGGCGGACAGGTTCCCGACAGGATCGCGCGCCACTCGCCCTCAAGCGCACGGCCGATCATCGCCTGCAACGCCAGACGCGCGCGGCGGATCGCATCGGGGTCGACCGTCACCATCTGGTCGCCGATGAAGGCCTCGCTGGGCAGCAGCACCGCTTCGGCGACGAAGGCCGGATCGCCGGCGCGGCCCGCGAGCGTTCCCGCGACCGCGTCGATCACCGCCTGATGGTCGACAGCCTCGCCCGATACCGCCGCAACCAGCGTGTCGAGCATCAATTGCTGCAACGCCTCATAGCGCGCGAAGGGATCGTCATCATGCGCCGCGAGCCAGGCCAGTTCGCCCGGGGCGCGGACATAATCGACGATCACCGGCGCCGAAAAACCGCGGTTGACCGACAAGGCCGGCCGCGCGGCGAAGGCGCCGAGCGGCACGCGCTGGCTGGCGCCGGTCAGCGTCACCAAAATATCGGGCATCGCCGCCCCGCTGCCGTCCATCGCAAAGGCCGCGAGGCGCAGCGGCATCAGCATCGGCTGCTTGTCGGGCTGGCCGGGCGTCGGCGGCACCGTCTGCGCCACGTCGAGCGCCCATTCGCCCGCGTCCTCGACCAGCGACAGGGTCAGCCGCGGCGTTCCCGCTTGCTCGTACCAGCGGCGGAACAGCGACAGGTCGATATCGCCGCCCTCCTCCATCGCGCGGACAAAATCCTCGCACGTTGCGGCCTCGCCGTCGTGACGCTCAAAATAAAGGTCGGTGCCGGCGCGAAACCGCTCGGGGCCCAGCAAGGTCGCCATCATCCGGATGATCTCCGCGCCTTTGTTATAGATGGTCGCGGTGTAGAAGTTCGAGATTTCCTGAAAGCTGTCGGGGCGGATCGGGTGCGCGAGCGGCCCCGCATCCTCGGGAAATTGCGCGGCGCGGAGCAGGCGGACGTCCTCGATGCGCTTGACCGGCGGGGAGCCCATGTCGGCCGAAAAGCTCTGGTCGCGAAAGACGGTGAACCCCTCTTTCAGGCTGAGCTGAAACCAGTCGCGACAGGTGACGCGGTTGCCCGACCAATTGTGGAAATATTCATGCGCGACGACGCCCTGCACCCCGTCATAATCCATGTCGGTCGCGGTGTCGGCATCGGCGAGGATGTAGCGGGTGTTGAAGACGTTGAGCCCCTTATTCTCCATCGCCCCCATGTTGAAATCGCTGACCGCGACGATGTTGAACAGGTCGAGATCATATTCGCGGCCATAGACGCGCTCGTCCCACGCCATGCTGTCCTTCAGCGCCTGCATCGCGTGACCGGTGCGGCTCTCGTCGCCCGCGCGCACCCAGATGCCGAGCTCGACCTCGCGCCTCGACATCGTCGTGAAGCGGTCGCGATTGACCACCAGGTCGCCCGCGACGAGCGCGAAGAGATAGGAGGGCTTCGGCCAAGGGTCCTCCCAAAGCGCCCAATGCGTGCCGTCCGCACCCTCGCCCTGTTCGACACAATTGCCGTTCGACAACAGGATCGGGAAGCGCGCCTTGTCGCCCGCCATGCGGACCTTGTACCGGCTCATCACGTCGGGGCGGTCGGGGTGGAAGGTGATGCGGCGAAACCCTTCGGCCTCGCATTGCGTGCAGAGCATGCCGTTCGACGCGAACAAGCCCATCAGATTGCTGTTGCCGGCGGGATTGATGACGGTGTCGACCGCGACGGTCGCGCGGGTGCGATCGCCCAGGTCGACGACCAGATCGCTGCCCTGCATGCGCCAATCGTTCCAAACCGCGCCGTCGACCCGCACTTCGAGGGGGGTGATCGCGTCGCCGCGCAGGGTCAGCGGCGCGGGCGCGTCGCTGTGGCGCTCGACCGACAGGCTGGCCGACACCCTCGTCTCGTCGATGCCCAGCGCAAAATCGAGCGCCACGTCGGGGACCTGCCATTCGGGCGGGCGATAATCGCCGCGGTGGATGGTGACGGGGATGGCGGGCGTCGAAGAGGCATCGGTCATGGATGCGGGTCTAGGCTTGGCCCGCAGCCTGCGCAATAAGGTGCGGCATGGGTGAGATGCTGATCTTGGGAATGGGCTATGCTGCGGGCCATGTCGCGCGGCGGCTGGAAGCGCGCGGCTGGGAGGTGGCGGGTACGACACGCGAGGGTCAGGGTGCCACGATAGCCTTTGAAAACAGGGATCTGGTGCTCAAAAAGTTGCGCACCGCAACGCACATTCTCTCGTCGGTGCCGCCGGCCGACGGCGTCGATCCCGTCTTGCAGGTCTATGGCGAAGCGATCGCCCTCGCCCCCGCAACCTGGGTCGGCTATCTGTCATCGACCGGCGTTTACGGCGACTGCGGCGGCGCCTGGGTCGACGAAAGCGCGCCGATCAGGGGCCGCCGGGCCGACCGCAACGCGGCCGACGCCGCCTGGCAGGCGCTGCGCGGCGACGTGTCGGTGTTTCGCCTCCCCGGCATCTACGGCCCCGGTCGCTCGACCCTCGATCGCATCGGCGAAGGCCGCGCGCACCGCATCGCCCTGCCCGATCAGGTTTTCAGCCGCGTCCATGTCGACGACATCGCGGGCGGCGTCCTCGCCTCGTTCGGGGGGCCAGCGGGCGTCTACAACCTCGCCGACGACGAACCCTGCCACCAGAACCGGCTGGTCGAATGGGGCTGCGCGATGCGCGATGCGCCCTTGCCGCCGCTGCAGACGCTGGACAAAGCCGGCCTGTCCCCTGCGGCGCGCGCCTTCTATGCCGAGAACCGTCGCGTCGCCAACGGCAAGGCCAAACGCCTGCTCGGCTGGACGCCGCGCTATCCGAGCTTTCGCGAGGGGTTGGCTGCCTGTCTGTAACCG
>NZ_JBOHHU010000048.1:0-30579 GCF_050725615.1 Sphingopyxis sp.
CGCCGGCTCCATGCGGTGCGCGCCGAGACATAACCGTCGAAATCGATGCGCGGCAGCCGCGCGCGGGCGGCGACCGCCAGCCGCTCCATCACCGCCTCGTCGGTCTTTGCTCCGCGCCGCGCCCGCGCCGCCTTTTCGCGAAAGCCGGCATCGGCGCTCTGGATCCACTGGCTCGGCCGGGTCCATTGCGCGCGCTCGGTCTCGGTCAGCGGCAACTCCGGACCGCAATCGCGGCAGATATCGACCTGCCAGACGTCGCCTTCGCGCCGCACGCGCTGCTCACCGGTTTCGGGAAGGACGATCGCAACCTCGGCGGGGGCGCCGAAATCATAGCGAATCTGCCCTAGCGCGGCGCGCTGCGTCATATGGACGTTGGGCCGATATTGTTCGTGCGCGACGACACGGCCGCGCGACAGCATATCCTCTTTGGTCAATGGACTGTCGTCGGGGCGGTAGGAGCGCGCGCTGCCGAGCAACGGCTGCCGCGCCTCGACCAGCCGGCCCTGCGCATAGGACAGCCAACGCACCGATTGCAGCCGCCCGCCGCGCGACAGCGTCAGCACATAGGCATGATCGGCGTCGGTCCGTTTCGCCAGCGCCAGCGCGACCGGGCGGAATTGCAACGCGACAGGGTCGAATTCGGCGATCGACCAGCTCCGCGCGGCGGCGGGCTCGTTCATCAGCGGCGCCAGCGCATCGGGATCGCCGATCGGCAGCGCCGGGATCGGCGCGCTGACCGGATGACGCTCGCCGCCGCCCACCGCCGCCCCCCTGAACACCCCGCCCGCGCGTTCGAGGTCGACGGTGAGCACCCGGTCGTCGATGCTGCGGCGCCACTGCCAGCGCTGCGGCGCCCCCTGTTCGTCTAGCTTGATGTGCAGCGTTTCGCTGAATTGGGTCGGGCCATGGCCCGAGACCGTGAAGGCGGACTCGACCTGACGAACGCTTTCGCTGCCGCCTGCGGTTGCCGTCGCGCGTTCGTTCTGGTGGCCGATCAGCTGGTCGCTCTCGCCGCGGATCGCGATCGCCACCTCGCCGCCCGCCGGAGCCTGCGCCTGCGCATCGCTGGCTACCGCGCCCAGCAAGGCGAATCCGGCCAGCGTCCCCATCCTCACCATCGCCGCCTTCGCCACCACCCGCTTTTTCATCCTGTCGATCAGCTCCCGTGCCCTTGGTCGCGGTGCCCGGCGCGACTGTCAAAGGAAAAGGCGGCCGCCGATATGGGCTGGATTCGTGGCCGGAAGACGCGCAGACGGATGGCCATGCGAACCCTATTGATCACCGCCGCCCTCGCAGTCTCGTTCGTGTCCGGCGCCGTCGCGCAGGCGCCCGACCTGATCGGCGAATATCGCGTCGCCGAGGGCCCCGATGTCGGCGGCGGATTGCTCATCGGTCCCGATGGCACATTCCAATATGGCCTGTTCGCCGGCGCGCTCGACGAGCATGCCGAGGGGCGTTGGGAGCGACAGGGCGACGCGATCTGCCTGTTCACCGAGCCCAAGCCGGTGCCGCCCGCGTTCGAAAAAGCCGAACCGGTCGATGTCGACGGGGCGCAGCCGACGATCCTCGCCACCTGGCCAAGCGGCGAAGGGATTGCGGGGGTCACCTTCACCATCGGTTTCGACAGCGGCGATCCGATCGAGGATTATACGCAGAATTACGGCTGGACGATGCCCGAGGACGATCGCCGGATCCCGCGCTGGGTCGAAATCCGCGAGCCGATCTACGATATCACCGCGCCGCGCTACGATCTGGGACCGGCGGACAAGGGGCGATTACATGTGCGCCTGATCCCCAATGATATCGGAGTGTATGATTTCAACGGGGCGTGCCTGACCGCCAGCGACGACGGCGTCGTCCTCCGCCGCCCCGACGGCGCGTTGCGCTTCGCGCGCATCCGGGACGGGAGCGACTGAGCCCCCATCCCCTCTTGCACTGACGCCTCAAATCGGTCACAACTTTACGTGAACGTAAAGGTAAACTTACGAGAGGATATCTTCCCCATGACGACCCCGACCTACGAGATGATCAAGCTCGAGATCGCCGACCATGTCGCGACGATCACCCTCAATCGCCCCGAGCGGCTCAATTCGATGCCGCCCGCGATGGCCGACGAGATCCGCGACGCGCTCGATCACCTGCCCGTCCTCGGCGCGCGCGCGCTGCTGATCACCGGCGAAGGGCGCGGCTTCTGTTCGGGGGCCGACCTCGGCGGCGACCGCGCCGCATCGGCCGTCGGCGGCGGCGCCAACAGCCGAAAGGCGCTGCGCAACCATTATAACCCGATGCTGCTCGCGCTCGCCAATCTGAACATCCCGGTCGTCACCGCGGTCAACGGCCCGGCGGCGGGCGTCGGCTGCAGCTTCGGCCTGTCGGGCGACTTCACGCTGGTCGGCAAGTCGGCCTATTTCCTCCAGGCCTTCGTCAATATCGGGCTGGTGCCCGACGGCGGTTCGTCCTGGCTGCTGCCGCGCCTGATCGGCCTGCCGCGCGCGACCCAGATGATGATGCTTGGCGAAAAGATCGGCGGCGAACAGGCGGCCGAATGGGGCCTCGTCTATAAATGCGTCGAGGATGCGGACCTGATGACCGAAGCGCGCGCGCTCGCGACGCGGCTGGCGAACGGCCCGACGGTATCGCTGGGCACGATGCGCAAGGTCCTGCGCGACGGCCTGTCGCAAAGCTTTGCTCAGACGCTCGACGCCGAGGCGATGGGGCAGTTCATCGCAGGCAACAGCGAGGACGCCGTCGAGGGTGTGCTGGCGTTCGTCGAGAAGCGCAAGACGGCGTTCAAGGGGAAGTAACGGAATAAACCCTCCCCTTCAGGGGAGGGCAGCGAGACTTGCGAACTTGTTCGTTAGTCGCAGCGGGTGGGGGCCAGCAGCCTTGCGCTATCTCGATAGCCCCACCCCAACCCCTCCCCTGAAGGGGAGGGGCTAGCGGTCCCTACTCCGCTGCTTCCTCGACCATCACCTTCTTATAGATGCTGGTTTTCGGGTACGAACAAATCCGCATCACCATCGGCTCGAAAAATTCCAGCGGTTCGCTGTCATAATCGGGGTCGAACGCGGGCGCGTCATATTTCTCACAGAACTCGGCGCAGGCGGCGGCATAGGGGCTGTCGCTGAACTGGTCGCGCATGTCGCGGTCGAGGCCGATATAGTGGAAGAAATAATGGCCCTGGAAAATCCCGTGGTGCTGGACGATCCACAGATTTTCCTCGGACAGGAAGGGCTTCAGGATCGCCGCCGCCACGTCGGGGTGGTTGAACGCGCCGAGCGTGTCGCCGATGTCGTGAAGCAGCGCCATCACGACATATTCCTCGTCGCGCCCGTCGCGGTGCGCGCGCGTCGCGGTCTGCAGGCAATGTTCGAGCCGGTCGACCGGAAAGCCGCCATAATCGCCGCCGAGCAGTTTCAGATGCTCGAGGATGCGCTTGCCATTCTGCGGCGCGAATTCCTTCTGTTCGCGCGCGATGATGTCCCAATCCTGCTGCGTCCCGTCGATCATCGACCGGAAGGTGGCGTGATCGTGCGTCATATCGGTCATGGCAGTCGCTCCCAATTGTGTTTGGGCGAGTGTACGTCATTCGTTGCTGTTTGCAACTTCATAGGGCGCGGGGCGCGACGCCCGCCCCTCATTCGACGGCGAAGGTGACCCCATATTTCAGCGCTTCGCTCTGCGTCAGGCAGCGGCGGGTCGACTTGTCCTCGTCGGTCGCGACCGCCTGTTGCCGATACATGATGTCGGTCAGCAATTTGCGCGAGACCCCCATCTTGATCAGGAAATCATTGTCCTCGCTCGCGAGCAGCGCCGAATCCTGCTCGATGCCGCCGATCAGTTCCTTGGTCGCGTCGGTGCCCATCGCGACGCTCATGTCGATCGCCGCGCGGTCGCCGGTGCGGGTGAACATATGCACCATGAACACCCCGCCGGGGTCGATGACGCGCGGCTGGCCGCCCATGAAGATGAAGTTGCAGGCGCTGAAACAGGTCCAGCCGCTCGGGATGCGGGTGCCCAGGCCCATGTTCGAGCGGATGATACGCCCCGCCGCATTGCCGGCGCGGGCGTCGCCGCCGGGCGAGCGCAGCCAGATTTCGGCGACGTCGGGGTTCGCTTTCAGCGCCGCCGCCAGACGATCGGGAAGCCCGGAGTCGACGCGGCCCTCGGCCAGCATCACCTTCATGTCGCCGCGCTTCTCGACCTTCAGCGTCATCGTCGTGTTGGTGGTCCAGTTCGGAACCGCCGGGCAGGTCGGGTTCGCAGGGTCCATCCCCGACGCCCCGGTCAGGCCGAGCAGCGCCACGGCGCCGCACGCCAGCCGGGGGAATTTACGCCGCCAGGACATAACGCGTGTCGCCCGGCCCCTTGCACATGCGCTTGCTGACCTGCGTCTCTTCGCCATCGACGATGATGAAGTCGTTGACGTTCATGCATTTGCGCCCGCCGCCCTCGGTGCTGACCGACGCCACGGTCGACGACCCGCTGACATTTTCGCGCGTGGCGCTGGTCCAGTTCGACGTCGCGCCGACTTCCTCGCCGCGCGTTACCTCCTCGGTCGCCGCCGCCGCCTGCAACTGTTCGCCCGGATCGAGGCGGCAGGCGATCGCATCGGTCAAGGTTCCCGCGACTTCGGCGGTCGGCAGATAGCTGCCGAAACCGGTCTTGCCCGCCGCGTCGCCCATCGCGTCGCTCAGGATGCCGCCCAGGATCTTGCGACCCGTGCCGCTGCCCTTCTTGCCCTTGGGACAGCCGCCATTGTCCTTTTCGCTCGTGCTCGGCGTCGGAGTCGGCGACGTCACCTTGCGCAGCAACCCGCCGAACTGCGCCTGCGCCGGCGCCACCGCCAGCAAACATGCGGCCAAAACCGCCGGCGCTGCCAAAATTTTCCGCATTCGATCCACTCCACGCAACGATCGCCCGCATCGGGCTTCCCGCGACCCCAGTAGCGACCGGTCATGCCACCCGCTGTGATTTTCATCAACTCTTGGTCGAATGTCATCCAGACAGGTTGAATTAGGGATGAATATGTCACACAGCATGACACATGCTGTCGCAAAAGACCCGCTATACGATCCGCGCCTTTCAGCACCTCGCCGACCATTGGGGCAAGGGGCAGGTCCAGCTTGCGGATATTGCGGAGGCGCAGAATATCCCGCCGAAGTTCCTGACCGTGATCCTGTCCGAAATGGCGCGCGAGGGCCTGTTGCTGTCGCAGCGCGGGCGCGACGGCGGCTATCAGCTCGCGCTGCCCCCGGTCGACATCAGCTATGGCGACCTCGTCCGCCTGACGCGCGGCTCGCTGGCGCTCGTTCCCTGCGCGGCGCGCAACGCGCACGAGCATTGCAAGAATTGCCTGCCCGAATCCGAATGCCGGATGCGCAGCCTGATGCTGAAGGTCCGCGACGATACCGCCGCGATCCTCGACCGCATCACCCTCGCCGATCCGATCGCGATGGAACCGATCTTCGAGACCGAAGCCGCCGAATAACCGCGAGACCGGCGTCGACCAGCGGCGCTGCGACGAGTGGCGATTTTGAGGTGGGAAGCGGAGGTGGCTCTCCCCTCCCGCAGGCGGGAGGGGTTGGGGGTGGGCTAGCAGCGTTGCGGCCTGCCCACCCCGCTGCGACTAGGGCGCAAGCGCCCAAGTCTCGCTGCCCCTCCCGCCTGCGGGAGGGGGACCAGCCCAATTCTTCAACATCGCGTTTCGCCCGCTACCCGTCATCACGCCGTCGCATTTTGTCGCGGGGGATGGGCAATAAAAAAGGCCCGCGTCGGCGGGCCCTTTTAGAGGAAATGGTGGAGCCTAGCGGGATCGAACCGCTGACCTCCTGCATGCCATGCAGGCGCTCTCCCAGCTGAGCTAAGGCCCCACAACTTCGTGACCGCGTCCGGGTGACTGCGATCGGGTGGCCGCCTTTAGCAGTGCCGGCGACCGATGCAAGGGGCCAAATGCATCTGACGATGCCTTTTTGGCCCTTGCCGTGAAAAATCAGGTTTCGACGTCGTCGTCGTCCGCCGTCGCCACGCCCAGATCGTCGTCACCGCCGAGGTCGACGTCGTTATCGGGCGAATCGCTGTCCTCGTCGACGTCGACGTCCAGATCCAGATCGTCGTCCGCCTCGGGTTCCTTGGCGACCTTGCCGGGCTTTTCGATTTCCTCGAACGGCATCGGCTGCTTCGATTTCAGCACCGATTCCGGGATCCAGGCATAACCGCAGTTGATGCACGCGACCGGATCATCCTTGGTCAGATCATAGAATCGGGTGGCACATTTCGGGCAGCTACGCTTCGTGCCCCATTCAGCCTTAATCATAAACGCCTCATAACCTTCTGGAAACATCATAAAATATCGGAAAAAGGATGGCTCCGTCGCGGCAATCCATCAAATCGGCGTGCGCCTTGCCAGATTGCAAGGCCGCTGTCAAAAGCCGCACGCCATGACCGATCAAACCGCCACGCCGCGCGCCTTTTCCGCTTCCGTTCCGCTGCAAGGTAGGATCGCGATCCCGGGAGACAAGAGCATCTCGCACCGCTCGCTGATGCTGTCGGCGCTGGCGGTTGGCGAAAGCCGCGTCACCGGGCTGCTCGAGGGGCATGACGTGCTCGCGACCGCCGCCGCGATGCGCGCCATGGGCGCCAGCATCGAACGGCGCGACGGCGAATGGCGCATCCATGGCGTCGGGGTCGGCGGACTGCTCCAGCCGCGCGAAGCGCTCGACATGGGCAACAGCGGCACTTCGACGCGCCTGCTGATGGGCCTCGTCGCCAGCCACCCGATCACCGCCACTTTCGTCGGCGACGCCAGCCTGTCGGGCCGCCCGATGGGGCGCGTCATCGACCCGCTGAGTCAGATGGGCGCCGATATCACCGCCTCACCCGGCGGCCGCCTGCCGCTGATGCTGCGTGGCCTCGCCCCGGCCATCCCCTTCTCCTATCGCCTCCCCGTCGCCTCGGCGCAGGTCAAGAGCGCGATCCTGCTCGCGGGCCTCAACACGCCGGGCATCACCGAAGTGATCGAGCCGGTGCCGACCCGCGACCATAGCGAGCGCATGCTCCAGGGCTTTGGCGCCGACCTGACCGTCGAAACCGATCGCGACGGCACGCGGTACATTCATATCCGCGGCGAGGCCGAGCTCAAACCGCAGACGATCGTCGTTCCCGGCGACCCCTCGTCGGCCGCTTTCTTCATCGTCGCCGCGCTGATCGTGCCGGGCTCCGACGTCACCATCGCCAATGTCGGGCTCAATCCGACGCGCGCCGGGCTGGTCGAGGTGTTGCAGGCGATGGGCGGCGATATCGCGTTGCTCGACGCCCGCACCGTCGGCGGCGAACCGGCGGCCGATCTGCGCGTACGCCACAGCATGCTGAAGGGCATCGACGTCGATCCGGCGATCGCGCCGAGCATGATCGACGAATATCCGATCCTCTTCGTCGCCGCCGCGCTCGCCGAAGGGCGCACGACGACGACCGGCCTCGACGAATTGCGCGTCAAGGAAAGCGACCGCCTGGCGGTGATGGCGACCGGGCTCAAGGCGATCGGCGTCCGCGTCGAGGAGAGCGAAGACGGGCTGATCATCGACGGCAGCGGCGGCGACCCGCTCGCGGGCGGTGCGGCCATCGCCGGCCACCTCGACCACCGCATCTGCATGAGCTTCGCCATCGCCGGCCTCGCCAGCAAGGCGCCGGTGACGATCGACGATATCGCCCCGGTCGCGACGAGCTTTCCGAATTTCGAGGCGTTGCTCGCGAGCCTGCAGCAATGATCGTCGCCGTCGACGGCCCCACCGCATCGGGCAAGGGCACGATCGCCCATGCCCTCGCCGCGCATTTCGGCCTGCCCGTGCTCGACACCGGGCTGCTCTATCGCGCGGTCGGCTATCAGACACAGCTCGACCATGGCGATGCCGACAACGCCGCCGACGCGCTGGCCGCCTGCGCCTTTCCTGACGCCCTGCTGGCCGATCCCGCGCTGCGTTATGAAACGACCGGCGGGCTCGCGAGCCGGGTGTCGGTCCACCCACAGGTGCGCGCCGCGTTGCTCCAGCGCCAGGTCGATTTCGCCAACCAGCCCGGCGGCGCGGTGCTCGACGGACGCGACATCGGCACCGTGATCGCTCCGCACGCCGACGCCAAGCTGTTCGTTACCGCCAGCGCCGAGGAACGCGCGTGCCGCCGCTTTGCCGAGATGCAGGCCCGCGGCGTCGACATGACCTATGCGGTCGTGCTCGCCGACATCCACGCCCGCGACGCCCGCGACACCGGCCGCGCCGACGCGCCGCTGCTGCGCGCCGATGATGCGATGCTGCTCGACACGACCGCGATGGACCGCGACGCCGCGATCGCCGCCGCCATCGCCTTTGTGGAAGAAAGGGTCAGGCGACCCAGCTGATATCGGGCAGCGCGGCGGGCTTCGGCTGCGCCGGCGCCATATGATAGACGCAGGTCTCGCCGACGCCTTTCAGCATTTCCAGATGCGGCGCGCCGATCACCCTGTCGACCACAGGTCCGCTATGGACGCCGAGGCGCCGTGATACGGAGAAGGCCAACCTCTTACCACGCGGTTTACTGCGGTTTCCGGCTTGCTACCGAGGGGCTTACCCCCTATATGCGCGCGGTCCGACGGGCGTTTTCACCGGTCGAGGCACGGACAAACCGCCGCTTGATCCAAGCGTCGGGCGTGACGGGGCACCCTCGTCGCGCCCTTTTTGCTTTGCCCGCACCTCGCCGTGAACGTCCCAAGGATGCTGCGTCCGCATTCGGCGGGCATGGCATATCGGCCATTAAGACCAGCGGATCCAACCGCTTGGCCGGAAACATGAAGTAAGGAAACACATCTATGGCCACTACGGCTTTCCCGACGCGCGACGATTTCGCCGCGATGCTCGACGAATCGCTTGGTGGTGCCGACGGCGGCTTTGAAGGCCGCGTCGTCAAGGGCACCGTGACCGCGATCGAAAACGACCTGGCAGTGATCGACATCGGTTTGAAGAGCGAAGGCCGCGTGCCGCTTCGCGAATTCGCCATGCCGGGCCAGAAGGCCGACATCAACGTCGGTGACGAAGTCGAAGTCTATGTCGACCGCGTCGAAAACGCCAATGGCGAAACCATGCTGTCCCGCGATCGCGCCCGCCGCGAAGCCGCCTGGGACCGTCTGGAAGAAGAATTCAACAAGGAAGCCCGCGTCGAAGGCGTCATCTTCGGCCGCGTCAAGGGCGGCTTCACCGTCGACCTCGGCGGCGCCGTGGCGTTCCTGCCCGGCAGCCAGGTCGATATCCGCCCCGTGCGCGACGTCGGCCCGCTCATGGACCTGCCGCAGCCCTTCCAGATCCTGAAGATGGATCGCCGCCGCGGCAACATCGTCGTGTCGCGCCGCGCCATCCTCGAAGAAACGCGCGCCGAACAGCGCTCGGGCCTGATCCTCAACCTCGAGGAAGGCCAGATCATCGAAGGCGCGGTCAAGAACATCACCGACTATGGTGCGTTCGTCGACCTCGGCGGCATCGACGGCCTGCTCCATGTCACCGACATGAGCTACAAGCGCGTCAACCACCCGAGCGAAGTCATCAACATCGGTGACACCGTCCGCGTCCAGATCATCCGCATCAACCGCGACACGCAGCGCATCAGCCTCGGCATGAAGCAGCTCGAGAGCGATCCGTGGGAAGGCGTCGCCGCCAAATACCCGGTCGGTGCGAAGCTGTCGGGCGTCGTCACGAACATCACCGACTATGGTGCGTTCGTCGAGCTCGAAGCCGGCATCGAAGGCCTGGTCCACGTCAGCGAAATGTCGTGGGTCAAGAAGAACGTCCACCCCGGCAAGATCGTTTCGACCAGCCAGGAAGTCGACGTCATCGTCCTCGAAGTCGACAGCGACAAGCGCCGCATCTCGCTGGGCCTCAAGCAGGCTCAGTCGAACCCCTGGGGCGCGTTCGCCGACACCCACCCGGTGGGCTCGGTCGTCGAAGGCGAAGTCAAGAACGCGACCGAATTCGGTCTGTTCGTCGGCCTGCCCGGCGACGTCGACGGCATGGTCCACATGTCGGACATCGCCTGGGGCATCTCGGGCGAAGAAGCGCTGCACCTCCACCGCAAGGGCGAGGCCGTGCAGGTCGTCGTTCTCGACGTCGATGTCGAGAAGGAACGCATCAGCCTCGGCATCAAGCAGCTTGAAAAGGGCGCCCCGGCCGTTGGCGGCGGTGCCGCTGCGGCTGCCGGTTCGGTGAAGAAGAACGACGTCGTCACCGTCACCGTCCTCGAAGTCCGCGACAACGGCCTCGAAGTCCAGGCCGGCGACGATGGCGCCACCGGCTTCATCAAGCGCGCCGACCTTGGCCGCGACCGCGACGAACAGCGCGCCGAACGGTACCAGGTCGGCCAGAAGTTCGATGCGATGGTCATCGGCTTCGACCGCTCGAAAAAGCCGAGCTTCTCGGTCAAGGCGATGCAGATCGCCGAAGAGAAGCAGGCCGTCGCGCAGTACGGTTCGTCGGACTCGGGTGCGTCGCTCGGCGACATCCTCGGCGAAGCGCTGAAGGCCGGCAAGAAGAGCTGATCCAGCCCTTCCTTACCGAAATGAGACAGAAGGCCCGCTGGATGCGTCCAGCGGGCCTTTTGATTCGGTGATATATTTTGCGCGTCTGTTGATTCATGTTAATCTCGCGCCGCGTTGGGAGGGGTCTCACGCATGGAGCCGGCAACGACCGGTAGCCTGCATCCATGGGGTGCGCGTCAACGATAGGGGAAGCCATGATCCGGTCAGAACTGGTTCAAAAGATCGCCAGCGAAAACAGCGACCTACGCCTTGAAGAGGTGGAGAAGATCGTCGATGTTTTCTTCGATTCCATCGTGGACCAGTTGGCATCGGGAGGCCGCGTCGAGTTGCGCGGCTTCGGTGCCTTCTCGACCCGCGGTCGCGAGTCGCGCACGGGCCGCAACCCGCGCACCGGCGCGGCGGTCGATGTGCAGGCCAAAAGCGTGCCATATTTCAAGCCCGGCAAGGAAATGCGCGAGCGTCTCAACGACTGAGATTCCGTTACGGGATCAAGGCTTTCCTGTCGTCGCCTGGGTGGCGGGCGATCGCCGATTCGCGCGCGCCGCTCATGCTGCGGGGGCGGCGGGTCGGCATCGCCTTGTGCCGCCCGGCATGGCGCGCCGAGGGCAGCTTCGCGCCGGCTCAGTTCTTGAGGCGGTAGCCCGTCCGGAATACCCAGAAGATCACCGCCAGGCACAAGGTCAGGAACAGCGCCACCGCGCCCATGCTGACCTCGATGCCGACATCGCCCTGCCCGAAAAAGGTCCAGCGGAAGCCGCTGATCAGATAGACGACCGGGTTGAACAGGGTGATCGTCCGCCACGCGGCGGGCAACATGTCGAGCGAGTAGAAGGCGCCGCCGAGGAAGGTCAAAGGATAGACGACGAGCAGCGGGATGACCTGCAGCTGTTCGAAGCTTTGCGCCCAGATGCCGATGATGAAGCCGAACAGGCAAAAGGTCACCGCCATCAATATCATGAAGGCGACCATCCACAGCGGATGCGCGACCTGGACGTCGACGAACAGATGCGCCGTGGCAAAGATGATCGAACCGATGATCACCGACTTGGTCGCCGCCGCGCCGACATAGGCGATCACCGTCTCCAGCGGCGACAGCGGCGCCGACAGCATCTCGTAGATCGTGCCGGTCCATTTGGGCATGTAGATGCCGAACGACGCATTGCTGATACTCTCGGTGAACATCGTCAACATCATCAGCCCAGGCACGATGAAGGCGCCATAGGGCACGCTGCCGACCTCGCTCATCCGGCTGCCGATCGCCGACCCGAAGACGACGAAATACAGCGCGGTGGTGATCACCGGCAGCGCAAGGCTGGTCCAGAAGGTGCGCCCGAAGCGCGCCAGTTCGAACAGATAGATGGCGCGCACGCCGCGCCAGTTCGCGGTCATGCCGCAGCCTCCTTCGCGCCGTTGGATGCGTCGTTGGATTCATGGACGAGCCCTACGAAAATATCCTCGAGCGAGCTTTGCTTGGTGTGCAAATCCTTGAACCCCACCCCGATGTCGCTCATCCGCCGCAGCAGCGAGGGGACACCCGTCGCCTCGGCCTGGCTGTCGAATTCATAGACCAGTTCATGCCCGTCGCCGGCGAGCACGAGCTTCCAGTCGGCGAGATCCGCCGGCACCGCCTGAAGCGGCTCGGCGAGATTGAGCGTCAGCGTCTTGCGCCCGAGTTTCTTGATCAGCGCATGCTTCTCTTCGACCAGGATCAGCTTGCCCTTGCTGATCACCCCCACCCGGTCGGCCATTTCCTCGGCCTCTTCGATATAGTGGGTGGTCAGGATGATGGTGACGCCGCGTTCGCGCAGGCCGTGGACCATCTGCCACATGTCACGGCGCAGCTCGACATCGACCCCGGCGGTCGGTTCGTCGAGGAACAGGATTTCGGGTTCATGGCTCAGCGCCTTGGCGATCATCACGCGGCGCTTCATGCCCCCCGACAATTCCATGATCTTTGAATCGCGCTTGTCCCACAGCGACAGGTCGCGCAGCAGTTGCTCGATGAATTGGGGATCGCGTTTCTTCCCGAACAGGCCGCGCGAGAAACTGACCGTCGCCAGCACCGTCTCGAACGCGTCGGTATGCAGTTCCTGCGGCACCAGCCCGATCATCGACCGCGCGGCGCGGTAATCGCGGGCATGGTCGTACCCGGCGACGGTCACCGTGCCGCTGGTCGCGGTGACGATGCCGCACACGATGCTGATCAGCGTCGTCTTGCCCGCGCCGTTCGGCCCGAGCAGCGCAAAAATCTCGCCCTTGGCGATGTCGAGATCGACGCCCGCAAGCGCGACATGGCCGCTCTTATACGTCTTGCCGAGCCCGGCGATGGTCAGAACAGCTTCCATGGTCGCCGCTCTAGCCGACCCGCCGCAGCCGGTGAAGCGACAAACAGCGCTTGACCTCTCCGCGCGCCTCGGCTTGACCGACAGCGGCGTGCGGACGTGGCGAAATCGGTAGACGCAGCAGACTTAAAATCTGCCATCCTCTGGATATCCGGGTTCAAGTCCCGGCGTCCGCACCAGCCCGCGAACACATAAGTTCGGTGCAGCGATCAACGCCATTGGAGATGCTGCTGAATCGCGCTATCCCTAGGCCGGGTTTAAACCGAAATTCAAGCGAGGCCACCCGATCGGGGACAGCCGATGCAAGATTATCACGCCGCCGAAATCAAGGCCAATCTGGGCATCTTTGCGCGCGAAGCTGGCGCCGAACCGGGCCAGGTGATGGCTTTCAAGGTCCGACAGACGCTCGACCCCCAGGGCGCGTCGAGCAACCGGTTCTTCTATTCGGACGACTATGACGAACTTGCCACCGCGCTCAAGCTTCCCGAGCGCCGGATCGGCATGTATCAGGGAAGCGGGTCGCGCTATCTGGCCGTCGATGCCGTCATCGTCGAGCATGAGACGGGCCCCGAACTCATAATCTTCGTCTCGCACATCGCCAGCGCGGTCGATCCTTTTGTGACTTTGGTGGGCGCTGCTGGCATCATCCTCGGCATGGCCCGCTGGGTGCGAACGAAACTCGAGACCGCGCGGAAGCGCCCGCCTCCGTTCCCGGCCTATAAAGATGCAAGGTACATACGCATTGAACGCCGTCGCATTCGCCCCGACGGAACCGTAGATGTCGTGGTGCTCGCGACCAACGCGGTCGACGGAAGCTTTGATGTCGAGGCGATCAAGACACAACTGATTGCCGGGTTCAGGTCAGACTGAGACAACGAAGGTTCAGGATAGGACTGGAAGCGATAAAGCTCTGCCCCAGATCGGCGGAAGCTCGCAGAGGTGAGCCTCCTGTTGGAGCACGGTCCCGGCGTCCGCACCAGCCATCCTGGCCTTCCCTCTTCGGCGATCGCGGTGCGTTACCACCCTTCCGGTTTCGCGCGGCTTGGCTATGATGCCCGCCCATGCCTTCAAAAATCGCCACCCCCATGATCACCCGGATCGGTCGGATCGCCGCCAGCGGCCTGCTCGTGCTGAGCCTGACCAGTTGCGGCCTGTTCGGCGATCGCGGACCGGTCCGCATCGCGGCGATCGGATCGCTCAACAGCGCGACAAGTCCGATCAGCGGCGAACTGTCGGCGGCCGACGCCGCGCTGCTCGACGCGACGTCGCAAGGACTGGTCAGCTATGATGGCGAGGGTCAGATCGACATCGGCCTCGCCGAACGCTGGACAGTCACCGCCGACGGCCGCAGTTATGTCTTTCGCATCCGCGAGGCGAAATGGTCGAACGGGCGCAAGGTCACGGCGGCGGACGTCCAGAAAATCCTCGAAGGCTATCTGGCGCCGCGCAGCAAGCATTTGCTCAAGGACGATTTTCCGGAGATCGAGACGATCCGGGCGATGACCGACAGCGTCATCGAGATTCGCCTGTCGGTGCCGCAGCCCGGCATGCTCGAACTGCTTGCACAGCCGTCGATGGCGATCGTCAATCGCGGCCTCGGCTGGGGCCCGATGCGTTCGAAGCGCGTCGGCCGCACGATGTTGCTGACCCCGGTCCCCGATCCGCTGGCCGAAGACCCGGAGGCCGCCGAAGCCGCCGCGACCGATCCGGCCGCGTCGATCGAACTCACCGGCAAATCGGCGGCAGCGGCGCTCGCGCGCTTCAACAACGGCTATGCCGACGGCGTGATCGGCGGTCGCTTCTCCACCCTTCCCTATTTCGCCGCATCGAACATCGGACGTTCGCGGCTTGTCGTCGATCCGGTTCCCGGACTTTTCGGGCTCAGTATCGTCGGCACCGACGGCTTTCTCGGCGTCCAGGCCAATCGCGAAGCGCTGTCGCGCGCGATCCGCCGCGACCGGCTGGTCGGCGCCTTCGGGCTTCAGGAATGGCAGTCGCAAGTCACGATGCGCCCCGACCTTTACACCCGCGACGCCGGACCGCCGCCGCTCCTCCCCGCCTGGGCCGACCATCCCGAGCGGCTGCGCTTCGAACAGGCGAAGCGCGCCGTCGATGCCTGGCGCGGTGGCGGGCATACGATCGAAACCT
This sequence comes from Sphingopyxis sp., assembly GCF_050725615.1. Taxonomy (GTDB): domain Bacteria; phylum Pseudomonadota; class Alphaproteobacteria; order Sphingomonadales; family Sphingomonadaceae; genus Sphingopyxis. The sequence continues at coordinate 15,046 of NZ_JBOHHU010000048.1, forward strand.
TGCGCATCGCGGTGCCCGATTCGCCCGGCGGCCGCATATTCTATGCCTATGTCGCCGCCGACCTGGCCCGCATCGGCGTGCCCAGCCGCCGCGTCAGCCTGACCGCCCCCGCCGAGCTGCGGCTGATCGACGAAGTGATGCCCAATGACGATGCCTTGTGGGGCTTGCGCCGGCTGTCGTGCCGCGCCGACACCATCTGTCACCGCGACGCGCAGGAGGCGATCGACCGGGCCGGTGCGGCGACCAACGCCGCCGATCGCGCGCGGCTGATCGGCGAAGCCGAGGAGCTGCTCGCCGGCTATTCGCCCTTCATCCCGATCGCTACCCCGCTGCGCTGGTCGGTCGCGTCGCAGCGGCTGACCGGGCTGCGCGCCAACAGCCGCGCCCAGCACCCCTTGAATCATCTGATTGCCCTACCCAACTAATACACCAGTATTTTGGCGCGCTCACCGTCGAGCGCGACAGGAAAGGACCCCGATGGCCCCTTCGACGCCCGATACCGACGCGCTGTTCGACGCGCTGATCCAGAATCGCCGCGATCCCGCCGCGCTGCGCAAGCGCGTCGAGACGCTGGAAATCATCCTCGAGCGCAGCTTCGTCATCCCCGGCATCAACCGCCCCGTCGGCCTCGATGCGATCGTCGGGCTGGTTCCCGTCGTCGGCGACGTCATCGCCGCCGTGATGGGCGCCTATCTGATCTGGGAGGCGCGCAACCTCGGCATGCCGAAATGGAAGATCTGGCGCATGGTCGGCAACCTCGGCATCGATACGACGCTCGGTGCGATCCCGCTCGTCGGCGATGCCTTCGACTTCCTGTTCCGGTCGAACACGCGCAACCTGAAGATCATCAAGAAGCATCTCGACAAACATCATCCGGGCACGATCATCATCGATCAATAAGCGCGGGGTCGGCCGCCGCCCTTTCCTCCGGCTGTCTGATGGTGCTAGCACAGCGCCACCCGACAATTTCCCGGAGACGAAGATGATCCGCACCGCGCTCGCCGCGTTGGCCCTGAGCTGTTCCCTTGCGGCCGTCGCCGCCGCGCAGGAGGCCGAACCCGCGCCGCCCAAGGCCGTCGCTCCCGAACCCGCCGATCCCTATCTCTGGCTCGAGGATATCGAGGGCCCGAAGGCGCTCGATTGGGTCAAGGCCGAAAATGCCGCGGCCGACCAGCTGATCCTGTCGCGCCCCGGGTTCGAGGCCGACCGCCAGCGCGCCCGCTCCATCCTCGACGACGACCGCCAGATCGCGATGCCCGGCGAGGTGATGGGCGATGTGATGACCGGTTTCTGGCGCGACGCCGCCAACCCGCGCGGCATCTGGCGGCAGAGCCCGCTCGATGCCTGGCTGGCCGGCAAGCCGGTGTGGACCACCCTGATCGACGTCGATGCGCTCGGCAAGGCCGAGAAGCAGAGCTGGGTGTGGCATGGCGCCGACTGCCTCGCCCCCGACTACAAGCGCTGCCTCGTCGCGCTGAGCCCCGGCGGCACCGACGCCGACATCGTCCGCGAATGGGACCGCACGACCGGCGCTTTCGTCGAAGGCGGCTTCGCGCTGCCGCTCGCCAAGAGCAGCGTGACGTGGGAGGATGCCGATCATCTACTCGTCGCGACCGATTATGGCGAAGGCAGCATGACGACCTCGGGCTATCCGCGCATCGTCAAGCGCTGGGCGCGCGGCACGAAGCTGGCCGATGCCAAAACATTGGTCGAGGGCGAGACCGGCGACGTCGGCATGGCCGTTGGCGCCGAAATGGACGGCGACACGCGCTGGCCGGTCATCAGCCGCAACAAGAGCTTCTATACCACCGACGTCTATATCCCGAACGGCGACCGCTCGGCCTACACCCGCACGATCATCCCCGAAACCGCCGAACTGCGCGGCGTGATCGACGGGCAGGCGATCATCTTCCTCAACGATCCTTTTGCCGATTTCACGGCGGGCTCGCTGCTCGCGCTGCCGCTCGACCTGATGGCGCGCGGCGACCAGGTGCCCTTCGTGCCGGTGATGGCGCCGACCGCCAGCCAGGCTATAGAAAATGTCGCGGCGGGCGACGATGTGCTTTGGGTCAAGGCGCTCGACGACGTCGAGGGCAAGCTGTTCGCGCTGCGCCGCGACCAGCCCTATGGTCGCTGGAGCCAGAAGGAGGTGCCGCTCGCCGCCAATGCGACGGTGCAGATCGCGGGCATGGTCGGCAAACGCGACCTGCTGCTCGCGACCGCCGAGACGATGCTGCAACCGCCGACGCTCTATGCCGTTCCCGAAACCGGCGCGCCACAGACGATCCAGAGCCTGCCCGCGCAATTCGACGCCAGGGACATGAGCGTCGAAAAACGCTTCGCGACGTCGAAGGACGGCACGAAAATCCCCTATTTCCTCGTCCGCAAAAAGGGCGCCAAGGCGGCGACCCCCGCGTTGATCCACGCCTATGGCGGGTTCAAGGCGGCGCAGACCCCCGGCTATCTCACCGGCCAGCCCTATCGCGCCGGGCCGCTCGGGCTGTTCTGGGTCGAGGACGGCAATGCCTATGTCCTCGCCAATATCCGCGGCGGCGGTGAATATGGCCCGGCCTGGCATCAGGCCGCGCTCTATGAAAAGCGCCAGAACAGCTTCGACGACCTGCACGCGGTCGCCGAGGATCTGGTCGCCACCGGGGTCAGCAAAAAGGGCAAGATCGCGATTTCGGGTCGCTCGAACGGCGGCGTCCTTGTCGGCGCGGCCATGGAGCAGCGTCCCGACCTGTATGGCGCGGTGATCTCGGGATCGCCGCTCAAAGACATGCGGCGCTTCAACAAATTGCTCGCGGGCGCGTCGTGGATGGACGAATATGGCAATCCCGACGATCCCGCCGACTGGGCCTATATCTCGAAATATTCGCCCTATCAGAACATCAAAAAGGGCGTGAAATATCCGCCGATCTTCCTCTACCTGTCGACCAAGGACGACCGCGTCCACCCCGGCCATGCGCGCAAATTCGCCGCGCGGCTGAAGGAACTCGGCAACCGCGTCTATTATCACGAATATCTGGAGGGCGGCCATTCGGTCGGCGCCGACCATGCCGAGGATGCGATCCGCGCCGCGATGCTCCACGCCTTCCTGCTGCGCGAACTGGTCGAGAAGAAATGACCAGCCCGGTCAGCCTCATCCGTAAGGGGTGACCGGGCGGTCGAGACGGCCGCGCGCCGACCGATCCGAATTATTTCCGCCGGCCTGTCCGGTTCGGCGGCCCTTCTGCGTCTAGCCTTATGTCGGGTGACGCGGCGCCGATCTGCGCCGCCAGCCCGGCGAGCGCCACGGCCGCGTCCGCGCGGTCCGATGTGCCCGAGGACATGCGCGGACCCAACCACGCGCAGCCTCATGGGTCGGGGTACGAACCTGCCGAATTTCGGCATATCCCGAGAAAGGACGCCATCATGGCTCGTGAACCAATCGTCATCCGCAAAGACGCTCCCCCCATCCTCGATCCGCGCCGCATGTTCCGGCGCCGGCGTATCAAGACCAGTCCCGGCGAAGGCGCCGGACTGCTCGCCTTCATCCTCGATCGCTACGCGCGCCAGTCGCCAGGGTGTTCGCGCCGCGAACTGGCGCTCGCGGCGCGGATCGACGAACTGCGTCCCGATGCCCGCGCCCAGCTTGACGAAGCATTGGTCAAATGGCGCGCGCTCGACGCGATCGAGAAACGCCGGTTGTTTGGCGGCTTTGGCGGAACGACCGAAGTCGATGCCGCGCTCGACGACCGTGACTTCATGGCCGAAGCGCGCCGCGTGTGGCGCAACCGGCTGGTCGAACTGCCGACCGGGATCAGCGTCGATGCGCGCACGGCCGGCGCGATGCGGCGCGGCAGTTTCGAGCTGCCCGACGACGGAAGCGTCGGCAACGGCGTCGTCATCTCCCTGCCCGCCGCACCGCCGGTCCAGCAGACGCTGGGGGGCAGCGGCCCGCTCTACCGGGTCGAATTCGCCGGCATCTATTGCCAGAAGGAGACGAGCTGGGACATGGGATCGCCGCACGACGAGGTCTATTGCTCGTTCAGCATGATGGGGTTCGAAGCGCAGAACTGGAGCGCGCGATCGGCGGTCTATGACAAGATGGACAGCGGCGACGACTGGCGCGCCGAACCCGACGGCCTGACGCTCTATGGCCCCGCCTCGGCGCCGGCCGACGGCCCGCTTTCGCTCGCGACGCTGATGACCGAAAACGACTATGGCGACCCGAACAAGGTCGCCCAATTGTGGCACGATGCGGCGACGGTCGCCGCCTGCATCGCGAAATACGCCGTCGGCGTCTCGTTCGAGGGTGCAGTCGTCGGCGCGGCGGCGCGCCTTTTCGACTGGCTGTTCGATTTCGGCGACGATGATCTCGGCCATGGCCAGGTGATGCTGACCGAGGAAGGCATGGCCTATTATGCCGCCCAGCCGCTGACGCACTTCAAGATCCAGATCAATTATCATTTCTGGATTTTCCATACCGACGGCGACGCCAAATATTATTCCTTCTACCGCGTGGCGCGCCTCTAGGGTTTCCGGCACGGCGATCGCCAAAAGAATGGCGCGGGGGCCGACCGCCTCCGCGCCATTATACTATCGGAAAGGAACCAGTTACGCCGGCAACCAGTCGACCGGCGGCGTGCGGTAGTTAACAGCCTAGTAATGATTCGATTTATCTGGGACGATAGCTTGGCTGCGCGAGTCGCGGCCGTTGGCGTCGATGCCGGACCAGGGCATATCGGCCAATCTGTCAGGCGGGGGGGCTAGCATGAAACTCGAGGGATTCGACGCGATCGCATTGGGCGGTCAAGGTGGCAGCACGGCAACACCGGGCGGCGCGGGGAACACATCACTCGCGTCCGAACCCGTCTTCACGGTCGGCTGGGGCGATTCCGGGTTTTCGGTATTGGCGACGAACCTCTCGACGCTGACCTCGGCCGGCATGGTCGCGGCGGGCGCCAATTTCGACAAATTGCAGTTCGGCCTTGGCGAGCTGTTCGCCGAATCGAGCCTGAGCGTGATGGGGCTGGACGCCGCAGCACGCACCGGCGCGCTCGCCGATTTTCAGAGCAGCAACAGCATCGCGCCGATCTCTGCCGGCTATGTCGCCATCGATGCCACGGCGCTCGACGGCAATGGCGCCGCCTTGCTCGCACAGCTCGAAGCGCTCGGTTTTCAGGGCGGCATTTCCTATGGCGCGCTCGTCGGCGGCTATATTCCGCTCGACGCGATCGACGACCTGGCCGCCCTCGCGAACCTCAATTTCGCGCGGCCCGCCTATTCGACGAGCTTCGCCGGTTCGGTGCAGAGCCAGAACGTCTTTTCGGGCAATGCCGACGTGGTGCAGAACAACTATGGCCTCACCGGCGCGGGCGTGAAGATCGGCTTCATCTCGGACAGTTTCAACACCGCAACGCTGACCACCGGCGGCGCCACACTGAACATCCATTATGCGGACGACATCGCCAGCGGCGATCTGCCTGCGGGGGTCGAGGTGCTGCTCGACAGCAGCCTCGCCAGCAACCGCGACGAGGGCCGAGCAATGATGCAGCTCGCGCATGATATCGCGCCGGGCGCGACTTTGTCCTTTCACACCGCGCAGGGCGGCCAGGCGGTGTTCGCGGCGGGCATCCAGGCGCTGGCCGATGCGGGTGCGCAGATCATTGTCGATGACATCATCTATTTTGCCGAGCCGATGTTCCAGGACGGCATCATCGCGCAGGCGGTCGATGCGGTGACCGCGGGCGGCGTCCAATATTTCTCCTCCGCGGGCAACCAGGCGCAGCGCTCCTATGAATCGGTGTTCCGGGATTCAGGCGAAACCTTCACGTCGACCAGCGGCACCGTGTATCGCCTGCATGATTTCGATCCCGGCGCGGGGGTCGATTCGACCCAGTCGATGTCGCAGACCGGATCGGTCATCTATGACCTGCAATGGGCCCAATCCTTCTTCTCGGCGAGCGGGGTCGGCGGAAATTCCGACCTGGCGTTGATCTTTCGCCAGACCAGTGGCGCGGTGATTACGATCATCGACACGAACAATGTCGGCGCCGACGCCATCGAGCTGGCACAGCTCAACGGCAGTGGCGGTTTCACGCTCTCGATCGGCGTCAAGACGGCCGCGCCCGATCCGACGGTGATCAAATATGTCACCTTCGGCGGCACCTGGACGCCGGGCGAATATGCCACCAACAGCTCGACCTCGTTCGGCCATTCCAATGCCGCCGGTGCAATCGGCGTGGCGGCGGCGGACTGGTTCAACACCCCCGCCTTCGGCCAGACGCCGCCGCTGGGCGAAAGCTTCACCTCGCGCGGCGGTCAGAAAATCTATTTCGACACCGACGGCAACGCGCTCGCCACGCCCGAGGTCCGCACCACCGTCGACATCACCATGGCCGACGGCGGCAACAACACCTTCTTCGGCAGCGACATCAGCAGCGACGCCGACACATTGCCGAATTTCTACGGCACCTCGGCGGCGGCGCCCAATGCGGCCGCGATCGCGGCGCTGTTGTTGCAGGGGTCGCCGACCGCGACCGATGCGCAGATCCAGGCCGCGCTCGAATCGACCGCGATCGATATCGAGGCGCTCGCGACCGGTCGCCCGACGCACAATATCGGCGTGCTCACCGGCACGGGTTACGACGTCGACACCGGCTGGGGGCTGATCCAGGCCGATCGCGCGCTCGAGGCGCTGATCGGCCCGCGCGCGACGGCGGTCGGAGAAACGACGCAAGTCCGGGAAAATGTCACGGTCAGCGGCAACCTGCTGACCAACGATATCGTCGCCTCGGGCGGCCAGCAGGCGGCGGTCTTCAAGGTCAACGGCCAGGCCGTCTCCTTTGGCACCCCGATCACCCTGGCATCGGGCGCGCTGGTCACGGTGAACGCCAACGGGACCTATACCTATGATCCCAACCACAAGTTCGACTATCTGATCCGCAACGTGCTGGCGCAGCAACTCGGCGCGTCGAACGGCCTTGCCACCGACACCTTCACCTACACGCTGGTCGGCGGATCGACCGCCACGGTCAGCGTCATCGTCCGCGGTCTCGAAAGCGCCGGCGACCAGCTGCATGGCAATAGCGCCAACAATGTCATCTCGGGCACCTCGGCGACCGATGTCTTCATCCTGTCGCAGGGCGGCGACGACAGCGCATCGGGGCTCACCGGCAACGACATCTTCTACTTTGGCAGCGCCTTTACCGCAGCGGACCGGATCAACGGCGGCGCCGACATCGATTTTCTGGTGCTGCAGGGCGACTACAGCGCCGGGCTGACGTTCGATGCCGCCAGCCTGACCAGCGTCGAGCGGCTCGATGTCCTGTCGGGCAGCAACACCAGCTATGGCGACACCGCGGGGAACAGCTACAGCTACAAGATCACCACCGTCGACGGCAATGTCGCGAGCGGACAGCGGCTGATCGTCGATGCCAAGGACCTGGGCGCGGCGGAGACGCTGACCTTCGACGGCTCGGCCGAGCTCGACGGCACCTTCGTACTCCGCGGCGGTGCGGGCGCCGACGTCCTGACCGGTGGCCATGGCAGCGACCAGATGTCCGGCCGCGGCGGCGCCGATATTTTCGGCTTCTTCCACGGTTCGGGTTCGGACTCGATCACCGACTTTCTCTCGGCGACCGACCGGATCGATCTGTCCAAGGTGGGTTTTGAAACCTATCAGGCGGTGATGGACGCCACCACCGACGTCGGCGGCAATGCCGTGATCGATCTGGGAGGCGGCGACCTGGTGACCGTCCGCGGAGTGACCAAGGCGCAGTTGCAGTCGGGCGACTTCATCTATGCCGTCCCGGCGCAGGCGGCGGCGACGGATGGCGGCCTGACCGGCCTCGCCTGGGATGACGCCCTGTTTTCGACCCAAGCAGCTCCCGCCATGGCCGGAGGCGCCCTGTTGTCGCGGGACTTTGGCGGGTTTGACGGCTTTGGCGGGTTCGACGGTGCGCACGATCACGGAACCGACTGGCAGGTCGGATTCCAGCACCACGACATCAACCTGTTCTGACACGGCGGGGCGCCGATTGCGGCGAACCGGTCAGCAGGCAAGACCCGGCCCGTCAGGCGCGCGACCCCGCCTGACGGGCCATCGCCTTCAATGTTCGCGGAACGAGGACCAGAAGCTGCCGACGAGCGGTTCCAGCGCATAGTCGAGCGCGGTGCGCTTGCGCAGCGGGATCAAGATTTCGACCGGCATGCCGGCGCGCAGCTCAAAATCCTTGCCGCGAACCTTGGCGATCTCGTCGATCTGGTCGCGCGGCACGCGGATGTCGCCGGTAAAATAGGTCATGCCCGTTTTCTCGTCGGTGAAGCTGTCGGCCGACAGCCGGGTCAGCGTGCCTTCCAGATTGGGTAGCGAGCGTTCGTGCAGCCCCGGGAATTTGATCATCGCGCGCTGGCCGGTGACCAGGTCGTCGGCATCCTCGGGCGCGATGCGCGCCTGGATGATCAGCGGTTCGCGCTGCGGCACGATGTCGAGCAATTTCTGCCCCGGCGCGATCACCCCGCCGGGGGTGAAGACGCTGAGCCCGACGACGGTGCCGGTCGACGGCGCGCGGATCTGGGTGCGCGCCAGTTGCTCGCGCGCCGCCTTCAGCTGCGGCAGCAATTCGCCGAGCCGCGTCTCGACATCACGCAGGTCGGCGGCGGTCCGTTCGTCGAAGCTCCGTTCGGCCTCGAGAATCTGGATCCGGCTTTCGCTCGCGGCACTCGCCGATTGCGCGATGCCGGCATCGGACCGGCCACGATCGCCTTCGAGCGCGGCGCGCTGGCGCTCGAGATCGCGAATGCGGGTCTTCGAGACAAAGCCCTTTTCGGCGAGCGGTTCGAGCGCCGTGATCTGTTCGTCGATCAGCCGGATCTGTTCGCGCGCCGAGCGCGTCTGCTCGCCGAAACCCCTGCCCTGCGCGCCCGACTGGACCGCGCGTTCGCCGAGCGAGCCACGCTGCGCCGACAACACGCCCAGCCGCTCGTTAAGCTCGCGCTGCTGCTGGCGTAGCGCCTGCGCCGCAGCGGCGCGGTCGTCCGCGCCCAGCTCGGCAAATTCGGGGGGCGGCGCGACGGTGCGCGACCCGGTCTGCTCGGCCTCCAGCCGCGCACGCTGGGCGAGCAGGCGGATCGCCTGCGCCTGCATCGCGCGTTCCTGCGCCTTCACCTCGGGCGAAGCGAGCTCGACGAGGATCTGGCCGGCGCGCACCTGATCGCCCTCGCGGACATGGATCGCCGACACGATGCCGCCGTCACGATGCTGCACCGCCTGGCGCTGGCCATAGACCGCGAGCGCGCCCTGCGCATAAGCGGCGGCGTCGAGCCGGAAAAAGGCCGCCCAGCCAAGGAAGAAGACAAAGAACAATCCGGCGATGATCGACCCGCGGCGGATTTCGCTGCTCGGATCGGCGACCTGCGCCAGATCGCCCGATGCGGGCTCGGACGGCGGGATCAGGATGGGGGCGGTGTTTGTCACAGACTCACCACCTTGCCGCCCTGCCCGCGCTGTTGCGGCGGCGGCGCGAGTTTCTTCAGCACCTCGTCGCGCGGCCCGATCAGTTCGAGGCGACCCGCGCGCATCAACAGCACGCGATCGACGACGGGCAAAATGCTGGTCTTGTGCGACACGATCAGGATCGTCCGGCCCTCGCCCTTCAACCGCTGGAGCGCCGCCGCGAGCAGCGCATCGCCCTCGGCGTCGAGATGGGCATTGGGCTCATCGAGGATCAGCACGGATGGATCGCCATAGACCGCGCGCGCCAGCGCGATGCGCTGCGCCTGCCCCGCCGACAGCCCGCGCCCGCCCAGTTTGAGTATATGGTCATAGCCGCCGGGCAGCGACAGGATCAGGTCATGCGCCCCGACCTTTTGCGCCGCCGCGACCACTGCGGCGTCGACCGCGCTGCGCTCGGCGCCGAGTTCGAGGGTGAAGCGCGCGATATTCTCGGCGATCGTCCCCGCGAACAGCGACGCTTCCTGCGGCAGATATCCGATGTGCTGCGCCAGCCGTTCGGGGTTCCAGTCGCTCCGGTCGGCGCCGTCGATGCGCACCGTGCCCCGGTCGGCGAGGATCGCGCCGGCGATCAGCCGCACCAGCGTCGACTTGCCCGCCCCGCTCGGGCCGATGATCGCAAGCACCTCGCCCGCCGCAACGTCGAAACTCACCGCCTGGACGATCGCGGCGTCGCGCGTTTCGTTGAGGATCGTCGCATTGTCGATGCCGAGCACGCCCTTCGGAGCAGGCAGTTCGGTCGCATCATGCGCGATCGGCTGCGCCGCGAGCAGTTCGTCGAGGTTCCGGTAGCTTTGCCGCGCCTGGCCGATCGCCTTCCAATTGCCGATCAGCTGCTCGATCGGCGCCAGCGCGCGCGCGATGAGGAAGGAGGAGGCGAAGATCGCACCGACCGAGATCAGATTGTCGACGGCGAGCAACGCGCCGAGCCCGAGCGCGAGCGACTGGAGCGCGAGGCGGACGAATTTGGTGGCGGTCAGATAGCCGCCAGCGGCAAAGCTCGCGTCGGTCTGGGCGCCGAGCATCGTCTGGCGCTGGCGCAACTGGCGCGCGACGAGGGCGCGGCGCATCCCGAGCGCCCGCACCGCCTCCGCCGCATGGAGCATCGCGTCCTGATGCGCATAGGACGCACTGGCGATCGCCTGTGCCTCGTCGAGCCGGTCGCGCGTCGCGCGCTCGTTCGCCCATGCGATGGCGGGCAGCGCGAGGCAGCCGAGCAGCGCGACCAGTCCGATCCACGGATGCACCATCGCGCAGACGAGGATGTAGATCGGCACCCAGGGCGCGTCGAACAGGGCCAGGATCGCGGCGCCGGTCAGCCCGCCGCGCAAGGCATCGAAATCGCGGAGCGCCGCGCGCGCCGCCGGCAGGTCGGGGCGGCCGACCGTGGCGTCGAGGATCGCGGGCGCGAGCAGCAGGTCGAGATGCACCCCCATCCGCACCAGCAGCCGCGCACGCAGCCGATCGAGCAGCGACAGCGTCGCGAGCGCCAGCAGCAGCACGGCGGTCAGGAAAAACAGCGTCTGCAGCCCGCGCGTCGGCACCACCCGGTCATAGACCTGAAGCATGTAGAGCGTCGGCACGATATAGAGGATGTTGACCAGCGCGCTGAACCCCGCCGCCGCCATGATATGGCGCCGGCACGCGGCGAGCGCGGCGCCGAGCGGGGTCTGCGGGCTCGCCGCGCGCGCGGTCATCGTCCCGCCACGAAACGCCGCCGCCCGGTCGCGATGACCCGACGGCGGTGGTTATCATTCGGGAAAGAAATAATAGCCTGCATCGAAATCCAAGATGGGAATCAATTTGTCGGAGCAGACCAAACAGGAAATCGCCGACATTGTCGAGCAAACCATCGCGTCGGGACGGATGGTCCAGACAACGGGTTGGCGCCGCGAAGATCACCTCAAGGATCTTCCGGACTCCGAACAGCGTCTGCAGGCGTATCGGCTTTGACCGGCGAAACCGCCTCAGTCGGCCCAACCCTTGTCGCGCGCGACGCGCTCGGCGGCGGCATCGAAGGGATCGCCCGCCATCATCGCTGCTGCGTCGGCGGCGAGGGCGCCCGACGACGCCTGGCGATAATCGCTGTCGGCCTGCCCGCCCATCGTGCGTTCGAGCGTCCAGCGCCCGGCGTCCTGGCATCCGATCCCCGACAGGTCGCGGGCCGCGAAGCTGCGGCAATAACGGCCTTGCCTGTCCCGGAAGCTGAGCCCGATGCGTATGTCGCTGCCGGCCGGCTGGTTCGACGCCAGCTGCGTGTCGAGCGCGGCGGCAAGCCCGCCCGACGCGACGAGCGCGTCCCGCGTCTGGGCGACGTCGGCAACCGGCGTCCACGGCCGCAGCCCGAGCGTCAGCCCGAGCACCAGCGAAGCCGCGATCGCGCCCCAATGGACCGGGGCGAAGCGCGACCGCTTCGCCTCGCGGCGGTCGGCGAGGCTGGTGTCGAGCGTCGGATCGATCAGGAGTGCGCGGAGCCGGTCGGGCACCGCTTCCTCCGCCACCGGTGCATAATGGGCCGTCAGCTGCGCTTTCAACGCGCGGTGGCGGGCGATTTCGGCGGCGAGCGCTGCGTCGCTTTCCGCTTCCCGCGCGATCCGCCGCGCGGTCAGATCGTCGAGTTCGCCGTCGACGAAGGCGGCGACGGTGATGGGATCGAAACTCATGCCGCCTCTCCCAGCAAATGCATCAAGGTTTCGCGCCCGCGCGCGAGCCGCGACGTGACGGTCCCGATCGGGATCTCCAATATCTCGGCGGCTTCGCGATAGGCATAGCCTTCGACGAGGACGAGCATCACCGCCTCGCGCTGCTCGTCGGGCAGGCGCATCATCGCGCTGTCGACGTCGCCGCGCAGCGCCCCGGCCTCGACCTCGGCGGCACCATCGCCCTCGACCTGCACCGCCGCTTCGTCGATCGGCGCATGCACGCCGCGCCGCGCCGCCGCGCGGCGCTCGTCGATCCAGAGATTGCGGGTGATACGGTACATCCAGCTGTCCAGTCTCGTTCCTTGCTGCCATTGATCCCGCGACTTCAAGGCGCGCTCGATCGCCGCCTGGCACAGGTCGTCGGCGTCGTTCACACCCCGCGTCAACCCGCGCGCAAATCGGCGCAAACGGGGCAGCAGCTCGATCAGTTCCTCTTCGAAGCGCATTGTCGCCTTTTCGATTGTCTGAGGAAGAAACGACGACCTTCTATCGTTTCTTCCGCATCCTGCTAAAAAATTATCGCAAACGGCCGCCGGCCTGAGGACAGAATACAGATGACCCGATTGTGGACGATAGCCCTGGCGCTTCCCTGCCTCCTGTTCGGCGCGACCGATCAGCGGGTGCTGGCGCAGGTCGCGTTGCCGCAGGTGCAACTGCCCGACGCCGCGCGTACCCTTCCCACCCTGCCCGTCATCGATGCCGAGCCGCTGATCGCGGCGAGCCAAAGGCTGACCCAGCTGCGGACCGACCGGATCACCGCGCTGGTGCGCGGCAACCGCGACCGCATCGAACTCGACGAGCGCGGCGAGCCCGCCGTGCGCGGCGTGCTCGTCGCCAGCGGCGTCGACGACGCCATGATCGCGCGCGCAGCGACGGAGGGTTTCGCGCTCGTCGACCGTGAGCATATCGAGGGGCTCAACCTCGACTTCGCGCGCTTTCGCGTTCCCGATGGACGCAGCATCGGCCGCGCCCGCAAGCTGCTCGCCCGGCTGCTGCCCGACGCCGAGGTCGACGTCGACAATCTCTATTTCGCGAGCGGACCAGGCGGCGCACTGCCGCAATCCGCACTGGCGGCGACGGCGGTCGGCGGACAGGCCAGCCTCGGCCTGATCGATGGCGGCGTCGCGGCACATCCCTCGGTCGCCGGGCGGGTCGAGCAGCGCGGCTTTGCGAAAGGTGCGCCGTTGGCCAGCCGGCACGGCACCGCCGTCGCGTCGCTGCTTGTCGGCAGCGGGTCGGTGCGCGGCGCGGCGCCCGGACAGCGGCTGCTCGCCGCCGACGTCTATGGCGCCGACCCGGCGGGCGGCAACGCCAGCGCGATCGCCCGCGCGCTCGGCTGGCTTGCCCAGAACGGCGTTGCGGTGACGACGATCAGCCTTGTCGGCCCCGACAACAAGCTGCTGTCGGCGGCGGTCACGCGCGCGCAGCAGCGCGGGATGCTGATCGTCGCCGCCGTCGGCAACGACGGGCCCGCCGCACCGCCCGCTTATCCCGCATCCTATCGCGGCGTGCTCGCGGTCACCGGGGTCGACGCCAAGGGCCGCGCGCTGCCCGAGGCCGGTCGCGCCCTGCATATCGACTTTGCCGCGCCCGGCGATGCGGTGCTGGCGGCCACCGGTGCGAGCAGCAGCGAAGCGCTGCGCGGCACCTCTTTCGCGGCGCCGCTCGTCGCCGGCCGGCTCGCGCTCCGCTATCCGGCCCCGTCGATCGATCGCATCGGCCCCGCCGTCGCCGCACTCGTCATGGAGGCCCGCGATCTCGGCAAGAAGGGGCGTGACAAAATCTATGGCCACGGGCTGATCTGCGAGCATTGCGGCGGTCGCTGACGCCGCCGCTTTTTTTTTCGGAAGAAAAGGCGAAGCGCCATCGTTCTCTCCTCAGGCCCGACCTTCCGGGCCGCGAATTCAGGAGCAGGACAATGGCAAACCGCATCTTCATTTCGGCAGTCGCGCTCGCCGCATCGGCCATGGCTTTCTCAGCGCCCGTATCGGCGCAGTTGCTCGGCGGCAGCGGCGGCCTCGGCGGAAATCTGGGTGGCGGCCTCGGCGGGACGCTCGGCAATCCGACCGGGCCGATTGGCGGCACCCTCGGATCGACCGGCGATCTGACCGGATCGGGCCGCGGCGATGCGCAGGTCGATCGCCGTTCGGGCCGCGTGCAGGGCAAGGGCAAGGCCGACGCCAATGGCAAGGGCTCGCTCGACGGCAATGGCAATCTGCTCGGCAACGGCATCGGCGGCAACGCCAATGGCGCCGGTAACGCCTCGGGCAATGGCAGCCTCGATGCGCAAGCGGTCGGCACCGATTTTGTCGGGCAGACGGGACGCGGCGCGCTCGATACGGCGCGGGGCACCGCCTCGACCGCAACCGGCACCGCGCGCGGCGCGGTCGGCAATGTCCGCGATCAGGCCGGCGGCGCGGCCTCCGGCCTGTCGGGCTCCGCAAATGGCGCCGCCTCGGCGGCGGGCAGCTTTCAGGGCAGCCTGGGACAACTCGCCGCCGCAGGCAGCGGTGCGGCGAGCGGAAACGGCATGTTTGCGGTCGAGCCCGGCATGCCGGTCACCGATCCGCGCGGCAAAGTGATCGGCTATGTCCAGGAACTGCGCCAGACCGGTCGCGGCGTCGTGCAGGCGGTGACCGTCGAGGTGGGCGACCGCGTCGCGACGCTTCCCGCCGCAAGCTTTGCCGGGTCGGGGGACGTGCTCGTCACCGGCATGACCAAGGGGCAGCTCAAGGATACCGCCGAACAACAGGAAGACGCCGGGAGCGCGCCGGCGAGCGCCCCCGCACCGCAGACGGCGCGGCAGGGCCAGCGCGCCGAACGCGGCAACACGCGCAACGACTAATCGGCCGGATCGTCCGGACATCATGTGCTCCGGCCCTCGGGCCGGGGCACCTTTTCATTTGGCCATGTGCTGGACCGTCAACCATCGCGCGATGTCGCTGCCCCTTTTCACCGCATGAGCGGCGCACCTCAGGGCCGATAGGGGATCGCGTCCGGCAGGACGATGCCGACCCGCGCCGCATAACCCTCCCACGCCGCCGCGAGCGCGGCCTTGCGATCGGGATGGACGAGCGACAGGTCGCGTGTCTCGCCCGGGTCGCGGGCTATATCGAACAGCCGCCAGCTGCCGTCGCCGACGTCGGTCAGTTTCCAGTCGCCGACGCGATAGGCCCGCGAACCGAAAAGTTCGCTGCCGACGCCATCGTCCGGACCATAGATGATCGCCGACGGATCGCGCAGCCAGCGCGCCCACGACCGGCCAGTGATCGGGCGAACCTCGCGGCCCGCGACCCGGGTCGCGCCGGCATCGACGCCAGCAAGGTCGAGCAG
>NZ_JBOHHU010000049.1:0-30443 GCF_050725615.1 Sphingopyxis sp.
CCGTCAGGGCGCGCGCCGACGATGTTGCATTGCAGCAACACCTGGCCGGAAAAACGCCGGCCCGCTTGTGGATAACTCGAGCCGCGTAACGCAAATTCGCGCTTTTTCGAGCTTTTCCCGATCGGCCCGCCGCGCGCGGCTTGCACTGTCACATTTGCTGTCACAATCGTGCCACATGCGGGCTTCAGGGGCGCTCGCAGGTTGAGGCGCGCCCCAAGTCGTGCGCCTGCCAAATGCACCACAAAGGGGACATCCTACCATGAAATTCCGTCACTCGCTTGCCGCCAGCGTTGCGCTGATCCCGGTCGCGCTGCTTTCCACCCCGGCCTTTGCCCAGTCGACCGGCTCGGTCGACTTCGACGAAGAAATCGTCGTCACCGGCACCTCGGCGACCGACGTCGCCGGCATCAGCTCGCCCGACACGTCGAAGGCCAAGGCCGTCCTGGGCCAGGAAGTCATCGAGCGCCAGAACCCCGGCCAGACCATTCTCGACACGATCAACCTGGTCCCCGGCGTCAACTTCACCAACAACGACGCCTATGGCTCGGCCGGCGGCCAACTGACGATCCGCGGCTTTTCGGCCGACCGCATCAGCCTGACCTTCGACGGCGTGCCGCTCAACGATTCGGGCAACTATGCCATCTATTCGAACCAGCAGCTCGACCCCGAGCTGATCGAGCAGGTCAACGTCAACCTCGGCACCACCGACGTCGACAGCCCGACCGCCGCGGCGACCGGTTCGACCGTCAACTATCGCACCATGGTTCCGACCGAAGAATTCGGCGTCAAGCTTTCGGGCTCGGCCGGCGAATATAGCTTCATGCGCATCTTCGGCCTGGTGAACACCGGCGCCTTCACGCCGTTCGGCACCCGCGCCTTCCTGTCGGCCTCGACCGCGTCGAACGACAATCCGTTCAACAACTATGGCCGCCTGCGCAAGAAGCAGTTCAACGGCCGCATCTGGCAGCCGATCGGCGACAATGGCGACTTCGTGTCGGTGTCGGGCCATTATAACGTCAACCGCAACAACTTCTTCGGTTCGGTGCCGCTGCGCCTCGACGCCAACCGCGTCGTCGGTTCGGGTTCGGGCAACCGCTTCCCGCTCAACAATGACGAGCGCGAATATGACATCGCCTTCCCCTGCACCACGGCCGCGACGGTTCGTCCGGGCGTTGCCGATGCGGGTTCGAGCTGCGGCACCGAATTCGACCGCCGTTACAACCCGTCGAACACGGGCAACATTCGTGGTGCGTCGAAGTTCACGCTGGCCGAAGGCATCGTGCTGACGGTCGACCCCAGCTATCAATATGTGAAGGCCAATGGCGGCGGCACCGTGTTCGCCCGCGAACGCTTCTTCGACATCAATCCGGGCGCCGGCGTCACCAACGCCACCGGCTATCTGGGCGGTCGCCCCTATTTCGGGCGTGACCTCAACGGCGACGGCGACCTGCTCGACGAAGTCGCGATGCTGGCCCCCAGCCAGACCCAGACGCATCGGTACGGCGTGATCGCCAACCTGCGCTGGGACATCAACGACGCGCACACCGTCCGCGTCGGTTTCACCTATGACCGCGCCCGCCATCGCCAGACCGGCGAAGTCGGCCTGCTGCAGTTCAACGGCGAGCCGTTCAGCGTCTTCCCGGTCACCGACGCCCCGCAGGTCGACAACACCGGCGTCGTCCTGCAGAAGCGCGACCGCCTGTCCTATGCGATCCTGTCGCAGGTTTCGGGTGAATATCGCGGCGAATGGGCCGACGGCCGCCTGATCACCACGATCGGCATCCGCGCGCCCTTCTTCAAGCGCGACCTGAACAATTATTGCTTCACCACCAGCGATACCGGCTTCGTCGATTGCTTCGGCGGCGCCGGCGCCGATCCGCGCAACGCGACCTATGCGGGTCTGAACCCGACGATCCAGGGTCCGCAGCAGCGCGTGCTGAAATATGACGACATCCTTCCGAACATCGGCCTGCAGTTCAAGCCGAACAACCAGATGTCGGTCTTCGCCAACTATTCGAAGGGCCTGCAGGTTCCGGGCACCGACGCGCTGTACAACGCGTTCTTCTTCGCCCCGAACACGCCGTCGGCGCGTCCGGATCCGGAAACGACCGACAACTTCGACCTCGGCTTCCGCTATCGCACGAGCAAGGTCCAGGCGCAGCTGTCGGGCTGGTTCACCAAGTACGACAACCGCCTGGCTTCGGCCTTCGACGAGGAAACCCAGCGCAACCTGTACCGCAACCTGGGCCGCGTCGACAAATATGGCATCGACGGCAGCGTCTCGTACCAGCCGATCCCGCAGCTCGCGGTCTATGCCTTTGGTTCGTACATGAAGTCGAAGATCAAGGACGACGTCCGCTCGGGCACCTGCACCGCGGCGCAAGTCGGCGTGGTCGCCGGTTGTACCGCCGTTGGCGATCCGATCTTCACCCCGACGGCCGGCAAGCGCGAAGGCGGCGCCCCCGCTTACTCCTATGGCGCCTCGGTTCGCGGCACCCTGGGTCCGGTCGAGCTCGGCATCACCGGCAAGCGTACCGGCGGTCGTTATATCTACGACACCAACCTGCCGATCGTCTTCAACGGCACGACCGTCTATCCGGCGAAGACCAACGCCTATTGGCTGGTCAACCTCGATGCGCGCCTGAGCCTCGAGTTCCTCGGCCTGAACGACAAGACCTTCTTCCAGGTCAATGTCTACAACCTGTTCGACTCGCTCTATGTCGGCAACTACACCTCGTCGCTGTCGCAGGGTTCGTCGGCGCCGAACGCCCAGATCGGCGCCCCGCGCACGATCAGCGGCACGCTGACCGTCGGCTTCTAAGCCGCACGCCAGACCGGAAAACAGGGCGCGGGAGGCAACTCCCGCGCCCTTTTTCTTGGGCGGAACGATTGCGACGGCGCCGCCTCGCGGCGACCCGCCTAGCCCGCAGCGAGGCGGCGGGCGGTGTCCTGGACGAGCGCGATCATGTTGGGGACGCCCTGGGTGCGGTTCGACGACAGCTGGCGCGTGAGGTCGAAGGGGGCGAGCGCGGCGGTGACGTCCATCGCCGCAACCTCGGCGGCGGGCTTGTCCTGCACGGCGGCGAGGACGAGAGCGACGATGCCCTTGGTGATCGCGGCGTTGCTGTCGGCAAGGAAGTGCAAGGCGCCGTCATCCTGCGGCACCGGATAGACCCAGACGCTCGCCGAGCAGCCGCGCACGAGCGTCGCGTCGGTCTTGAGCGCGTCGGGCATCGGCTCGAGGCCGCGCCCGAGTTCGATCAGCAGGCGATAGCGATCGTCGCCGTCGAGAAAGTCATATTCTTCGAAAATGTCGTCGAGGCTGCGCATGGGCGCGCCAGTGACAGATTTGGCGGGGCGTGGGAAGCCTCTGGCTCGCATCGCGGTTCGCGATCGGCACCCTCCATCCCGATGTTCGTCATGCTGAACTTGTTTCAGCATCCATGGCCAATGCTCTCAACTGTCGCCGCGCTGGAGGAGGAGGTCCGGCCATGGACCCTGAAACAAGTTTAGGGTGACGATGGTGGGAGGGCGAGGTCCTTACAGATCGACGCCCGCCGCGATCGCTTCCAGTTTGCGCAGCCGTTCCTTGAGGTCGGCGAGTTCGATCCGCGATCCGGCGTGCGGGACGGTGGCGTCGTGGGCGATCGCGACAGGGCCATGGCCGGCGGCGAGTTCGTCGCGCTTGAGCTGGATCCAGTCGCGCCAGCCGCGCAGCGCCACGATGCTGACGATCGCGAGGGCGGTGAGCGCCACGGCGGCGGCGGTGAGGTCGGGGGTGATGAAGGCCATGAGCGTGGCTCCTTTACCGGCGTTCAGATTTGCGAGCGGTCGCGCAGCTTTTCGATTTCCTCGTCGAGGGTGGCGGCGCGGTTGTTGTCGGTGGCGATGCGTTCGAGGACCTGGATGCGGTCCTTGAGGGTGCGGATCTCGGCCTGCAGCGCCTTGGTTTCGGCGTCGTCCCTGGGGGCGCCGACGAAATATTCATTGCCCCGCCGGTCGCGGCGGATGCCGTGCTTGGCGCGGACGATGCTGCCGATCGTCACGATCAGGACGATGCCGACAACCATTTCAAACGGGCCCATGGGGAAGATCCTTTCTCTATATCTTGTTTTAGTTGAGCGGCGCGTCGCGCAGCTTTTCGATCTCGTCCGACACCTCGATGCCGCGGTCGGTCACGATGCGTTCGAGAACGCGGACCCGGGCCTCGAGCCGTTCGGTGTGCGCCGCATATTGGGCGGCCTTTTCGGCGGTTTCGTTCGACAGCAGCGTCATCTGCTTTTCCTTGAACTTCAGGTGCCGCTTGTACATGTCGCCGCCGATTCCCAGGATCACCGGGATGCCCACGACGATGAAGAAAAAACCGAGGACAAATCCGCCGCTCATCGTTCCGCTCCTCAGTTCGACGGGCGCCGCAGCGCCTCGATCTCGCTCGCCAGCCGGTGGCTTTCGTCGGTGACGATGCGTTCGACCACCGCCAGCCGGTCCTTGACCGAGCCGAGCTCGGCGCGGAGCTGGGCATTTTCCTGGCTGATCAGCTTGACGCGTTCCATCGCCTCGTCGCCGGCCTTGGGATAGACCGCCTTGCCCCAGCTGTTCTCGAGCGGATAACCGTTCTTGACGCGGAGCCAGGTGGTGAAGACCCAGCCGCCGACCGTCGTGATGCCGATGATGGCGGCGACGGGGGCGATGGCGTTCAGTACATCGAGATTCATGGTTGTTCCCCTCAGCGCAGCCGGTCGATCTGGTCGGCGAGTTGCGCGGCCTGGCCTTCATTCTCGGTCGCGATGCGTTCGAGCACCGAGATCCGGTCTTCGAGCCGGACGATCTTGTCGGCGAGCTTGGCATTGTCGTCCGACAGCAAAGCGATTTTTCGATCAGCGTCGGCGTCGGTTCGATGAACCGTGCCGCCCCATTCATTCTCAACGGGATAGCCGTGCTTGGCGCGGATCCAGGTGGTGAACATCCAGCCGCCGATCGACAGTGCGATGATGGCGAGGACAAAACCGGTACCACCGAAATTCATTGATCTTCTCCCTGTTGCCCAGTGTCCGCTCAGCGCAGCGCGTCGATTTCGTCGGCGAGGCGGCGGTTATGGCTGGTGTAATATTGTTCGATGTCGGCGAGCCGGCGGTCGATGTCGCGGAAACGCGAGCGAATGTCGCGGGTCGACGCGGTCGGGTTCGAGCGCACGCCCTGCCAGAACTTCGCCTCCTCGTTCGAGCCATAGAGCGCGAAGGGTTTCGGCGTGCCCATCCACGCGACCATCCAATAAGCGATCAGCGTCCAGGGGAAACCGCCCATCAGCGTGAGGAGGACGGCGCCGACGCGGACCCAGAGCACATCGACCCCGCTGTAATCGGCGATCCCCGAACAGACGCCGCTCCATTTGGCATTCTGTTTGTCGAGGTAGAATTTGGTACGGCTGGCAGACATCTCAGTTCCTCCTGCTCGGGTTTTCGAGTTGCGCCAGATCTTCATCGCTGCGAACCGCGGGGCGGAAATCGGGATGGTCGGCGCTGATGATGCGTTCGACGGTGTGGAGCCGGTTTTCGAGCCGGCGGGCGGTGTCGTAAAGTTCGTCGAGCAGCTGCTCATCTTCTCCGGTCAGCGTCTTGGCCTGTTTCCACTTGGTGATGTAGTGGAGGATCAGCCAGGGCAGACCGATGAAGAGGATGCCCAAGACGATCGGGGCAATGATGATTCCTTCATCCATCGGTCCGGCTCCTTATTGCTTGCCGGCCTGGGCGGCCTTGAGGGCGGCGAGCTCCTCGGCGACCTTGTCGGCGGCCTGGAGGTCGGCGAATTCCTCGTCGAGCGACTTCTTGTAGCCCAGCCCCGCGGCCTCGGCGCGGCCTTCGGCCTCGTCGACGCGGCGTTCGAGGGTTTCGAAGCGCGAGAAGGCGTCTTCGACCCGGTCGCCGTTGGTCATCTCGCGCAGCTTGTAGCGATTCTCGGCGCTTTCGAGGCGGGTCGAGACGCTCGACTGGCGGGCGCGGGCTTCGCTGAGCTTCTTCTGCAGCTTGGCGATGTCGTTCTCATAACCCTTGAGCGCGTCGTCGAGCACGGCGATTTCGGCTTTCAGGCGCTCGGCCATGTCGCCGGCCTTCTGCTTTTCGACGAGCGCGGCGGTGGCGAGGTCTTCGCGGTCCTTCGACAGCGCGAGTTCGGCCTTTTCCTTCCAGCTGTCCTGCAGGGTTTCGAGCTTGGTGATGTGGCGGCGCATTTCCTTCTGGTCCGCGATGGTGCGGGCGGCGGAGGCGCGGACTTCGACCAGCGTCTCGTTCATCTCGAAGATGATCTGGCGGATCATCTTTTCGGGATCCTCCGCGCGGTCGAGCAGATCGGTGACGTTGGCGGCGATGATGTCGCGGGTGCGTGAAAAAATACCCATGTGACTAAACTCCTGTCGAAACCTTTGAGCGTTTAAAAATGCTGGTGCCGGGGCGGGGCAAGGGGGGAGAGTGCCCCGGCACCAGTGCCGGTCAAGCCATTTGGCTGACCGCCGGGGTGGCTGCAGCGGCCGCGATCGCCATCCCGCCCGGGGAAGCGGCGATGCCGAAGGCGACTTGGGGCTGGTCGATCACGCCGACGAGAATGGCCAGGGCGCCGATCGCGCTGAGCGCGAAAGTGGTCGTCTGGGCAAAAATCGGTTTCATGGTCGTCCATCCCTTTTTCGCTGCACCGGTGCGAGTTGCGCCGGTTCGATAAATGTAATGCAGAGAGCGTGCCAATTGCCGCGAAGCGCCGAAAACCGCCTAACTTCACACTGAAATCGCATTTTGCGCCGATTTGGCTTGCCAATCAGCGGGAATTTTTGCCAATCATTGGGAATGGAGCGCGAAAGCCAATTCATCGGCCAGTCGGCCGCCTTTCAGGACTCGGTCGAACGCGCCAGCCTCGCCGCCTCGCTCGACCGTCCGGTGCTGGTGATCGGCGAACGCGGCACCGGCAAGGAGCTGATCGCCGAGCGCCTCCACCGCCTGTCGACGCGGTGGGACAAACCCTATGTCATTATGAACTGCGCCGCGATGCCCGAGACGCTGATCGAGAGCGAGTTGTTCGGGCATGAGGCGGGGGCCTTCACCGGCGCGACGCGGACGCGCGCGGGACGCTTCGAGGAGGCCGACGGCGGCACCCTGTTCCTCGACGAACTCGCGACGCTGTCGATGGGCGCGCAGGAACGCCTGCTGCGCGCGGTCGAATATGGCGAGGTGACGCGCGTCGGATCGTCGCGCCCGATCCGCGTCGACGTGCGGATCGTCGCGGCAACCAACGAACATCTGCCCGCGCTGGTCGACGACAATCGGTTCCGCGCCGACCTGCTCGACCGGCTGTCGTTCGAGGTCATCACCCTGCCCCCGCTGCGCGCGCGCGAAGGCGATATCGAGGTGCTCGCCGCCTATTTCGGCACACGCATGGCGGCGGTGCTCGGCTGGGACGAATGGCCGGGCTTCGGCCCGCGCGCGCTCGCCGCGATGGAAGGGCACGACTGGCCGGGCAATGTCCGCGAGCTGCGCAACGTCATCGAGCGCGCCGTCTATCGCTGGGCCGATCCCGAAAAGCCGGTCGATGCGCTGAGCTTCGACCCCTTTGCGAGCCCCTGGCAGCCGGCGGTGCGCAAAACGGCGGCCAAAGCCGATGCGGCCGCGCCCACATCGGCGGAGAGCGCCCCTGCCCTGACCGCACCGCCCTCAGGGACGGTGAGCGACCTGCGCGCGGCGGTCGATGCCTATGAAAAGCAGATCCTGTCCGACACGATGGCGCGCTGCCGGTTCAACCAGAAGATCGCGGCGGAAGCGTTGGGACTGAGTTACGACCAGATCCGCCATGCGTTGAAGAAGCATGGGTTGAATTAGGGACTCGTCGCCCCCGCGCAGGCGGGGGCCGCAGGAATGTTTGGGCCAGCATCGCCGCACAAACCGCTGGTGGGCTCCGCCTGCGCGGGGGCGACGTTTCCTATTCCCCCGGCAGCTGCCGGCTCAGCGCCTCGATCACCGCATCCTGCGCCGACACCTGCTCCGCGAGGCGGTCGCGCAGCGCATAGATATCGGGGAGGCCGTCGATCGCCTCGTCGACGCTGCGTTCGATATAGAGGCGTTCGAGATCGGCGAGCGCGGCGGTGAGCGGCGCGCGCGCAGCGGTGAGGCGCGAAATCGCCTGCTGCGCGACGACCCAGCGTTCGCTGGCGACCGCAGCGCCGGCGGCGGCGCTGACCAGTTGGGCGGTCGAATCGCGCTCGGCGGCAAAGGCCTGCTGCCCGGCGGCGCCGTCCGCTTCCCAGCGCGCGAGGCGACCGGCGAGATCGGCGGGCAGCGGGCCCGGCGGCGGCACGACCACCGGCGGCGGCGCCACATTGAGCCGCCCCTCGACCGCGCGCTTGGCGAGCGACGGGGCGGTGGGCGACTGCGCCGCGGCGCAGGCCGAAAGGGCCAGCGACGCCGCCGTGACCGGGAGCAAAAGGAGCAAGCGCTTCATCGCCGCCCCTGATATGGGGGCGAACGCCGGGCAGCAAGCACCGAATCGGCCAGCCGGGCGCGAATCGGCGGAGACCGGCAAAAAGCCGCAAAAGCACGGAAATATGCGGTTGACAGCTCGGCCCTCGCTCGCTAGTGGGCCTGACTTTCCCGCATGCCGGAAAAATCGCCTGCTTCGGCAGGGGACTGGTGCGCGGGTGATTTAATTTTTGATTGGATGGAAGACCATGTTCGCAATCGTGCGCACGGGCGGCAAGCAGTATCGCGTCGCCGCTGGAGACAAGATCGCCGTCGAGAAGATCGCCGGTGAAGCTGGCGACACCGTGTCGCTGGGCGACATCCTGCTGGCCGGTGACGGCGGCGAAGTGAAGAGCGCCGACGGCCTCGTCGTTTCGGCCGAGATCATCGCCCAGACGCGCGGCGAAAAGGTCATCGTCTTCAAGAAGCGCCGTCGGCACAATTATCGCCGCCGCAACGGTCACCGCCAGTCGCTGACGCTGCTGCGCATCCTCGCCGTCGGCGAAGCCAAGAAGGCCGCGCCGAAGAAGGAAGCCGCACCGAAGGAAGAGGCCGCTCCGGCTGCCGAAGCCAAGGCCGCTGCACCCGCCAAGGAAGCGGCGCCGAAGAAGGCTGCCGCTCCGAAGGCCGAGGCCGCCGAAAAGAAGCCCGCTGCCAAGAAGGCAGCCCCCAAGAAGGACGCCTGAGCGCGGCAACGCGGCTCGGCCTCTCGAACGAATTAAGGAGCATCAGTCATGGCACATAAAAAAGCAGGCGGTTCATCGCGCAACGGTCGCGACTCAGCCGGCCGCCGCCTTGGCGTGAAGAAGTTCGGCGGTCAGGAAGTGATCGGCGGCAACATCATCGTGCGCCAGCGCGGCACCAAGGTGTACGCCGGCGTCAACGTCGGCATGGGCAAGGACCACACCCTGTTCGCCACCGCCGACGGCCGCGTCCGATTCCACGATGGCAAGCTTGGCCGCAAATTCGTGTCGGTCGACGCGATGGCGGAAGCCGCCGAATAAAGGACGATTCCACAGGGTCGTCCATCAAGGGATGACCCGGAACGGTCCTTTCCGCCAAGCGGAAACAAAGTTCGAAAAGAGGGAGACGGGTCACCCCCGATCTCCCTTTTTTCTTGCCCGCGATCCGCCCCTTGGCGGATGGGCGCGAAAATCGGGCCGATCATCTCCCTCATCATCGACTGTCGTCAAAGCGTCACCATCTGACGCCACGGCGACAGGCAAATGGGAGTGACGAAAATGTTTGCGCGTACCGAAAGATTGTTGCTGCGGCCCGGCTGGCAGGAAGACGCCCCGGCGCTCGCCAGGGCGATGGGAGAGGAAGCGGTGGTCCGCAATCTCGCGCGCGCGCCCTGGCCCTATCGCGAGGAACAGGCGCAGGAATTTCTCGCGCAGCCGATCGACCCCGCGCAGCCGCGCTTCCTGATCTTCAGCCGCACCGGTGGCGCGCCGCGCCTCGTCGGCGGCTGCGGCATCGCGCCGAGCGCCGCCGACAATCCCGGAGGACCGCTCGAAATGGGTTACTGGATCGCCCGCCCCTATTGGGGGCTGGGGTTCGCGACCGAGGCCGGGCGCCAGCTGATCCGCATCGCGCGGGCGATGCAGTTGCCGAGGCTCAGCGCCGGGCACTTCCTTGACAATCCCGCGTCGGGCGCGGTGCTGCGCAAGCTCGGCTTCAAGCCCACCGGCCAGATCGCCCAGCGCTACAGCCTGGCGCGCGGCGGCGAAGCGGCGTGCGCGCTGTTCGAAGAAGGGGACGGCGACAGCGATGCCGCCGTCACCCCGATGCGCGGCCATATCGGGGCGGACGAGGATTTTCGTCAGGAGCTGCGGTTGCTGGCGGCCTGACTAACGCCCTCCCCTACGGCGAGGGTTGGTGCGGTCTGTCAGTTTGCGCAAGGCCGCCAGCCCCCACCCGCTGCGACTAGGGCCCGGCTTCGCCGGACCAAGTCTCGCTGCCCTCCCCTAAAGGGTAGGGTTCTATCGGTGGTTACCCCCTGAGCTTGCCCGCCATGCCGATGATGTCGTCGAGCGGGTTGCCGTCGCCGTCGAGGTCGAGCAGGCTGCCGAGGCCGCCCAGCGCACCGCCACCGCCGCCCGACGCCGGTGCCGCACCGCCACCCAGCGCACCGCCCAGCACATTGCCGAGCATGCCACCGAGGCCGCCACCGGAGCTCTCGCCGCCGCCCTGCTTCGCCATATAACCCGCAACGAGCATCGCGAGGATGGGCAGCATCTTCTTGAGCGTGCCCGCGTCGATGCCGGTCTTCGCGGCGGCGTCGCCCGCGACCGAACGGCTGACGTCCTTCGATCCGAAAATCTGGCCGAGCACGTCATTTCCCTGTTCGACCGGGGTCGCTTGCGGCGCCAGCACCGCATCGAGCAGACCGCCGCCGCCGAGCTGACCGAGCAGGCCCCCGAGTCCTTCGATCCCGCCGCTGCCCTGCGCCTGTTTCTTGAAGCCGCCGAGGATCGCCGGGAGCAGGGCTTCGGCGCCCTGTTTCGCCAGCGCGGGGGGAATGCCGAGGTCGGTCGCCATCGATTCGATGCCGCCGGCCTGCGCAAGAATATCGGTCAGATTCATAGTCTTATGCTCCCACTCCGGCGCTGGATCGAAACGCGCCGGTGCGAGTTACTATAGCAGCGCGCGGGCCGGCGACGAGCCGTTCATTCGGCTGTCATTTCGCTGTGTCCATGCCTAATCTGCGACCGTGCGACTCCACCCCCGGGGTCGGCGCCACCGCAACTTGTGGGAGCATATCATGGGTATTTTCAGTTCGATCAAAGACGCGATTTTCGGCAAGAAGGCCGTCGCCGCGACCCCCGCCGCGCCGGCCCCGGCGACAACCGCCGCGCCCGCCGCGCCGCAGCCCGCTCCCGATGTGTCGATCAGCGACGTCGACGTCGTCGCGATCCTGACCGCGCAGGCCGCCAACGCCGGACAGGACCTCAACTGGCGCACCTCGATCGTCGATCTGATGAAGCTGCTCGACCTCGATTCGAGCCTTGCCAACCGCAAGGAGCTGGCGACCGAGCTGGGTTACACCGGCGCGCTCGACGGCAGCGCCGAAATGAACGTCTGGCTGATCAAGGCGGTGATGCGCGAACTCGCGGCGAACGGCGGCACGGTGCCCGCCGACCTGACCGACTGACAAACGGTCGCCAAAATTCGACAGGGGCCGGGAGAGCGCAGGCTTTCCCGGCCCCTTTTCATTGACCGCCACGCCGCGCCGCCTAGACAGGTTTCCAAAGAAACAAAGTCGCCGAGGGAGACCGTCCGTGCATCATCCGCTTTCCACCCCCGTCAGCCGCCGCCAGACGCTCGCCACGCTGGGCGCGGGCACCGCGAGCCTCGCCGTAGCCGGCTGCGCGACCGCCGAAGCCATCGTCGCGAGCCCGGGCGGATCGGCGCCCGACGCCCTGCTGACCTCGATCGCGAACAACCTGCTCGCGCTGTCGCCCGAGGGCGCGACCTCGCTCGGCATCGACACGGGCGAGCGCGCGGGCGAACGGGCCAGGCTGGGCGACCGGTCAGCAGCGGGGCAGCAGGCGGTCGCGGCGACGCTGAAGGCCGATCTGGCGCGGGTCCGCGCCTTCGACAAGGCGGGGCTCGACCACAAGACGCGCACCAGCCTCGCGGTCGTCGACAGCGCATACAGCGTCGCGCTCGACGGCTTCGCTTTGCCCTATGGCGATGTCGCGGTCGGCGGCTGGCGCAACACCCCCTATGTCGTGATCCAGAATGCCGGCGCCTATCTCGACATCCCCAAATTCCTCGACAGCGATCATCCGGTGAAGAGTGCGGTCGACGCCGAAGCCTATCTGTCGCGGCTCAACGCCTATCCGGGGGTGCTCGACGGCGAGACCGACCGGCTGAAGGCGGCGGGCGGCCAGGGCATGATCGCGCCCGCCTTCCTGATCGACAAGGCAGTGAAGCAGATGGAGGCGAGCCTGGCCGATGCGAAGGCGGGCGGCGGCATGGTCGACAGCCTCGCCACGCGGACCAAGGCGGCGGGGATCGCCGGCGACTGGTCGGGGCGCGCGCGGGCGATCGTCACCGGACCGGTGGCGGCGGCGCTCGAACGCCAGCTGACCGAGATGAAGGCGCAGCGGCCGAAGGCGACGATGGACGCGGGCATGTGGGCGCGGCCGGGCGGCGACGCATGGTATGCCTGGGGGCTGCGCGCCAGCACCACGACGCGCATGACCCCCGACGAGGTCCATGCGATGGGCCGCGAGGAGCTCGCGGCGCTGCACGGACAGATGGACCCGATCCTGCGCAAGATCGGTTATACGCAAGGCTCGGTCGGCGACCGAATGGTCGCGCTCGCCAAGGACCCCACATATAAATTCCCCGACAATGACGCCGGGCGCGCCGAGATCGTCGCTTATATCCAGACCTGGCTCGGCAAGATCCGCGCCGAGTTGCCGCGCGCGTTCCGCACTTTGGTGAAGGGCAATGTCGAGGTGAAGCGGCTGCCGCTCGCCGAGGAACCCGGCGCGCCCGCGGCCTATGGCGGCGCGGGATCGATCGACGGCAGCACGCCCGGACGGATGTGGATCAACCTGCGCACCACCGAATTGCACAGCAAATATTCGCTGCCCGACCTGACGATGCACGAAGCGATCCCGGGCCATGCCTGGCAGGGCGAATATGCCAACCAGATGCCGCTGATCCGCACGATGCTGGCGTTCAACGCCTATTCCGAAGGATGGGCGCTCTACGCCGAGCAGCTCGCCGACGAACTCGGCCTCTACGATGATTTCGAGGTCGGGCGGCTCGGCTATCTGCAGTCGCTGGCGTTCCGCGCGTGCCGCCTCGTGGTCGATACCGGGCTGCACGCCAAGCGCTGGACCCGCGAGCAGGGAGTCGAGTTTTTCGTCAAGGAAAATGGCTCGAACCCGCTCGAGGTCGCGAGCGAGGTCGATCGTTATTGCAGCTGGGCCGGGCAGGCATGCGGGTACAAGGTCGGGCACAGCGAGATCGTCCGTCAGCGCGGCCTCGCGCAACAGGCGCTGGGGGCGAAATATGATCTGCGCGATTTCGACAATGTCGTCGTCGAAGGCGGCAATGTGCCGCTCGACGTACTCGCGCAGAATGTCGCGGCCTATGTGGCGGGGGCGAAGGGGTGATCCCAGGCGGCCTCGCTGCGGCAGCCCTGACACTGGCCACGGCATCGGCGCCGGCGGGCTGTCCAGAGACGAGCGCCGAAGCGCTCGACATGCTGATGGAACAGGCAAGGATTTCGCTGACGGCGGGCGGCGACGGGATGGACGCCGCGCCCTTTCCCTTTCTTGGCGGAACCGCAATGGGGGTTTATCCGTCAGCGCCCGAAAGGGGCGATCGCGACCCCTTTTACTGGCAGATCCACATTCGGCTGTCGGGCACCGCCGCCGACTATCAGCAGGCCTTCCTCGACGCCCATCCTGCGGCTGGCGCGTTTCGCTCCTTCTGCAACGACAAACTCTGCGCCTGGGCGCGTTCGGACGGCCTCTCCGGCGCGCAAGCCGCCGCTTCGGTGGAGCAGAGCCATCGCTATCTCGCGATGCTCGGCACCGAACCGAAGGAGGGCAAGGTCATCCTCATCTGCCGCTATCGCCGACTGTAGGCCGGCGATAGCGGACCAGACTATTTCTTTCCGAACAGCGACCCCGCGATGCTGCTGAGGTCGTTGAGCGGGTTGCCGTCGCCGTCACGGTCGATCAGCGAGGAGATTTTGCCCAGCGCATTCTCGCCGCCGATCTGGCCGACGAGATCTTGCAATTTGTCGACCGACAGGCCGGTGGTCGCCGCCGCGCCCGCGACGGTGTCGCCGGGTTCGGGATGCGCCTTGCCGAGCGCCGCCATCGCGCTCTTCACCTGCTCCTCGCTAAGGCCGACCTTGGCTGCGAGGCCCGCGATCTGATCGCTGCCGCCCAATTGCCCCAGCAATCCGTCGAGCATTCCCATGGCCATTCTCCTGAAAAGGGTGAGTCGAAGGCTTAACCTAGGTCGGTCGCGGGCGTTTCCAAAGCGCGAATGTCGGGTTCGACAAAGCCGCGCCGCGCCGCGACCGAGAAGAGCAGGTCGCGGCTGTAGAAGCGCAGCGGCCAGTCGCGCCGCCCCATCGGCGAGAGCAGCAGCGCGTTGACGCGCGCCGCGAGACCCGTCTCGCTCGTCTCCGACAGGAACAGCCGCACCCCCGCGACATAGGCGCGGGTGATGCTGTCATGATAGCCCTGACTGTCGTCGTTGACGCCGCCGACACTCTCGTTGAAGCGGCGGATGATGCCGGCGATCTCGGCGTCGACGTCGATGTCGGGGCGTTCGCTGAGCAGCCAGAGGCAGGCGCCGAGATGCGCCTCATGCGTCCAGGCCTCGCGCGGCAAGACGCACGCAAGCAGCCCTTCGCCAAGCGCGCGAATTTCATCATCGCCTGCAAACAGGCGCGGGCTATATTCGGTGGTCATTGGTCCGGTCCTTCCGGGTGAATGAGCACCCGGAAGTTTCCGGGTCAATTACGCCGCGACGGCCGCCTGCGGTGCGGCCTGGCGGACGCCTTCGTCGACATGCTCCGCAAATTGCGCGAAATTGTCGATGAATTGCTGCACCAGCGTTTGCGCGGTGCGGTCATAGGCGGCCTTGTCGGCCCAGGCCCCCCGCGGATCGAGGATCGCGCTGTCGACGCCCGCCACCGCCACCGGATATTCGAAGCCGAAATTGGGGTCTTTGCGGAATTCGGCGTCGTTGAGGCTGCCGTCGAGCGCGGCGTTGAGCAGCGCGCGGGTCGCCTTGATCGGCATGCGCTTGATGCCGTCCATCGTCGCCATGCCGCCGGTCCAGCCGGTGTTGACCAGCCAGCACTGGACGCCGCCCTTGGCGATGCGGTCCTTGAGCAGATTGCCATAGACCGACGGGTGGCGCGGCATGAAGGGCGCGCCGAAGCAGGTCGAGAAGGTCGCCTCCGGCTCGGTGACGCCGATTTCGGTGCCGGCGACGCGCGCGGTATAGCCCGACAGGAAGTGATACATCGCCTGGTCGGGGGTCAGTTTCGCGATCGGGGGCAGCACGCCATAAGCATCGGCGGTGAGCATGATGACGGTGTGCGGGACCGGGCCCATATTATGTTCCGAGGCGTTCGGAATGAAATCGATCGGGTAGCTGCCGCGGCTGTTCTCGGCGAGGGTCGCATCGTCGAAGTCGAGTTCGCGCGTGGCGGGGTCGATGACGACATTTTCGAGGATGGTGCCAAAGCGCTTGGTGGTCGCGTAGATTTCGGGCTCGGCTTCGGGCGAGAGGCGGATCATCTTGGCGTAGCAGCCGCCCTCGAAATTGAACACCGCAGTGTCCGACCAGCCATGCTCGTCGTCGCCGATCAGCGTGCGCGAGGCGTCGGCCGACAGCGTCGTCTTGCCGGTGCCGCTGAGGCCGAAGAAGACCGCCGTGTCGCCGTTCGAACCGATGTTCGCCGAACAATGCATCGGCATCACGCCCTTCACCGGGAGCAGGTAGTTGAGGATGCCGAACACTGACTTTTTCATCTCGCCGGCATAAGCCGTGCCACCGATCAGGATCAGCTTTTCGGTGAAGTTCACCGCGACGACGGTTTCGGTGCGCGTGCCATGCTTCGCCGGATCGGCGCGGAAGCTGGGCAGGTCGATAATCGTATATTCACTCGCGAACGCCGCAAGCTCGTCGGCGGTCGGGCGGACGAGCAGCGTGCGGATGAACTGGCTGTGCCAGGCATATTCGGTGACGACCTGGACCGCGACGCGATGCTCGGGCTGCGAACCGCCGAACAGCTGCTGGCGGAACAAGCGCGGGCGCTGCGCAAGATGCGCGAAGAAATCGGCCTTGAGCGCGGCGAAATGATCGGGGGTCATCGGGACGTTGGTCTTGCCCCACCAGATGGTATCGCGCGTCTCGTCATCCTGGACGATGAACTTGTCCTTGGCGCTGCGCCCGGTGTGCTTGCCGGTGGCGACGACGAGCGGGCCATCCTTGGCGAGGACACCCTCGTCATGGCGGATCGCATCCTCGATCAGCGCCGATGTGCCCCAGTTTTCCGCCACATCCGCCGCGGTGTCGACCGCGTTGTTGCCGATGATGATCGTCGTCATAGTCCTGGCCTTTCCCAATCGCGCCGCGGCCCCACTGCATAGGTATGCAAGGCCTGCCGAGCAAAAGGGGAGGCCCGCATTTCCATGGGTGCCGACGTGACGCCGATTCCGTAAATCAGGGGTCGCGTTAGCGAGGATGAGGGAGGAGGTCAAAAGATTAAAGCGGGCCGTCGGGCGCGGCGCAAAGGCTGTGCCGTACCGGAACCCTTTACGCCACCATGCGGTTGTCGCTCGGCGGCGGATCGGCTAATCGCGTGATAATCCGCCCTATGGAAGAAGCATGACGGCAACCATCGCGCTGGTCGACGACGACCGCAACATCCTGCAATCCCTGTCGATCGCGCTGCAGGCCGAGGGCTTTGTCACGCGCGTCTATTCGGACGGCGAGGCGGCGCTGAAACCGCTGATCGACAATCCGCCCGACCTCGCGGTGTTCGACGTCAAGATGCCGCGCATGGACGGGCTCGAACTGCTCCGCCGGCTGCGCGAGAAGAGCCAGTTGCCGGTGATCTTCCTGACGAGCAAGGACGACGAGATCGACGAGGCGCTGGGACTCGCGATGGGCGCCGACGATTATATCGCCAAGCCCTTTTCGCAGCGCCTGGTGATCGCGCGCATCCGCGCCATATTGCGCCGCGTCGAGCTCAACCGGAACGCCCCGGGCGACGAGGACGAGCCGGTCGCCGACCCGATCACCCGCGGCCGGCTGACGATGGACCCGGCGCGCCACAAGGTCGAATGGGACGGCAAGGACGTGACGCTGACCGTCACCGAATTCCTGATCCTCGAAACGCTGGCCAGCCGCCCCGGCATCGTGCGCAGCCGCAACCAGTTGATGGACGCCGCCTATCAGGACGATGTCTATATCGACGACCGCACGATCGACAGCCACATCAAAAGGTTGCGGCGCAAGTTCCGCGAGGTCGACAGCGAATTCGACGCCATCGCCACGCTCTATGGCGCAGGATATCGTTTTGCCGACGAAAGCTGATCCCGCCCCCGACGCCGAGGACCAGCCGCTCGTCTGGTCGGCGCGCTGGTCGCTGACGACGCGCATCCTGGCGGTCAATATCGTCGCGATCGCGCTGCTCGCGGGCGGTTTTTTCTATCTCGACACCTATCGCAGCCGGCTTGTCGACACCCGCGTCGAGGTGATGAAGGACCAGCTCGCGATGCTCGACGAGGCGCTGGAGGCGGCGCGCCCCGACCAGCGGGCGCGGCTGATCGGCGAGTTCACCCGCATGAGCGAATCGCGGCTGCGTTTCTATGCGCGCGACGGCCGCCGGATCTATGACAGTTTCGAACATGGCCCGCCGACCTATACGCTGCGCGATCCCGACCTGCAGCCGTGGAAGCGCGACGCCGCGCGCGCGATGGACCGCGGCATCGACTGGATCGTCGGCGCCCCCAACTATCCCGATTTCGAGGAGCCGACGACCGATCGCGGCGCGTCCTGGCCCGAGGTCGCCGAAACGATGCGGAGCGGCCATGCCGCCACCCGCTTTCGCTACGCGCCCGAGCGCACCCCGCTGCTGAGCGCGACGCGCATCGTCGACCTCGAGACCCCCGAAGTGATGCTGATGACGCTGAACGCGCGCGACATCACGCGCACCGTGCGCGCCGAGCGTTTCCGCCTCGCGGTCGTCGTCGCGCTGGTGCTGCTGGCCTCGGTCCTGCTCTCGCTCTTCCTCGCACGCACCATCGTCCGCCCGCTGCGCAAGCTCGCCCGGGCCGCCGTGCGCGTCCGCCTCGGCCGCGCGCGCGAGGTCGTCGTGCCGCGCCTGCCGAGCCGCCGCGACGAGATCGGCACGCTGGCGCGCGCGCTCAGCGACATGACGCAGGCGCTGCGCGAACGCATCGACGCCGGCGAGCATTTCGCCGCCGACGTGACGCACGAGCTCAAGAACCCGATCGCCTCGGTGCGATCGGCGGTCGAGGGGCTGGGGCGCGTCCAGAGCGACGAGCAACGCGCGCAACTGCTCGCGATCGCCGACGAGGATGTCCGTCGGCTCGACCGGCTGGTCACCGACATCAGCGACGCGAGCCGCATCGATGCGCAATTGTCGCGCACCAGTTTTGAACCGATCGACGTCGGCTTGATGATCGAATCGATGCTCGCGTCGCGCGCCGCGCGCGCCGCGAGCAATGGCATCGCGCAGCCGCGCATCGCCTTTGCCCGCCCGCGCAAGGGCGCGACTTTGGTGATGGGCGACGGCCACCGGCTGGAGCGCGTGATCGACAATGTCGTCGACAATGCGATCAGCTTCTCCCCCCCCGGCGGCCTCGTCTGCGTGCGCGCGACGCGGCTGGGCAATGAGGTCCATATCGGGGTCGACGACGACGGGCCGGGGATCGAACCGTCGCAGCGCGAGGCCATTTTCCGCCGCTTTCACAGCGAACGTCCCGATGGCGAAGCCTTTGGGCGCCACAGCGGGCTGGGCCTGGCGATCGCGCGGACGATCGTCGAAGGGCACAGCGGCCATATCGCTGCGCGCGATCGCGACGACGGCAGCCCCGGGGCGAGCATGGTGATCACCCTGCCCGCCGCCGAGGGCAATGACACGGCGACGTGAGCGCCGATCCAATCGCCTTGCCCCGCCGCTGACACGCCGGTAAGTCTGAACGCCATGTTGCCGCGCCGGACCGCTCCCCAGATCGTCAATATCCACGCGAGCTGCGTCGCGGCGGGAAGCCGTGGCATTTTGATCCTCGGCGCGTCGGGACAGGGCAAGTCCGATCTGGCGCTGCGGCTGATCGATCGCGGCGCGCGGCTGGTCGCCGACGACCGCTGCGACATCTGGTTCGACCGCGACCGCCTGTGGTGCCGCCCGCCCGCGAACCTCGCCGGCAAGCTGGAGGTGCGCGGGATCGGCATCGTCGACCAGCCGTTCACCGGCCCGGTGCCGCTCGCGCTCGCGGTGCGCCTGTCCGAACGGCCCGAACGCATGCCGCCGGCGAACCAGGTCGAGGTCGTCGCGGGGGTCGCATTGCCCGCCGTGCTGATTGCGGGGTTCGAAGCCTCGGCGCCGATCAAGATATTGATGGCGCTCGATCGCCTCGGTTCCGGCCAGTGAGCGGGAGGGACCCGCGCCTGTTGCTCGTCACCGGCCTGTCGGGGGCGGGCAAGTCGACGGTGCTGAAAGTGCTCGAGGATCTCGGCTGGGAGGTCGTCGACAATCTGCCCGTCGCGCTGCTCGACGCGCTGCTCGACGCCCCCGCCGGGCAGGGCCGCGAAGGCCGTCCGCTCGCGGTCGGCATCGACAGCCGCAGCCGCGGTTTCAAGCCCGCGCCGCTGGTCAAGCGGATGAAGCAGCTCCGCGAAGCGGGCGGGCGCGATATCGATACGCTGTTCCTCGACTGCGCGGGCGCCGAACTCGAACGCCGCTTTTCGGAAACGCGCCGCCGCCACCCGCTGGCCGAGGACCGCCCCGCGGCCGACGGCATCGCGCGCGAGCGCGAGATGATGGAGCCGCTGCGCCGCTGGGCCGAGCATGTCGTCGACACGACCAATTACAGCAGTAACGACCTGCAGCAGGAAGTGCGCCAGCGCTTCGGCGACAGCGGCGAAGACGAGCCGGTGCTGAGCGTGCTGAGTTTCGGTTTCGCGCGCGGATTGCCGCGCAACGCCGACCTGGTGTTCGACATGCGCTATCTGCGCAACCCGCATTGGGACCCCAGGCTGAAGCCCGGCACGGGGCTCGACCCCGATGTCGCCGCCTATGTCATGGCCGACCCGGCCTATGAGGCGACGGTGGCGCAGATCGAGCAGCTTTTGCTGGCGCTGCTCCCGCGCTACCGCGCCGAGGGCAAAAGCTATGTCACCGTGGCGTTCGGCTGTACCGGCGGGCGCCACCGCTCGGTCCATGTCGCCGAACGTGTTGCCCGGACGCTACGCTCGGCCGGTCATGCGCCGAGCGTGACCCACCGCAACCTTGACTCCGCCCCGCAAGATGGGCTTGAGGGCAGGCCCCCGCCCGCATCTCCCGCATCCGGCGGCAAACAAGCATAAGGGTCTCGCACTTCATGCCCACTGACAAAGCCCTGCCGCTCCTCGGGATGGTCCTCGTCACCCACGGCCGTCTCGCCGAGGAGATGGTGACCGCAATGGAGCATGTCGTCGGCCCGCAGCGCGCGATCGCGACCGTGTGCATCGGCCCCAACGACAATATGGAGATGCGCCGCAAGGAAATCGCCGACGCGATCCGCAAGGTCGACGAGGGGCGCGGCGTCATCATGCTGACCGACCTGTTCGGCGGCACCCCGTCGAACCTGGCGATCAGCCTGCTCGAAGCGGGACGCACCGAAGTGATCGCCGGCGTCAATCTGCCGATGCTGATCCGGCTGGAAAGCGCGCGCAAGACCATGGACATCCGCCCCGCGGTGATCGCCGCAAAAGAGGCGGGCCAGAAATATATCTCCGTCGCGTCCGAAATGCTGGGGGTTGGCCCATGAATGAAAATAGCGAGACGGTCGAAATCACCAACCAGCGCGGACTGCACGCACGCGCCAGCGCCAAGTTCGTGACCTTTGTCAGCCGCCTGCCCGAAACGGTATCGGTCGAGGTCGAAAAGGGCGGCAGCCGCGTCAACGGCACCTCGATCATGGGGCTGATGATGCTGGGCGCGGCGAAAGGCGATTCGATCACGATCCACACCAGGGGCGACGGCGCCGACGCGGCGCTGCTCAAGCTCGTCGGGCTGGTCAAGGACAGCTTCGGCGAGGATTGACGGCATGAGCCATACGGGCCGCCGTTCCACTATCGAAAGCCTCTCCAATCCGCTGGTCAAGCGGATGCGGTTGCTGCGCGAAAAGCGCCATCGCCGCGCCGAGGGGCTGTTCCTCGCCGAGGGGCTGCGCATCGCGACCGAGGCGCGCGAGGCGGGGATCTTGCCTTTATGGCTGTTCCTGGGGCCCGAGGGCGCGGCGCATCCGCTGACGCAAGCGCTGATCGAGGCGACGCTGGCGGGCGGCGGCGAGGTGATCGACACCACCCCCGCGATTCTGTCGAAACTGTCGGGCAAGGACAATCCGCAGGCGATCGTCGCGATCTATGCCGAGCCCAAGACTGCGCTGTCGGACCTCGACCGCGAGGCGGCGCCGATCTGGCTCGTCGCCGAGCGGCTGCGCGATCCGGGCAATCTCGGCACGATGCTGCGCACCGGCGACGCGGTCGGCGCAGGCGGGCTGATCCT
The DNA here is from genome assembly GCF_050725615.1 of Sphingopyxis sp. Lineage (GTDB taxonomy): Bacteria > Pseudomonadota > Alphaproteobacteria > Sphingomonadales > Sphingomonadaceae > Sphingopyxis. The sequence continues at coordinate 21,790 of NZ_JBOHHU010000049.1, forward strand.
GCTCGACGATGTGACCGATCCCTATGCGGTCGAAGCGGTGCGCGCGAGCATGGGGGCGATCTTCACGCAAGCGCTGGTGCAGGCGCGGTGGGACGAGTTCCTGCCCTGGCTGCGCGGCGGACCGGGACAACTGGTCGCGACCTGGCTCGACGGGGCCGAGGATTATCAGGCGGTGCGCTATGCGGCGCCGACCTTCATCCTGATCGGCAATGAATCGCAGGGCATGCCCGAGGCCTATGCCGCCGCCGCCGACGTGCGGGTGAAAATGCCGATGATGGGCAAGGCCGACAGTCTGAACGCGGCGGTCGCGGCGGCGGTGATGGCCTATGAAGTGCTGAACCAGCGGCGCGCACGATAGCCCGGTTCATCGCGCCGTCACCGGAGCATAGCTAGACCCCCCTTTCTTCCGTTCGTGTCGAGCGAAGTCGAGACACGCCAGCACGGCGCACAGGCATCTCGACTTCGCTCGATGCAAACGGGTTCTGGAGATTCGCTGTGCCCAAATTGCTTGCCGCCCTACCCGTCCTCGCGTCGCTCTGGGCCCTCACCGGCTGCGTCCCCGCTGCCGAAGCCCCGCAAGGCCCCGGCACCCCGCCTGCGGCGGCCTATTTCGCGCTCGGCACCGAGCCCGGCTGGACGCTGGAGATCACCCCCGGGATGCTCAACTACGACGGCGATTATGGCGACACCAAGATCGTCGTCGCCAACCCCGGCGCGCGGCCGAGCTTCAACGGCGAACGCTATGTGACGCCGCAACTGACCGTCGACATCACCCATGCCGCGTGCAGCGACGGAATGAGCGACCGGCGCTATCGCGACACGGTGACGCTGACCGCCGAGGGCAAGACGGTGAAGGGCTGCGGCGGCGGGGTGTTGCCGCCAGCCGAACTGGCGGGCACCAGCTGGACCTTTGTGTCGATCGGCGGCGTGGCGGTGGCGCGCGACCGGCCGACGTCGCTGGCGTTCGAGGATGCGAAGCTGAGCGGCAGCGCGGGCTGCAACCGTTTTTCGGGGGGCTATGACAGCAAGGGCGACACGCTGACCGCCGGCCCGCTGATGGCCACCGAAATGGCGTGCCCGGGCGCGGGCATGACGCAGGAGAACGCCTTCTTTGCCCTGATGCAGGGGCCGGTGCGTTTGAGTCTTCCCGCCGACGGCACGCTGATCCTGACGGGGGCCGAGGGGCGGACGGCGGTGTTGAAGCGGGTGATCTAATAGCAAGGGCGAGCGCAAGCGCTCGCCCCCATTCTGTCAGCCTGCCATCTACAATCGATCAAGGGCTAGTTGATCAGTTTTAGAAGCATGTTCAGCGCCCGCTGTGCATCCAACCAAGTCGGATACGTCGTCGGCGATACCGCCATCAGACGCCCATCCGGCAGAGCGAGCGCGAAGCACCACTCACCAGATCGAAGTTGATGCGTGTATGGCTGAAATGCAGTCATGAACCTCTCCTATTTCAAGAAGCGAGATTCAGAATCTCTTTACTGCATTGGCAAAAATGCGAGCCATTTGAACAAGAAACTCTTATGCTATTTTCTTTGAGATATCTGTTCCAAGCTAAGATTGAGTGCCATGCCCTGAGATTCTACTGATTTCGTTTTCAATATTTTATGGACCCACTGAACCCTCCTATTTTTCGCTGACAGAATCTCTATTTTACCGTTATCTCAATCCTCATTTCCCACGATGCCAATCGGCTTGCTCGAAATGCGCGACAGAGGACGGGCCGCCTGCTCAGCCGCAGCGAGCTGGGGAATCTCCTTGTCGCCGGTCTCGATATCGAGCGCCTCGAAACGCCGCGCCTGGGTCAGGACCTGCGATTCGAAGCTGCCGACGAAGCTGTTATACGCCCCCGTCGCCTGGTCGAGATTGCGTCCGACCTTGGCGATATGCGATCCCATCACCGACATGCGCGCATAGAGTTCCTTGCCGAGCGCGGCGATCTCGCGCGCCTGGTTGGCGAGCTTTTCCTGCCGCCACACCGCCGCGACGGTGCGCGCGATCGCGATGAGGTTGGTCGGGGTGGCGAGCAGCACTTTCCGCTCAAAGGCATAGTCCCACAGCGCCGGATCCTGATCGAGCGCGGCGGCGAGGAAATGCTCGCCCGGCACGAACATCACGACAAAATCGGGGGTGTCGTCGAACTGGTTCCAGTAGCTTTTGGCGCCGAGCGTGTTGACATGCGCCTTCATCGCGGCGGCGTGCGCGGCGAGATGGAGCGACTTTTCGCCCTCGTCGACCGCACCGAAGGCGTCCTGATAGGCGTTGAGCGAGACCTTGGCGTCGATGACGAGATTCTGGCCGCCGGGCACCCGCACGACTACGTCGGGACGCAGCCGCGCGCCGTCGCCATCGGTCACGCTGACCTCGGTCTGGAAATCGGCATGTTCGGAGAGCCCGCAGCTCTCCAGTACGTTGCGTAGTTGCTGTTCGCCCCAGCGCCCGCGCGCCTTGGGGGCGTTGCGCAGCGCGTTGACGAGCTTCGCGGCCTCGGTCGACACGCGTTCGGTGCCCGCGCGCATCGATTCGATCTGGCCGTGGAGCAGGCCGAAGGCGTTCTGGCGCTCCGCCTCGACCTTGGCGACCGCCTGCTCATATTTTTCAAGCCGATCGTGAACCGGGCTCAGCAATCCTTGCAACCGCTGGCCCGTAGTCGCCTCGCTTTCCTTGAAGCGCGCATCGGCGCGTTCGAGGAAGGCCTTTTGCGCGCCGTCGAGCATGACCTGCCCGACCTCGCGGAACTGCGCGGTGAGCGCCGCCTGCGCATCCTTCAATTGCGCGATCTGCGCGTCATGCGCTTCGTCGCGCGCGCGCTGTTCGCTGACCAGCCCGGCGAGTTGCAGGTCGGCGGCCTTGCGCGCCTCGGCCTCGGCCGCGAGGTCGGTCACCGCGACCTTGAACCGTTCCGAGAGGCCGTCGCGCTCGGCCTTGAGCGCCCCCGCCTGCCGCCCCGCGAACAGCCAGCCGATCAGCCCCCCGAGAACGAGGGCGACGAGGAGGGCGAGCAGCAAAGCGATATCCATGGGCGGAACATAGGACGAACAGCGCGCGCTTGGCTAGAGGCTTCGATCGTCGGCGCCGGGTTTCTTTCCGAACGGGTCGGTCACCGTCGTCAGAATCCGGTCGATCATCTTCGCCAGCGCGATCGTCCTTTGCTTCGTCGGCGTGTCGGGGAGGTCATTGGCGGGGGTCACGCAATGCGTCCGGACCAGCGTCTCGTCGCGTCCCGCATCGTCCGGCGTCATCTGGGTAAAGCAGTTATATTCCCACTTTCCGTCAAAGTGGATCCGCCAGACGATCATCCGGGCATCGAGCAGCTTCGTTTCGACCTGCCAGCCCGGCATGCCTTCGATGCTGCCGGGGACATAGTTGCGGTTGAGGAGATGGTCGCGCAATTCGCCGATCGGCAGCGGATAGCTCTTCTCCTCGCTATATCCATCCGAACTGCAGGCGACCAAAGCGGCGACGAGCAGCGCCGGGGCAATGCGCAGCATCGTCGGGAGCGACGGCAAGGTCAGAGCAGGTCGCTCGCGACGTCGAGTTCGCGCACGCGGCGCTTCTGCCGCGCGGCGTCGACCAGCCGGCGCAGTTCCTCGCGGCGTTCGGCGGCGCGTTCGATATGCGGGATGACGAGCGGGCCGTCGCGCGTCGTTTCGTCGGAGGAATCGATCCCGAGCGTGCCGATCCCCGCCCATTGGTTGACGAGGGTGAAGTCCATGCGGACGTCCTTGACGCGATAGAACTCGATCTCGTCGATGCTTTTGACGAAAATGCCCTTGCGCAGGATCAGCCGGTCCTCGGTCAGCTCGTAGGTGACGTCGAGATTGCGGACCCAGATCGCGAGGATGATGACAAAGCCGACCCCGACGAGGCAGAGCAGCAAGGTCAGCCAGCCGAACAGGGTGCCGCGCAGCCAGCCCCAGGTCGAGGAGCGGAAGCGGTCGATGACATCGGGCATGAGCGGCACCTTTCCTTCAGAGCAGATAGACGATGACATAGCGCGCGACGAGCAGCGACAAAATCGCGATGCTGACGCGCACGGTCCGCACCCACATCGCGACGATCATCAGCGCGGCGAGGATCAGCGTCAGGCCCCAGACAAGCGGATGCGCGACCACCGCCGCCATCGCCGGCTGGGACAGATAAAAGGCAAGCTGGGCGCCGAGCAGGATGAGCAAGAGCGTCAGGACGACGCGGCGGACACGGAAATAATGAATGTCGAGATTGGCGAACCCCTCGGGCTGCGACGGGAAGACGAGCCGCGCGGCGAGGAAATAGAGGCTGGCAAAGGCCGCGACCGCCATCAAGGTCCGGCCCGATACCGCGATGCTTTCGCGCACCGTCCACGCCGCCTGCCAGAAGGAGAGCAGGTCGAGCATCACGAAGATCGCGAGCAGCGGCGTCAACCAGCCGATCGCGAATTTTTCGCGGCTTTCCTCGGCCGCAAAGCGCGTTTCGAGCGCGCGGCCGAGACCGCTGAGCAGTTCGACCATCGAGAGGCCGAGGAGCAGGCTGTAGAGCGCAAAGACAAATTCGAAATCGCTCATGGTTTCAGGCCGATCGAGGCGGAAGAAGCAGCCGTCATGATTCTAACTGCTTGTACATGTCGACAAGCTTGCGTTTGGGCTTCGCGCGGCACGCGTCATAGACCGCCTGAAAATCGGGGCCGGTCCCCAGCTTGGCGCCGGCGCTATATCGCTGCGCGACAAAAATGCCCGTGAGCAGGAGCCAGCCTCGCAGTTGATCCGGCCGCTTTTCGGGAAAGGCCTGGCGAAACCAGTCGGCGTCCATCACGAAATCGCCGCAGCTTTTTGCGAAAAGCGTGCCGTCCATGGCACTGTCTTTCCACAATTCCATGGGGAAATGCGCGATCACCGCGACCGGTTGTCCAGCCTTGTCCTTGGCCGGCTGGAACGTCATGCGCCCGACAAGGCCCAGCGCAAAGGCGTCGAGTTCCGGCGAACGCGACGAATCGGCAATCGATGCGTCGCGCAGCGCGCCGTCGGTCCCGACAACGACGCGAATCCGCACCATGCCCTGAATGCCCCGCGCGAAAAGCGCTTCCTTGCCATCCGAAGGCGGCGCGTATGTCATCACCGGCAGGCTGCCGCCGGCGGCCCGGAGCGCGCCGGCGTCAAGCGCCTCTTCCGCGGCCAACGCCGCGCCGGGCAGCAGCACCGCCATCGCAAACAATGCCCCGAGCTGGCTCAGTCCCTTGCCCATCAGCTGCGGGCCTTCCACTCGGCGGGCAGAATCGCCCGATACGCCTCGATCCCCGGCGCGCCGCCGATCGTCATGCCCTGCGTCAGCATCCAATAATGGCGCACGATCTCGGCCTGCTGCTCGAGGCCGTAGCGGTGGAGCGGCCAGCCGGGTTTGAGGCTGTAATCATAGGTCGCGAAGGGATGGCGCATGAGGACGAGATACCAGCGCCCGCGCTGCTGCGCCTGCCAGACATGCGTCATTTCGTGGAGGAACAGCCCCTTGGCGCGCATCGCGTCGGTCGCGGGCTCCGAAAAATCGTCGCAATAGACGTCGCCGCGCGGATGGAAATGGAGATGCCCCATCGGCGCCATCACGATGCGGCGCGGCTGGAAGAATATCCATTTGCGGTGACGGATACGCACGACGTCATAGTCGATCGCGTCGCCGAACACGCTGTGCGCAAGCGCGACCTCTCCCTCCGTCAGCCGGCGCCCCTCGCGATCCACCTGGGTTTATTTCTTCGCCGCGTCGGCGGCCTTTTTATCGTCACCGCCATGCCCCATCGCCGCATGGTCCATCGGCGCACCGCCGCTGGCCGCCGTCGAGGCATTCTTGATCGGCAGGTCGACGACGATCCGGTCGTTGTTGGTGAACATGAAGACGAGCGACAATTTGCCCGCGCGCACCGCCGCCGGGTTGACGTTCCAGATCATCAGATGCTTGCCGCCCTGCTTGAATTCGAGCGTGCCGCGCGCCGGCACCGGCGCACTGGTCAGCGACTTCATCGTCATCATGCCGTTTTCCTTGACGCTTTCGTGCATCTCGATGCGCTGAGCGAGGTCGGCCGACACCGCGACCAGCTCGACCGGCGCGTCGCCGCCCTTGACGGTGAAATAGCCGACCGCCGGACGGTCGGGGGTCGCCCCCATCTCGATCTGGCCGCCCGAAATATGGAGCACCGGCCCCTTGCCCATATTTTCCTCGCAAGCGGCCAGGCCGAAGGCGGCGGCGGCGAGGGTGGCGCCGATCAGCAGGCGGCGGGGGAAGGGCTTCATGCGAGGACTCCGTAAACAGGGGCAAATTCCTGCCCTCGATAAGCCCAATGAGTCCTTGTGCCAAGGATAAGCGCACCTATATCGCGGCCTGAAACCTATCCAGGCGTGCCTGTTCAGGGCGCCAATGAGACAATGAAGGACGTGTAAGACTATGGCCAAAGTGATCGGGATCGACCTCGGCACCACCAACAGCTGCGTGGCGGTGATGGAAGCCGGCAAACCCAAGGTGATCGAAAATGTGGAAGGCACGCGCACGACGCCGTCGATCGTCGCCTTCGCCAAGGACGGCGAGCGGCTGATCGGCCAGCCCGCGAAGCGCCAGGCAGTCACCAATCCCGAAAACACCATCTTTGCGGTGAAGCGCCTGATCGGCCGCCGCTTCGACGATCCGATGACCAAGAAGGACATGGAGCTCGTCCCCTATTCGATCGTCAAGGGCCCGACCGGCGACGCGTGGGTCAAGGCCGGCGGCGAGGATTATTCGCCGTCGCAGATCAGCGCCTTCATCCTGCAGAAGATGAAGGAAACCGCCGAAGCCTATCTGGGCGAAAAGGTCGAGCAGGCGGTGATCACCGTCCCCGCTTATTTCAACGACGCCCAGCGCCAGGCGACCAAGGACGCCGGCCGGATCGCGGGCCTCGAAGTGCTGCGCATCATCAACGAGCCGACCGCGGCGGCGCTCGCCTATGGCCTCGACAAGACCGAGAACAAGACGATCGCGGTCTATGACCTTGGCGGCGGCACCTTTGACATCTCGATCCTCGAAGTCGGCGACGGCGTGTTCGAGGTGAAGTCGACCAATGGCGACACCTTCCTCGGCGGCGAAGATTTCGACAGCAAGATCGTCGAGTTCCTCGCCGATACCTTCAAGAAGGACGAAGGCATCGACCTGCGCGGCGACAAGCTGGCGCTCCAGCGCCTGAAGGAAGCCGCCGAAAAGGCGAAGATCGAGCTGTCGTCGGCCGCGACGACCGAGGTCAACCTGCCCTTCATCACCGCCGACGCCAACGGGCCGAAGCATCTGGTCAAGACGATCACCCGCGCCGACCTGGAGAAGCTGGTCGAGGATCTGATCAAGCGGACGCTCGAACCGTGCAAGAAGGCGATCAAGGACGCCGGCGTCAGCGCCGCCGAGATCGACGAGGTCGTGCTCGTCGGCGGCATGACGCGCATGCCGCGCGTGCGCGAAGTCGTGAAGGATTTCTTCGGCAAGGAACCGCACACCGGCGTGAACCCCGACGAAGTCGTCGCGATCGGCGCCGCGATCCAGGCGGGCGTGCTGCAGGGCGACGTCAAGGACGTGCTGCTGCTCGACGTCACTCCGCTGAGCCTCGGCATCGAGACGTTGGGCGGCGTGTTCACGCGCATGATCGACCGCAACACCACCATCCCGACCAAGAAGAGCCAGGTCTATTCGACCGCCGACGACAACCAGTCGGCGGTGACGATCCGCGTGTTCCAGGGCGAGCGTGAAATGGCCGCCGACAACAAGGCGCTGGGTCAGTTCGATCTGGTCGGCATCCCGCCGGCGCCGCGCGGCGTGCCGCAGATCGAGGTGACCTTCGACATCGACGCCAACGGCATCGTGTCGGTCCACGCCAAGGACAAGGGCACCGGCAAGGAGCAGCAGATCAAGATCCAGGCGTCGGGCGGCCTGTCGGACGCCGACATCGACCAGATGGTCAAGGATGCCGAGCAGTTCGCCGAGGAAGACAAGGTGCGCCGCGAGGCCGCCGAGGCGAAGAACAACGCCGAAAGCCTGATCCATTCGACCGAGAGCCAGCTCCGCGAGCATGGCGACAAGGTCGATGCAAGCCTGAAGGCCGAGATCGAGGCGGCGGTGGCCGAAGCGAAGACCGCAGTCGAGGGCGGCGACGCCACCGCGATGACCGAAAAGTCGACGGCACTCGCGCAGGTCGCGATGAAGCTCGGTCAGGCGATCTATGAGCAGGAGCAGCAGGCCGCAGCGTCCCCCAGCGCCGATGGCGAAGCGCCGAAAGCCGACGAAGACGTCGTCGACGCCGAATTCTCGGAAGTCGAAGACGACAAGAAGTAAGGGCTGACCTCTCATGCCGTTCGTGCTGAGCTTGTCGAAGCACCGTCCTTCACCTTCCACCGCGAAGAAAGGACGGCCCTTCGACAGGCTCAGGGCGAACGGCGATGGGAGGTAAGGCTAGGGGCCGATAGATTATGTCGCTCGACATCGATTATTATGAACTGCTCGAATGCGAGCGCACCGCCGACGACGCGACGCTGAAGGCCAGCTATCGCAAGCTCGCGATGAAATATCACCCCGACAAGAATCCGGGGTGCGACGACAGCGAAGCGCGCTTCAAGGCGATCAGCGAGGCCTATGACTGCCTGCGCGACCCCCAGAAGCGCGCGGCCTATGAC
>NZ_JBOHHU010000050.1:0-30149 GCF_050725615.1 Sphingopyxis sp.
CCATCGCACCTTAGGCACGTCCGGTAACCGCTGGAGACGTGCGCGCGTGCCAATTGCCATCAACAGGATGATCGTCAGCTGGCGCACGCTCGGCCTTGCGCTCCTGCTCAGCATCATCGTGGGTTTTACGGGCGCCGGCGACCTTCCCGACCGCTTGATCGCGATGGCGTCGAGCCGGCTCGGCGACCGGCCGGTTTCGGGCGATATCGTCATCGTCGCGCTCGACGACCGCACCCTCGGCCAGACCCCCGGCGGCAGCTTTTCGATGACCCAATATGGCCAGGTCGTCAGCGCGATCGACAAGGCCGGCGCCAGGCGCATGTTCCTCGATTTCTATTTCGACCGCCGCGAATCCGATCCCGATTTCTCGCGGCTGACCGACGCGGTGAAAAAAATGGGCGACCGCGCGGTGCTCGCGGTCGCGACCAAGTCGATGCCGGGCACCGACCGCAGCCGCTCGATCTTTCCCAACCCCGCCTTCGGCGAAAAGGCCCAGCTCGCCAGCATCGCCTGGGATTTCGAATTCTGGCAGGTGTGGAGCGTGCCGATCACCTATATGGCCGACGGCCGGCGCCTGCCGACCTTCGCCTCGCTGCTCGGCGGCAAGACCTCGGCCGAGCCCAAAAGCTTCCGCCTCGATTTTTCCTACGACACCAACAGCATCCCGCAATATGGCGCCGCCGACCTGCTCGCCGGGCGCGTCGGCGCGGCGCAGCTCAAGGGCAAGGACGTGATCTTCGCGCCCACCGCCTCGACCTTTCAGGACGCCCATTATCTCCCCGGCCACGACCTCGTCCCCGGCGCCTATATCCATCTGATCGCGGGCGAGACGCTCAAGCGCGGCAACCCGGTCGACATCGGCTGGCTGCCGCCGCTGGGGCTGATGATCGTCATCCTGTTCGTCGCCTTGCTGCCGCGCTTCCAGCGCTGGTACGCGCCGACCGCGCTCATCTCGGTGGCGGCGCTGGTGATCGCCAAGGTGTTGCTTGCGACGCTGCTCGTCACCACCTCGATCGGCGCCGCGCTCTTCCTGATCGCTGCGGTCAGCGCCAATGTCAGCCGCAAGCGCCGCCGCTTCTCCGCCCAGCGCGAAAACCCCGTCTCGGGCCTGCCCAATTTCGAGGCGCTGCGCGCCCAGCCCGCCTTCGGCAGCGCGACCGTCATCGCCGCCAAGCTCGTCAATTTCGAGGATCTCGCCGCCTTCCTGCCCGGCGAGGGCAGCCAGCAGCTCGTCGACCAGGTCGCGCGCCGCCTGACGCTGGCCTGCCATGGCACCCAGCTCCATCACGATCTCGACGGCACCTTCGCCTGGCTCGTCCCCTATTATCAGCACAGCCAGATCGAGGGGCATCTCGCCGGCCTCGCCGCGCTGTTCAACGCCCCGCTGACGATCGGCGAGCTGCGCGTCGACGTCGCCATCGCCTTCGGGGTCAATGACGAGTTCGAGGGATCGAACGCGCAGCGCCTCGCCGCCGCGCTGGTCGCCGCCGAGCGCGCGATCCGCACCCGCGCGCTGTGGACCAAATACGCGCCGCGCCAGAAGGAAGACGCCGGCTGGCAATTGAGCTTCCATTCGCAGCTCGAAGACGCGCTCACCGGCGGCGACATCTGGGTCGCCTTCCAGCCGCAGTACGACATCCGCAGCCGCGCGCTGGTCGGGATCGAGGCGCTCGCGCGCTGGACGCACCCGACGCGCGGACCGATCCCGCCCGACGAATTCATCGTCCAGGCCGAAAAGAGCCAGGACATTTATCGCCTGACCCTGTTCGTGATGGACCAGGCGATCCGCTCGGCGGCGCAGCTCCACGATCGCGGGCTCAAGGTGAACATGTCGGTGAACCTGTCCGCCACCCTGCTCGACCATGCCGACCTCGTCGGCACGATCCGCGTCATGCTGACCGCGCATCATCTGCCGCCCGAAATGCTGACGATCGAGATCACCGAAACCGCGCAGATCGAAAACAGCCGCCAGGCGCGCCAGACCCTCAGCCAGCTGCGTCGCGCGGGCATCCGCCTGTCGATCGACGACTATGGCACCGGCCAGTCAAACCTCGAATATCTGACCGAAATCGAAGCCGACGAGATCAAGATCGACAAGCGATTCGTGATGACGATGCGCGATTCGCAACGCAACTTCGAAGTGGTGAAATCGACCATCGACCTCGCCCACCGTCTCGGCGCCGTCGCGGTCGCCGAGGGCATCGAGGACGCCCCGACCATGGCGCTGCTCGAAGAGCTCGGGTGCGATGTCGGGCAGGGCTATCACCTTGGCAAGCCGCAGCTATTTTCCGAACTAGCAACCGCGCTCGCCCCCACCCCGCACAGCCGCTCGGCATAATCGTTACCAGATTGGTAACATTATTAGTTAAGACTCGATTTACCACGTCTCTTAGGGTATATACTGCGTTAACTGCTCTGCGTGGGCAGTCCTGCAGTGCATCTAGGAGACATCCCATGGGTTGGTTCTACAGATGGATGGGCGGCGGCGGCACCGGTAGCGGTGGCGGCCAAGCCTAATCCGAAACGAAATAGAGAAAGGGCCTCGGCATCGCCGGGGCCTTTTTTCATTTGGTGCTCGGGGAATTTTGACGAACGAAGACGGTTAACGACCGGGTTCGGGCTGAACACGACCTTCAATGGATCCTCACCCTCCAACGAGACACGTGGCTCGTTGGACTTGATCCGGGGTCCATTCTCGCAGCGTTGAAGGAATGGATCCCGGATCAAGTCCGGGATGACGAAGGTCTGCAAGCGACCGTTTTTGGCCGTAAGGTAGGAAGACGGAATTGCCCGAAAGCAGGCGGCATGTGCTACGGTAGGCAAAAATTAGTTCTGTGAGGCGGCGATGGATTTCCCCGAAGGTCATACTAATCTCTATCTCACTGAGATCGGTGAGCCCTCTGAAAACACATTGCGGATCGTGGTGGCTGAAGGCCTTCTTGGGAACCCATCTCCAATCAAACTTGCCGGTGTTGATCTTGGCGAAGGCCGCCCAATCGAGATCACAGGCGAGAGTCGCCATTTTGAGCTAAGTTGGGATGACTACGTCGCATACGTAGTTCGAAACGAAAGCTTCTGGAAGGCGGAGCCGGAAGGGTCGCACATGGTAAATCAACTTGAGAGGCGCTTTGATTCCGCATTCCTTGAATTCGTTTTCACAACCACATTCGCTGACGACGATTACCCCGGACCACTTCAGCATTGGGCATTAAGCACCCTGAATCACTGTGTCGATGTGGTGAGCGTCCAGCCCCCACGCGTTCAACGATTGGCGGCGGAGGTGAGCTAACAATTCGTTTCCTCCAGAAACGGACAGTCCGCTTCCCACCCCAAAACCGCCGTCGGCCTTTCCCGCCACTCGCGCCTCACGGCAATCGCCAGTCGATCACGCTCTCATGGAAACCACCGGCGTCGCTCGGCTCGAAGCGGGCGCGGCGGGTCAGCAACGCGCATGTCGCCGCGTCGAGGTCGGGATGCCCGCTCGACGACATGGTCTCACAGGCGGCCACCGAGCCATCGGGCGCCACGGACAGACGAAAGCCGACCGCTCCGCCGCGGCCCTCGCGCTTCGCGATCACCGGATAATCGCCATAGGTCAGCCAGGCCTCCCGATCGACCGGCACGACCGCCGGCGGCATCTTTGCCAGCACCGCTGCCAGGCATTCGCGCGCCGCCGGCACGGCCTTATCGCTGCCCGCCAGCGAAAAACGCGCGGCGGGCACATCGCCGCGCCGGATGACCAGGTCATGTTCGGACCCGAAAGCCGCCAGTACATCGTCGTCGAAATAGCGACCGATGCCCTGTCCGAACTCGCCGCGCTCGTCCACGACAAAGCCCTCGCCACTGTAGGTCGAATCGCCGACCTGCCAGACCGCCTGATCGAGTCCCGGAAAGGGCGCAGCCGCAGTGCTGCTGAGCAGCAGGATGGTGACTTGCTCGTCGGCCCGCAGCGCGACGATCATATTGGTCGCGGCGACATCGTCATAGTGCCGAACGAGCGCGCAATAATCGGGCAATTCGACGATCGACCAGCCTTCGACATCGGCCTGCGGCTGGGCGGCGGCGGGCAGCGCGGCCAGCGCCAGCGTGCCAGCAAGCGCCATCATATGGACAGGCTTGAACATCGATCCCCCGCACATGCGAACATGGCCCGCCTTGCCACAGCCGCTCCGCATCGAAAAGGCCGTCGGCACCCCGCCCCCACATCTTGTGCCGGAGCAAAATAATTTTGGGCGGTGCGGCACTTTTGCCACGCCTCTGCCGCAGCCGCAGAAAGCCGCCACTTGTGCCTGCGAAGCGTGCCAAAGTGTCGACGAAACGAATCAGAAGAGCGACGAACCGAGTCCCTAATCTGTCATTTACCGTCTTGCGTCTCAGCGCCGACGTGGCACTATGGATGGTGGGTAGACCACGGGGGCACCCCAAGAATTAGTGTTTGGCCGGAAATGGCGGTTTTCCGTCGCTCATGGGACATGGGCACGGGAAAGAGCATTTTGCGTCCAAAATTATGTGCCCCCCGGGGTCGTTTCAATGCTAGGCTGGGATTTCGTCCCGAGTCGAACAAGACAAGAACAGGCGCGCAGGTCGCGCCGGTGCAATCGGGGGCGGGATACATGGATTTTCGGGATACGGACCGGGTGGAGACGAGCGACGTGGCGACGATGGAATTGACGAAAAATGACGCGCCGGCGGCGCCCGAATCGACGGGCGATTCGGCTCCGGCCGCCAAGCTCAACGACAGCAGCGAGCCCAAGGTGCACGCACGCCGATTCGCGATCGAGACCGACCGCAGCCGCGACGCGCTGCTCACCGACTTCGGCAAGGAAACGCTCGAAGACCGCTATCTGCTGCCCGGCGAATCCTATCAGGACCTCTTCGCGCGCGTCGCCGACGCCTATGCCGACGACCAGGATCATGCCCAGCGCCTCTATGATTATATCTCGAAGCTGTGGTTCATGCCCGCGACCCCCGTGCTCTCGAACGGCGGCACCGGGCGCGGCCTGCCGATCAGCTGCTATCTGAACTCGGTCGACGACAGCCTCGAGGGCATTGTCGGCACCTGGAACGAGAATGTCTGGCTCGCCTCGCGCGGCGGCGGCATCGGCACCTATTGGGGCGCGGTGCGCGGCATCGGCGAACCCGTGGGCCTCAACGGCAAGACCAGCGGCATCATCCCCTTCGTCCGCGTCATGGACAGCCTGACCCTCGCGATCTCGCAGGGCTCGCTGCGTCGCGGCTCGGCCGCCTGCTACCTCGACGTCTCGCACCCCGAGATCGAGGAGTTTCTCGAGGTCCGCAAACCTTCGGGCGACTTCAACCGCAAGGCGCTCAACCTCCACCACGGCGTGCTGATCACCGACGAGTTCATGGAAGCCGTCCGCGACGGCGCCGAATTCAACCTGCGCAGCCCCAAGGACCAGAGCGTGCGCGGCACCGTCGACGCGCGCAGCCTGTTCCAGAAGCTCGTCGAAACCCGCCTCGCGACCGGCGAACCCTACATCATCTTCATCGATCAGGTGAACCGCATGATGCCCAAGCATCATCGCGATCTCGGCCTCAAAGTCACCACCTCGAACCTCTGCAGCGAAATCACCCTGCCGACCGGCCGCGATCATCTCGGCAATGATCGCACCGCGGTCTGCTGCCTGTCGTCGCTCAACCTCGAAACCTGGGACGAGTGGAACGGCGACAAGCGTTTCATCGAAGACGTGATGCGGATGCTCGACAACGTCCTCCAGGACTATATCGACCGCGCGCCGCCCGAAATGGCGCGCGCCAAGTACAGCGCGAGCCGCGAACGCTCGGTCGGCCTCGGCGTGATGGGCTTCCACAGCTTCCTCCAGGCGCGCGGCCTGCCCTTCGAGGGTGCGATGGCGAAATCGTCGAACCTGCGCGTCTTCAAGCATATCCGCGCGCAGGTCGATCAGGCGTCGATGCTGCTCGCCAACGAGCGCGGCCCCTGCCCCGACGCCGCCGATCAGGGCGTGATGGAGCGCTTCAGCTGCAAGATGGCGATCGCGCCGACCGCGTCGATCAGCATCATCTGCGGCGGCACCAGCGCGTGCATCGAGCCGATCCCGGCGAACATCTACACGCACAAGACGCTGTCGGGCAGCTTCTCGATCCGCAACCCGCACCTCGAGGCGCTGCTCGTCGACAAGGCGAAGAACAGCGACAATGTGTGGAACTCGATCCTCGAAAAGGGCGGCAGCGTCCAGCACCTCGACTTCCTGACGCAGGACGAGAAGGACTGCTACAAGACCAGCTTCGAGATCGACCAGCGCTGGCTGCTCGAACTCGCCGCCGACCGCACCCCCTACATCGACCAGGCGGCGTCGCTGAACCTGTTCATCCCCGCCGACGTCGAGAAATGGGACCTGCTGATGCTCCACTATCGCGCGTGGGAACTCGGCATCAAGTCGCTCTATTACCTGCGGTCCAAGTCGGTGCAGCGCGCCGGCTTCGCGGGCGGAGTCGAGGCCGACAACACCGCCGAGGCGCCGGTCTACGAGTTGCAGACCACCGATTATGACGAATGCCTCGCGTGCCAGTAAGGACCTGACGCGATGAACAAAAACGCCGGTTGCACCCTCGCGGCCATTGTGGCCGCGGTGGTCATCCTGCTGATCGTCCTGGTCGGCTGGCCGCAGTACCGCGTCTATTCGCAGCGGCTTGCCGGCGAGGCCGCGCTGGCCGAGGCGCAATCCTCGCGCCAGGTCGCGATCCTCGAGGCGCGCGCCAAGAAGGAAAGCGCCATCTCGCTCGCCGAGGCCGAGGTCATTCGCGCCAAGGGCGCGGCCGAGGCCAATGCGATCCTGCAGAACAGCCTCGGCGGCCCCGAAGGCTATCTGCGCTATCTCCAGATTCAGGCGCTCGAATCGTCGAAAGCCTCGCTCATCTACGTCCCGACCGAGGGCGGCCTTCCGGTCACCGAAGCCCGCCGCCTCGCCCCGCAATAACGCCCGTTCGCACGACCCAAGGAAACGCCCATGCCGCTGCTAGAAGCCCGCAAGACCTACAAGCCCTTCGAATATCCCTGGGCGTTCGATTTCTGGAAGCGCCAGCAGCAGATCCACTGGGTACCCGAGGAAGTGCCGCTGGGCGAGGATTGCCGCGACTGGGCGCAGAAGATCAGCGATCACGAGCGCAACCTGCTGACGCAGATCTTCCGCTTCTTCACCCAGGCCGACATCGAGGTGCAGGATTGCTACCACGACAAATATGGCCGCGTGTTCAAGCCGACCGAGATCAAGATGATGCTGACCGCGTTCAGCAACATGGAGACCGTGCATATTGCCGCTTACTCGCATTTGCTCGACACCATCGGCATGCCCGAGAGCGAATATGGCATGTTCCTCGAATATGACGAGATGCGCGCCAAGCATGATTATATGCAGCAGTTCGGGGTCGAGAATGACGAGGATATCGCGCGCACCCTCGCGATGTTCGGCGGCTTCACCGAGGGCCTCCAGCTCTTCGCCAGCTTCGCGATGCTGATGAACTTCCCGCGCTTCAACAAGATGAAGGGCATGGGCCAGATCGTCAGCTGGTCGATCCGCGACGAGAGCCTGCACTGCGAGGGCATCATCAAGCTGTTCCACACCTTCACCAAGGAACGCGGCTGCCTGACCAAGGCGGTGAAGGAAGACATCATCGACACCTGCCAAAAGACCGTGCGGCTCGAGGATGCGTTCATCGACCTCGCCTTCGAACAGGGCCAGGTCCCCGGCATGACGCCCAAGGAGATCAAGCGCTACATCCGCTACATCGCCGACTGGCGCCTGGGCCAGCTCGGTTTCCAGCCGATCTACATGATCGACGAACACCCGCTGCCCTGGCTCGCCCCGCTCCTGAACGGCGTCGAGCACGCCAACTTCTTCGAAACCCGCGCCACCGAGTACAGCAAGGGCGCGACGCGCGGCGAATGGAACAATGTCTGGTCGAGCTTCGACAACCGCAAGAAGGCGAAGACCAGCGAAGACGCCGCCGCGGTGAACGACGCCGGCGACGACGGCGAGGACATGTTCGCCAAGGCGGGGATCGCGGCGGAGTGATAATAGCTACGCCCTCCCCTTCAGGGGAGGGCAGCGAGACTTGCCAGCTTGCTGGCTAGTCGCAGCGGGTGGGGGCCAGCGGCCCAAAGCAACGCCCGCCCAAAAAAAGAAGAACTGAAAATGACCGAAGAGAAAAAACAGAAACTCGTCATCCTCAGCCAGCCGCAGCGCGCAACGCTCGAAGGCCTGTCGAACCGCCGCCCCCAACTCCCCACCGATCCAGTGCGCAATGAACTCGTCGCGCTAGGTCTGGTCGTGAAGCAGGGCGCCAAATGGGCGCTGACCCCGCAGGGCAAGAAGGTGCTGGCCGCGAACTCGAACCGGCGGAATGCGGGCGGATTTTCGGTTTGAAAGTTTGAGACCTGCGGCGGAGTAGAATGGAATGAGCGATTGGACGCCCGACAAGGTCAGGGATATTTTGCAAAGCAATGGTGTTGCAGTAAAAACTGAAGGTCGTACCGGAAACAATTTAGGATCAGAATTCCGGTGCCATGAAGGCCAAATTATTCAGGTTTACGATACTGGAAAGCTCTCTATCCAAGGGAAAAATGCGGATTCCATACGTGGCCTGTTTGGCGTGGTCCCGGTTGCTGTACCGCTGGCTAAAGAAGCACATAAAAATCAAGCCAATCGGAATGTTTTCGTAGTTTACGGACATGATGGCGATGCAAGGAATGAGTTAGAAGCAATGCTTCGGCGCTGGGGACTTAACGCGCTAATTTTGGATCAGTTAACAAGCGGCGGCCAAACGATAATAGAAAAGCTCGAGTCCGTTCGCCAGGAGGCCGGATTCGCCGTCATTTTAGCTACGCCTGACGACCAAGGTCACCGCACAAATCATCCAGAGGAACTTGCTTTTAGAGCAAGACAGAACGTTGTCCTTGAGCTCGGAATGATGCTCTCCGTTCTTGGCAGAGACAAAGTCGCTATATTGATGAAAGACCAAGATGCGATGGAACGACCGTCAGATATTCAAGGTCTGATATACATCCCATTCAAGGACAAGGTGGGCGAATGCTCGTTGGCGTTGGCCAAAGAGATAGATGCAAAAGGAATCCCGATAGACCTCAAGAAGGTTTGACATGAAGGATCATCCGCGTAAAAGATCTTGTTATGTTCTTACCCGATGATCCGCTCAGCGACGCCGCCGTAAACCTGCTCGCTACGGCGCGCGGGAAAAAATTTGGTACCATTCTCGCTGATCCGCCGTGGCAATTTCAGAACCGTACCGGAAAGGTAGCTCCCGAGCATAAGCGCCTTAATCGGTATGGCACGATGACGCTTGACGAGATTTGCGAACTGCCGGTCGCTGACATCGCTGACGACCCATCGCACCTCTATCTCTGGGTGCCCAACGCGCTTCTCCCAGATGGTCTTAGGGTTATGGATGCTTGGGGATATCGCTACATCTCGAACATCGTGTGGCACAAGATTCGCAAAGATGGCGGCTCGGATGGCCGAGGCGTCGGCTTCTATTTTCGCAATGTCACCGAAATTCTACTGTTTGGTGTGCGTGGTAAGAATGCGCGTACCCTTGATCCTGGTCGCAGTCAGGTAAACATGATTCAGTCGCGCAAACGCGAGCACAGCCGCAAACCCGACGAACAATATAAGATCATAGAAGATTGCAGCTGGGGCCCACGTCTGGAAATGTTCAGCCGGGGCAAACGCAAGGGTTGGACTGTTTGGGGCAATCAGGCGGATGAAAGCTATGCGCCTGATTGGAACACGTATGCCTACAATAGCGCGCTACCCCTAGCTGCGGAATAATCATGGCCACTGACTATTTGGTTCCTGAGGACATCGCCTACCTGTATGAAGTCCATGAGTGGCGTAATGCCGTCGGTGTGCTGACGACAGCGTGCATCCGCGAATGGGAAGAAATACAAGCAGCGCTGCGGGCTTTTCGACTGTTGCGCAGTGAGGTGATTGCGCCCGGCAAGAATCGTTCGTCGATTGTCGAGCGTTTGGAGCGGCCTCTTAAAGATGCTGGATGGGTAGAACGGCATTTTGCGACTGCAATCGTGGTTGATGGCCAAGCCAAAGAATCGCCTACTCACAGCGTTGATTGCTTCAAAGGTCGTGTCGCTCTTGAGGTGGAATGGAACAACAAGGATCCGTTCTACGACCGCGACCTCAACAATTTTCGCCTCCTGTTTGATCTCCAAGTGATCGATGTTGGCGTAATCATTACTCGCTGCTCTGAATTGCAAAGCATCTTCAATGATCTTGAGAAGGGTACGAGCTATGGAAATTCGACTACGCATATGGGAAAACTGCTCCCACGGCTGCGTGGCGGATCGGGTGGCGGGTGCCCTATCGTAGCCTTTGGAATCAGTTCGAAGCTGTACGACGAAGACTGATGTTTGCTTAAATCCCCGATCGCTGTCCCGTCCTCCACGCCCCAAAAATCCTATTTCGCACACCCCACCCAAAAAAACCCCTTTCCTAATTTATTTCGCTATGTTCCAAACTGGCAGATGAGCCACATCGCCCCCATCCCTTCGCCCGATCCCGCCGCCGAAACCGCGCTCGACGCGCATGGGCACGACCCGGCCGCCTATGACTGGGTGCCGGTGCTGAAAAAGCGGCGCAAGGACGGCTGGTCGCCGGACAAGCAGCGCGCCTTTATCGAGGCGCTGGCCGACAGCGGGTCGGTCGTCACCGCGGCGCAGCGCGTGGATATGTCCGAATCCTCCGCCTATCGCCTGCGCCGTTCCCCCGGGGCCGAAGCCTTCGACCGCGCCTGGTCGGCGGCGATCGACGCGGCGTCGAAGAAATTGCTCGACGCCGCCTTCGAACGCGCGCTGGTCGGCACCGACGAGCCGATATTCGACCGCGAGGGCCGCCGCATCGGCCGCCGCCTGCGCCAGAGCGACCGGCTCCTCATGTTCCTGCTGCGCGCTTATGGTCCCGACTGTTTCCGCCCCGACGGCTTGCGCGCCGCCGCCCGCCGCACCGACTCCGCCCCGGCTCCGGCAGTGGCCGAGGCGTTGATCCACCTGCACCCCGAACCGCCCGCCGCCCCCGCCGCGCTGATGGCGCCGGACGATCTCGCGGTGGCGCTGGAGATTGCCGACCTCTGCGGCGGCGAGCTGCCGCGCTGGTATCGCGACGCCCCCGACGAGCCCGACCCGGTGCCCGCGGCCATGCCGACGCCCGATGACGATGAGGCTGAACTTCCCTGAACTTTGGCCAGACGGCGGCGCCAATGGGCTGAACTTCACTGAACTTTGGCAAGCTATGGGACCGGCGCCCGCTAATTCACCGTCACCCCACCCGGCACCCCGCGCACCCCCGCCGCCGCGAACATCACCCCGCCGCGCACCGCCTCGGGCGAGCCGTCGAGCAGCGCCAGCTTCACCAGTTCGCGCGTCACTTCGCTGTCGTCGTCGACCACCAGCTGCAGCGATTCCACCCCGACCCCGTCGCGCACGACCACCACGTCGCGGACCAGCGCCAGCGGCCAGCGCGCGCTGCCGCCGCGATACAGCGTCACGCCGTCGTGGCGCACATAGGCGTTCCGCCACCGCCACAGCCGCCGGAAATACACGAACCCCACCACCGCGACCGCCATCAGCGCGGTCATCACGACGTCGCCGAAGAATATGCTCCGCACCACCTCGCCCGCCGTGTCGCCGCGCGCTTGGCGCAGCACCAGCGCGGCGAGCGCCAGCGCGCACAGCAATTGCCCCGCCGCCAGCGGCTTCGGCTTCAGCCGCGCGATCACGATCGTCATCCGGTCCGCAGTCCTCATTGCGCGCCTAGATAGGCACGCCCGCGCCGCAGCGCCAGTCGGACCGCGCGCGCCCGCTTGCATCGCTGCCCCCACGCTGTATTATAAATGCAACACAGCAGGATATCGACCATGCCCCTCACCCTTCTCCTCGCCGCCGCGCTCGCCGTCCCCGCCCCCGCCCCGATGCCCAGCGGCGATGCGCTGACGCATCAGATCGCCGACGAGGATGCCCAGCTGTTCTGGGCGGTGTTCGAAGGCTGCCAGCCGCAGCTCCTCGGCGACCTGCTGCTCCCCGACTATCGCATGGTCCATGACAAGGACGGGCTCGCGATTCCCGATCGCGCGACCTTCATCGCCGGCCTGGAAAAACAATGCGCCGCGCGGCAACCCGGCGGCGCCAATGCGGGGTACAAGAACCGCCGCCTGCTCGTCCCCGGATCGCGCACTGTCCGCCCGATGGGCGATTGGGGCGCGATCGAGGAGGCGTCGCATATCTTCTTCGAATGGAACGCCGGGGCCGCGCGCTGGGACATGGTCGGCGGCGCGCGCTACATGCATGTCTGGCAATGGATGCCCGCCGAAGGCCGCTTCCGCCTGTCCGAAAGCCTCAGCTACGACCATAGCGCCGCCGCGCCCTATCCGCCCCTCGCCGTGTCGACGCCGACCGGCACCGACTGAGGCCGCGTCTGCCAGGGTCGGGGCGCCCCTGCCGCGCGGCGAGCCGCCTTTCTTCGCCGCCGATCGCTGCTATACTCGCGGGCGGAAGGAGAAGCCCTATGCAAGCCGTCACCGAAGGCGACCGCCGCAAGGAAATCCGCGTCCTGCTCGGCCGGATTCAGGCGCATCCCGAACGCGACTGGAGCGCGGTGCGACGCCGCCTCACGACCCTGACCAAGCTGGTCGGCATCCCCGCCAAGCGGCGCTGACCCGCGCCGTCCGCAACGCTTCACCGCATCGCAATCGTTAACGCGATTGACGATCCCGCCGAATCCTGATTGTCACGCCCTATGGTGGGCAGGGGGCCCGCCGGTTTTGGGGGTTGCCTTTCAATGACATCGAATACGCTTGCGGGCGCCGTTGCGCTCGCCCTTGTTCTGCCCAGCTTTTCGCCCGCTTTCGCGCAGGATACGACCGCCGCGCCGGTTGCTCCCGCCGTCGTCCCGACCGTCGTCGACGCCTCGCCGATTTCCGCGCAGCCCGTCGCCGTAGCCAATGCGACGCGCACGCTGCCGGCCAACACCGAAATCCTGCTCAGCATGAACGAAGAACTGACGACCAAGAAGAATGAAGAGGGCGACACCTTCTACATGACCGTCGTCCACAACGTCACCCACGACGGCTTCGTCGTGATCCCGAAGGGCGCGCGCGCCACCGGTGAGATCACCTGGCGGACCGGCAAGGGCGCCTTCGGCAAATCGGGCAAGATGGAAATCGAGCTGCGCTATGTCGAGGTTGGCGGCAAGCGCATCCCGATCACCGGCACCTTCCGCCAGGAAGGCGAAGGCAACACCGTCGCCACCGTCGCCGGCGTCGTCGCGGTCGGCGTTTTCGCGGTCTTCATCACCGGCAAGTCCGGCCGCATCCCCGCCGGGCGCGAGCTCAGCGTCCGCACCAAGGACGAACTGGCCTTCGCCGTTCCCGCCACCATGCCGACGGCGGCGCCCGCTGCGGTGATGGCGGTCGCGGTCGACGCGCCGGTCACCGCCGAAGCGGCGGCCACGGCGCCCGCCGACGCACCGGCGGCCGAACCGGCAGCGGCGCCCGCCGCACCCGTCACCGGGGGCTGATCGCCGCTCCAGGCGCAAAGCCGGGCCGGTCCACGCCGTGTCCGAACCGACAAAACGGCCCATTCCGCTCCGCGCGGGATGGGCCGTTTTCGATGCGGCGGCGCGGAACCCGCGCCGCCGGCCTTCGTCCGATTATTCGGCTTCCTCGAACAGGTCTACCGCATTGGCCGCCGTCGCCGACAGGCGCACCGTGTCACCCTCGACCGCCGCGACAAGGCCGGCGGGAAGATAATGATGCTTGCCATCGACGCTGTCGGCCCGGGTCAGCTTGATGCGCTCGCCGTCGAGATGGTCGACGGTGCCGATATGGACGCCGTCGGCGCCGACAACCGTCATATCTTCCTTGATCGCGCTATGGTCATGGTCTGCCACGAGATATCTCCTTGCCGATCGCCCGGCGAGTCCGGGCGAGTCCTGTTCACCATACGCCGGATCGCGGCATTCGATCCACCGGGTTCGACGACCTGCCCCGAAACAGCGAAGCGCCGCTAACACCACGGCCGCCGTGTCCCCTCCCACGGCCGCGCCAGCCCTTCGCCGACCAACGCCGCGCCGACGCTCGTCCCGCCGCGCGTCACGATGCGCAGCTTGCGGCCATGGCGATCACGATCGCGCGCCGCGCTTTCGAGGCTGAACGCCCCCGCATTCAGCCACGCCCGCAGGCGCCGCGTCGCCGCATCGCCCAGCGCCGCCTCTCGCGGGCAACGCGCCGGATGCGTCTCCGGCGTGTCGATGTCGGCGATGCGATATTTCTCGCCCGCGAACCACAAGGTGTCGCCATCGACGACGCAGTCGGTGCCGCCGCCGCTGTGGCAGAAACCGAAGCGCGCCGTCAGCCGATCGGCGGGCGCGGCGGCCTCGGCGCCATCGACGACCGCCGACGGCGCGCGTGCCGCCATGCCGTCGAGCGTCCCCGGCGGCAGTTGCAGCGCCGCCGCCCCCGCAAAGGCGAGCGCCATGACGGGCGTGACGAAACGGATCGCACCCACGCCGCGCGATCGCACGGCTTTGCGATACTGCCGCCGGCGGCGATGGGTCGAAAGGAAATCGGGACCGGCCATGCGCCGATCCTGCCATCACCGGCTGAGCAAAATCCCGACGCGCCCGATCCGTTCCGGGAGCGACCCGGCGCCGGACTGCACCGCGACGGCGTCATTTTGATATCGATCAATGCGCGGCGTCCTCATCGGCGCAATGCGGCGGCGTCCACATTTGCAAAGGGAAATACCATGTCGAGCCCGCTGTTCCAGACCCCCTTCCTGATCTTCATGGGCATGATGGCCGCGTTCATGCTGACGCTCGGTCCGATCGCGCTCGCCGATTTTCTCCGGTCGCGACGAAATTAGGGCGCGCCGCGCGGCTCGTCGTCCTCGATGCCGTCTTCGCCCAGTTCGCCATCCTCGTCATCGTCGCTGCGCTCGCCGCGATAGGCGCCCATGTCGATGCGGCCCGATCGCTCCATCTGGCGCATATGGTCGACCAGGTCCTGGACATCCCCGCTGTCGCCCGGCCCTTTGGCCTTGACGCTGTCGCCCAGCGGGCGGGCGCGCCGCGCCGCCTCGGCGACGGTCTGCGCCTGCGCCTCCTCATCCTCCTGCTCGCGGTTGAACGCTTCGGGGGCTTCGGTGTCGCGGGGATCGTCCATGGCGGGTTCCTTTCTGGCTGTCCGGTCAACGCGCGCCGCCGCGCCGCCGTTCCTCAGGCCGCGTCGGCGAGGACCTTGCGCTCGATCACGCGAATGAACACCTCGGGATCCTGTGCGCCGGGCACCAGCATCCGTCCGCCGAGGATGAAGGCGGGAACCCCGGTGATATTCTGGTCGGCCCAATAGGCTTCCTCGGTACGCACCATCTCGGCAAATTCGTCGCCGGCGAGGATCGCCGCCGCCCGCGCGCGGTCGAGCCCCACCGAGGCCGCCACATCGGCGAGCACCGCATGATCGCTCACATCGCGATTGTCGGTGAAATGCGCCTGGAACAGCGCGAGCTTGAGCGCGGTCTGCACCCCGGTCGCGGCCGCCTGGTCGGGCTTCTCGAGCGCCCCTGCCCAGCTCAGCAGCCGGTGCGCGTCGAAACTGTTGCGCATCCGGAACCCCGGCCCGCGATTGAAGACGAAGCCCAGGTCGGCGGCGATGCCCGCCATCTTGCCGCTGTTGGCGCGGCTCTGCTCGGCGCTGACGCCATATTTGCGCATCACATGTGCGGCGGCGTCCTCGCCCTCCGGCGGCATGTCGGGATTGAGTTCAAAGGGATGCCATTGCACCCGGAAGTCGAGCCGCCCGGCAAAATGCGCCATCACGCCCTCGAACTTCCGCCAGCCGATAATGCACCAGGGGCACATCACGTCGGAAACGATATCGACGCTCAGGCGCGGCAGCGGTTTTTGGGTCATGGGCGGGGCCTTTCTTTCGCCCAACCTAGACCTCGCTCGGTCCGGACACCAGCCCGGACCCGTGGCTAAAAAACGATGCGGCGGTCGGTGCCCGAACGGCGGTCGCGGCCCGAGCGGCGCTCGGGGCCCTTGTAATTCGGGTCCTGCGCCTTGCGGCGATCCTCGCTGCGACGGCCGGGACCGTCACGCCGGCCTGTATCGGGTTCCATCCGATCTCTCCTCCCCGCCCCACCGGCAGGAAGAGGGAATATCGCACAAAAGCAATGCGAAAAGGTTAACGGCGGATTAGGGAGTTTCGGTGGGTACGCCGTCGGTCACCGGCGCGGGCCGCGACAGCACCCACCAGCTGCCGACCATCAGCAACACCGACAGCGCCTCGATGATCATCCCCTGCACGATCCCGAAATTGGTCGGATCACCCATGGCGACGCCGATCAGCCGCCCCGTCAGCGCGGTGCCGTAAAGCGCGGCGGGCACCAGCAGCGCGCGCATCCATCCCGGCACCAGCGCGCCCAGCGCCGCCGCGCCCGCCGATACCAGGAAGAAGGACGACAGGTCGGCGCGCAGCGTGTTGATCGCGACCCCGCTGATCGTGAAGCCGAAGGTGTCGGTGTAGCTCGCCGGATCCAGCACCCCGCGCGCGCCGATCATCAGGAAAAAGACCGCCCAAAGCAGGACGGCGCCGCGCAGCACCCAGTTGATCATTTTCTTCTCCCCTGATTGCCGGGCAAGCTGCGGCATCGGGGCGGAAAAGGCAATATCGACGGCGAGCTGGGACGGGGCCCATCAAGCCGGCCTATAAAGTCCCGTTCGTGTCGAGCGGACAGGGAAGGCGCGCTAGAGCCCCTCGGCCGCAAAAGTCTCTTCGATCCAGCCGCCGCCCAGCACGCGCGATTCGTCGCCCGCGTCATACAGCACCGCCGCCTGCCCCGGCGCGACACCATATTCGGGCGCCGCAAAGATCAGCCGCTCACCCGCGACCCGCGCCGCGACCGGCCGCGCCATGCTGCGCACCTTCGCCAGCACCGCGCGCCCGTCGACATCGGCCAGCCAGTTCGCCTCGCCCAGCCGGGCCGACGCCACCGCCAGCGCGCGCCGCGGTCCGACGATCACGCGCTTCGCCTCGGCCTCCAGCCGCACCACATAGAGCGGCTCGGCCTGCCCGCCGATCTCGATCCCGCGACGCTGCCCGACGGTATAGTGGATCAGCCCCTTGTGCGCGCCGAGCACGCTGCCGTCGACATGGACGATCTCACCCCGGTCGTCGGCCTCGGGGCGCAGCTTGCGCACGAGCGTCGCATAATCGCCGTCGGGCACGAAGCAGATGTCCTGGCTGTCGGGCTTGCCCGCGACTCCCAGTCCCAGCTCGCGCGCGATCTCGCGCACCACGCTCTTTTCGAGTCCCCCTAAAGGAAAGCGCAAAAAGTCGAGCTGGTCCTGCGTCGTCGCGAACAGGAAATAGCTCTGGTCGCGCGCCGGATCGACCGCGCGGTGCAGTTCGGCGCCGGCCGGCCCCATCACCCGCCGAACATAATGGCCGGTCGCCAGGCAGTCGGCGCCCAGCTCCTTCGCGAGGCGGAACAGGTCGGTGAACTTCACCCCCATGTTGCACCGCACGCACGGGATCGGCGTCCGCCCGGCGAGATATTCGTCGGCGAACTGGTCGATCACCGTGTCGCGAAACCGGCTTTCATGGTCATAGACATGATGCGCGAAACCCAGCCGGTCGGCGACCGCGCGCGCATCGCGGATATCCTGCCCGGCGCAGCAGGCGCCGACGCGCTTCGCCTTGGCGCCATGGTCGTAAAGCTGCAGCGTCACCCCGATCACTTCGGCGCCCGACCGCGCGGCGAGCGCGGCGACGACGCTCGAATCGACTCCGCCCGACATGGCGACGACGATTCGCCGATCCTTCAGCGGCTCGGCGAGCTGGAAGTCGGCGCGGGCAAGCCGGGCGGGGGAAGAAATCAGCGTGGCCATGATCGCCGCCATCTAGGGGCGACGCGCCGAAAATACCAGCTTTTCCGCGCCACCTGTCAAGATATTGACGCGAATTAAGCTTCGCTAACAAGCCATGAAATGGGCATTTACGGGACCTTAGGCGGTCGCGGCTAGACCGGCAGCATGAACCTCGCCCCGTCCGATCTTCCGCGCCTTGCCGGTGCGGCCAGCCTGTCGAAGCCCGGCTTCGACATCATCCTGGCCGTCTCCGCTACGCGGCAGGCGATGCTGCCGACCGCCGGTCTGCTGCGGGCACGGGCATCGTACGCCATCCACGCCGACCTGACGGCGGCGCGGCGTGCGATGCTGTGCGGAACGATGGCGGGGACATCGGCGTTCGGCCCCCGGCCGGCACGCTTTTTCGACCTGTCGGAAGAAGTGACCGCTCTGCCCGAAACTGTGAACAGCCTGTTTACCAGAGGATTTCAGCCGATGTTGAACTCCTCCAACGTAGACATTCTCGCGTCGGATGCCCCCCTGTCCGACGGTGAAAAAGTGGAATGAATATGATCGAGAATCAGAAAATCCGTCCGGCCCAGGTCATCGGCCCCCTCGGGGAACCCCTGACCATCGATTCGCTGCCGCCGCCGAACACCACACGCTGGGTCGTTCGCCGCAAGGCAGAGGTTGTGGCGGCGGTCAACGGCGGTCTGTTGACCGTCGACGAGGTCTGCGAACGGTACAGCCTGACGCTCGAGGAGTTTGCGAGCTGGCAGCGTTCGATCGATCGCAGCGGCATGCCGGGCCTGCGCGTCACGCGCATCCAGCATTATCGCGACCTCTATGAGCGCCAGCAGCGCTTCTGATCACGGAAGCGAAAAAAAGGAAAAAAGGGCGCCGGTAGGCGCCCTTTTTTTGTCAGCGACGCACGACCTCAGGCGAGGTTGAGTTCGACGTCGATATTGCCCGCGATCGCCTTCGAATAGGGGCAGACCTTGTGCGCGGCTTCGATCAATTCCTGCGCGAGCGGGCGGTCGATCCCGGGAACGGCGACGTCCAGCCGCGCGCGCAGTTCGAAACCGGCACCGCGATGGAGCAGCTCGATCGTCGCATCGATCGAGGGGGTTTCGGGCAGCGCGATCATGCGCTGGCCGGCGACGAGTCCGAGCGCGCCGAGGAAGCACGCCGACCAGGCGGCGGCGAACAGATTTTCGGCCGCCGGGTGCGGTTCGGGCAGTTCGATCTCGAATGCGCCATCGGCGCTGCGCGCATAGCCTTCGGCGCCGCCGACGGTGTGGGTGGATCCGCTGAACAGGATTTTATCGGTCATGGTCATTCCTTTTCGATGAGAGAGGCATTATATCGTGCACGATTATATCGGATACGATATAAATAGATGCCCCGACACCTGATGTCAACCCCCTTCCGATTTAATCGTATACGATCTATATAGGGCAAACGAACCCGCCACGGAGACCCCCATGACCGCCCCCGAGACATCCCCCGCCAAGGCGCCGGGACTCACCGATTTCCTGTGCTTCGCCATCTATTCGGCGAACCTCGCCTTCGGCCGGGCCTATAAGCCGATCCTCGACGAACTCGGGCTGACCTACACCCAATATATCGCGCTGGTTGCGCTCAGCGACGGCGACGAACAAACCGTCGGCGCGCTTGGCGAGAAGCTGCTCCTCGAATCGAACACGCTGACGCCGCTGCTCAAGAAGCTCGAGTCGGCAGGCTATATCCGCCGCCGCCGCGACCCCGCCGACGAACGTCAGGTTCGCCTGAGCCTGACCCCCGCCGGCCGCGCATTGCTCGACCGGGATTTCAGCGCCACACTGCTGGACGCCGCCGGCCTCGGAGACGACTTCCGCGCGGTTCAACAATCGGTCGTCAGGCTCCGCGACAATCTCGTCCGTGCGACGCGGGGCGGCGCGGCGAAGGATTGAGCGGCAGGCGACACCGGTGCGCGGCCAGGGGGCGTTGCCTGTCGTGCACAAGGCCTCCGATGGATAAAAAACCGATGCATTCCCGCTATTTGATGTTTTCTTCGCAACCTCCGCCTTCTCCCCCGCGTTACCCCCGCAAGCCAATCACGGGAGTCACTCATCATGCGCAAGATCCTCATCACCCTCGCCGCCACCTCGGCGCTCGCACTCGGCGCCTGCCAGAGCCCGGCCGCCGACAAGGTCGAAGACCAGGCCGAAGCCAAGGCCGACGCCATCGACGCGCAGGCCGACGCGATGCCCGAGGGCGCCGCGAAGGAAGCCACCGAAGCCAAGGCCGACGCGGTCGAAGCCGCTGGCGAGGAAAAGGCGAACGCCATGGACGACAATGGCGAGATCGCCCCGTCCGAAATGCCGGGCGCCGAAAAGAAATAACAGGGCTGCCTCCCCTAAAGGGCAGGGTGAAGGGCGCCGGGTCGATTCCGGCGCCCTTTGTCATGCGCCGAATATTTTCGGTCTTGTGACCGATGTCACCGCGCCGCCGTCACCCGCCCCCTAGAAGGGGCCTTGTGGAGCCGGGGGCTCAGCCAACGAACCACGCACCACCCTCCCGTCGCCACCTTGCGACCCAGCGGCGGCGGGAGGGACTAGCGCTTCATCGCTTGGTCCCTGCGATCCGGCCCGGCCGCATCACTTCGCTTCCCGCCCCAACGCCTGCAAGATCGCGGCGCGCTGCTTCGCCCAACTCACGCTATCCGGCGCGATCAGCTCGACATGCCCTTCGCCCGGGGTCACCGCCATGGTCACCGTCCGCCCGCGCTTCGCCATCGCGGCGATATAGGCCTCGCCCGTCGCGGGTGGCGTGATCCGGTCGCGGTCGTTGTTGAATTGCATCTCCACCGCCTCGCCCACCGGCATTTCGGGCGGCGAGGTCCGCGCATAGTCGTCGCCCGCCATCGCGCGCGGCGCCTCGGCCCCGCAGGCGTGATCGACGCTCGCGGCGCCCGCGCGCAAATCGGGCAGCCCGCCCTGGCTGATCGCGACGTCGATCCGGATCGGATCGCGCCCGCGCAGCGCATCGCCCGCCGCCAGCTCCGGCCGCCGCGCCAGCCACAGCGCCAGGTGCCCGCCCGCGCTATGCCCGATCGCGATCCGCGGCGTGTCCATCGCAAAGCCATAGGTCGCCCCCGCGCGCGCGAACAGGTCCGCCGCCGCGCCGACATCCTGATAGGTCCCCGGATAGCCGCCGCCGCGATCGACCCCGCGATATTCGATGTTCCACACCCCGACGCCGTGCGACCGCAGATCGTCGGCGATCCAGTTCATAATGTCGCGCTCCGCGACGTCGGTCTGCCAGCACCCGCCGTGCAGCATGATCACCGCCGGAAACGGCCCCTTGCCTTTCGGTTGCCAGATATCGACGATCTGCAGCGCATCCTGGCCATAAGCGAGCGTCGCATCGGGCTGCGGCTGCGGCCGGTTCAGCAGGTCGCCCCACGCCATGATCGGCTTTGGCACCGTCGCGCCCTCCTCCGTCCCGCCGGGCGGCGAACAGGCGACCAGCGCTGCGGCCGCCAGCGCCGTCGCCATCATCCGCATCATCGCCCCTTACCCCGCCAGCTGCGCAAACACATCCTGCACCCCCTGCGCCTCGCCGTCCGCGCGCAGCGCCGCCAGCGCGCCCGCGACATCGAGCCGATAGTCGGCGACCCCTGCACTCTCGCCCTGCCATGTCGCGCCCAGCGATTTGACCAGATGACGCGCCGCGCCATTCTCCGACAACACATGCAGGTCGAGCGCCTCGAGCCCCTCGGCGCGGCAATCGATCAGCAGCGCCGCCGTCAGCATCCGCCCCAACCCCTGCCCCTGGAACGCGTCGGCCACCGCGACCGAATATTCGGCCACCGGCCCGTCGTGGCGATCACGCACCGCATGCACCGCACCGATCGCCGGCTCGCCCGCGCATTCGGTGCAAATCGCGCCCCAGCCGATATGGTCGTGCCCATCGACATCGACCAGCCGTTCGATAACCGGCTCGGGCAACACCGCCGCCGGCGAGAAGAAGCGCAGATAGCGCGACTCGGTCGACAGCGCCGCAATCCCCGCACGCAACAAGGGCGCGTCGTCGGGGGTGATCGTGCGCAGGCACACCGCCGTGCCGTCGGCCAGCCGGCTGTGCACTACGATGTCGGTCAATGGTCTGGGCGATGCATTCATCATCGGGCCTCTCGCAGCCGATGATTAGGGACGGAACGCGATCCTGGCAACCGACCCGCTAGCGCGGATCAAGCATCATCCCCCATACGGAGCGCCGCAATGAACGCTTCCTGCGGAATGTTCACATTGCCATATTCGCGCATCCGCTTTTTGCCCTCTTTCTGCTTCTCCAGCAGCTTCTTCTTGCGGGTCGCGTCGCCGCCATAGCATTTGGCGGTCACGTCCTTGCGCAGCGCGGCGATGGTTTCGCGGGCGATCACCTTGCCGCCGATCGCGGCCTGGATCGGAATCTTGAACATGTGGCGCGGGATCAGGTCCTTCAGCCGCTCGCACATGCCGCGGCCGCGGCTTTCCGCCGAACCACGGTGCACGATCATGCTCAGCGCGTCGACCGGCTCGTTGTTGACCAGGATGCTCATCTTGACGAGGTCGCCGGGGCGGTGGCCGATCTGGTGATAGTCGAAGCTCGCATAACCGCGGCTGATGCTCTTCAGCCTATCATAGAAATCGAACACCACCTCGTTGAGCGGCAGTTCATAGGTGATCTGCGCGCGGCCGCCGACATAAGTCAGGTTCTTCTGGATACCGCGGCGGTCCTGGCACAGCTTCAAGATCGGGCCGAGATAGTCGTCGGGCACGTAAATTACCGCCTCGATCCACGGCTCCTCGATCTCGTCGATGCGGTTGGGGTCGGGCATGTCGGCGGGGTTGTGGAGCTCGACCTCCTTCGCCGCCTCATTCTTGGTATGGCCGAGCTTGAGCTTGTACACCACCGACGGCGCGGTGGTGATCAGGTCGAGGTCGTACTCGCGGCTCAGCCGCTCCTGGATGATCTCGAGGTGGAGCAGGCCGAGGAAACCGCAGCGGAAGCCGAAGCCGAGCGCCGCGCTGCTCTCCATCTCGAAACTGAAGCTCGCATCGTTGAGCCGCAGCTTCTGGATGCTCTCGCGGAGCTTTTCGAAGTCGTTGGCGTCGGTCGGGAACATGCCGCAGAAGACGACGGGCTGGACTTCCTTGAACCCCGGCAGCGCCGCCGCGGCGGGTTTCTTCGCGTCGGTCACCGTGTCGCCGACGCGCGCCTGCGCGACATCCTTGATCTGCGCGGTGATGAAGCCGATCTCGCCCGGGCCGAGTTCGCCAAGCTGCTCGATCTTGGGGGTGAAGCAGCCGACGCGGTCGATCAGATGGGTGGTGCCCGCCTGCATGAACTTGATCTGCTGGCCTTTTTTCAGCACCCCGTCGACGACGCGGACGAGGATGACGACGCCGAGATAGGGGTCGTACCAGCTGTCGACGAGCATCGCGAGCAGCGGCGCGGTGGCGTCGCCCTTGGGCGGCGGGATCTTGGTGACGATCGCCTCGAGGCATTCCTCGATCCCGATGCCCGACTTGGCGCTGGCGAGCACCGCGTCGTCGGTGGGCAGGCCGATGATATCCTCGATCTCGGCCTTCACCTTGTCGACATCGGCAGCGGGCAGGTCGATCTTGTTGATCACCGGGACGATTTCATGGTCGTGCTCGATCGACTGATAGACATTGGCCAGCGTCTGCGCCTCGACCCCCTGCGCCGCGTCGACGACGAGCAGCGCCCCCTCGCACGCCGCGAGGCTGCGCGACACTTCATAGGCGAAGTCGACATGGCCCGGCGTGTCCATCAGGTTGAGCTCATAGGTCTCACCGTCGTGCGCCTTGTACGACAGGCGCACCGTCTGCGCCTTGATGGTGATCCCACGCTCCTTCTCGATGTCCATGTTATCAAGGACTTGTGCCGACATCTCGCGCGCGGTCAGCCCGCCGGTGAACTGGATCAGCCGGTCGGCGAGCGTCGACTTGCCATGGTCGATGTGCGCGATGATCGAAAAGTTGCGGATGTGCGAAAGAGGCGTTGTCATGCGCGCGCCCTAGCAGCGGAAATGCGCGCTGTCAGCAAGGACTCGGCGCGCCGGTTACGCGCCCTTCGCGCCCCCGATCGCGTCCAATATTCGCCGCGCCATCATCTGGTGGCTGGCCAGCGGCGGGTCGCTGAACGGCGACGCGCCAAAGGCCGGGCGCGGCGAGCTGCGCGGCGGACGGATATATTCGAACAGCGGCGTGCGCGGCAGACCGAGCGCGTCGGTGCCGGGGTCGTGATAGGGGTTGGTGTCGAACAGCGCGCCGAACGCCGGGTCGGTGCGATAATTGGGCAGCTTGGCCACCACCGCCTCGTCGCCCGCGACCTGGAGCAGCATCTCGTCGGGCGGCAGTTGCAGCACGCCGAGCGGGTCGGGATGGCCGACGAGATCGGCCATCGATCGCGCCGCGAGCAGCGTGTTCGCCCCGAAACATTGCACGACCTTGCTGTTGTTGATCATCGTTTGCCAGTCGTGCGGATAGAGATGCTGGAGCTGCGACGCGTCCTGCCAGAAACTCCATGTCTGCAGGCCATAGCCGCGGAGCAGCGTGACCGCCTGGCGCAGTTCGTTGAACGAACCGAGCTGCGCCGCCTCGTCGAGGACAAACAGCGTCGACAGCGCGGGGCGCGAACGACGGCGCATGATCGCGGTCATCAGCGCGCCGACCCACAGGCGCAGCAATCGCCCGTGCGTGATCAGCATGTGCGGCGGCATGACGATATAGATGGTCAGCGGCTCGCCGAGCGTGACCGCGTCGAAATCGATGCTCGACCGCGCGGTCGCCGCCTGCTGCGCCGGGCCGCGCATGAAATCGGTCGCCTCCTGAGCAAAGGCGACGATGCCGCCGACCGTTTCATTGGCGTTGATCGCGAACAACCGTCCGGTCGCGCGCGCTTCGGGATGGTGCGACGCTTCGAGCGCGCGGATCAATTCGGACGCGTCGCCCGCCGCCCCGTTCACCAGACCGCGGAAGGCGGTGAGGCTATGCTCGCTGCGCGGCAGATCGGTGAGCAGGTGAAACAGCACCCCGACGAGCAGCTGGCGGGCACGTCCCTGCCAGAAGCGGTCGCGATCGC
The DNA here is from genome assembly GCF_050725615.1 of Sphingopyxis sp. Taxonomy (GTDB): domain Bacteria; phylum Pseudomonadota; class Alphaproteobacteria; order Sphingomonadales; family Sphingomonadaceae; genus Sphingopyxis. The sequence goes on from NZ_JBOHHU010000050.1 coordinate 25,044, forward strand.
TGTCGCTGAATGCGAGCAGCTGGTCGATGATGACGTGCGCCTCGTCCACTGCGGTCGCCGAATAGGGGTCGATCAGGTCGAGCGGGTTGAGCGCATCGCCGTGAAAGCCGGTGATGCCCATCGGGTCGAGCACCACCACCTTCTGCCCCATCTCGCGGCGGCGGCGCGCGGTGATCGCGGCGTTTTCGCCCTTCGGATCGATAACGATCGCCGGACCGCGATGCCGCAGCAGGGCCGGTACGACGCAGCCGACGCCCTTGCCAGCGCCGGTCGGCGCGATGGTGATCAAATGCCCCTCGCCCTCGAGCAGGATCGCCGCTGCGGCGCGTCCCGCCGCGTCGGCGGTGCCGCCGAAGTTGAACCCGATCGGCCGCTGCGCGCGGCGCGTTTCGAGCGACCAGCCGACCAGAAGTCCCTCGTCCTCGATCGTTTCGGGAAGGCGCAGCGTCGCCGGCGATTGCGACCCGAACTGCTCCGATGCGTGACTCACGACTTTTCCTCCGGGCCAAGCGGGTGCGCGACCAGGCCGTCGAACCCGATCCGCACCGGACTCACGTCGCCCTCCAGCGGTTCGTCGTCGACCATCTCGATCAATCCGCCTGGGGTGAGCGAGAAGCGACTGCCGAACATCGCCGCCCCATATTGGACAAGCGCGTCGAGGCGCCAGCCGTCGGCCGACCGTTCGGCCGTCACCGGCACCGCCCGCGCAAGCAACACTTCGGGGAGTGGCCTCCCGGTCAGTTCGGCAAAGCGACCCCGCGACTCGATCAGATAAAAGGGCCCCTCGTCGCCGCGCACCGCCCCGCAAAAGAAGCGAAGATAGGCGGCGGCCAGTTCGGGCGTCGACACGTCGAGCAGACCGCTGTCGTTAATATCATGCACCAGCGCCGAAGCGCCGTCGATAGCATGAGCGCCGTGCGGGCCATAGAGAAAGGCGGCGGTCGCCGGACCGGTTCGCGTCTCGACCAGCGCGTCGATCCACATCCACTCGGGCCAGAAAGGCAGCGGCAGGACGCGATAGCCGACCATATTGCCCGCGTTGATGAGCCGAAAACAGCGCACCTGCGACGAGATGAGCAACAGCCGAACCTCGGCGGCGAGCGCCGGATCGAGGTCGTGCCACGTGCCGGACAGCAGCGGCGGCGTCGGCCAAAGGGACGGGATGGACATGGCTTTCGGTCGGCGCTCCCCCGGGGCAACGCACCCCACGCACGCTGCCTCCCCCATTCATATCGCCGGGCAGGCGCGATTAACAAGATGGAATATTGGAGGAAAAATCAGGTACGGCAGCGAGGCGGCGGCGGCAATCGTCGCGCACTCGTGCATCCCGATCCGCCATCCCCCGCTCGAGCACCGCCGCCCGCGCCGCGCCCTCCTCCGCCGCCGCCAGCGCCGCGATCGCGTTCGCGCGCACGCGCGGCACCGGATGCGCCCGCGCGAACTGCTCAGCGATGTCCTTGCCATCGTCGGTCAGATGGACGGCGCAGCGCAGCAACATCTCGGCCTGGGTCAGCGTCGGGCGCCGGGCGATCGCGCCGGCCTCCAGATCGACGATATATTGGTCGCGCCAGGGGATATGCTCGCCCTCCTCCATGATATTGAGGCTGATCGATAACCGCTCCGGCGGAAGCTGACTGTGGATGTCGCGATGGGCGCGATAGAGCATCGTCCGGCCTTCGCTCAGCTGGCTGCGCTCGACGAATCGCAGGTTCAGCGGTTCGCCAAGACGACCGTCGGCCATCTCGGCGTCATACTCATAATGGTCGCTGACATAGCCCGGGCCCCAATAGCCGGTGGTGACGAAGCTGAAATTATGGTCGTGCGGCAGGCCATAGGCGAAGGCGGCCGCGCCGCTGCTGGCATAGACGGCGTCAGTGGCGGCGGGCCACAGGTTGGCGCGAAGAAAATGGCCGCGCGGGCTGCGGTGAAGCAGGAAAACCTGCGCCGAATAGCGGCTGAGTTCGAGCTGCCCCGCGAAGCTCGCCTTGAGTTCGGCGATGACGCGGTCGGCGAGGAAGTCGCGGTTCCGGGCAAGGCCCGACAGCAGCGTCGCAGCGTGGGCGAGGCTGGCTTCATCGTCCAGGTCTACCCCGCTTTCGTCGAGACGAGCGGTGACTTCGGCAAGGTCGAGGGTCGGACCGGGCGTTGGGGTTATGAGGCGGGGCATCGGGGTTCCCTTAAGCCCTCCCCCTTGGGGGAGGGTTTGGGTGGGGCATGTTTGCCGACAGGCCCTCCCCCGCCACCTCCCGCAGGCGGGAGGGGAGAATAGAGCGCCGACGTCGAGCTCGCGGCCTGGCGGACCTCGGGATGCGGGTCGAATGCCGCCATTTCGGTCAGGCGCGGCCGGGCAGCGGCGGGATCGAGCGCGACGAACTCGCGCATCGCACTCCAGCGGGCGGCAAAATCCTCAGCGTGCGTGGCCTCGGCGAAAAGCGGCGCGGCATCGCGGCGGTCCATCTCGCGGAGCAGCGCAAGCGCCATCTGGCGAAAGCTGCTGTCGCGGCGCGACGCCGAGACATGGACGAGACGCCCCGTCGCCAGATCATAGGCCCGCATCGGCAGCGGCGACGGCGGCTGCACCGCGAGTTCGAGGAGGAGAACATCGCCCGCCGTGCCGGCGATCGTGAAACTGGTGCGCGCGGTGTCGAGATCGAGCGTCTCGCCGGTGACAAGCGGGCGCGCGGGGTCACTGCCGCAAGGCGAGGCATGGGCGGCGCTGAATGCCCCCGCTGCCTCCGCAGCGGAGAGCGCGACATGATGCAGCGTCAGGCGCGCGCCGCCCGCAGCGAGTACATGGATCGCGGCACGGCCGGGAACGAAGAGCGTGGTCGTCGGCGCCGCCGCCGCCTCGAACGGTAGCAGTTGCAGCGACAGGCGGATCGCGCCGCATTCGGCGAGGATCAGACCGCCCGGCCCGCCGCCCCCGCCGACGATCCGCAGCGGCGGGCGCGCGAACGGGTCGGCCTTGAGCAAGGCGAGCGCCTGGTCCAGCCGCGCGCCGAGCCAGCGCGGGTCGGCAAGCCAGGGACGGAGCCGGGCGATGGCCTGGTCGAGGGTATCGTCGGCGGCAGCGGCGAGCGCGGTGAGCAGCCCGGTCGGCGCGGCATCGTCGGCGCGCCATATCGCGGCCAGATCGGCGGCAGCGGAACCGATCGCCCGGCAGCGCGCGGAGTCGGCGCGCGGATAATGGTCGTGGCGGGAGGAAGCGGGCATGGCGCGGTCCTGAAATGCGGGCGCGGCGCCGACGCCGCGCCCGCGACCCGGTCAATCGTAGATGATCAGCACGACGGTGACCGACACTTCAAAGACCGACGGTCCCGACGTCGCGGTCGGCGCGACAAGCGAGCCGAACAGCCCGACCGCCGTGTCGAGCAAGGGGATCGCGTCGATGTCGATGGATGGCAGGTTCATTTTTCCCTCCCTGTGCAAAGCGACGGCGCAACGGGCCGCCGCAGAGGGAGATCGAAAATGCACGGGCCAAGAGCCAGTTAACTTAACGTAATGTGCGGCACTGTTGTTCGTCGAACGAGGCTTGCCCATCGGAGGGCCTTGCATAGGGTCGGCGGCATTCGGGGAGAGACAATATGCGCCGCACCGCCGCCATCCTGTCCGTGCTGCTGCTCGCCGCCGCGCCGGCCGCCGCCGAGACCTTGCTGGTCGGGAACAAGGGCGAGGACAGCCTGAGCCTGATCGCGCTCGATAGCGGGATCGAGCTGGCGCGGCTGCCGACCGGCAAGATGCCGCACGAGATTGCGGTGTCGCCCGACGGCACGCAGGCGGCGGTGGTCGCCTATGGCGGGGCGACGATCGACATTTTCGATGTCGCCGGGCGCGCAAAGCTGCGAACGATCGACCTCAGCCCGAACCAGCGGCCCCACGGGCTGGTCTGGCTTGCCGACGGGCGGCTGGTCGCAACGACCGAGGCGAGCCAGTCGGTCGCGGTGGTCGCCCCCGACGGCACGGTGACGTCGATTGCGACGGGGCAACAGGGCACCCACATGATCGTCGTCGCGCCCGACCATCGCACCGCTTACACCGCCAACATCGCGTCGGGCACGGTGAGCATCATCGACCTTGATGACGCAAAGAAGCTGCGCGACCTGCCCGTCGGCGGCAAGCCCGAGGGGCTGGCGCTGGCGAAGGGCGGGCGCGAATTATGGGTCGGTGACCTCGATGCGCCGAGGATATCGGTATGGGATACGGCGACGCGGGAGAAGATCGACGAGAAGGCGGTCGACCCGGTCGCGATCCGCGTGCTCGCCAGCCCCGATGGCAAGCTCATTGCGACGAGCAATATCGGCGCCGGGACGATCAGCCTGTTTGATGCCGACACGCGCGCGCCGGTCCGCACGATCCAGGTGTCCGAGGGCGATGCGGCGCGGCAGGTGACCTTGCTGTTCAGCGCCGATTCGAAGCGGCTCTACGCCGCCGAAACGGGCGTCGACAAGGTCGCCGAGATCGACGTCGCGAGCGGCAAGGTGCTGCGCCGGATCGCCGGCGGAAAGAATGGCGACGGACTGGCGATCACGCCTTAGCGACGTCGGCTTTGGGGTGAGGAGCGGACGCTTTCAGCTTGATTGGACGATGGTGAGATGTGCAAGCTCATCGTCAACCAAGGTGGTCCAACACCAGACGCCGACCAGCCCGTGGATCGGGGTTATGTCCTCTTCGTTGGCATCGGGAACCTCAAACGCCGATCGCGCAATCTCTGCCGAGACGTCGCGAGGCATCTGTTCGGGGGCGAAGCGTCCCGCCCAGTTCATCAGCGCTGAATGTTGGTCAGAAGCATGTGCCTGTGAAAGGTAAGTGCCACCGTCATATTCGCAAAAGAAAGTATAGAGAATCGGGGTCATTTCGCAGCTATGTCAGTTGCGCTGAACGTCAGCAACCAGTCGGCAGCCGACCTAAGGCCCTAATATTCGAGCCAGATCGACAATCCCGGTGGGGGATCCGTGGGCGGCGTGTCGGCGACATGCCGCGCCGCGTCGGCCCGGGCGCGGTGGAGGATGGTGGCCGGGAGGGTCGCCGCATGGAAAATATGGTCGGCCTCACCCAGCAGCCGCGCCGCGCGCAGGGTCAGGTCGTCGGGGTCCGCGCTGGTCAGCA
>NZ_JBOHHU010000051.1:0-29955 GCF_050725615.1 Sphingopyxis sp.
AATAATCGCCCGCCCCGCCGCGCTGGTTCATCCGGTAATGCGCGACGATATAGTCGCGAATGCCCTCATAGCGCGCGGCGATGCGCTGGTTGAAGATAGCGCGGTGCTGCGGGGTGAAGCCGCCGCCGTCGAACGCCGCAATAAACTCCTGCGCGGTCGCGATGACGATATGCAGCGCGGTCGCCTCGAGCGGTTCGATAAAGCCCTGCGCCAGCCCCATCGCGAGGCAGTTGCCGGTCCAGCTGTCGGCAAGCCGCCCGACCTTCATCTCCAGGTGCCGCGCCGCGACCTCTTCGCCGACGCCGAGCGCGGCGCGCAATTCGGCCTCGGCGGCATCCGGCTCGATATAGCGGCTCGCATAAACATAGCCGTTGCCGACCCGGCTGGTCAGCGGGATCGTCCAGCGCCATCCGGCGGTCATCGCGATGCTGCCCGTCGCGGTCGCCCGGGGCGCGCCGTCCGCGTGCGGGGTCGGCATCGCCACCGCGCGGTCGTTGAACAAATTGCCCTCGAAGGGCAGGAATCGGACGCCGAGCGCGCCCTCGGCAATCAGGGCGCGAAAGCCCGAGCAGTCGACAAAGAAGTCGCCTTCGATCGCCTCGCCGTCGTCGAGCAGCAGCGCCGCCACCTGCCCCTCGGCATCGACGCGCACCTCGGTCACCTTGCGCGGCAAGTGGGTGACGCCCAGCCCCGTCGCATGGCCGCGCAGGAAGGCGCCGACCTTATGCGCGTCGAAATGATAGCCATAGCTCGGCGCGAAGGGGAAGCTCTCGGCCGGGTGCGGCCCCATGCCCGCGTCGGCGAGACGCGGCGCGAGATAGAAGGCGTCGGGGTGCGCGGGCACATCTACCCCGCCGCGCCGCAGCGCCGCGTTGCGCACGAAGCCCGGCTGGGTGTGCAGATCGAGCGCGCCCGGAAAGGGATGGAAATAGCCCGCCGCCGCCGCGCCGCCCCAACCGTCGAAGCGGATGCCGAGCTTGTAGGTCGCGTCGCACGCCGGCATCCAGTCGCGCTCGGCGATGCCGAGCGTATCGAAAAAGGCCTTCAATTGCGGGGTCGATCCCTCGCCGACCCCGATGATGCCGATGTCGGGCGATTCGATCACCGTCACCGCCGCCCGCCCCCGCCAATGCTGCGCGAACAGGCAGGCGGTCATCCACCCCGCCGTCCCGCCGCCGAGAATGACGATGCGGAAAGGCAGGGCGTCGCTCATTGGCCGGGCGCGAGCCGGATCGCCGCGCCGCCGCCGGGCGCGAGCCACAGTTTGTAGGTGTCGCCCTTTTTCACCTTGATCGTCTCATAGGCGATCCGGTGCCGCGCGTCGGTCAGATAGGTCGCCCCCTCGCCGTCCTTGTAGATGGTCGCGGTGTAGCTTTTCCCCGCTTCGAGGAAATCGAAGCCGAGGTCGACCGTCCGCTCGGTGCCATCATTGACCCCGCCGACATACCAGTCGGCGCTATTCCGGTCCTGGCGCGCGAAGATCGCATAGTCGCCGACCTCGCCCGCAATCAACCGGCTCTCCGCCCAGTCGGCGGGCACCTTGGCAATGAAATCCAGCTCGCGCGGGAATTTCGCCAAAGTCTCGGGGAAATCGGCCGCCATCTGGATCGGCGAATAGATGGCGAGATAGAGCCCGAGCTGCTTCGCCAGCGTCGACGCCAGCGGCTCATGGTTCGCGCCCTCGAGGCTGAGCACGCCGGGGGTGAAGTCCATCGGTCCCGACAGCATCCGCGTATAGACCAAAGTCGGCTCATGGTCGGGCCCGTTCGCGAACTTGCCCCACGCATTATATTCCATCCCGCGCGCGCCCTCGCGCGCGACCCAGTTGGGATAGGTACGCCGGAGCCCCGTGTCCTTCACCGGCTCGTGCGCATTGACCGCGACATGATATTTCGCCGCCGTCTCGACCACCTTCAGATGATGCTGCACCTGGCGCTGGCCATCGTGCCATTCCATCCTTGTCTCGCCCGGCGCGTCGCCCGGCGCGATGATCCCGCCGGCATCGGCGACATAGCCGGTCTTGACCGTGCCGACGCCGAGCTCGCCATAAAGCTTCATCGCATCGTCGAGCTGCGCCTCATAGACCGCAATATTGCCGCCGGTCTCATGGTGCCCGATGAGTTGCACGCCCTTTTTGCGCGCATAGTCGGTGACGCCCTTCAGGTCGAAATCGGGGGTCGCCTCGGTAAAGCTATAGTCGTCGCCATGGCCGAACCAATTGCCGTTCCACCCCTTGTTCCACCCTTCGACCAGCACCCCGCCGAACTTGTGCTTCGCCGCGAAGTCGATCACCGCTTTCGTCCGTTCGGTCGTCGCGCCATGCTTCGGCCCCTCGGCCCAGCTCCAGTCGCCGCGGATCATGCCCCACCAGATGCCGACATATTTCATCGGCTTGAACCAGCTCGTATCGCCGAGCTTGTTCGGTTCGTTGAGGTTGAGTTCGAGGTCGCTCGCGACCAGCCCCGCCGCGCTGTCGGCGATGCGCAGCGTGCGCCAGGGCGTCGCGAAGGGCAGGTCGCGGATCACCCGCGCCCCGCGCGACGAGGGCGACAGCGTGGTGCGGAATTTCTGCCCCTCGGCGCGCTTGAACCACATGCCCGCATAATCGACCAGCGCCGCCTCGTGGAACGCCAGATGCGTCCCGTCGTCGAGCCGCATCGTGATCGGCGTGTGCGCGGTCGCCACGGCGTCGATCGGCGTCTGCTGATACACCTGCTCATAACGGTTCCACTCGCCGCCGGTGATCCACCACGCCGTACCCTTGGGCACGATGTCATATTCGGTGATCTCGTCGGCGATCTTCGCGGTCTTCAGCCCCGCCTGCTCGGGCAGCTCGTAGCGAAAGCCGATGCCGTCGTCGAACAGCCGGAAACGGATGTTCATCCGGTGCCCGCCCCAGCTGTCATTCTGCTGCAGCCGCACGAGCAGCTCGTTGTGATGGTCGCGCACGAACCGGCGCTCGCCCCACGGCTGTTCCCAGCGCGTATCGCCGCTGGCGCGCTCGACGCCGTCGATCGCAAAGCCGCGCTGCAACCCGATGCCGTCGGTCAGGATGAACCCCAGCTTCGACGGCGCGATCAGCAACTGCCCCTTGCGCGACAGCGACCAAGTCGGGCGCTGGTCGTTGTCGGTCGCCACCGTCAGCACGAGGCTGCCGTCGGGCGAGGCCGCAGTGACCGGCGCGGGCGCCGTCTGCGCAAAAACCGGCGTCGCCGTGGCGGCGGCCGCGAGCAGCAGAAATAAACGCATCATTCGTCCCCTGAAATTTCAAGCCACAGCGCGCCCGCAGGCGGCAACAGCGCGGTGTCGGCGCCATTGACCGCCAGTATCGGCGTGCCATCGGCGGCGCGGAGCGACACATCGATCGCCGCCGCGCCCAGATTGAACAGGCAACGCACCCGCTGCCCCGCGCTGACCCGGTCGAAACCGAGCAGCTCGCCCTCGACCACCCAGCGGTCGTTGGCGCCCAGCCGCAGCGCCGGGCTGTCGGCGCGCAGCGCCAGCAGGCGGCGCGTCAGCGCGAGCAGCGAGTCGGGATCCGCCTGTTGCCGGTCGACCGCCAGCGCATCATGCGCCGCGTCCAGCGGCAGCCAGGGGTCGCCCTCCGAAAAGCCCGCATTCGCGGCGCCCGCGATCCAGGGCAGCGGCGTCCGCGCGCCGTCGCGCGACAGCGTCAGCGGCCAGTTCTTCAGCGCCTCGGGGTCCTTGACCAGCTCGAACGGAATCTCGACCTGGTCCAGCCCCAGTTCCTCGCCATTATAGAGGATGATATTGCCGCGCAGCGCGCAGAGCAGCGCCATCTTCATCCGCGCATAGGCCGATGGCGCGACCCCCTCGACCGCCCAGCGCGACAGCGCGCGCGGCGCGTCGTGATTCTCGAACGCCCAGCTCGGCCAGCCGACCCCCGGCGCATCGATCCACTGATCGGCCGCCTCGCGCACCAGCTTCGGGGTCAGCCGGTCGGCATAGAGGAAGTTGAAGCCATAGGCGCTGTTCAGCCGCCGCTCGCCGGCGGTGAAGCTTTTCATCTCGCGCTCGGCCTCGTCGCCGCCGACTTCGGCGACGGTGAAGCGGCCCGGATAATCGTCCATCAGCGCGCGGATGCGCTCGAGGAACAAGGGAATGTCGGGGTGCGACTGGTTGTGGATCTTCTGCTGGAAATCGAACGGCCGGGTGCGCACCTTGTTCGATGGCGGCGCCGGCGGATTGTCGCGAAGCTCGGGGTCGTGCATCGAAAAATTGATCGCGTCGACACGAAAGCCGTCGACCCCGCGATCGAGCCAGAAGCGCACCACCGCCAGCAAGGCGTCCTGCACCGCGCGGTTGTGGACGTTGAGCTGCGGCTGGCTGGTCAGGAAATTATGCATGAAATATTGGCCGCGCCGCGCGTCCCATGTCCATGCCGGACCGCCGAACACCGATTGCCAGTTGGTCGGCGGCGAGCCGTCGGCCCTGGCATCGGCCCAGACATACCAGTCGGCCTTGGCATTGTGGCGGCTCGCGCGGCTTTCCGCGAACCAGGCGTGCTGGTCGGAGGTGTGGGCGAACACCAGGTCGGTGGTGACCTTCAGCCCCAGCGCGTGCGCCCGCGCGACCAGCGCGTCGAAATCGGCAAGGCTGCCGAAGATCGGATCGACCCCGCAATAATCGGCGATGTCATAACCGAAATCGTCCATCGGCGAGGGGTAGAAGGGCGACAACCAGATCGCATCGACACCCAGGTCGGCAATATAATCGAGCCGCGCGGTGATGCCCGCAAGGTCGCCGATGCCGTCGCCGTTCGAATCGGCGAAGCTGCGCGGATAGATTTGATAGATCGCGGCGCCCCGCCACCAGGGCGTGGCGGCGGCGGGCTCGATGAAGGTCTTGGTCAGGGGCTGGTTCGTCGTCACGTATCGTCGCTTATTCGCTGGCCTGGCAGATGATGGCGCCAAAGGCGGGGAGGGACAGGTGCAGGCTGCCCGGAGCGGCGGGCGCCGCCGGACAGTCGCCATGGAGCGTGGTAAAGCCCGTGCTTTTCATGTCGATGGCAATCGCCGCCGCCAGCGGCTTTGCCGACGTATTATAGGCCAGCAGGACCTCACGTCCGGTGTCGGGGTCGAAACGCGACACCGCGAGCAACCCCGGCTTGTCCGAAAAGGCGCGGACCAGCGTCCGCCCGCGCGACAGCGCCGGCACCTGACGCCGGATCGCCGCCAGCGCCGCGATCTGGCGATAGAGCGGATGACCGGTGTCGAAATTGGCCGTCGCGGTGGTCGCGCCCGAACCGATCAGGTCATTGTCGTTATAGGCCGCGACCTGCGACGCGAACATGTCCTCGCGCGCCAGCTGGTCGCCGCCGTCGGACACGAACCCCTGTTCGTCGCCATAATAGATCACCGGCACCCCGCGCAGCGTCAGCAGCATCGCATGGCCCAGCATCACCCGCTGGAGCAGCTCGGCCTCGCTCGCCGCCGGGTTCGCCTGCTTCACGAACATCGCGAAGCGCCCCATGTCGTGATTGCCGAGGAAGGTCGGCAGTTCGAGCGCCGCCTTCGCCCCGCCCTTGTAGAGCAGGTCGCCGTCGAACAGCCGCGCGAAGTCGGCAGTCCCTTTCGTGCCGCTCACCGCATCGATCGTCGCGCGGGCAAAGGCGAAATCGAGCACCGCGGGCAGCCCGGCGGCATGGCTGTGCCACGCCAGCGCGCCCGGATCGACCGCGTCGATATAGACTTCGCCAAAGATGTGGAAATGGGGGATGCCCTTCGCCTTGGCGCGCGCCTGCATCGCCGGGACAAAGGCCTGCCAGAATTCGGGGTTCACATGTTTGGCGGTGTCGATGCGGAACCCGTCGATCCCGAAATCGTCGATCCAGCGGCCATAGATGTCGATGAAACCCTCGACCACCTTCGGATTCTCTGTCGCCAGATCGTCGAGCCCGGCGAAATCGCCATAGAGCGCCGATTCACCGACCCAGTCGCTGTTGCCGCGATTGTGATAATAGATCGGGTCGTTGAGCCAGGCGGGGGTCTTGGCCTTCTCCTCGCCCTTCGGGAGGACCGGCGTGTAGGCGAAAGCCGGATCGGTCAGCTTCGCCCAATTTTCGGGGTCGGCGACATGGTCGCCCAGGAAGCCCGGGTTGATCGGCCTGCCATCGACGCCGCCAGCCCGCGAATAGGGATAGTCGGCGAGGCTGCGATATTTATAGCCCGCCGCCTCGCCGTCGGCGTAGCGGATGACGTCGGCGGTGTGGTTGGTGATGATGTCCATATAGACCTTCATCCCGCGCGCATGCGCCGCCTCGACGAACGCCTTGAACTCGGCGTTGGTCCCGAAATGCGGGTCGACCGCCGTAAAGTCGGCCACCCAATAGCCGTGATAGCCGGCGCTCTCGTCGCCCTTCGGCCCCTGCACCGGCTTGTTCTTGAATATCGGCGCGAACCAGATCGCGGTCGCCCCCAGCCCCGCGATATAATCGAGCCGCTTGGTCAGCCCGGCGAGGTCGCCGCCATGGTAGAACCCCTTGGCCGACGGATCATAACCGGTTTGCAGCCGGTCGCCCTTGAGCCCGCCCTTATCGTTCGCCCGATCGCCATTTTCGAACCGGTCGGGCAGCACGAAATAGACCAGCTCGTCGGTCGGCGCGCGGGCGCGCACGGCGGCGATATCGGCGGCGGGCTGCGCGGCGGCGGGAAGCGGCGCCAGGAGCAGCGCAAGCGAGGCGAGGGTGCGGATCATGCATTTACTCCGGGGGAAAGCCGGGCGAGGAAGGCGTCATAGCGCTCCATCTGCGCCACCTCGCGCGTCACCAGCGCCGCGTTCATCGCGAGGAAATCGGACAGGTCGCGGGCCGACAGGCTGTCGGCGAGGGGATGCCAGGCGCGCGGTTCGATCCCCTGCCCGGCGAAGATCTGCAGCCAGCCGGCCTCGGTGAACAATTCCTCATGCTCGCGGAAAATCAGCCCCTGCGCGCGGAACAGGTCGATCTTCGCGGCCAGCGTGTCGGGAATATCCATCGCCGCGCGGTCGCGCCAGAATGGCGTGTCGCGCCTTTCCGTGGCCTTATAATGGAGGATGATGAAGTCGCGGATGCGCTCCATCTCGAAATCGCTCTGCCGATTATATTCGGCGACCACCGCCGCATCGGGACGCCCGGCGGGCAGCATCGCGAGCAACCGCGAAATCGCCGACTGGATCAGGTGGATGCTCGTCGATTCGAGCGGCTCGAGGAAACCGCTCGCCAGCCCCAGCGCGACGACATTATGGTTCCACATCTTGCGCCGCTTGCCGGTGGTGAAGCCGAGCCGGCGCGGTTCTGCCTGCGGCGTCCCGTCGAGGTTCGCGAGCAGCGTCGCGGCGGCATCTTCGTCCGAAACATAGTCCGCCGCGTAGACATAGCCGTTGCCGATGCGGTGCTGGAGCGGGATGCGCCACTGCCACCCGGCATCGCGCGCGGTCGCCCGCGTATAGGCAAGCTGCGGCGTGTCGCCATGATCGCACGGCACCGCCAGCGCGCGGTTGCACGGCAGCCAGTGCGACCAGTCCTCATAGCCCGTGGCGAGCGCGCCCTCGATCAGCAGCCCGCGAAACCCCGAACAATCGAGGAAAAGATCGCCGCCGACGCTGCGCTGATCCACCAGCGTCACCGACGCGACGTCGCCGCTTGCCGCGTCGCGCACGACATCGACGACCTTGCCCTCGATCCGTTCGACCCCGCCCCGCTCAGCCATCCGGCGCAAAAAGGCCGCATAGAGTGCGGCGTCGAAATGAAAGGCATAGGGCATCGCCGCCAGATTTTCGCTGCGCGGCGCGCCGCGCCGGAACCGGCCGGCGCGCGCCGCCGCCTCGTTCAGCGCATAATGCTCCAGATCCTGCGCGCTTCCCGCCGCGCGGCCGCGCAGCCAATAGGGATGAAAGGGCAGCAGGCCGAGCCCGCGCCCGACCGCGCCGAAGGCGTGCATGTAGCGGTGCCCGACGCGCGTCCAGTCGGCGAATTCGATGCCGAGCTTGATCGTTCCCTGAGTGGCCGTGAGGAATTCATCCTCGTCGATCCCCAGCGCCTGGTTGAACAGCTGGATCTGCGGGATCGTCGCCTCGCCGACCCCAACGGTGCCGATCTCTTCGGACTCGACCAGGCGGACCGACCAGTCCGACGGCAGGAAGCGGCGCAGGCAGGCGGCGGCCATCCAGCCGGCGGTTCCTCCGCCGATGATGACCAACCGCATGGGGGTCGGGCCCCTGTTCATGTGATCCACCTCTGCCTTCGGACGCAACAAAGCAGTGGGGGCGACGCGACCCGGCCGCCCCCACCAGTGGGAGGTATCAGAATTTGAAGGTAAAGCCCGCCAGGAAGCGGCGGCCATAGATCTGATAGTCGATCACCTGGTTGCGCGCCGCGCCGACCGACGCGAAACGCTCGTCGGTGAGGTTCTGGCCCTGCAGGTAGAGCGACAGGCCTTCGAGCGCGCTGCCCGGCTGGAAATCATAGCCGATCTGCGCGTCGACGATCGTTTCCTTCAATGCGGTGCGCCGCGTCGGCGATCCGCCGAAGCCGGTGAAGTCGCCGAGGAAGGTCGAGCGATAGCGCGCGCTGGCGCGGGCGTTGAAGCCCCATTTTTCGAAGAAGACGGTGCCGTTGGCGGTCCATTTCGAATAGCCGGGGATCGCCGCGATATTGCCCTGCGCATTTTCGACCTTGGTCTTGGTATAACCGACGCCGCCGGTGATGCCGAAGCCGTCGAGCGCCGGGGTGATGTTGCTGAACGGCAGGGTCGCCGCCAGTTCGCCGCCATAGAAGCTGCCGCCGCCGGTGTTGAACGGCGCCTCGAGCGTGCCGATCGTCGTCGCCAGCGGCGGGCCCGCCGGGGCCGGGAAACCGGCATAGTCGAAGGCGAATTTGGTGCGGTCGATATAGCTCTTGATGTCCTTGTAGAAGAGCTGGAGCGACACGAGCCCGGCGTTGCCGAAATATTTCTCGAAGTTGAGGTCGACCGCATTGGCGCGATAGGGCTTCAGCGTCGGATTGCCGCCATTGCCCGAAATGAACGGGGTCAGCCCGGTCGGGCTGTCCGCCGCGACATTGCTCTGGCCATAGGCGATCGCGACGCGCAGGTCGTCGAGGCGCGGGCGCTGGATTTCGCGCGCCGCCGCAAAGCGGATCACGAAATCGCTGTCGAAGCGCAGCGACAGGTTGAGGCTGGGCAGGACGTCCCAATATTCGTCGCCCGAGCGGACGTCGACCTGGGTGCCGCCGGCGATCGCGATGCCGCGCGACGACTGGTCGGTGTGGATCGCCTGGACGCCGATATTGCCGGTCAGCGTGCTGCCGCCGAACTGCTGCTCGATGTCGAGCTGGACATAAGCGGTGAGCAGTTGCTCGGCGATGCTGAACGCCTTCGCCGGAATGTCGTTCGACGTGTTGCGATCGAGCACCAGCGTGCCCGAGGCGATGACGTCGCGCGCGTCATAGCTGACGATCGGCCCGAGCCCGAGGTAGCCGAGGTCGGTCGGACGCAGCTGGAACTGCTGCGGCAGGGCGACCTGCGTCGCGCCATTGGCGGGCACGACGAAGAATTCGTCGGGGGTCAGAGACTTGTCGCGGTCGGTGAAGTTGAAGCCGACCTTGGCGGCGCGGACGAAGCTGTTCTCGAACTCGCGCTCGACCTGCAGGCGGAACTGCTTGAGCTCGTCCTCGATGATGCGGTTGTTGTAATAGCCGGCCTGGATGCGGTTGCCGCCCCAGCCGAGCGGGTCGGTCAGGAAGATCCGGCTGGTGTCGCTATAATCGAGCGAGGGGTCGAAAACCGTGCCGTTCGGCCCCGACTGAAAGGCGATGCTGGCCGCCGCGCCATTGCCGGTGGTCGGGCCGTTATACCCGGTGCCCGAATAGCTTTCGATGCTCAGCTCGTTGCGGTCGGTCTTCGACAGCCCGGCGTCGAAGAACAGGTTCCAGCCATTGTCGCCGGTGTAGGTGGTGTTGAAACCGAAGCTGTAGAGATCGGCCTTGCGCTGGAAAATGTCGTTGCGGATCACGCCGCGGACATTGTCGAACACGCCCGAGGTGACGAGCCCGTCCTCGACCGTCGCGGTCGCGGCGTTGCCGGTGGTGCCAAAGGCGAAGAAGCCCAGCGGCAGCTCGATGCCGCGCTTCGACTGGTCGTCGTTGAAGTGCGAATAGAAACCGTCGACGGTCACCATGACCTCGGGCGCCGGCTGCCACTGCACCGTGCCGTTGACGCCCAGCCGCTTGAGCTGAGTCGAGGTGACGAAGCTTTTCGACCCGCCGATCAGCGCCGCGGGCTGGCCGTTGACCTGGACATTATTATAGCCCCAGGCGTTGAATTCCTGCAGCTGATAGGGCTCGTCGACATAGGAAGCGGCGAGCGCGATGCCGAGGGTATCGTTGGCGAACTGGTCGACGAAGGTGCCATTGACGCGATAGCCATATTCTTTCGACCCGGCATTGAGCTTGCCCAGGTCGGCATAGGTGCCGCGCGCGCCGATCGCGAGGACCGACTTGCCATATTCGAGCGGACGGATGGTGCGGATGTCGATCGTGCCGACCAGCCCCTGCCCGACCAGGCTCGCGGTCGGCGATTTATAGACGACGACCTGATTGACGATTTCGGAGGGATATTGGTCGAACTCGACCGCGCGATTGTCGCCGGTCGAGGTCTGTTCACGGCCGTTGAGCAGGGTCTGCGAGAAATCGGGGCCGAAACCGCGCACCGCGATGACATTGGCGCGGCCGTTCAGGCGCTGCGAGGTGATGCCGGGCAGGCGCGCGATCGACTCGCCGATCGACGCATCGGGCAGCTTGCCGATATCCTCGGCCGACACCGATTCGATGATCTGGTCGCTGCGCTTCTTTTCGCCGACCGCGCTCTCCAGGCTGGCGCGAAAACCGGTGACGACGATCGCGTCTTCGCCGCTGTCGTCGGCGACCGCCGCAGGATCGCTGTCCTGCGCCATCGCCGCACCCGGCAGGACGGCGGTCAAGGCAAGGCCGAGCGCGATGGCGCTGGCGCCCCGCGAGAGGCTGGGACGGAGGGTGTTCGGCTTGGTCATATTGGCTCCCCTGGTGCGATGGACGGTCTGGCCATGCGTCAGCAAAGGGGCGGCGCGGTCGCGCCACTCGGCATCCTCACTGAAGCGTGGGTTTTCCCATCTGCCCCCCGCAATTGGAGCCAATCGGCGCGTCCGGCCAGTGGGTATACGTATACGCATATTATGCGCACCGCGCCGCTGTCGCCAAAATATCACAGCCGTCCGCCGTCTGCCGCCGCCGCTTGGCAGGGCTCTGGGCGCGCGCTAGCGTGCAGGGCAGGACGCTGGCGACAAGGCGTCCGGACACAGGAGAGGAGCATGGGGCGACTGCCCTCCGCCAAACCGACGAGCTTCGACATCGCCTATCTCGCGGGGGTGTCGCAACCGACGGTTTCGCGCGCCCTGCGCGGCAGCAAGTCGGTGAGCGCGGCGACCCGCGCCAATATCGAACGCATCGCGCGCGAACTCAACTACACCGTCGACAAGAACGCCTCCAGCCTCCGCTCGCAGCGCACCCACACGCTCGCCTTGCTCTTCTTCGAGGATCCGACCCCCGACCAGTCGATGATCAATCCCTTCTTCCTCTCGATGCTGGGGTCGATCACGCGCCAATGCGCGCTGCGCGGCTACGACCTGCTGATCAGTTTCCAGCAGATGCACAATGACTGGCACGTCGCCTATCAGGACAGCCATCGCTCCGACGGCATCATCCTGCTCGGCTATGGCGACTATCAGACCTACCGCGCCAAGCTCGAACATCTGGTCGAGATGGACACCAAATTCGTGCGCTGGGGCTCGGTCTCCGACGACAGCATCGGGCTGACCGTCGGGTCGGACAATGTCGGCGCGGGGGTCCAGGCGGGCGCGCATCTGGTCGAGATCGGGCGCCGGCATATCGCCTTCCTCGGCGACGCGTCGGACCATGCCCCCGAATTTCAGGATCGCTACACCGGCCTCTGCCGCGCCCTGACCGACGCGGGGCTGACCGCCGACCCCGCGCTGCAACAGGATGCGGTGTCGTCGGAGGAATCGGGCTATGCCGCCGCCCAGGCGCTGCTCGCGACCGGCCGGCGCTTCGACGCGATCTTCGCCGCGAGCGACCTGATCGCGATCGGCGCGATGCGCGCGCTCACCGAAGCGGGCCTCAAACTGCCGCACGACGTCGCGATCATCGGCTTCGACGACATCCCCGCCGCCAGCCAGACTTCGCCGACCCTCACCACCGTGATGCAGGACATGAAGGGCGCGGGCGAACTGCTCGTCGACGCGCTGCTCCGCCGCATCGACGACAAGGCGGTCGAACAAAGCGTGCTGCCGACACGGTTGATCAAAAGGCAGAGCACGGCGGTTTAGGGCAGGGAATGGACGTTGAAGAATTGAGCTGATCCCCCTCCCGCAGGCGGGAGGGGCAGCGAGACTTGGGCGCTTGCGCCCTAGTCGCAGCGGGGTGGGCCATCGCAACGCTGCTGGCCCACCCCCAACCCCTCCCGCCTGCGGGAGGGGAGATCAACGCCCGCGCTCCACCCCCAACGCATTCGTATACCCACCCCGCCCCGCTTGCTCTCCCCCGTCCAACCCGGCAATCCTCCCCCAACGCCGCACCAGCCGGCGCCCGGGGAGAGACGCATGGACAAGCCGCGCCAGGGCTTTTGGGGCCTGTGGAATATCAGCTTCGGCTTTCTGGGCATCCAGATCGGCTTCGCGCTGCAAAATGCGAATATGAGCCGCATCTTCCAGACGCTCGGCGCCGAGCTGGAATCGCTGCCCGCCTTGTGGATCGCGGCGCCGCTCACCGGGCTGCTCGTCCAGCCGATCATCGGCCATCTGTCCGACCGCACCTGGCTCGGCAAGCTCGGACGCCGCCGTCCCTATTTTCTCGCCGGGGCGACCCTCGCCGCGCTCGCGCTCCTGCTCATGCCCGAATCGACGGTGCTGTGGGTCTCGGTGCTTTTGCTGTGGGTGCTCGACGCGTCGATCAACGTCTCGATGGAGCCGTTTCGCGCCTTCGTCGGCGACATGCTGCGCCGCGACCAGCACAGCGTCGGTTATGCGGTGCAGACCTTCTTCATCGGCGTCGGCGCCGTCGTCGGCTCGGCCTTCCCCTATTTGCTCGATCATCTCGGCGTCGCCAACACCGCGCCTGCGGGATCGATCCCCGATACGGTGCGCTACAGCTTCTGGGCCGGCGGCATCGTCTTTTTCCTGTCGGTGCTGTGGACGGTGCTGACGACGCGCGAATATGCGCCCGCCGAGATGGCCGCCTTTGTCGATGCCGATACCGCGACCGACGGCCCCGATACCCAAGCCCTGCTCGCCGCGCGTAGCTACCTCGGCAGCGAGGTCTGGGTCGGCCTGGGCGTCGCGCTCGCGATGCTCGTCGCCGAATTGGGTCTCGCCAAGGAAATGTATCTACTCGCCGCGCTGCTCGCCGCCTATGGCCTCGCCAGCGCCGCCGCGATCGCGCTCGCCCGCGCCGGGCGCAGCAACAATATGCTTGCGCATATCGTCGGCGATTTTTCGGGCATGCCGCCGGTGATGAAAAAGCTCGCGCTGGTCCAGTTTTTCAGCTGGGCGGCGCTGTTCATCATGTGGATCAACACCACGCCGGTCGTCGCGCAAGTGATGTTCGGCAGCACCGACACCACCTCCGCCGCCTATCAGGAGGGCGGCAACTGGGTCGGCCTATTGTTCGCGGTGCAGAACGGGGTCGCCGCCGTCGCCGCGCTGACCTTGCTACCTTGGCTGTCGAAACGGCTCGGACAGGCGCGTACCCACAGCGTCTGCCTCGTCATCGGCGCGGCGGGCTTCGCGAGCTTCCTCGTGCTGCGCGATCCGCAGGCGCTGCTCGTTTCCGAAATCGCGATCGGCATCGCCTGGGCGTCGATCCTCGCCATGCCCTATGCGATCCTCGCCTCGAACCTGCCGCAGGCGAAGCTCGGCATCTATATGGGATTGTTCAATGTCTTCGTCGTCGTGCCGCAATTGCTGGTCGCGACGGTGATGGGGTCGATCATGGCGGCCTTCTTTCCCGGCGCCCCGATCTGGACGATGGCCTTTGCGGCGGCCGCCTGGCTCCTCGCCGCGCTTGCGATGCTGCGGGTCGCGCGGGAGGTGCGGGCATGATCCGCGCCGCGCTCGCCGCCGCCCTCGCGCTCGCCGCGACCCCCGCCGCCGCGCAGCAGGCGATCGCCAGCACCTACAACTGGCACCCAGCGCGCCTCGCGCCGCTCCAGCATCCCGGCTGGAGCCGCGACGCCGTCCTCTACCAGATCAACACCCGCCAGTTCACCCGCGAGGGGACGTTCAAGGCCGCCGAAAAACAACTGCCGCGCCTCAAAAAGCTGGGCGTCAATGTCCTCTGGCTGATGCCGATCCACCCGATCGGCGAAAAGAACCGCAAGGGCAGCCTCGGGTCGCCCTATTCGGTGAAGGATTATTATGCGGTGAACCCCGAACTCGGGACGCTCGCCGATCTCAAAAGCTTCGTCGCGGCGGCGCATCAACAGGATATGAAGGTCGTCATCGACTGGGTCGCCAACCACACCGCCTGGGACAACAAGCTCGCGACGGACCATCCCGACTGGTATGAAAAAGACTGGAAAGGCGACTTCCGCCCCACCCCCTGGTGGGACTGGTCCGACATCATCGACCTTGACTGGTCGCAGGACGGGGTGCGGTCGCATGTCGGCGAAGCGATGCTCTATTGGGTGCGCGAGGCCGATATCGACGGCTTCCGCGCCGATGTCGCGGGCTATGTCCCGCTCGATTTCTGGACGATGGTCCGCGCGCGGCTCGACCGCATCAAGCCGGTCTTCCTGCTCGCCGAATGGAAGACGCCCGAAATGCATCGGGCGTTCGACGCAACCTATGCGTGGGAATGGCATAATCAGGTCAAGGCGATCGCCGAGGGCAAGGCCGATGCGACCAGCCTCTATGGCTATTATGCCGAGAATGAGAGCAATTGGCCCGCCGACGCGATGCGCATGGGCTATATCGAAAATCACGACAGCAATGCGTGGGACGGTAGCCAGTACGAGATTTTCGGCGCCGCGCTCGAACCGATGATCGCGCTCAGCTTCACCCACGAAGGCCTGCCGATGATCTATAACGGGCAGGAGGCGTGCAACGCGAAACGCCTGGCATTTTTCGAACGCGACCCGATCGACTGGCAGGCGAAGCCCGATTGCCAGCTTGGCGCGCTGTTCACCGATCTCATCGCCTTTCGCAAGACGAACTCCGCACTCGCCAACGGCGCGTGGGGCGGGCGGATGACCAAGCTCGAAAACGACCAGCCCAAACAATTATTCAGCTGGGTGCGGCAGGTTCGGGGCAACAAGGTCGTCGGATTGTTCAACCTGTCCAACCAGCCGGTATCGGCGACGCTCACCGCCGCGCTGGGCGACGGCACCTACCGCGACTTCGCCACCGGCGCGCCCGCGACGATCGGCGGCGACCGCAAGGTCGAGCTGCCGGCCTGGGGCTACAAGCTGCTCGCGAGCGGGAACTAGAAAACGCCCTCCCCTTCAGGGGAGGGCAGCGAGACTTACGAACTTGTTCGTTCGTCGCAGCGGGTGGGGTCCAGCGGCTCAAGCCACCGCTTTCGCCTTCATCGTGCGATATCCCAGCAGCACCGCCACCCCCAGCACCACCGCCTGCGCCACCAGAAACGGGGGCTCGTTGCCATTGGGCGCCAGTGCGTTGAGCGCCGGAACCTTCAGGAAGCTCTGCACCACGAGCACGAACATGTTGAGCCATAGCGCGATCGTCGCAGTGACCGCATAGATCGTCCGCGCCGACCCGGCGAGCTTGCGACCGTACCAGGCCCAGAAGGTCAGCACGAGGATCAGCGTCGAGAGGATGCCCACGCCGAGCGCCGGGGTGAAGGCGACGATCGGAAAGAGGAACCCCGTCAGGCTGGTGAGCAGCGTGGTCCACAGGAAGATGCCGGTGAGGCGCGGCAGGATGCGCCCGCGCGCGAAGGCGGGGAGTGCGATCAATCCGGTCGCGATGCCGACCAGGCTGATCGCGACATGCAGGGTGGTGAATTGCGGGATGGTGAGACCGATTATCATGGCACGTCTCCTATCGCTTAGCCCTCTCCGTTCGCCCTGAGCTTTTCGAAGGGCCGTTCTTTCTTTCGATGTGGAAGAAGAACGGTGCTTCGACAGGCTCAGCGCGAACGGCTGAGAGGTTGCTGCGTATCAGCTGTTGATGAAGTCGAGAAGATCGGCGTTGAACCGGTCCTGATGGGTGAGCGTCAGGCCATGGTCGGCGCCTTCATAGACCTTGAGCACGGCATTTTTGACGATCTTGACCGTCGACAGCGCCGCGGCGCCGATCGGCACGATCTGGTCGTCGTCGCCGTGAAGGACGAGCGTCGGCTTGTCGAAGCGCTTCAGATCCTCGTGGAAGTCGCTCTCCGAAAAGGCGCGGATGCTGTCGAGCAGGCCTTTCAGGCCGCCGTTCAGGCCCTGCCGCACGAAGTCGTCGCGCACCGCTTCGCTGATCACCGCGCCTTCGCGGTTATAGCCGTAGAAGGGGAGCGTCAGGTCCTTGAAGAACTGTGGGCGGTTGTCGAAGGTGCCCTTGCGGATGCCGTCGAACACGTCGATCGGCAGCCCGCCCGGATTGGCTTCTGTCTTGAGCATCAGCGGGGGGACCGCACCGATCAGCGCGACCTTGGCGACGCGGGTCGTGCCATGGCGGCCGACATAGCGGGTGACTTCGCCGCCGCCGGTCGAGTGGCCGACGAGGATGACGTCGTTGAGGTCGAGCTGTTCGATCAGCTCGCCGAGATCGTCGGCATATTGGTCCATATTATTATTCTCCCAGACCTGGTCCGAGCGGCCATGGCTGCGGCGGTCGTGGGCGATGGTGCGAAAGCCCTGGTTCGCGAAAAACACCATCTGTGCGTCCCAGGCGTCGGCGCTCAGCGGCCAGCCGTGCGAGAAGATGATCGGCTGGCCATCCTTCGGACCCCAGTCCTTGTAGAAGATGTGCGTGCCGTCCCTTGTGGTGATCGTGGTCATGTCGTGGTTCCTTTCACTTGGGTGGGGCGGAACCCTCCGTCCCTGTGCCACCCGTCTACGCGCCTTCGCCCTTGCGCGGGATTGGCGGAAACGACATTATGCGGGCCAAATGCGACAAACCGGAGTCACGCTATGCGGCACCTTCGCCAACATCCGCACAATCTCCCCCCAAAATTGCCGGAAGTCGGCCTGATGCTCTACCCCGACTGCCAGATGGGCATGGTCAGCGGCATCACCGACCTCTTCCACGTCGCCGGCCGCTTCGCCGCCGAGCATGACCGCACGCCGATCCGCGTCAGCCACTGGCGCCTCCAGGACGGGGGCGGCTTCCTCCGCTGTTTCGACAGCCATCCGGGCGAACCCGCCCACAGCTCACCGACCATCCTGATCGCGCCGGGTAGCCTCCACAAATTGCTCGAAGCCGACGAGGCGGTTCCCTACGCCCGCTGGCTGCTCGACCGCCACGCGCAGGGCACGACGCTCGCCTCGACCTGCGGCGGCGCCTTCGCGCTCGCCGCGACCGGGCTGCTCGCAGGGCGCCCCGCGACGACGCACTGGTTCTTCGCCGACGCGTTCCGGTCGCGCTTCCCCGATGTGCGCCTGGAATCGGACCGCATGGTGATCGACGACGGCGACATCATCACCGCAGGCGGGCTGATGGCATGGACCGACCTCGGGCTGCGCGTCGTCGAGCGGCTGCTCGGCCCGACGGTGATGATGGAAACCGCGCGCTTCTTCCTGATCGACCCCGGCGGCCGCGAGCAGAAGAATTACGCGAGCTTCGCGCCGCGCCTGACCCACGGCGACGAGGCCATCCTGAAAGCCCAGCACTGGTTGCAGGCAAAGGAGGGCCGCATGGCGGGCGTCGCCGAACTCGCCGCCGAGGCGGGGCTGGAGGAACGGACCTTTCAGCGCCGCTTCAAGGCCGCGACGGGCATGACCCCGATCGAATATTCGCAGCATTTGCGTATCGGCAAGGCGCGCGAACTGCTCGAATTCACCCGCCGCACCGTCGACCAAATCGCCTGGGCAGTGGGTTACGAAGACGCCGCAGCGTTCCGCAAACTCTTCCACCGCCTCACCGGGCTGTCGCCGAACGACTATCGCCAGCGCTTCTCGACCGAAACGCTGGCGAGCGTCGCCTAGAAGTTAAACTTCGCGCTCACCCCATAGGACGGGCTGCGGCCCGGAAAGCGCACCGCGGTGTTGGCGTTGGTCGCCGCCGACTGCCAATAATAGGTGTCGGTGATATTCTTGCCCCACAGCGACACCTCCCACTGGCCGTCCTGCTCATAGAGCGCGAGGCTGGCGTTCAAAATGCCATAGCCCTTGATCTGGAGCGGCGCGAAATCCTCGATCGTGCTGCCGGTCTTCGACTGGTAACGCCCGTTGAGGATCGCCCGCACGCCGAGCCTGTCGGTCACCGGCGTGTCATAGGTGATCGTCGCGGCGCCCGAGAATTTCGGGCTGTAGGGAAAGGCGAAGCCGTCGAAATCGAACGGCGCGCCGGCGGCGTTGATCCCGACATAGCCCTGCAGCTCGGTCTTGAGCCAGGTGCCCGCGAGCGTCACGTTGAGCGCATCGGTCGCCTGGATGCTGATATCGCCGTCGAGGCCATAGGCGCGCGACTTGGGGATATTGTCGAGGCGGAGCAGCGTCGTGTAGATCGGGTCGGCGAAATAGACCGCGAGCTGCTTGTCGCGATAATCATAATAAAAGGCCGCGACATTCAGGTTCACCTTGCGGTCGGCGAGCGCCAGCTTGGTGCCGACCTCATAGGCGGTCAGTTCCTCCTGCTTCGCGGGGCGGTTCTGCGTCGCGATATTCGCGGCGTTGACCGGGGTCGATCCCGATTTGTAACCGCGGCTGACCGAGGCATAAGCGAGGATGTCGTTGGTCGGCTCCCACGTCAGCGCACCGCGCCAGGCGACATTGTCTTCCTTCAAATTCGAGGTGACGAGGCCGAAGGTGCCGGTCGCGACGTCATAGGTGTTGCATTGGTTCGCGGTGATCGGCGCGGTGAAGGCGCCGTAAACCTGGAAAAAGAAGGCGCGGTTGAACAGGTTGACGTTGGGCAGCATCGATCCGTTGAAGTCGCGCGAGCAACCCTGATATTCCTGCCGATCCTCGGTGTAGCGCGCGCCGGTGGTCAGTTTCAGCGTATCGGTCAGCTCCCAGTCGGCGCTGGCGAACAGGCTGAAGGTCTCGGTGTCGAAATCGGCGACGTCGCGATAGGTGCGGAACGAGGTCGCGACATCGGCGGCGGTGAAACCCTGGCTGTTGAACGGGGTGTTCAAGAGGCCAAGCTGGACGATCAGCGCACGGATCGCGCCGACATTGGCATTCTGCCCCAGCAGGGTCTGGTTGGTGTCGCTGACGACATCCTTGGCATAATAGCCGCCGACGACCCATTCGGCCGGACCGGTCGCGCCCTGGAAACGCAATTCCTGCGAAAAGCTCTCGATCTTGCCCTGCGCGCGCTGGATCAGGATTTCATAAGGCGCGCCGCTCCAGTCATAGATCGCGTCGCGGTTGACCTTGTTATAACCGGTCAGCGAGATGAAACTGAGGTCGCTCGTCAGGTCGAACTGGATGAGGCCGCGCAAGCCCAGGAAATCGCTGTCCTCCTGCAGCGGCCCGTCGATCCCGGTGCCGCGCCCGATATTGGGGCCGCGCTGCGACAGCGGCGCCCAGTCGGCGCTGTTCGAATCCCATTTACTGCCGTTCGCCGCCACATAGGCGGGCAGGCCCGGCGCGTTGAACAGGCTGAACAACGTGCCGTTGGCGGGATCGGTGTTCGGGGTGAAGCCGACCGCCTGCCCGGCGAGCGTATCCGACTTGTTGATCCAGAAATTGGCGCCAAGCTCGATCTTCATGCCCTCGACCGGCTCGGCGGTCAGCGTCAGGCGGCCGCCATAACGATGCACCTCGCCCAGATCCTCGTCGCGCGAGATGCTGTGCTGCCACCCGTCCCAGCTGTCCTCGGTGCGGAACGCGGCGCGGATTGCGACGTCCGGGCCCAGCGGAATGTTGAGATGGCCTTCGCTGTTGAGCGTCTTCTCGCTGCCGACATCGACCGCGACCCCGCCCGAAAACTCCCCGAACTTCGGCTTGGCGGTGATGAAGTTGACGAGGCCCCCGGTGGTGTTGCGGCCATAGAGCGTGCCCTGCGGCCCCTTGAGCACTTCGACGCGCTCGAGGTCGTACACCGGCCCGCTGTTCATAAACGGATAGGCGAGCGCGACCTCGTCCTGATAGGTGCCGACGGTCGAGGTCGCCGACAGGTTGATCGTGTTGAAGCCGATCCCGCGCAGCGTATAGATGGGAATGCCCTGATAGCCGCGCGAGACGTTGAGGCTCGGCACCACCGCCTGCAGATCCTCGGTCGAGGTGACGCGCAGATCCTGCAGCGTCTCGCCCGAAAAGGCCTGGATCGCCAGCCCGACGTCGTTGATGCTTTCGGCGCGGCGCTGAGCGGTCACGACGATCGCGCCGTCGTCCGCCGCCTCGGTCTCCGCCGCCGGGGGCGCATCCTGCGCCAACGCCGGCTGGCTCGCCAGCATCGCCGCCCAGGCCACGCCGGCCAGACCCATTGCACGCACCGCAACCGCCATATTTTCTCTCCCTGATGAGGTTTATTATCAGATATGATAATTATCAATCGTGATAGATAATGCAACCGGCAATTGCATTTTGGGCGCAATGATGGTCTGTCGACGGCAAGGAGCGACAATGGCCACCCGAAGTGAAAAGGCGGAAAGCCGGGCGCGCGGATCGATCCGCGATGCCTTGCTGGATGCCGCAAGCGCGCTGATGCGCGAACAGGACAAGATCGATATCGGCATCGTCGAGATCGCAGCGCGTGCCGGGGTCAACCACGGCATGATCCGCTATTATTTCGGCGACAAGGAAGGCATGCTCGCGGCCTTGCTCGACCGTGACGTGCTGCGCGCGATCCGCCAGCTCGACGCCTTGTTCCGCCTGCCCGTCACCCCGACGGCGCGGATGCGCATCCACCTCGAGGGCATCCTCGATACCTATTACCGCATCCCGTACCTCAACCGCCTGATCCAATATATGGTCCGCGACGCCGAGCCCGAGCGGGTGCGCCATATCGGCGACGAGCTGCTGTCGAAGATCGCGGGGGCGCAGGCGCGGATGATCGAGGAGGGCATCGCGGCGGGCGAGTTCAATCCTGTCGATCCCAAGCTCTTTTATTTCAACACGATCGGGGCGGCCGACGGGCTTTATTCGAACCGCCTGACGCTGCAGGTCGTGTTCAAGGGCAAGCCGCATGCCGACGACGACCTCCATGCACGCTATCGCGAACACACGGTCGAGACATTGCTCGCCGGACTCGTCAAAAATTATCAGGCTTGATAATTAGATATTCGCGCCGCATAAGCCGCGCATGAACCTCGAACTCGACGCGGAACAAACCCTGCTGCGCGATTCGCTCGCGCGCTTCCTGGCCGAGCAATTGCCGTTCGACAAACGCCGCAAGATGCGCGATTCGGCCGCCCAGCTGGCGCTGTGGCGCGCCGCCGATGCGGCGATCGGCATCGGCGCGGCCGCGCTCCCCGACAGCATCGGCGGCTTCGGCGGCGGCCGCGTCGCGGCGATGATCGTCGCCGAGGAACTTGGCGCCGCGCTTGCGGTCACCCCCTATGTCGACTGTCACATTCTGACCGCCGAATTGCTGCTCATGCTCGGCGAGCGGGCGCGCGCCGCCGCCATCGCGCGCGGCGACGCGCTGATCGTCACCGCGATCGAGGAACCCGCGACGCGCGGCGCCATCGGCGCGATCGCGGCGCGCGCGACGCCCGCCGACGACGGCTGGACGCTGGCCGGGCGCAAGATCGCGGTGCCCTTCGCCGCCGAGGCCGATCATATCGTCCTGCCCGCGCGCGACGCCGAGGATGACCTGCGCCTCTTCCTCGTGCCCGCAGCATCGCTGGGCGATCGGCTCCACGCCTATTGGACGATCGACGATATGCCCGCCGCCGACATCGACCTGGCCGGATTGTGGATCGACAGCGCCGCCGAGATCGGGCGCGGACAGGATGGCGAGGCCGCGCTACAGGCGGCGGTCGACGCCGCCATCGCCGCGCTCGCCGCCGAGGCCGCCGGGCTCGCGCGCGTCCTCCTCGACGACACTCTGCTCTTCACCAAGCAGCGCCGGCAGTTCGGCGCGACGCTGTCGAGCTTTCAGGCGCTCCAGCACCGCATGGTCGACATGCTGATGCTGCGCGAATCGATTTCCGCCGCCGCGATGCTCGCCGCACTGAAACCCGGCGACGCGCAGGCGACCGCCGCCGCCAAGGCCACCATCGGCGACGCGCTGCGCCAGATCGGGCAGGAAGCGGTGCAGCTCCACGGCGCGATGGGGATGACCGAGGAGCTGCGCACCGGCCATTATTTCAAACGCGCCACCGCGATCGAGCAAAGGCTGGGGACGAGCGATTTCCACGCTGCGCGTTATGCTGACACCATGGCGAGCTAAAACCCTTCTCCCTTGATGGGAGAAGGATACGCAGCCTTGGCCGCGAAGCGGCTTAGGCGAAGTTGGATGAGGGTGATGGTGCGTCATGGCACCACTCGCTTCGGGTCGAAACCGCACCCTCCCTGCGCTGCGACCAACGAACCAGTTCGCAAGTCTCACCGCCTCCCCATCAAGGGGGAGGAAGGAATGTCACAGCCCCAGCACCGCCTTCGCCAATATATTGCGCTGGATCTCGTTCGACCCCGCATAGATCGACCCCGCGCGCTCGTTGAAATAACGCAGCGGCGCGATCGCCTGCCAAGGCTCGCCCGTCACATGGCCGTCCGCCGGCGCGACATGCGCGGGCACCTCGGCGCCCGGCATCGCCGCATGCGGCTGGAACGCCAGCCCCGCCGGCCCCGCCGCCTCATAACCCAGTTCGGTGATATGCTGCGCCAGCTCGGTCGCCATGATCTTGAGCATCGACGCCATCACCCCGACGCTCTCGCCCTGCCCCGCCGCCGACAGCAATTTCAGCTCGATCATCTCCAATATGTCGACGCGGATGCGCGCGCGCGCCAGCTTGCTCGCGAACACCGCATCGCCCGCCATCGTCGCCTGCGCCTGCCTCGCCAGCGCATCGACGCGCATCGCCAGCGCCGGCGCGTGCGCCGATCCGCCGCGTTCGAACTCGAGCAGATATTTCGCCACTGTCCAGCCGCGATCGACCGCACC
This sequence comes from Sphingopyxis sp., assembly GCF_050725615.1. Classification (GTDB taxonomy): domain Bacteria; phylum Pseudomonadota; class Alphaproteobacteria; order Sphingomonadales; family Sphingomonadaceae; genus Sphingopyxis. Next base: position 23,272 of record NZ_JBOHHU010000051.1, read on the forward strand.
GATGACATTGCTCCGCGCCGAGCGGGCATCGTCGAAAAACACCTCGGCCTGGATCTGCTCGCCCGAGATCATCGTCAGCGGGCGCACCGTCACCCCCGGCTGGTCCATCGGCACGAGCAGGAAGGTAATGCCCTGCTGCGGCCGCTCATGCTTCGACGTGCGCACCAGGCAGAAGATCCAGTTCGCCTCGCCCGCATGCGTCGTCCAGATCTTCGACCCGTTCAGTACAAAATCGTCGCCGTCGGGCGCCGCGCTCATCTGCAGCGAGGCGAGATCGGATCCCGCTCCCGGCTCCGAATAGCCCTGACAGAAAAACACCTCGCCCGACAAAATACGCGGCAGGAAATAATCCTTCTGCGCCTCGGTCCCGAACGCCGCGATGACATGCGCGACCATATGGATGCCCATCGGCGACAGCGCCGGCGCCCCGGCGCGCGCGCGTTCGCGGGCGTAGAGATAAAATTGCGCCGCGCTCCAGTCGCGACCGCCATGCTCGGGCAGCCAGTGCGGCGCCGCCAGCCCCTCGGCAAACAATCGCGCCTGCCAGTCCATCGACACATGATGGTCGGGATAGACGCTCGTCGCCAGTTCGGCCCCCGCGCGCAGGTCGGGGGTCAGCGCGCGCGCCAGCCGATCACGGATGTCCGCCGCGAAACGCGCTTCGTCGTCACTCCAGTCGAGGTTCATATCGCATCCGTTGCAAGTAATTATCACATCTGATAACGACTTTCGCCGACAGGTCAATCGTGATGGGATCGGGACCGCATGAACCGCATGAGCAACACGCCGCCCGCGATGGCGATCGATTTCACCAAACCGGCCGGCGAAGCCTCGCTGCTCGCCCCCGATTCGCTGCAATGGCGCATCTTCAAGAACCCGATCGCGATGGCGGTCGGCGGGGTCGCGGCGGTGCTGCTCGAATTCGCCGACGCGCGCATCCGATCCGGCGTGTGGGACCATTCGATCTACAAGGTCGATCCGATCGGCCGCTCGCAGCGCACCGGCATGGCGGCGATGGTCGGCGTCTATGGCCCCGCCAGCGCCGCGCGCCGCGTCATCGGCGGGGTCAACCGCATGCACGCCAAAGTGTCGGGCGAGACGCCCGGGGGCGAAGCTTATACCGCACTCGATCCCGAATTGCTCAACTGGGTCTATGCCACCGCGCAATATGGCTTCCTCACCGCCTATCACCGCTTCGTGCGCCCGCTGTCGGCGGCCGAGCAGGCGCGCTTCTGGGCCGACGGCCAGCCCGTCGCCGAACTCTATGGCGTCACCCGCACCCCGAAGTCCGAAACCGAATTCCTCGCGATGATGGAGGAGTTGCTGCCGCGCTTCGAACCGCATCCGATCAACAGCGAATTTCTCGACATCATCCGCTCGGGCCGCGCCGCGCCGTCGGTGCCGCGCTTCCTGCACAAGGCGCTCGCGCGCGCTGCGGTGTCGCTGCTGCCGCCGGTGGTGCGTGAGCGACTAGCCCTCGGGCCCGACCATGACCTCGGCACCCGCGATCGCATCATGGTGAAAGCAATGGGCAAGCTCGCCGACCGCCGCAAGGATCCCACCTCGCCCGCATGGCAGGCCGCCTTGCGCCTCGGCCTCCCGGGCGATACCGCCTGGCGCTAGGCACGGCACAATATAGCGGGGCGAAATGAACGCGGCACCAACCTATGTCACCGCCCCCGACGGCGTCCGCATCGCCGCCGACGTCGCGGGTTCCGGACCGCTCATCCTCTTCGTCCACGGCTTCCCCGAACTGCGCCAGTCATGGCGCCGCCTCGCCCCCGCCGTTGCAGCCGTCGGCTATCGCACCGCCGCGATCGACGTGCGCGGCTATGGCGACAGCGACCGGCCCGAAGCGATCGACGCCTATCGCATGGAGGCGATCGTCGCCGATCTCGTCGCGGTCGCCGATGCCCTGTCCCCCGACGCGCCCGCAACGCTCGTCGGCCATGACTGGGGCGCCTCGATCGTCTGGAACGCCATCATGGCGCGTCCCGACCGCTTCGGCGCGGTCGCCGCGCTGTCGATCCCCTGGCTCGGCCGCGCCGCCGCGCCCTTCGACGCGATGTTCAAGCGCCGCTTCACCGACAGGGGCCGCTTTTTCTACCAGGCCTATTTCCAGGAACCCGGCGTCGCCGAGGCCGAACTCGAAGCCGACCCCGCGCGCTTCCTGCACGCCTTCTACCACAGCATCTCGGGCGACGCCGCGCCCGGCGACTGGCCCAACGACAAGCCGCACGGCGCGAGGCTGCTCGACGGCGTGCGCTTCCCCGACACGCTTCCCAACTGGCTCGACCCGGAATATTTTGCTCACGCGGCCGCGACCTTCGGACGCACGGGCTTTGCCGGCGCCCTCAACCGCTACCGCAACCATGGCCGCGATTTCGATTGGGCGGGCGGCTTCGATCCCGTCATCCGCCGCCCCACGCTGTTCATCGGCGGCGGCAGCGACCCCGCGCTCGTCCTCGGCACCGCCGACCCGATCCCGTTGATGCGCGACGTCGTCCCTGATCTCGAGGCGCATATACTGGCGGGCTGCGGTCACTGGACCCAGGCCGAACGCGCCGCCGAGGTCGAGGCGCTGCTCCTCCCCTGGCTCCGCCGCACCACCCCCGTCTGATTGGCTGAAGGAGAAACCCGATGGCCCATGGCACCGCCACGATCGGCAAGGATCATTATCGCACCGAAATCACCGTCGGCGGCCATGCCCTCGTCGCCGACGAACCCGCCGCGCTCGGCGGCGGCGCGGTCGGCCCCGCGCCCTACGACCTGCTGCTCGCCAGCCTCGGCGCCTGCACCGCGATCACTTTGCGCATGTATGCCGACCGGAAAGAATGGCCGATGGAATCGGTCGAGGTCGGGCTGCACCTTTCGGGCCAGCATCCCGACCGCCGCATCGACCGCACGCTCCGGATCACCGGCCTCGATGCCGAGCAATCCGCCCGCCTCGCCGACATCGCCGAACGCACCCCGGTAACGCTGACGCTGAAGGGCGGCTTGCCGATCGACACCCGGCTGGTCTGAGTTTCGACCAGCGGGTGCCGACCGGACAGCGCCCGGCGATCAGAAGCCGAAGGCCACCCCGACCCGGCCGCCGGTCGAGCCCTTGACCGTCGACCCGGCGATGCCGCCGCTGACATAAACGCGCGGGGCCAGCCGGACCACCGCAGCGCCCGAAAAGCCTTGTTCCCCGCGATAGGTGGCGAGGTTGAACGACACCGACACGTCGCTGTCGGGCACGATCATCGTGCCGCCCATCGCCATCGCGGTCGCGATGCCGCCATTCGCCTGCACTGCATGGCGTTCGAGCACGACGGTGCGCGCATCAAGCGCAGCATTCTGCTGTTCGAGCAGGTTGACCCGGTTCGGCAGCCCGCCGAGCGTCGCGATGTCGAGTGCCGAGGTGCCGAGATTGCCCGCCGCATCGGTGGTCAGCAGCTTGAGCGTGCCGCTCTGCGCCGCATTGCTCGCCGCCGATCCGACGCCCGAGAGCGTGTAGGTGCTCGCCGAATTGCCGAGCGCGACCTGGCCTGCCCGATTGGCGACCGCGCCATTGCCGATCGCCACCGACCCGTCGCCGGTCGCGCTGCTGGCATTGCCCAGCGCCACCGCGCCGGTGCCGATCGCGCTGTTGTTGGCGCCGAGCGCGACCGCGCCGGTCCCGGTCGCGATATTGGGGTCGCCGATCGCCACCGCGCCATTGCCCGAGGCGACATTACCCGCGCCGATCGCAACCGCCTGGCCATTGATCGCCCGCGCATTGGCGCCCATCGCCACCGACTGGTTGCCGCTGGCGACCGAACCCGGCCCGACCGCGATCGCATCGACCCCCGTCGCCTGCGGCCCCGGCCCCGTGCTGTTGGCCCGGAAATAGGCGCCATTGGCGAGCGCGGTGTTCGCCGTGCTCTGCGCCGCCGCCGCTTCCGAGCGCGCCGTCGTCGCGGTCAGTTGCGCCGCCGCCGCCTCGGTCCGCGCCGTGTTCGCGGTCGCCTGCGCCGTGCCGGCATTGGCAAAGGCGGCATCCGCGCGGTCCTGTGCCGTCGCGGCATTGGCACGCGCCGTGTCGGCCTGCGCCTGCGCCGTCGCGGCTTCGGTGCGCGCGGTGTCGGCGGTGGCCTGCGCCGCCGCCGCCGCCGCCGCATTGCTTTGCCCCGCCGCGAGCGCCTGATCGGCGGTCGCCTGCGCCGCATCGGCATTGGCGAAGGCCGCATCGGCGCGGGTCTGCGCCGCCGCCGCTTCGAGTCGCGCGGTGTCGGCGGTGGCCTGCGCCGCCGCCGCTTCAAGCCGGGCGGTGTTGGCGGTCCCCTGCGCCGTCGCGGCATTGACCAGCGCCGTATTGGCGGTGCCCTGCGCCGCGATCGCCGCATTTTGGGCCGTGGCAGCGTTGGCGAGGGCTGTGTTCGCGGTGCCCTGCGCGGTTGCGGCGTTCGCAAGCGCATTGTCCGCCGTATTTTGCGCCGCCGCCGTCGCCGCCGCATTGCCGGCACTGCCCGCAAGCGCCAGATTGGCATTGGCGAGCGCGGTATCGGCGGTACCCTGAGCCGCCGCCGCCTCGGCGCGCGCCGTATCGGCGGTGCCCTGCGCGGTCGCGGCATTGGCCAGCGCGCTGGTCGCCGTGCCCTGTGCGGTTGCCGCATTGGCCAGCGCCGTATCGGCCGTTCCCTGCGCCGTTGCCGCATTGGTCAAGGCCGTATCCGCCGTTCCCTGTGCCGTCGCGGCATTGGCGAGTGCCGTGTCCGCCGTCGTCTGCGCCGCGGCAACATTGGTCGTCTGCGTCGCCAGCGCCGCATTCAGCTGGTCCAGATTGACCGCGTCGGTGCCAAGCGTCCCCGTGGCGACATTGGCGATAGCGCGCTCGCTGCCGACGTCGCCGACCGACACGGTGCCGTCGCGCGTGGCCCGCGACGCCGCACCGATCGCAACGCTGTTGCTCGCCAGCGCCCGGGCGTCGCCGCCCAGTGCATAGCTGTTATCCCCGATGGCCATGGCGAAATCGCCGATCGCCACACTGTTGTTGCCCAGGACCTCGGCGCGGCGACCGATCGCGGTCGAAAAATCCCCATTTGCGGAACTGAGCTGCCCGATCGCGGTGCTGAACTGGCCGTTCGTCTCGGCACCAGCCCCAATCGCTACGCTGCCGGCCAGCAACGCCTTGGCCTCGCTGCCGATCGCAACATTGTGAATGCTCCGCGCCTCGGCCCGGTCGCCCAGCGCGATCGTGCTTTCGCCATCGGCGACGCTCAGGTTGCCGAGTGCAATCGCGCCAGTCCCGGTCGCATTATTGTCGGCGCCGATCGCCACCGCGCCGGTGCCGGTCGCCACGTTCGGATCGCCGATCGCCACCGCGCCGTCGCCCGACGCGACATTCTCGAACCCGATCGAGGTCGCCTTGCCGCCCTGCGCCACCGCGCCCGCGCCGATCGCGGTCGATCCGTCGGTCATCGCCTGCGCCCCCGCGCCGGCGGCGAAGCTGTCGTCGCCCGACGCCACCGCCGCCGCGCCGCCGCCGCCAACCCCGACATAGGGGTTGTTGCCTGCTGCAACGCCGGCGATCGCATTGTTGAGCTGCGCCAGATTGACCGCATCATTCGCGCTCGTCCCGGTGGCGACATTGGTTATCCGCCGCTGCACGAACTGCGACCCGACCGAGACGACATTATCCTCCAGCGCCTCGCTATTATGGCCGAGTGCGATCGAATTGATCCCGTCGGCGCGCGCGCCGCTGCCCAGCGCCGTGCCGTTGATGCCGTCGCTCGACGCCGACATACCGATCGCCACCCCCAGATCGCCGAGCGCATTGGCGTTGGAGCCCACGGCGACCGTTCCGGTTCCGCCAGCCGCGGCGATATAGCCCACCGCGGTGCTGTCTTCGCCGCTGGCGATGCTTTCGGCGCCGAGTGCGCTGCCCTTGTCGCCCGAGGCCGACGCGTCGGCGCCAAAGGAAACGGCAGAACTGCCGCCGGCCGAGGAACTTTGGCCGATGGCGATGGCGTTGTCGCCTTCGGCGTCGCTGTTGAAGCCGAGCGCGATGGCGTCGTCGCCGGTCGCGGCCGTCGCACCGCCGCTGCTGTTAACGCGCAGATAGGCCGAGTTGGCAGCGACCTCGTTCAGCTGCGCCACGTTGACGACATCGTTGAGCTGGGTGCCTCTCGCGACGTTGACGATCTGGCGGAAGCCGTTGTTCGACCCGACCGACACGGTGCCGGCACGATCGGCGACCGAATCGGCGCCGAGCGCGACCGCATTGGTCGCGCCGACCGTGACGCGCGCATGATCGCCGAGCGCGGTACCCCATTGGCCGAAGTTGGTGGTGCCGTTGCCGAGCGAGGTCGTGAAATTATTGTTGGTCGTCGATTCATGGCCGATCACGATCGACGACACGCCGCCGGTCTGTGCTGACCGCCCGATCGCGATCCCATCGGCGGCGGCGGCGGATGCGCCGGGCTCGACTTCGGAGTTGCGCCCGCCGATCACGATATTGCCGAATGCGTTGCCCGATGCGCCGTCGCCGATGGTGATCGACTGGACAAATTCATTTTTGGCGTTGTTGCCGATGGCGATGGAGCCGCTGAATAGGGTGCCGGGTCCGCCGGCATTGCCCGCGACCGCATTGCCGCCGATGGCGATCGCGCCGAGGCCGCCGGCAAAGCTGTCGTTGCCCAAGGCCACGGTGTTGACGCCCTG
>NZ_JBOHHU010000052.1:0-29248 GCF_050725615.1 Sphingopyxis sp.
GTCCACCACGCCTGGCCCAAGGTCAGAAATTGGCGCGGAGCGAGACCGTCACGCTCCGCGGTTCGCCGACGACATTGCCGTAGAACAAGGTCTGATAATTGTTCACGAAATAATGTTTGTCGAAGATGTTCTTGACGTTGACCTGCACCCGGAAGCGATCGAAGTCATAGCCCGCCGACGCGTCCGCCAGGACATAGGATGGCAGATCGCGGGTCGTCCGGTCGATGTCGGTCTTGACCGAGTCGACATAGCGGACGCCGCCGCCGACGAAGGCGCCGCCACCGAACGCATAGCTTGTGTAGAGGCTCGCCGTGCTTTTCGGCAGGAAGGTGACGGTCTTGCCGATCAGGGTCGCATCATCGTCCTTGCGGATCGTCGGATCGAGAATGGCGAGGCCCGCGTTGACCTGCCAGCCCTTCACGATCTCGCCGACCGCTTGCAGCTCGAGCCCGCGATGCCGGACCTTGCCCACCGGGACGTAGCGGTCGATCAGGTCGATGGTCTGGTCGTACCGCGCCTGGTTCGCTTGCCGGACGTCGAAGATCGCACCGGTGAGCAGAAGCCGCCGGTCGGGCGATACATATTTCACCCCGACCTCATATTGCTCGCCCGACAGCGGCGGCAGGACGTCGCCGGCCGCGTCGATGAACAGCTGCGGCTGAAAGGATTCGCTGTACGACGCATAAAGGTTGAGCCCGGCGATCGGCTCGAGCGTCGCCGCGAGGCGCAGGCTGGTCTGGCTGTCGCCGCTGAAATCCTGCCACGGCCCCGCGCCCGACTGTTTGCTGACATCGGGCTTGGCCCAGCTGATGCCACCGAGCAGGGTCAGCGGTTCGGCGACCTTGATGCTCGCCTGGCTCGACAGGGTGAAATAGCGGAGACGGCGGTTCAGGCTGTAATCGAAGATGCCGGGGTAGGTTCGCGTGTTGAACAAGGCCTCGATCGCATCGACGCCGTCGAAGATATTGGCGACATCGCCCTGCGGCATGTCGGGGATCGTACCGGCCTGTTTCGTGTCATAATGCTGATAATTGGCGGCAACGGTGATGAAGCTGTCGGTCAGCCCGACATCGTCGAGCTTGTATACGGTCGACAGCCCGGCGCTGAACGCTTTGGTGACGCTCTTCGTGATGTTGTTGACCGCAAGGAAGAAATCGCCATTGTCCTCAAGACCGAAGCCAAAGCCGCTTTCGCCGGTCGTGTTCGACCGCAAATAGTTGACCTTCAGGCTGACCGACAGCGCGTCCGACGCCTCCCAGTCCAGCCCGCCGTTCACCCGCGCGACCGGCGTCACCAGCTCGAAATCGCCCGATCCGATGAAGAAGGAGCGGCCGACCGGCGCCGGCGATCCGTCGGGCAACGTGGGAATGCCGTCGAACGAGGTGCGCCGATAACGTTCATAACCGCCGTGGAGATAGGCGCTGAGGCCGGGCGACAGGTCGGCGTCGATGCCGGCGTAGAGCACGGTCTTGGCCGAATTGACGCGCTGCATGAAACTGCCCGCCTCCTCATGCGCGGCGATGCCGATCACATGAACCGTTCCGGCGGCGTCGAGCCCGCTCGCGACCTGGCCCTCGACGCGCCAGCGGTCCCACGATCCGCCAAGCAGCTCGATATGCGACGGCGTGCCCGCGTCGGCGCCCTTGGTCACCTGATTGATGATGCCGCCCGGATTGGCGGCGCCATAGACCACCGAGGTCGGCCCCTTGACGATTTCCAGCCGTTCGATCGTTGCGAAATCGGGCTCGAAATCGAGCGCCCCGACGTTCAGCCCGTCGATCGCATTGCCGGCGGCAAAGCCGCGAAGCTTGACGATCGACGAGGTTCCCCCGGGATTGCCGTCGAACAGGGCGCCCGGGGTATATTGCGCGACATCGCCCAGCGAGCGCACGTCGGTGGCGTCCAGAAAATCCTCGCTGATCAGGCTGATCGACTGCGGCACTTTCTCGATCGGCACCGGAAGCCCGGTCGTGCCGCTGGTGTCTTCGCTGAGGTAGCGATAGCCGCTGACGACGATCGCCTCGCCCTCGGCGCTTTCGTCGGCATTCTGGGCATAGGCGGGGACCGATAGCAAGGCGGTGGCAAAGGCGGTCCCGGCGCATAGCGCCGGGAAAGCACCCCGCTTATGCCGATAGCTGGGATCAATGGCCTGTCGGTTCGTCATCATCACATACCCCCTTGGATCAATCATAATGGACCCTCGCGGGTCGCCTGCGCTGTCGCGCGCTCCAAATTCACCCGAATTAAGTCCCATTGACATATTTCTGTCAATTGATAGTTTTGACGATATTTCTGACATTTTTCACGCATGGAACGGAGGAGCGGATATGTCCGACAAGCATGAGCCGGGACCGCCGAATGACGCGGACGCGGCGGAAGCGCCCGCGATCCCCAATGTTCCGTTGCTCCAGCGGCTGCAGGCCGACCTGGAGACCTATTCCGCCGCCGATCGCGCGATCGCGGCCTATATTCTGGGCCATTATGCAACGCTGGCGTTCGAGACGGCCATGACGCTGGCGGAAAAAGCCGGGGTCAGCGAGATCACGATCGGCCGCTTTGCCCGCAAGCTCGGCTATCGCAATTTCAAGGCGATGAAGAATGAACTGAAGGGCAGCAGCGAAGAGGGGTTTCCCTGGCTGGTCGGCGAGCAGTTGCAGACGTTCGTCGATACGCCGGGCCTTCCCGACGAAACCGACGGGTCGATGCAGCGCGAGATGAAATCGCTGCTCGCGGTCCACCGCCTCGCCGAAACTCCGCAATTCGCCGCCGCCGTCGACCTGCTCGCCAAATCGCGCATCGTCCAGATCGCCGGGTTCCAGACCGAGCGCGGGATCGCGATGCTGCTCGCGAACCATCTGCAATTCATGCGCGACGGGGTTCGGCTCGTCGACCTGAGCGCGGGCAATTATGCCGACGTGTTCGCGGCCGATGACGAGGAGGACCGGTGCCTCGTCGTCATCGACATTCGCCGCTATTCGCGCCAATCCTATCTGATCGCCGAACAGGCCAGCCAACAGGGCATCCCGCTGATCGTCCTCACCGACCTCTTCTGCGACTGGGCGCCGCGCTTCACCCCGCATGTGCTGGCGGTGCCGACCCAGACGGGGATGTTCTGGAGTTCGCCCGTCGCACTCGTCTGCGCGGTGAACCTGATGGTGAACAGCGTGATCAAACAGATCGGCCGGCGGGTCGAAGTGCGGCTCGAAAAGCTCACCCGCCTTCACCAGACCTTCACCGGCTATGCCGGTCACCAGCCACCGCGCCCGCGCATGTCGTCGTGACGACATCTTCATGTTAGTTTTTTGTCATTAAAAATCATAGACAGGAAAATTGCACAAGATTAGCCGGGCGACATGTCCACAACGACGCGCCCCGATTCGCTCAATCTCGACCAGGCGCTCGCGCAGCTCGAGCCCTGCGCGCCGCGCATCGACGTCGAAATCGTCCGGCTCCCGCTCGCCGAACCCTTTCGCATCGCGGACCATGTCTTCGCCGATGTCGAAACCGTCATCCTCCGGCTCGAAGCCGATGGCTGCATGGGACAGGCGGAAGCGGCGGGAGTCTTCTATCTGGGCGACAGGCCGTCGGGCATCGCGGCGACGCTGGCGGATGCCGCTTCGACGGTTGCCGAGGGCGTCGACCATGACCGCCTCCCGTCGCTCTTCCCGCCCGGCGGCGCGCGCAACGCCTTCGACTGCGCGCTCTGGGATCTGCAGGCACGGCGCCTTGGCACACCGGTGTGGCAATTGCTCGGCATGGCGCCGCCCGAACCGCTGCTGACCACCTATACTATCGGCAATGCGGCGCCCGACATCATGGCGGCGGCGGCGGTTCGTCATGCGTACGCGCGCGCGATCAAGGTCAAGCTCAGCGGCGACGCCGATGACGGGGAGCGGATCGCTGCCATACGCGCCGCGCGCCCCGATGTCTGGCTCGGCGTCGACGCCAATCGCAGCCTGACGCCGACGACACTGGCGGAGCTGATGCCGGCGCTCGAAGCGGCCGGGGTCAAGCTGCTTGAGCAGCCTTTTGCAGTGGGCGCCGATGCGGCGCTGGCCGATCTGGCCTCACCGGTTCCCGTCGCGGCGGACGAGAGCATCCAGACCGGTGACGACCTCGACCGGCTCGCCCACCTGAATCAGGCCGTCAACATCAAGCTCGACAAATGCGGCGGCCTGACGGCGGGACTGCGCCTCGCCCAGCGCGCGCAGCGGCGCGGGCTCGACGTGATGGTCGGCAATATGCTGGGCAGTTCGCTGGCGATGGCGCCGGCTTTCCTGCTCGGCCAATATTGCGCGATCGTCGATCTCGACGGGCCGATCTTCCTCGCATCCGATTGCCACCCAGCCGCCACTTATCGGGCCGGACAGGTGGATTGCACGCCCCACCCCTGGGGCAATGGGCAATGACCAGAAGGACCTCGCCATGACCGACAAGCCGCAACAATTCGCGAGCGACAATTATGCCGGCATCTGCCCCGAGGTGTGGGCCGCGATGGAGACCGCGAACGACGCATCGGCGCCCGCCTATGGCGACGACATCTGGACGCAGCGCGCGGCCGATGCGTTTCGGACGCTGTTCGACACGCGATGCGAAGTCTTCTTCGCCTTCAACGGCACGGCGGCCAATTCGCTCGCCCTCGCCGCGCTTTGCCAATCCTATCACAGCGTGATCTGCTCATCCTCGTCGCATGTCGAAACCGATGAGTGCGGCGCGCCCGAATTCTTCTCCAACGGTTCGAAGCTGCTCGTCGCGCCTTCGCCGGACGGCAAACTGACGCCCGATGCGATCCGCACCCTCGCGACGAGCCGGTCGGACATTCATTTCCCCAAGCCGCGCGTGGTGACGATCACCCAGCCCACCGAGACGGGGCAGGTCTATTCGATCGCGGAAATCCAGGCGATCTCGGCGACATGCCGCGACCTCGGCCTGAAACTGCACATGGACGGCGCGCGCTTCGCGCACGCCTGCGCGACGCTCGGCTGCTCGCCGGCCGATGTGACCTGGCGCGCGGGAGTGGACGTCTTGTGCTTTGGCGGCACCAAGAACGGCATGGCAGCGGGCGAAGCGATCGTCTTTTTCGATACCGCCCTTGCGACCGACTTCGACTATCGTTGCAAACAGGCGGGCCAGCTCGCCTCCAAGATGCGCTTCCTGGCGGCGCCATGGATCGGCCTGTTCGAGAGCGGAGCCTGGCTCCGCAACGCCGAACATGCCAACCGTTGTGCGAACCGGCTGGCGGCGGCGATCGAGGGGGTTCCGGGCATCCGCCTCGCCTTCCCGGTTCAAGCCAATGCGGTGTTCCTCGACACCCCGGACGGGTTCATCGACGCGCTCAAGGACCGCGGCTGGCGCTTCTATACCTTCATCGGCGGCAGCGCCCGCTTCATGTTCGCGTGGGATGCCGACGTCAAAGCCGTCGATCGTCTGGCGCGGGATATTACCGAACTCGCGGTCGCCGCCACGAAAGCAGTGGAAGTCGCAAGCCATGGAACCGGAGCGCCCGGCATCGTCAGTCCCCTGTCGCGCCCCCAAATACCAGGCTGATACGGGTCCCCGGTTCGGCGTCTCCGATGTGCAACCTGCCTTTGTGGAGCGAGACGATCGCGCTGACCAGTGCGAGCCCCAGGCCTGTTCCCTGTTCGCCCTGCGTATCGGGCAGGCGGAAGAATCGCTCGATGACCTTTTCGCGATAGGGCTCCGCGATGCCCGGACCCGTGTCGGATATCGCGATCGAGACCCCCGCCGCCGTCCGCAATGCGGTCACCCGGATCGCCGTGCCGGCGCCGCCATATTTGATCGCATTGTCGAGGAGGTTCGACACCGCCTGGAACAGCAGGTTCGGATCGGCCTCGAGCGTCAGTCCGGGGGCGATCTGCCCTTCGATCTGCTGGCCGCGCGCCTCGGCATCGGGCAAATGAAATTCGATCGCGTCGGCGAGCAGGGTGGAGAGATCGACGGTCCTGAAGCCCGCAAGGTGCCGGCCGCTCTCGATCCGGGCGATGCGGAGCAGCGCGTCGAAGATCGACTGCAACCGGACCGCCTCCGCCGAGGCCTGTTCGGCAAGCCGCTGTCGCTCGCCTTCATCCTCGCTGTTGCGCAGGTCGTCGAGATCGGCATGCAGGCGGGCGAGCGGGGTGCGCAGTTCGTGGGCGATATTGTCCGATACGCGGCGCACGCCTTCGACCGCCTCTTCGATCCTCCCCAGCATGCGGTTGAGCGTTTCGCCCAGTTCGTCGAAATCGTCACCGGTGCCGCGCAGCGGGATACGCTCGGTCAGGCTGCCCGCCATGACGCGGCGCGCGGTCTGCGACACGGCATCGATCCGGCGCCCGACCGCACGGCCCATCGCCAGGCTGCCGCCGATCGCGAGCGCGGCGGCGAACAGGATCAGCCAGGCCGCGGCGACCGAGAATATCTCGTCGCGGTCGTCGATATCCTCGACATCGCGGCCGACGATCAGACGCGATCCGTCGTCTAGGCGCCGCTCGACCGACAGCGCGGTGTAATCCTGTTCGGTGCCAAGGAAAGACACGTCGGCGTCGAGCAGTTGCCAGTCGGAGATGGCCGCATCGGGCCAGCTCGGCAGATTGGCCGTCTGCACGCGTCCATCCGGAAGCGACAAAGCGTGGAACGCCCGTCGGTGCACGCTTCGTTCGCGAAGCTTGAGCGCGCGAACAAGGGCGGCGCGCCCGCTGTCGCGATCGAGGGCCGCCAGCGATCCCGCCTCGTGCTGGACCGTGGCCGCTTCCGCCAGCATGGGCCGATAAACCCCGAACCAATAGGCTGCGCCGAACATCGCGGCGGTCGAGGTGAGGAAGAGCGCGACATAGACCAGCGCCAGCCGCACCGTCAGGCTGCGCCACAGGCGGCGGGGCGGCCGCATGCTCAACCGCCCGCCCGCATCACATAACCGGTGCCGCGTATGGTGTGGATCAGCGGTACGTCATGGCCGCGATCGACCTTTTGCCGCAGGCGGCTGACATGCTGGTCGATGATGTTGGTCTGCGGGTCGAAATGATAATCCCAGACATGCTCGAGCAGCATCGATCGCGTGACCACCCGGCCTTCGTTGCGCGCCAGATAGGCAAGGATGCGAAATTCGCGCGCGGTCAGATCGATCGACCGCCCCTGCCGCCGCACCTGCTGGCCGAGCAGGTCGATGTCGAGGTCGCCGACACTGAGCTTCGTCTCGGCGACGATCGCCGGACCGCGTCGGCCGAGTACGTCGATCCGCGCCAGCAGCTCGGACATGGCGAAGGGCTTGGTCAGATAATCGTCGCCGCCGGCGCGCAGCCCCGCAACCCGTTCATCGACCTCGCCCAGCGCGCTGAGGAACAGCACCGGCGTCGTATCGCCCGTGGCGCGGATCGTCTGGACGATCGTGAGCCCGTCGATATGCGGCAGCATCCGGTCGACGAGGATCAGGTCGAAGCTCTCCGACGCCGCGCGTAGCAGCCCCTTGCGCCCGTCGTCCTCGACGACGACAAGATGCCCCGCCGCCTTCAGGCCCTTGCCGATATGCGCCGCGACGCGGGCATCGTCCTCGATCACCAGGATGTGCATCGCGTCTGCGTTACCGGCTGCCGGGCGAAACCGCCACCCGGCGGGCGAACATGTCGAAAATCAAATGAAGGCCCCATCGCCGCGTCAGGACGCGCTGTCAGTGCCACTCGCCGAAGGAGCAGGCGATGGCACAGGTACGACGGCAGACGATGGTGGCGGCTCCCGCCCCCCGGCCGCAGCGTGCGCGGCTGTCGATATTCGACCTCGACCGCACGCTGACCATCCTGCCGACCTACACCCCCTTCCTGTGGTTCGCGGTGCGCGACCGCGCGCCGTGGCGCCTGCTTCTTCTCCCGCTGCTGATGCCGGCGGCGCTGCTCTATGCGCTGAAGCTGATCCCGCGCTGCCGGATGAAACAGGCGATGCATTGGGTGGCGCTGGGCGGCGCGCTGCCCGAGCGCGAAGCGGCGCGGCTCGCCGACCGGTTTGCGCGGCATCTGGTCGCGCGCGGGCTCTATGCCGAGGGGATGGCGCTGATCGCGGCCGAACGCGAGGCGGGCCGGCGGATCGTCCTCGCCACCGCCGCGCCGCATTTCTACACCGCCGCGCTGGCGCGCCGGCTCGGCATCGGCGATGTCGTGGCAACCGCGTCGAGCTGGCAGCGCGGCCACCTGACCCCCGCGATCGTCTCGGCCAATTGCTATGGCGCCGACAAACGTTCGATGGTCGAGGCGTTTCTGGATCGCGCCGACATCGCCCGCGAGGCGTCGCATATCCGCTTCTATTCGGATCATGCCTCCGACGTGCCGATGTTCGAACTGGCCGACGAGGCGGTTGCGGTAAATCCGTCGCCCAAGCTGCGCGCGATCGCTGCGGCGCGCGGCTGGCCGGTGCTGGACTGGCGCCGGTGACCACGATGCACATCGGTTTTCTCTTCAACCATCATGGCGGACATCAGGTGGCGCACGCGCTGCCCGTCGCGCTGGCCCTGCTCCGCCGCGGCACCAACGCGAAAGTCAGCGTCCTCGTGTCCGAAGGCTGCGAGGGCGAGGTTCGCCGCTTGGCCGCCGCGACGCCCGGTCCGGCGCCCGAGATCGTCCGCCTGCGCCCGCCGTCCCGATTGGCGCGGGCCGCGAACCGCGCGAGCGGGCACGCGATTCCCGCCGACATCGTCTCGACGCTCCACCGCAACCTCGACCGTTTCCGCAAGCTCGACGCGCTGGTGGTGCCCGAGAAAACCTCGTTGATGCTGAAGTCGGTCTTCGGGCTCCAGTCGCTAAAGCTCGTCCACACCCGGCACGGTGCGGGCGATCGGGCGATCGGGTTCGACAAGGCCAGCGGCCAGTTCGACCTCGTGCTCTTGTCGGGCGAGAAGGTCCGCGACCGGCTGGCGGAGGCCGATCTGCTGAAGGATGATGGCCATGCGATCGTCGGCTATCCCAAGTTCGACATGGCGCCGCCCAAGCGCCCGCGCCTGTTTCCGAAAGATCGGCCGACCGTCCTCTATAACCCGCACCCCTCGCCGGCATTGTCGTCCTGGTACCGGATGGGGCCGCAGATCCTCGACTGGTTTGCGAAAAGCGACCGGTATAATCTGATCTTCGCGCCGCATGTGATGCTGTTCAAAAAACGCATCACCGCCTCGCTGTCGCCCTTCGCCCTCGGCTGGAATCGCCGCCCGCAGCCCGGCGACTATGAGCAGGACCATATGCTGATCGATACCGGCAGCCCGGCTTGCCTCGACATGAGCTATACCGACGCCGCCGACATCTATCTGGGTGATGCGAGCAGCCAGGTCTATGAGTTCATCCGGCGACCGCGCCCCTGTTTTTTTCTCAATCCGAACGGCCATGCATGGCAGGGCAATCCCGATTTCGCGCACTGGCGCGGCGGCGCGGTTCTCGACGGGTTCGAAGAGTTCGAAGCGGCCTTTGCCGAGCCCCCGCGCCTGACGCGGTCGATGCGGGAACGGCAGGAATATCTCTTCCGCTACAGCTTCGATCTGCAGGAGCGCCCCTCGTCCGAACGCGCCGCCGAGGCGATCCTCGATTTCATGGCGCGGCAATGAGCATCATCGGCCCCTCCCCGCTTGCCAGCTTCCTCGACTATGGCGTCCGGAAGAATTTGCACAAATCCTGGGTGCATCTGCTCGCCGCGCTGCCGCTGGCGCGGTCGGAGCCGGTCGTCACCTCGCGCTACGGCGTGCGGATGCGCGCGAACTGGCGCGACCGGACGTTCCAATATTGCCGCTATGCCATCTATGGCCGAGCGCTGTCGGGCTATATTGCGGCGCAGGACAAACCCTTCACCTTTGTCGATATCGGGGCGAACCAGGGCCTCTACAGCCTGCTCGCCGCCCGCAACCCGCATTGCGCGACCGCCGTGGCGTTCGAGCCGGTCGCGGCCACCTTTGCGCTGCTGCGCGACAATATCGCGCTGAACGGCGCGGCGGCGACGATCCGGCCGGTCCATGCCGCGGTGTCGCTCCATTCGGGGATGGCCCGAATTGCGACGAACACCGCCCATAGCGGCGTCGCCAGCCTGCGCGGCGCCGGTGCGGCGGACGGCGAGGATATCCGCATCCTCGGGATCGCGGGCGTCGATACGCTGATCGAGGGCGCCGAGCCCCTGATCGTCAAGATCGACGTCGAAGGGCATGAAGAAACCGTGGTCGAGGCGCTGATGGCGTCGGCGCATCGCGATCGCATGGCCGCGATCTTTTATGAGGTCGATACCCGCTGGACCGATGCGGCGGCGATCGAGGCGCGACTGCGCGCGCGGGGCTTCACGCGCTTCACGCGATACGGGTTCGGGCGACACTACGACATCCTGACCCTTCGCTAGCGACCGAGGGCGTCCAGGAACAGGTGCTGATGGCGCCCCATCGACGAGGCCCCGCGCCAACCGCTCAAAGCTAGCCGGGACAACCCGCCGGACGCGCACGCAGCAGGGCGCGACCGGCCGCTGCGCCCGTCGCCCGGCCGCCATCGACAGCCAGGGCGCCGTTGACGAACAGCTTCGTGACGCCGACGCTCAGTTCGCGCGGATGCATATAATCGGCGCGCGGCGCATAATGGTCGGGATCGAAGACCAGCACATCGGCGAAAAAACCGGCGCGCAGATAGCCGCGCCGGTCGAGCTTATAGATGTCGGCGGTGCGCCCGGTCGATTGGCGGATGAAGGTCGGCAAATCGATGACGTGCCGCTCGCGGACATAGCGCGCATATTTTTCGGGGAAGGTCGCGAACATGCGCGGGTGGCCGTCCGATCCGTCGGACGCGGTGACCATCCACGGCTGCTGCATCAACAGGTCGACATCGGCCTGCGCCATGTTGAACGAGGCGACCGACGTGCCGTCTCGCCCGCTTTTGATACTTTGGCGGATGATATGCAGCGCGGCGTCGCGGCTGTCGATCTTCCATGCCTCGGCGACCTGCTCCAGCGTCTGCCCGGTCCAGGGAACGCGCTGATCGATCAGCAGCAGCGAAGCCGCCCCGCCGCGTCGGCGCAGATTGTCCTGCATCTCGTCGCGGATACGGGACAGCGTGGCGGGATCGTCGAGCCGCTTCAGCAACGCCGCCCCGCCGCCATCGACCGCCCAGCGCGGCAGCAGCGCCGCGTCGAGGCTCGACCCCGACGCGAGCCAGGGATATTGGTCGGCGGTCACCTCGACCCCCGCCGCGCGGGCCGCGTCGATCGCGGCGATGACCGCCCCCGCCTGTCCGTGCACATCGACGCCAAGCGCCTTCAAATGGGCGAAGTGAACGGGCATGCCCGCCTGTCGCCCGATATCGATCGCTTCCTCCACCGAGGCGAGCAGGCCGATGCTGTAGCTCGATTCGTCGCGCTGGTGGGTGTCGTAGAGGCCGCCGCGGACCGCCGCTTCGCGCGCCACTGCAACGACTTCATCACTCTTGGCAAAGCTCTGCGGGGCATAGAAGAGCCCCGTCGAAAGCCCGAGCGCGCCTTCGCACATGCCGCTTGCGACCAGCGCCTTCATCTTCCCGAGCTCGGCGGCGTCCGGCGCGCGCGCATCCGGACCGAGCACGCGCCGGCGTACCGCGCCGAAGCCGACGAACAGCGCGACATTGGTGCCGATCCCGGATTCTGCCAGCTCGGTCGCGTCGGCCGCGACATCGGGCGTGCCCGACCCGTCGACCCCGATCATCACCGTGCTCACCCCCTGGGTCAGCCAGGCCGCGTTGACGCGCACGGCCTTGTGGGGCGAGCGGATAAAGCTGTCGGCATGGGTATGCGGATCGATAAAGCCGGGCGCGACGATCAGGCCCTTGGCGTCGATGACCTGCGGCGCCGCATAGCCGCCAGTCGCGCCGACATGGACGATCCGGTCGCCGCGGATCGCGACATCGCTGACAAAGGGTTCGCCTTCGCCGCCGTCATAGATCGTGCCGCCGCGGATGATGACATCGACGGTCTCCATCGGCGGCGCCGCCGATCCCGCCGCCCACAATCCCCCGGCGACAAGCGCCGCCGCGACCGGGAACAAAGCGATCGTCCGGCTAGCGGAAGGCGAAGCGGGCGACGGCATCGGCGTGATCCTTCCAGCGACGGGACGGCAACCGTTCTCGACATAAGCCGACGGCCGTTCAGGCAACGAGCATGTCGTGCACTGCCGCACCGCGTCCAGCGAGTGTTGTTGCACCCCCTATAACCCAATGGCATAGAGGGTGGAGCGGCTGCGAATCTCGACCGCGGCTGCGAGGCGACAACCGGATGAATCTGCGTCAGATCGAGATATTTCACGCGGTCTTCCTGCATGGCACGGTCAGCGCCGCCGCCCGGTCGCTGAACGTGTCGCAGCCGTCGGTCACAAAAGTGCTGCGTCATGCCGAACGCTCGATCGGCCTGACGCTGTTCGAACGGTCGAAGGGGCGCCTGATCCCGACGCAGGACGCGCATACGCTGTTCGCCGAGGTATCCGATATTCAGGACCGGGTGCGGTCGTTGCGGCAGGCGTGCCAGAATCTGCGCTACGGGCGCGGCGGACTGCTCCGCATTTCCGCGCTTCCCTCGCTCGGCCTGGGCGCGATCCCCGCCGCCGTATCCCGGTTTCTGGGCGAGCATGAGGATATCATGTTCGATCTCCAGACGCTTCACCATGATGAAATGGTGCGCAAACTCTATGAGCATGAAACCGACATCGCGATCAGTTTCGAAGTCCCGCTGTCGGCCCCCGTCGCACACCAGGTGATCGGCGAAGGCGAGCTGGTGGTCATCTATCGCGAGGAGGATCTGCCCGGCGCACCGCCGCGCCTGCGTCTCGACGAACTGTGCGGGCACAAGTTCATCAGCCCGGCGCAGAGCGGCCCGATCGGGCGGATGTTGTCGAGCGAACTCCATCGCCTCGAGGTCGTGCTCGACGAGGTGGTTTCGGCGCGCACCTATTATGTCGCGGCGGCGCTGGTCGGCGCCGGCGTCGGCATGGCGATCGTCGACAATTTCACCGCGCACGCCGCGCTGCCCCCGGGGCTGGCGAGCCGCCCCTTGCAGCCGGCGATCACCTTCGACATCAATGCCGTCTATTTGCAGAACCGCCCGCCGTCGCGAACGGCGTCGGCCTTCCTCGAAGTGCTGACGACGGTGATCGAGGAACTATAGCATCAAGCTATAGGATGGAAGGCGCTAGATATTGGGGCCGCAGGGCCGGTGAGGATAATATTGAGCCTTCCTTTTCATGCAGGTCACCCGGAGCCATGATCGAAACACCCTATCTTCTCTATCTCGGTCATGCGAGCGACCCCGCCGACATCAAGACCTCGCGCGGGCTCGCCGTGTTCCGGCCGGACATCTGTATCGGCGAATTTCGCCACGACGATAGCCCGCTGACCCTGGGCCTGCCCCGCATGGATTTCGCGGCGGCGCACGTCGCCGGCGCGCGCACGCTGGTGCTGGGCATTGCCAATGCGGGCGGCAAGCTGGGCGAGGACCTGATCGTCGATGCGCTGGCCGCGATGGCGGCGGGGCTCGACATCGCGTCCGGGCTGCACCACCGGCTGAACGCCGAACCGCGCCTGATCGAGGCGGCGGCACGGCTCGGCCGCAAGCTCCACGATGTGCGCGACCCGCGACCCGACATTCCGATCGGCAATGGCAAGAAGCGCGCGGGCAAACGGCTGTTGACCGTCGGCACCGATTGTTCGGTGGGCAAGATGTACACGACGCTGTGCCTCGCAAGCGCGCTCGAAAAACGTGGCGTGGCGGCCGATTTCCGTGCGACCGGGCAGACGGGCATCTTGATCGCAGGCGACGGCGTTCCGCTCGACGCCGTGGTCGCCGACTTCATCTCGGGCGCGATCGAACAGGTTTCGCCCGCACGCAGCGATGACGGCTGGGACCTGATCGAGGGCCAGGGTTCGCTCTATCACCCCTCGTTCGCCGGCGTATCGACGGGGCTGCTCCATGGCGCGCAGCCCGACGCACTGGTGCTCTGTCACGACCCGGTGCGCCCGCACATGCGCGGGCTGCCGCATTATCCGCTGCCCGGCATCGCCCAGACGCTGGAGGCCAATCTGAACGCCGCGCGACTGACCAACGCCGATGTGCGGGTGGTGGGCATTGCGCTCAACACGTCCGCGATGGCCGAAGACGAAGCGAAGGCGCTGTGCGCCGCGACCGAGGCCGAATTCGGGCTGCCGACGAGCGATCCCTATCGCTTCGGGGTCGAGACGATCCTCGACCGGCTGCTTGAAACCGAGGTCGCCGCGACCAGCGTCGCCCAAACCGCCTGACGCTCGGGCCATGCAACGCACGCTGACGGTTCGCGACGAAATCCTGCCGCTGCACACGCCGTTTCGCATTTCGCGCGGCGTGAAGACGGCCGCGCAGGTGGTGACGGTCACGCTCGCGCAGGATGGCGTGGCCGGGCGCGGCGAATGCGTCCCCTATCCCCGCTATGGCGAAAATGCCGAAAGCACGATGCTCGCGATACAGGCGGCGCGCGGCGCGATCGAGCAAGGCGCCGGACGGCATGAACTGCTCGCACTGATGCCCGCCGGGGCCGCGCGCAACGCGGTCGATTGCGCACTCTGGGACCTCGAACTGCGCCTCGCCGGAAGCGACATTGCGACCGCGCTGGGCCTCGAAAAGCCGCTGCGCCCGATCGTCACCGCGATGACGGTCAGCCTCGACACGCCCGATCGCATGGCGGCGGCGGCCGCCGCGCTCGCCGATGCGCCGCTGCTCAAGGTCAAGGTCGACCGCAGCGATCCCGCCGCACAAATCTCCGCCGTCCGCGCTGCGGCGCCGAAGCCGCGGATGATCGTCGACCCCAATGAAAGCTGGACCATCGCCGAGGTGCAGGGCCTGCAAGACCTGCTGACCGACCTCCGCATCGACCTGCTCGAACAGCCGCTGCCCGCCGACGCCGATCGCGACCTCGTCGGCTTCCACTCCGCGATCCCGATTGCCGCCGATGAAGCGGTGCATGTGGCGGCGGATCTCGACATGCTGCCCGACGGCTATGGCGTCGTGAACATCAAGCTCGACAAGACCGGCGGCCTGACCGCCGCGCTCGATCTGGCGCAGGCGGCGCGCGCGCGCGGGCTCGATGTGATGACGGGCTGCATGATCTGTTCGTCGCTGTCGATCGCGCCGGCCTGGGCGATCGCGGCGACCAGCAGCTTCGCCGACCTTGACGGACCGCTCTGGCTTGCCGAGGATCGCGCGGGCGGGGTCAGCGCGGCGCACGGCATCATGTCGCCGCCGCGGCCCGGCTTCTGGGGTGGCATTTGACAGGATCGGGGCACAGGGGCGAATGACGGGACTGCTTCGCCGCTGGGTCGCGGTGCCGCTGTGGCAAAGGGTGCTCGCCGCGCTCGCGATCGGCGTGGTGCTGGGGCTCGCCTGGCCCGCCGCGACCGACGCGATCGCCTTCGTCGGCGAACTTTTCGTCCGGTTGATCCGGATGCTCGTCGTCCCGATCGTCTTCATCAGCATCGCATCGGGGGTCACCGCGCTCGCCGACCCGCGCAAGCTGGGCTCGGTCGGCGCGCGCACCGTCGGCCTGTTCGCGGCAACGACCTTTTTTGCCGTGTCGATCGGCATCATCGTCGGCCTGCTGCTCGAACCCGGCAAGGGCGCGGCGCTGGCTGGCGCCGTCCCCCATGCGCTCGGCGAACCCAAGTCGCTGCACGATCAGCTGATCGGCATCGTCCCGGTCAACATCGTCCAGGCGCTGGTCGAAGGCGACATGCTGGCGATCATCTTCTTTTCCATGCTGTTCGGCTTCGGCGTCATCCTCGCCAGCGAAAAGGGACGCCCAATGGCGGACCTGTTGCAATCGGCGGGACAGGTGCTGTTCCAGCTGGTGCGGATCGTCATGGAGGTCACCCCCTTCGGCGTGCTGGCGCTGATCGCCAAGGCGGTCGCCGATAACGGCGTCGCGGTCTTCGCCAACATCGGCTGGCTCGCGGTCGGGGTCGCGGCCGGGGTGATCCTGCAAATCCTGCTCGTCCATGTGCCGCTGATCGCCCTCGTCGCGCGGCGGCCGGTGCTGGCCTTCTATCGCACGATCGTCGATGCCCTCGCGGTCGCTTTCTCGACCGCATCGTCGGCCGCCACCCTGCCCGTCGCGCTGCGCATCGCGCACGACGACCTGCGGATCGCTCCCGGTATCGCATCGACCGTGCTGCCCATCGGCGCCAGCATCGGCAAGGACGGCACCGCCATGTACGTCGGCCTGCTCAGCATCTTCGCGCTGCAGGCGGTGGGGGTCGAGCCCGACCTCCAGATGCTCGCCGTCGTCCTGCTCACCGGCGCGCTGGCCGCCTTCGGCACCGCGCCGATCCCTTCGGCCTCGCTGTTCATGCTCGCCGCCGTGCTTTCGGCGGTCGGCGTGTCGCCCGAACAGACCGCGCTCGTCGTCGGCTTCGTCCTGCCCTTTGACCGCCTGCTCGACATGACGCGCACCGTGGCGAGCGCGAGCGCCAACCTGACCGTCACCAGCGTCGTCGCGCGTTGGGAGAAGGCGGACGAGACACCGCCGCCCGCTGACGCAAAGTCCACGCCATGACGGCGACACTTGCGGCCGACGGCCTCATCGAGGAACGCCACGCCCCGGCAAGGCCGTCGCCGCGCCGCCTGTTCGGCCTTTACCTGCTGCTCGGCTTTGCCGCCGGCCTGCCCTTTTACATGTTCAACGCGGTGCTCACGCTGCGCCTGTCGAAGCACGGCGTCGATATCGTCGTCATCGGTTTTTTCGCCTGGATCGCGCTGCTGCCGACCTTCAAATTCGCCTGGGCGCCGCTGGTCGAGCGCTATGACGTGCCGGGCTTCGCGCGCTTCTGGGGGCGACGGCGCGGGTGGATCATGTTGTCGCAGCTCGGCATCTTCACCGCGATGGTCGCCATGGCCTTCACCTCGAACGACAAAAGCCTGCCGCTGACCGCCTTGTTCGCAGTCCTGCTCGCTTTCTGGACCACGACATTGGAGGTCGCCGCCGACGGCTGGCGCATCGAGCTCGCCCCGACACAGGCCGAACAGGCGCCGATCGTCGCGGCGAACCTGTGGGGTTATCGCAGCGCGATGGTCGCGGCGGGCAGCGGCGCGATCCTTGTCGCGGCGCGGGCCGACTGGACGATCGCCTATCTGGTGATCGCGGTCGCGGCCTTTGCGCCCTTCCCGATCCTCGCCGCGATGCGCCCCGAACGCGAAGGCGCGACCGGCCGCGTGCGGGCGCTGCTCGCCGGCACGGGCGCGAGCCTGCTCATCCTGCTCGCCGCCGCGCTCGTCACGGCTGCGGCCGGCTGGCTGCTCCTGTCGGCGGCCGAAAGCGTGGGCATCTCGGCCAAGACCAATGTCACCCCGGTCGTCCTCGCGGTCGCCCTGCTCCCCTTCGCCCTGCTCGCACTCGCGCTCCCTCGTATCAATCGCCTCAGCGCAGACGCGCTCGCGGGCAAATCAGGTTTTGCCGCCCCCTATGTCGAGATCTTCTGGCGCTATGGCTATGCGGTGCTCGCGGTGCTCGCCTTCGTCTCGCTCTATCGCATGGGCGACGTGCTGACGCTCACCCTGTCGCACCCGCTGTGGAACGAGGCGGGCTACAGCCTCGACCAGATCGGTTTCGCCGACGGCGTCGTCGCGCTGTCGGCGAGCATGGCGGGGGTCGCGCTCGGCGGCTATCTGTCGACGCGGCTGCCGCTCGGCTGGACGCTGGGCATCGGTGCGGTGACCGCCGCGCTCGGCAACTGGATCTATGTCTGGCTGTGGCACAGCGAGCCATCGTCCTTCATCCTCTATACCTCGGTGGCGATCGACCAGTTCGGCAATGGTTTCGCCGGCGCGGTGTTCGTGATCTATCTGTCGATGCTGGTCAGCCCGGCCCATCCGGCGGCACAATATGCGCTGCTCTCGGGCTTCGCCTTCCTGTTGCCGCGCCTGCTCGCGGGTGCATCGGGGTCGATGCAGACGCAGATCGGTTATGACGGTTTCTTCCTGCTGTCGGGGGCGCTGAGCTTCGCCGCGATCTTCCTGTTGCCGATCATCGTTCGCGTGAAAGGGCGTGTGGCAACATGACGGTCGAGGCGATTTGCGCAGCCGGCTTTGTCCCGGCGCTGGAAGCGGTCGAAAGCGGCCGTATCCCCGCAGCGGCGCTCGGCGTCGTCGATGCCGAAGGCCGGAGCGCCGTGCGCTTCGCAGGCATGGCCGCGCTCGTTCCCGAGCGCGAAGCGCTGACCCGCGACCATTGGTTCGACCTCGCCTCGCTGAGCAAGGTCATCGCGACGACGACGATCATCCTGACGCTCGCCGAACAGGGCGGCCTCGATCTCGACCGGCCGCTGACCGACGCAATCCCCGATCTGCGCCAATATGATGTCGCGAACGCCGCCGAGCGGCGGCTGACCTTTCGCGACTGCCTGATGCATCGCAGCTTCCTGCCTGCGGTCGAGCCGATCTATACCTATGGCGACGACCCGGCGCGGCTGCACGCCTTCATCCTGCAGCGCGAATGGCGCCACGGGCCGCCCGTCTATTCGGACATTAATTTCATCCTGCTGGGCATCGCGATCGAGCGCATCACCGGCGCGCCGCTGACGGACTGGCCGCTCGGCGAGGGGCTGAGCTTCGGCCCGCCGCCCGGCCCGGCGGTCGCCACCGAATATTGCAGCTGGCGCGGGCGCGTGATGAAAGGCGAGGTCCACGACGAAAACGCCTATGCGCTCGGCGGCGCCCCGGGCCATGCCGGGCTGTTCGGCACCGTCGACGGCGTGCTCGGGTTCGCCCGCGCCATGCTGCGCGGCGAAATCCTGTCGCCCGCGATGATGGCCGAGGTCCGCACCGCGAACGAACGCCACCGGACCTGCGGCTGGGAACGCGCCTTCGCCGGCTGGCACGGCGGCGACGCCTGTTCGGCCGAGACCATCGGCCACACCGGTTTCACCGGCACCGGATTATGGATCGATTTCGAGCGCGGCCTCGCCTGGGCGCTCCTCACCAACCGGGTCCACCCGACCCGTCACGCCGACAGCGGCATCGCCGCCCTGCGCCCTGCTGTGGGCGACCGGGTCATTGCAGCATGGGACGAACAGACAAGCTTATGAAAACATCGATCCGATATTTGGCCCCGGCCTTTGCCGCGCTGCTATTGACCCTTGCGCCGGCCCATTCCCAGACGGCGGTCAGCCCGGCGGCAACACCGTTGCTGGCCACGGTCGAGCAGAAATTGGCCGAGGGGCCGACGGGAACGCGGTTCGGCCTGCTGATCACGACGCTCGACGGCGAGATACTGGTGTCGATCGCCCCCGACCAGCGCTTCATTCCGGCGTCGAACACCAAGATGTTCACGACCGCCATCGCCTATGCCGAACTGCCCCTGCTCCAGCAGACCGCAAAGGGCACGGGCGTACGGCTTGAAACGGGCGCCGATGGTGCTGCCGATGTCGTCCTGCATGGCCGCGGCGACGCGCTGCTGTCGAGCGCCGACGACTGCAAGACCGATTGCCTGCAGACGCTCGCCGATGCGGTCGCCGCAAAGACGCGTCACGTCCGCCATATCGTCGGCGACGACAGCTGGTTCCCCGACGAACGCTGGAGCCCGGGGATGAGCTGGAACAATATCCAGTCGCGTTACGGCACCGGCATTTCGGCGCTGACGCTCGACGACAATGAGTTGGTGGTCAAGGTCGCGCCGGGAACGAAGGACGCCGTCGCGAGCGTGGCGGCGCCGGGCTATTACGAGATTCAAAACCGGGTTCTCACCGTCGCGGGCAAGGAAGAGACGGTCGAGGCGTTTCGTATGCCGAACAGCCGCATCCTGTATCTGACCGGCACCATCGGGACCGAGGCGCCGCCGATGACGCTGCGCTATGGCATCGACGACCCGGCGCATTATGCCGCCTGGCGGATGGGCGAGTTGCTGCGCGCGCGCGGCGTTCGCGTCGATGGCGACATCGCGGCACGCCACCGGCCGCTGACCCCCGCCGACGATCCCAAGACGCGCAAGGACGCACCGGCGGCGCTGCCCGCCGAGCCCGCGATGCTCGCCGAACTGCCCGCGCCGTCGCTCGCCGAGAATATGATCCGGATCAACAAGGAGAGCCAGAATCTCCACACCGAACTGATGCTGCGCCGCGTGTCGCGCGCGGCGGGCAGCGGCTCGATCGCCGACGGTCAGGCGGTGATGCGCAAGGTCATGGGCGAAGCAGGCCTCCCCGCGACCAGCTATTTCTTCGCCGACGGGTCGGGCATGTCGAGCTATAACCGCATCACCCCGCGCGGCGCGGTCGGCCTGCTCAGCTGGATCGCGCGCCAGCCCTGGGGCGCGGCGTGGCGCGACACGCTGCCCATCGCCGGGCGCGACGGCACGTTGGAGAATCGCTTCAAGGGCACGATCCTCGAAGGAAAATTATTCGCCAAGACCGGATCGCTCAACGCCTCGCGCGCCGTGTCGGGCTATCTCGTCACCCGCAGCGGCCGGACGCTGATCTTCTCGGCGCTGGCGAACGACATGCCCGAGGACACCGACAGCCAGGCCACCGCTGCGGTCGATCGCGCGCTCGTCGCGGTCGCCGAGGCGCTTTAGCGCGGGGTCAGGGTCATCCGCGCGGCGGCGTGGCGGTCCACGGCCGCTTTGCTGAACCACAAAGGCTGCATCGCCCCGGCGAGCCACAGCGGATAGAAATCGCGGTAACGCGGCGAGCGCGGGTCGGCCGACTGGCCCGGCAGCAGCAGGAAGCGGCTGTTGTCCCACGCGCCAACGTCGGCGACAAACAGATAGCTGGCGCCATGCGACACGTTGAAGCTGCGCCTGGCATTGAAGCCGCGCGCCATCGGCGTCGTCCCGTCGCCGCCCGAGCGGCCGCCTTCGATCTTCGGAAAGGCGCCCGCGATCGCCCGGTTCGAGGCCGCGAGCGGATGTTCGATCGACACGCGGTGGAGGTCGCCCCACTGCCAGCCGGCGGGATCGGGTCCGCCGACTTCGACCGCCTTCCTCCACCCCGCGACCAGCGCGCCGTCGATCAGCGCATCGCGCGCGGCACCGGGATCGTCCCCGAGACGCTTGTCGGGCACCGCGAGGAGGCGCAGCATTTCGGCGAGGTTGACCGAGGGGATCAGGTCGCGCGCCGCGACGGGAACGATCCGGTCGTAAAAGGCCGTCGACAGCGCCGGCATCACCATTTCATAGAGCAGCGCGGCGGCGCTGTCGGCCGCGATCCCGCAATCCCAACGCCGGAGCAGCGCTACGGCCTCGGCGGCCTCGGCCGAAGGATTGGCCGGAAGCAGCTTCAGCAAGGCGCGCGCGGGCAGCGACTGGACGTCATGCTGGAGCGCGATGCTGTCCTCGATCCGGTGCTTCGGCTGCCCGCCCAGCACTTCGACAATCCGGTCATAGCGGAAGGGGTCGCTCCAGCCGAAGCTGATGATCCGCTCGCGATAGGGATAGCCCGCCGGGATATTCATCTGGTTCGCCGACGCGAACCAGCCCTGGCGCGGGTTATAGACATGCGGCATATCCTCGACCGGCAAGATGCCCGTCCAGTCGAAATCGCCGTCGCCGGGCGCCGGCAACAGGCCGTCATGCTTCGGTCGGCGCGGGACAAAGCCGATCGTCTGCCAACCGGTGTTGCCGTCGACATCGGCATAATGGAAATTGGTCGGCGAGACGTGGAGCTTGAACGCCTCCCGCAGCGACGACCAATCCTTCGCCAGATTGATCGCGATGATGGCAAAGCGCATGTTGGCGCCGGGCAACATGCTGGTCGTGGCAAAGGCCACCGCACGGTTCCGCGCCGCATCTTGCGACACGATCGGCCGCCCTGCGGCATAACGCGACGTCACGCGCTCGGTCGGGGCGTCCTTGATCGCAATCTCGTCCTCGAACGTCTCGAACGCCTTCCACGCCCCCTTGTGCCAATATCGGCCGGGGTCGCCCTCCTTGGTCCGCAGGATGAAGAGGTCGGTCTGATCGATGTGGAAATTGGTGCGGCCAAAGGCGAAGCGGTCGGTATGCCCCTGCATGATCCCGGGCAGTCCCGGCGCACCCGCACCGATGACGTCGAGCCCCGGCGCGGTCAGGTGACACATGTGGCGCGGGCTGGCGCGCCCGATGCCGAGGTGCGGATCATTGGCGAGGATCGGCCGTCCCGTGGCGCTGCGCGACGACGCGATCGTCCAGGCGTTGCTGCCCAGCGCAAAGCGGTCGGCCCAGCGCGTTTCGGGGTCGAGCCGCGCCTCCTGCAGCGGCTCGAAGCCCGCCGGCCGGTTGGCGGGATCGAGCAGCCCAAGGTCGGCATCGCTCACCGCTGCGGCGTCGAGGCCTTCGGGAACCGTGAAGGACCAGGCAGGGCGCAGCGGCGCCATCAACTGGTCGGCGTCGAGCAGCCCGCGCGCCTGAAGCTGCGCGCGGCGCACCTCGTCGTCGGCATCGCCCATGCCGATGCCGCGCCCCCGCACCAGATCGCCGATTTCCCAGCGCAGCGGGCTGATTCCGAGAAGGCCATATTCAAGCGGCAGCCCAGCCGGATCGGCCGCCAACTCGTCGATCCGCGCATTGACGCCGGCGACATAGCCGCGCGCGCATTCGAGCACATCGGCGGGCAACGCCGCCAGCTCGGCGTCGATATCGCCGCGATAGAGGAAGAGCCGCGCCGCGCGGTCGGCGGCGACGAAGCGCGGGCCGAAAGCCTCCGCCATGCGTCCCATGTCGCGGCGATGCTCCATGTCGATCTGGAACAGGCGATCGCGGGCGACCAGATAGCCCTGCCCGAAAAAGGCGTCGTGCCGCGAGGCGGCGCGGACATGCGGCACGCCCAATTCGTCTTCGATCACCTCGAT
Source organism: Sphingopyxis sp. (assembly GCF_050725615.1). Classification (GTDB taxonomy): domain Bacteria; phylum Pseudomonadota; class Alphaproteobacteria; order Sphingomonadales; family Sphingomonadaceae; genus Sphingopyxis. Next base: position 22,798 of record NZ_JBOHHU010000052.1, read on the forward strand.
CGGCGCCCGCGCGCCAGACAGGGTGACGGTACGCGCCTTGCCACCCTTGACGATCGGTTTCGCCAACAGGCTTTCCGGCATCGCGACAAGCGCCGCCGAAGCCAGCAGAAACGCACGGCGCTCGATCAACAGGTCCTCCGCAAAAAGAAACGAAAACAACGAAACCCGACCCTATCGCAGCCCGGTGCCACCATCCCATAGCAAGCAGGCCGCCCCCTATAACTGCAAGCTATCCGCATCCGCCTTCCGATCGTTTCGGCGTCCCATATCTTCAGGCTATATGTCCATATAATCAGGTTAGTAGCGAAGCGGTTGACCGGCTGTAGCCACCCTGTAACCTCGCTGTCATGCAATTGGCTGTCCTCGCGCGCTCGACGTGGCGACGGACGGACGGGCAAAACGACTATCACGAAAACATAAGACGGCGGGCATCGCATTCGCCGGGCGGTCAGGTGGGACAAATGGGCAAGCCAACCCGGCGTAGAGACGCCGGGGCACGCTGCGGGCGGCGTGCGGGTGGGCCTCCGGAAAAAGGGGACTTATATCATGCGTAATCTTGGACGAATTCACCGGCCGCTGGGCCGCAAGACCCGCTTCGGCGCGGCAATGACCGCCCTGGCGCTGGTTCATGGCGCGCCGGCACTGGCGCAGGAGGCCGTCGCTCCGGCCGAAAGCGAAGCGGCGCCCGGCGACCAGATCGTCGTCACCGGCTCGCGCATCGCGCGCGACGGTTTCCAGGCCCCGACCCCGGTGATCGTGCTGACGCAGGAAGACATCCGCAACACGTCGCCGTCGAACAATATCGCCGACTTCGTCAATCAGTTGCCCCAGCTCGCCGGTTCGACCAAGCCCGCCAACTCGCGCCTCAACATCTCCAACGGCTCGGCGGGCATCAACGCCATCAACCTGCGCAACCTTGGTGAGGGCCGCGTGCTGGTCCTCGTCGACGGTCGTCGTTCGGTCGGCTCGACGATCTTCGGCTGGGTCGACATCAACACGATCCCGCAAGCGCTGGTCGAACGCGTCGAACTGGTAACCGGCGGCGCCTCCTCGGCTTATGGTTCGGACGCCGTCACCGGCGTGGTCAACTTCGTCCTCAACAAGAAGATGGAAGGGCTGCGCATCAGCGGCGACATCGGCGTCACCGACAAGGGCGACGGTTTCAACTATTCGGGCAGCATCGCGGGCGGCAAATCCTTTGCCGACGGGCGCGGCCATGTCGTCTTCAACGCCGAGATCGCGCATCAGGACGGCATTTACGAAATCGATCCGGGCGACCGTCCGTGGAACCACAAGGGCTATCTGGCCTTTGCCAACCCGGCCTATGTGGTGACCAACGGCGTCGGCAACGGCCAGCCCGCCTTCATCACCTTCCGCGAGAATGCCGGCCAGACCAACCAGGCGCCCGGCGGCTTCATCACCGCTTCGACCGGGACCTCGACCAATATCCTGCGGGGCAATTATTTCGGCCAGAACGGCCAGGTCATCCCGTTTCAATATGGCTCGTTCAACTCGCCGCTCCTCAACCCCGGCGGCCCGGGCACCGGCTCCCCGGTAACCCGCACCGTCGGCGGCGACTGGCGCGTCAACGATTCGGGTCGTCGCATCGGCCTCGCCCCCAAGGACGATCGCTACGGCTTCTATGGCCGCCTCAGCTTCGATGTGTCGGATGGCGTGACGCTGTTCGCCGAAGGCTCGTTCAACAAGCAGGAAGTCTTCTTCAACGCGGGGCCCAACCTCGGCTCGGCGACGATCACCACGACGGGCTGCACCACCGTTCCGGTCCCCATCTCCTGCAACGCCTTCGCGCTGCAGACGCTGGGCGCCACGCGACTGACGGGCGTCAACAATTTCTCGATCACGACGACGGCGGCCGACCTGCCCTTCCGCGCCATCAACAACAAGCGCCAGGTGCAGCGTTATGTCGTCGGCGCCGAGGGACAGTTCGACGCGTTCGGCAAGTCGGCGCGGTGGGACATCTACGGCCAATATGGCCGCTCCGACGTGCGCGAACAGCTGCGCAACATCATGCATGTCGCGCGCATGACCGCCGCTACCAATGCGGCCTTTGCGCCGGCGGGCAACGCTGGCGGTTACGCCGTGGGCTCGATCCAGTGCCTGATCAACGTCGATGCCGACGCCACCAACAATGATCCGAACTGCGTGCCGCTCAACCGCCTCGGCATCGGCGTCGCCGACCCGGCGGCGATCGATTATGTGCTTGGCGATCCGTTCCGCAAACAGGTGCTCGAACAATATGTCACGGGCGCCAACCTGTCGCTGACGCCTTTCGCCACCTGGGCGGGCGACGTCAGCATCGCGGTCGGCGGCGAATATCGCGAGGAAAAGATTCGCGGCAGCGTGCCGCAAGAGTTCCAGCCGATCGCGACGGTGGACGCCAATGGCCGGCCCGGATTCCGCAACGCCTGGTCGGTCGGCAACTATCTGCCGTTCAAGGGCAGCTATAATGTGAAGGAAGCCTATCTCGAGACCGTGGTGCCGCTGGGTTTCGGGCTCGAGTTCAACGGCGCGGTGCGCGCCACCGACTATTCGAATTCGGGCTATGTCACGACCTGGAAACTCGGCGCGACCTGGGCGCCGATCGAGGATATCCGCCTGCGCGTCACGCGCTCGCGCGACATTCGCGCACCAAATCTCAACGAGCTGTTCCAGGCCGGCACGGCGAACAGCGATTCGGTGCGCAACCCCAACTTCGACGCGAACAACCCGGCCAACGGTCCGCAATTCTTCCCCTATTCGGGCCTCACCCAGGGGAACCCGAACCTGAGTCCCGAAAAGGCCGATTCGTGGAATATCGGCGGGGTAATCACGCCGCGCTTCCTGCCGGGCTTCCAGGCATCGGTCGATTATTTCCGCATCGACCTGGAGGGGGCGATCGACACGATCAGCGCACAGGAAGTGGTCAACCGCTGCGATGAAGGAATTCAGGCCTTCTGCGACGCGATCACCACCGATCCGACGCGTTCGACGCCGACGGTGCCCTATCTGCTGATCCGCACCCAGCCCTTCAACTATGTGCGCCGGCTGGTGCGCGGCATCGACTTCGACGCCGCCTATCGGCTGCCAGTGGGTGAAAACGGCAGCATCACGCTGAAAGGCACGGCGACCCGCTATATCGAGAATCTGGCGGAAACGGGCATTGCCGGCACGACGCCGGTGAACACGGTGGGCGCGAACGGCGGCCAGGCGAGCACGCCCAAGTGGATCTTCCGCGCCAACGCCAATTATTCGACCTCGACCTTCTCGGGCACGGTCACCGGCCGCGGCGTCAGCTCGGGCAAATATCTGGCGAACGCGATCGAATGCACCAGCGCGTGCCCGACCTCGACCAGCCAGAACCCGACCTATGACAATAATCATGTCAAAGGCACCTTCTACGTCGACCTCAACCTGACGCAGAAGATCAAGGTCGGAAACGCGTCGGAGGCCGAGTTCTTCTTCAACGTCACCAACCTGTTCGATGCCAACCCGCTGCTGCTGCCCGAAACCGGCCTCGCCGCGAACAGCACCTTTTCGGACCTGCTGGGCCGCACCTATCGCGTCGGCGTGCGCTTCAAGCTGGACTGACGCAGGCCGGACAAAAAGAAACAGGGAGGGTCGCTACGGCCCTCCCTTTTTTTGTGCCTCGACTGCGCAAATTGCGCGCGGCGCGCCGACCTAGCGCGGCGCAGCGGTCTCGATCAGCTTCAGCCCCAAGGTCGTTGCGTTGAGCACCGCCTCTTCGCGGCTCGTCGCGCGCAATTTGCGCATCACATTCTTGAGGTGCCATTTCACCGTTTCGGGCGCGAGTTGCAGCGTGCGCGCGATTTCCTTGTTCGACTCGCCGGCGTTGAGCGCGCTCAAAATCTCGATCTCGCGCTCGGTCAGAAAGGAAAAGGCTTCGCCCGGCGCCGGCAGGTTCGCGCCCTCCAGCGCAGGATCGTGCCGCGCCGGATCGGCGAGCTTGAGCAGCGCAAGGAAGCAGTCCGAGCTATAGGCCTCGCTACAGAAATTCTGCACCGCGCGCACCCCGGTGACGTCGAGCACATCGACGATCGTGCGCCGGAACCCGACGCTGGCGGCGTGGTTCAGGAAACGGACCGTCTCCAGCTCGACCATCTTGTCGCAGCGCCCGCTGAGCTGCGGCAGGATGTTGAACAGCGTCGCCGACGCGCGCAGTTCGGCATCGTCGGCGTTCGACGCCAGTCGCAACAATCGCTCGGCAACCGTCGTCAGCCGTGGTCGGTCGCCCTGCGCGATGGCGTCATAAGCGCGCGCCTCGGACAACAGGGCAAAGGCGCGGCCCGGCGCCGACAGCGGATCGACGACCGCCGCGTCCTCGTCGACGACGGCCACCACCGCCTCGGGGTCGATCGTCTGCGGCAGGCGCAGCCGGGCGCGCTCGACGATGCACAGCGCTTTCAGCGGCGCCCAGCCCCGGTCGAACGCCAGCAATTCGGCGCGATCGACCAATGCCGCCGCCTGGTCGGCCCGCCCCAAACTCGCCGCGACGCGGATCGCGACCAGAAAGGCGTTGATCAGCGCATCCTGGAACACGCTTTGTTCGAGCAAGGGCAGCGCCGCATTCGCCAGTTCGGCCGCCGCCGCCGGATCGGCGCGCTCGTAACAGCAGCGGGCCAGCGCCGCATCGACCAGCGCCGTGGCGAGGTTGGTTTCCGTCGCCGTCCGCCGCGCATCGCGCAGCACGCGTTCGGCCTCGCCGAGTTGTCCCAGGGCCCGCGACGCCGCCGCGCGCGCGCAAACGCCGAGCGCCAGCGGCAGGTCGAGCGACCGCCCGGCCCTGCGCTGCATGAGTGGGCGAACGGCGTCGTGAACGAGCCCGAACAGACCGCGACGCGACGCACCATGCGCGTGCATCGCGCGCAACATGGCGACGGCGAAGTCGGACAGATCGCCCGGCGCAGCCAGCCGCTGGTCGCAGGCCTCGGCGACCGCGTCGAGCCGGTCGCCGGCATAGGCGCGATGGAACAGGTCGATCGCGGCCGCCTCGGCTTCGCCGCCTTGTGCGGCCAATGCAGCAATAGCGACGGCCGCGTCATTCCGCGCGGTGAGCGCCGAAAGCCACGCATCCGCGATGACGAGGCGCGGGCTCGCGGCGCGATGTTCGGGTTCCAGCCGCGCCATCCAGCCCGCGACGCGTCCCGTGGCGCCCGCCTCGAGCAAGGCCATGGCAATATCGCCCAGCCATTCGGCCGCCAGCGCGGCATCGCCCCCCGCCAGCGCCTGGCCGACCGCGTCGCTCTTCATCCCCTGCGCCGCATAATGGCGGGCGGAAACGCGGAACAATTGCGACAGGCTGTCCCGATCGACGCCGAACAGGAGCACGGCGCGAAAAGCCGGGTGCAGATGATACCACCCGCTGCCGTCGGTCGGCGCTTCGATGAACAGGCCCCGCGCCGCGAGGGCACCGAGCAGGTCTTCGCTGTCGGCTTCGCCGCTGAGCAGACGGCCAAGGTCGGCGTTCAGCTTCGGCGCCACGGCGGCGCGGCGCAGGAAACGTCGATCGGCTTCGGACATATCGCCGATGATGGTCGCGAGATAGCTCGCGATCCGGTCGGTCAGCGCGCTCCAGTCATCGTCGCGGGCCAGCCCGCCCGCCTGCCGGGCGGCGATCCGCGCACCGGCCGGCCAGCCGTCCAGGAAATCCTGGAGCGCGGTACGGCGCGGCTCGTCGAGGGTCACGCCCGCGCCTCGCAACACCTCGCGCAGCATGTCGTCGGTGAGCGCGAGGTCGGCGCGGCCGATGCGCAGCGCCATGCCGCGCCGTTCGGCGGCGTCGGTCGCCAGCGCCGGTATTGCGCGGCTCGCCATGACCAGCCGCAAATGCACGGGCGGGTGACGGAGCAACCGGTTGAGAACGTCGAGCGCGTGCGCGTCGCGAAGCCGATCGACGTCGTCGAGGATCAACAGCAGCGGCCGATCATCCGCATCGATATGGTCCGCCAACGCATCGGCGACCTCGGCCGCTGACGCCAATTCCGGCGCCGCGTTCCGCCCGGCATCGCCGCGTGCCAGCCGAACCGCCTGAACCAGATGATCGGTCGCCGCGCCATCATCGCCGTCGGCCTCGAACGACACCCAGCCCGCATCCCAGCCCGCATCCCGCGCTTCGGCAAACAGCGCCGCGCAAAAAGCGGTCTTGCCATATCCTGCCGGCGCCCGGACGATGCCCAGTTCGTGCCGCTCCAGCTGATCGAGCCACGGCCCGACGCGGTCGAGACCGACGAGGTCGGGCGGAAAGCGCGGCGGGGCATATTGGCGCGGGACGGCGCGCGGCCGAACGGCGGGCGGCACCGCGCGGAGCAGCGCCTTCGCTTCGATCCTCGATCCCGGCTGGACGGTCATGCGTGTGCCCCTCCCTTGTCCTCCCTGGCTACGCCGCGCGCGCGTGATCGGCAAGCGGCACACGCCATCCCCCCCATCGCTCCCC
>NZ_JBOHHU010000053.1:0-29195 GCF_050725615.1 Sphingopyxis sp.
TCTCAGTGAGGCGCCCTTCGACAGGCTCAGGGCTACGGTTTTTTTTGCTCTAGGCCGCGACGGCGTGCCCGCGCCGCATCGCCAAAATGCGCGCTTCGACCTGGTCGAGCGCGTCGAGCGCGGTGACGAGATCGGCGTTGACCGACGCGCCGACCTCGCGGCTCAGCGCGTCGCCGGTATCGAGCATCTCACGGAACGTCGCGCGGTCGAAGGCGAGCAGGGTCGCCTGCTCGCTGGTGCGCAGCAGCCGGTCGTGCGGCACGCCCTGCAACAAAGGTGCGAGACCGACGAGCTGGCCGGGACCGGTGATCGTAAGCTGATAGACCCCGCCCCTGTGCGGTAGTCCGCTGCGTACCGCACCGCGCACGACGAGCCAGAGCCTATCCGATGGCGCACCAACGGCGGCGAGATCGCTATCGGCGGCGAGTTCGACCCGCGTGCCCGCGTCCCAGAACGCGCGCCGCTGGCCCGGCGTCATCGCCGCGCAGCACGGCAGTTTCGCGAGAAAAGCCTCGGCCGCGAAATCCTCCTCGATCACCGGCGCGAGCGCGCGCTGCGGTCGCGGGGTGAAGCTGTCGGGCGTCTCGCCGAGCAGCGCCGCGATATCGCCGGTCTTGTCCGCAACGCGCGCTGCGATGAGGCGGCCAAGCGCGGCCTGCAACTGCAGCGATGTCGGCTGGAGCTGTGACAGCGCGGCGCGGAATTGATCGGCGGGCAGATACCAACTGCCGACCGGCCCGCGCGCGACGCCCATCGCCGAGCGTTTCAGATCGCGGCCGATCAGCGCCATGTCGCCGATCACCTCGCCGGCGCCCACCGTCGCCAGCAAAGCAAGTCCGCCGCCCGGTAGCCGCTTACCGATATCGACCCGCCCCGCATCGATCAGATACAGACCCTCGGCGCGTTCGTTCTGGACGAGCAACGCCTCGCCATCGGCGAAATGGCGCGGGGTAAAGGCATCGGCAAGCTCGCGGCGCGAGGCCTCGTCGAGCCCCGCGAACAGCGGCACGTCCGCCAGCCAGCTGGCGGACAGCGCGGTCAAGCGAACACCGCCCAGGTCGGCGCATGGTCGCTCGCCTTCTCGCGCCCGCGATGATCCTTGTCGACGCCGGCATCGACCAGCCGGTCGGCCAGCACCGGGCTGAGCAGCAGATGATCGATACGGAAACCGTGATCGCGCTGCCACGCGCCGGCCTGATAATCCCAGAAGGTCCAGACATGCCCGCCCGGATGGCGGCTGCGCAGCGCATCGGTCCACCCGTCGCCGAGCAGGCGGAACCACGCATCGCGCGATTCGGGCTGCATCAGCGCATCATTGGCCATCGGTCCGCGCGGATCCCACACATCATCGTCGTGCGGAATGACATTATAGTCGCCGGTCAGGATCGTCGGGATCTCGGCGGCGAGCAAGGCCTTCGCCCGCTCGCGCAGCCGCGCCATCCAGCGCAATTTATAGTCGAATTTCGGACCCGGCTGGGGGTTGCCGTTGGGCAGATAGATCGACGCGACACGGACGCCATTCACGTCGGCCTCCAGATAGCGGGATTGCTCATCCTCATCCTCGCCGGCGAGCCCGCGCTGGGTTTCGACCGGCTGGACGCCCTTGGTAAGAATGGCGACGCCGTTGAAGCCCTTCTGCCCATGATAGAGCGCGCCATAACCGGCCGCCTCGATTTCCTTCATCGGCATCGTTTCGTCGCTCGATTTCAGTTCCTGCAGACAGGCGACGTCGGGCTGCGTTTCCTCGAGCCATTCGATGAGGCGCGGCATGCGCGCCTTGATTCCGTTGATGTTGAAGGTCGCGATTTTCATGGCCCTTCCTATGACAGGAAGCGCACCGCGACGAAAGCGTCAGATCGAAAAGCTCGACCCGCAACCACAGCCCGAGGCGGCGTTGGGGTTTTCGACCTTGAACGACGATCCGCCGAGCGAATCGACAAAATCGACGATACAGCCACGTACCAGGTCGATGCTTACCGGATCGACGACCAGCTTCACCCCGTCGGTTTCGGTGACGATATCCCCGGCATCGATCCCCTCGGCCAGCCCGAAGCGATAGGTGAAACCCGAACAGCCGCCGCCATCGACCGCGAGCCGCAGTGCAGCCTCTGCTTCACCCTTGCGGGACGCAATCCACCGCACCCGCGCTGCGGCGGCGGGGGACAGGGTGATATCGGAAAGCTGCGTGGCCATGGGCGCAAGATAGGGTGTGCCCGCCCAAATGAAAAGGGCGCCCCGGTTTGAACCGTTGGGCGCCCCCTCCTCTCCGACCCAAAAAACCTTGTTACTCGGGACCGCCCATGGCGAGCTTGTCGCCGGTGATCGCCGCGATCGCCATCGTATCCTGGCGGCAGAAGGGCATCGGATTGACCGGTGCGCCCTCGATGCGGACTTCATAATGCAGGTGATTGCCGGTCGAACGGCCGGTCGAACCGACATAACCGACGACATCGCCCTTTTTGACCGACTGGCCGGGAATGACGATGTAGGAAGACATATGGCCGTAGCGCGTCTGAATCGCGTTGCCATGTTCGATTTCGACATAATTGCCATAGCCGCCGAGGCGCTGGGCGCGGCCAACGATGCCGTCGGCGGTGGCGTAGATCGGGGTGCCATAAGGCGCGGGAATGTCGACGCCATTGTGGCGGGCGACCTTGCCGGTGATCGGGTGGACGCGCATGCCATAGGACGAGGACAGCGACATATTCTGGATCGGCACCCGTGACGGGACCGAAACGCCGAGGCTGGCGGTCAGGCCGGTGTCGAGACGCTTCCACGCCTGGAAAATCGCGCGGGCTTCGCTGTCTTCGGTGGGGGACGGAACCCCGGCGGTGAAGCTGTCATCGTCGGGTTCGTCGGGAACGACGACGCCAGCGTCGGCGCTGGTTTCGGCGGCCTGGACCGTCGGGGCGGTGAAGCCCATCAACGCGGTGGCACAAAAAATCAGCCCAAAACGAAACTTTTGCGCCAGAAGAGTGTTTATCACTTAACGACCCCGCATCTGCCTTGTCGCCAATGGTCTGAAAACGCCATTGGTGCCGGTTTAGTCTGCATTGGATGATTGATCATCCGCCCGCGAGCCTGTCTGCGGGGTCAATCCTTACGAAGCAACAACGGCATAGTATTCTTGCGTTAAACCGGCGTCATGGCGCGCTGAGTCGTTGAACGGCGGCTTCAACTGTCCGCGAAATCGCGATTTTACGAGGCTTTGCCAGGTTGACGCCGGGACGAATCCCCTCCTGTCGCACGCCCAGTTGAACCAGTCTGTGCCCGCGCGCACATGGCGGACCTCATCGCGATAGATGCGCGACAGGATCGCTGCCGACGCCGTGTCGCCGACGGCTTCAAACCGTGCGATCATCGTCGGCGTCACGTCGAGCCCGCGCGCCTCCAGCACCATCGGCACGATTGCCAGCCGTGCCAGCGCGTCGTCGCTGGTCTGCTGCGCCGCTTCCCACAATCCGGCATGGGCCGGCAGTGCGCCATAATGGCTGCCCAACTGGCGCAGCCGGCGGTCGAGCAGCGCGAAATGCATCGCCTCATCGGCCGCGACCCCGATCCAATCGTCGACGAAGGCCTGCGGAAACTCCCCGCCGAAGCGCCCGACGAGGTCGACCGCGAGGTCGATCGCGACAAATTCGATATGCGCGAGCGCGTGGAGCATCGCGATGCGGCCGCGCTCGGACCCGCCTTTCCCGCGCCGCGGCATCGCCGTGGGCGCAATCAGTTCGGGCTTTGCGGGCCAGGCGGGTTGCTCGGGCATCGCGACGCCCCAACGACGATCGAGGTCGCCGCGCCGCCACGCCCGCGCCAGTTCGCGCGCCGCGCGCCGTTTGGCGTGCGGATCGGAGGTCAACAGCACCGCCCGCGCGGCTTCGCCCAATGTCGTCAAAGTGCCTGCGCCGCCTCCAGAACAGCGTCGGCATGGCCCTTGACGCGCACCTTGCGCCATTCGCGAACGAGCTTGCCGTCGGCGCCGAACAGGAAGGTCGAGCGTTCGATCCCCATATAGGTGCGACCGTAATTCTGCTTCTCGACCCACGTCCCGAACGCCTCGCACACCGCACCGTCCTCATCGGAGGCGAGCCGCACGGTCAGACCATATTTGTCGCGAAACTTGCACAGCTTCGCCGGCGCATCGCGCGACACGGCGAGGACCTGCGCCCCCAGCCTGGCGAATTCGGGCGCGAGGCGGGTAAAGTCCTGCGCCTCGACAGTGCAGCCCGGCGTATCGGCCTTGGGATAGAAATAGACGACCAAAGGCGCGCCCTTCAGCGCCTTGAGGTCGATCGCCGCGCCATCGGCGTCGAGCAGGGTTACCGACGGAACGGTATCGCCGATGGCGAGGGTCATCACTTGGTCTCCTGACGATCGGGGCGAATCGACGCCCACCAGTTCGCGATCTCCTGCCGCGCGCCGTCGTGCGCGGCAAGCAGTTGCGGCCATCCGGGTTCGCCGCACGCCGCCGCGACCAGTTGCCGCGCCGCCGGCGTCGCGGGCTCGCCTTCGGGCGCGGTCAGCCGCAGCATAACCAGCATCCGCCCCAGCAGGCCATGCGCGTCGCAGACCTCCGGCGGCGCCAGCCCCTCGATCCGCAGGCAGGCGAGCGCCGAGCCGATATTGGGATCGTGGCAGCGCCCGCTCGTCAGCTGCGTGACCTGCATCGCGAACTCGAGGTCGACGAGCCCGCCCGGCCCGCCCTTGATGTCGAGCGGGCCCTTCGGTGGTTTGTGCGCCGCCATCTTGGCGCGCATCTCGGCGGCGTCCTGCGCCAGCTTCACGGAATCGCGCGGGATCGCGAGCAGCGCGTCGATGATCTGCTGCACCTCGGCGCGCGCCTCGTCCGATCCATAGACCGGCCGCGCGCGAAGCAACGCCATATGCTCCCACGTCCAGGCCTCTTCGCGCTGATAACGTTCGAAGCTGTCGAGTGTGACCACCAACGGCCCCTGCACGCCTTGGGGCCGCAGCCGCGTATCGACCTCGTAGAGCTTCCCCGCCGCGGTCGGCACCGACATCGCGCCGGTCAGCCGCTGCGCGAGGCGGTTGTAATAGGTCGTCGCGCCGAGCGGCCGGCGCCCGTCCGATTCGGCGAGATGGTCGCCGGTAAAAAGATAGATGAGGTCGAGGTCCGAGGCGTGCGTCAGCGCGCGTCCGCCGAGCCGCCCCAGCGCGAGTACGACGAGTTCGCTGTCGGCGATCCGCCCATGCGCCTCGACGAATTCGGCGACCGTCGCATCGGCGAGCACCTGCAGCGCCGCCTCGGCGAGTTCGGAATAGCCGCAGGCGATCATCATCGGGTCGGTCGCGCCCGCGATCAGCTGGACGCCATAGGCAAAGCGCCGCTCGCCGACGCGGTCGCGCACCCGGTCGAGCAACCGTTCATAATCGAGCCCGGCGAGGCCCGGCGCCCATTCGGACAGCAGCTCGGCCTTGGTCGCGGGCGCCTCGAACGCGCGCTTGTCGATCAGCCCCTCGATCAGCTCGACGCGCGCGCCGAGCGCCTCCGCGAGTGTCGGGGCGAGCGTCAGCACACGCACCGCGACCTTGGCCAGCTCGGGCTGCGCCGCGAGCAGATGGAAAAAATTGATCGCGCTGGGCAGGCCCGACACCAGCTTGTCGAAGCGGGTCAGCGCCGCCTCGGGATCGGGCGCGGCGCCGAGCGCCTTGACCAGTCCGGGCAGCACCGTCTCGAGCGCGTCCTGCGCCGCCGGGGTGCGCAACGCGCGCAGCTTGCCGCCGCGCCATTCGGCGATGGTGCGCAGCGCATGGTCAGCCGGTTCGAAGCCCGCCGCCATCAGCGCGCCCGCCAGCTCGCCCTCGTCGCGCGGCAGCCCGCTGGTCGCCGCGCGTTCGAGCACCAGCTGGTCGTAACAGGCCGCGACGTCGGCGGTGACGGGCTCGAGCATCGCGAGCAACGCCGCGCCATCGGCGTGCCCGTCGAGCCGCGCCACCGCATCGAGCGCCGCGGGCTGGAGCGGCAGGCTGTGCGTCTGCTGGTCCTCGATCATCTGCAACCGATGCTCGATGCGCCGAAGGGTGGCGTAATGACCGGTCAGCCGCGCCGCCACATCGGGGTCGATCCGCCCCGCCGCCGCCAGCGCAGCGAGCGCATCGACCGTCGCCGGCACGCGCAGCGACGGGTCGCGCCCGCCGTAGATCAGCTGGTGGACCTGCGCGAAAAATTCGATCTCGCGGATGCCGCCGCGCCCGCGCTTCAAGTCGTAGCCGGGGCCGAACGCCTGCCCCTGCGCAAAATGGTCGCGGATCCGGTCGCTCATCGCACCGATTTCCTTGAGCTGGCGGAAATCGAGGCTGCGGCGCCAGATGAAGGGCTGGATCGCCGAGAGGAACTCGCCGCCCAAGGCGCGGTCGCCCGCCGAGGCGCGCGACCGGATGAACGCCGCCTGCTCCCACGCCAGCGCCTCGGATTCATAATAGGAAATCGCCGCGTCGACGGGCAGCACGATCGGCGTGACTTCGGGATGCGGGCGGAGGCGGAGGTCGACGCGCAGCACATGGCCGTTCGCGGTGCGCGCCGACAGGATCTCGGTCATCCGCCGCGCGATGCGTACCGCCGCCTCGGTCGGGTCGTCGCGCTGGCGGCGCGGCATCGTCTCGGGATCGAAGATCAGGATCGGGTCGATGTCCGACGAGTAGTTGAGTTCGTGGCTGCCGAGCTTGCCGAGCGCGATCACCGACAAGCCGCGCGGATCCTCTCCGGGCACGCGCTCGGCAAAGGCCGCGGCCAGCGCGGCATCGCACGCCACATCGGCAAAGGCCGACAAATGCCGCGTCGTCGTCGCCACATCATGCTCACCCGACAGGTCGCCAAGCGCGAGCAGCAGCGCGATCCGCCCGCGCCAGTGGCGCAAGGCGACCATGATATCGTCATCGACCGGCGGCGCGGCCACCGCCGCCAGCGCGGCGTCGGTGCCCTCGGTCAGGAAGCGCATCACATCATCGGCGTGCAGTTCGGCCAGCCGCGCCAGAAACGGCGCATTGGCGGTGAGGCGATCGAGCGCCGATTGGCGGACGGAAGAAGCGTCGGACATCATCACCCCGCCCTATCACCCGCGCCGACGCGGGTGACAAGAGCGGGCGACGTCCGGGTCAGGCCGGAACCGTCGCCTCGTCGAAGAACAGCACCTGCGCGATCGCGGCGCGCAAGGTCGCGGGCTGGTACGGCTTGGTCAGCAGGAAGGCCGGTTCGGGCCGGTCGCCGGTCAGCAGCCGTTCGGGGAAGGCAGTGATGAAGATGACCGGCACCTTCAGGTCGGCCAGGATTTCCTGCACCGCCTCGATCCCCGAGCTGTTGTCGGCAAGCTGGATGTCGGCGAGCACCAGGCCCGGCTGATGCGCCTGCGCCTCGGCCACCGCTTCGGCATGGGTGGTGGCGACCGCGACGACGTCATGGCCGAGGTCGCGGACGATCATTTCGATATCCATCGCGATGATCGGCTCATCCTCGATGATCAGGATGCGCGCGCGGGTCTGGCGGTCGATTTCGGCCATCGCCTCGTCGATCAGGCCATGCACCGTCGCCGCATCGCGGCCGATGATGCGGCCGGCATCGTCTTCGCTGAAGCCCTCGACCGCGGTGAGCAGCAACGCCTGACGCGCCAGCGACGGAATGCGGCGCAGCCGGGCATCGGCGATCGCGATGTCGGCGGCGACCGGCTCGTCGGCGGCCGGCTGATGCCCGGTCGCGAGGCCGAAATTGTCATGCACCATGCGATAGAGCTGGATGCGCAAATCGGCGCGCGCATCGACCGCGCCCGGATTGGCGACAAGGGTCTGCAAGACGCCCGCGACCAGCGCATCGCCGCGCTGCTGGCTCCCCGAAATCGCGCGGCCGTAGCGGCGCAGATAGGGAAGATGCGGCGCAATCGCCTGACCCAATGACATAGATTACCTCCTGATACAGGTTCTGGCCTGTCTCGAAACCCGCTTGAATCGGGCATAGCTCCGCCGGCGCCCAATTTTATTGCACGGGCGTGGAACGATCTAACGGCAAATTGGTTTCATGGGAAAGAAGAAAGACGCCATTGCGCTTTGCTCAAGGCGCGGTTAGCTACAGGCCCCATGTCCATTGGATATCACGATAATGTCGTCTGAATCCGGTTCGTCTTCGCAGAAGCCCGCCGGAAAAGACGGTGACAAGAAAATGCCCAAAAAGACGCAGGATGTGAACATCGCCCTGCGCCGCGCCTATGAGTCTGCGGTCGACGAGACGATCCCGGATTCGATGATGGACCTGCTCAACAAGCTCAATTGAGCCGCGTCAGCCCGCCGCGCTGCGCCGATAACGATCCTCGAAATCCGACTGGAAGGCCGCGAAGCGCCCACCGGCGATCGCGTCGCGCATCGCCTGCATCAGCGACTGATAGAAATGCAGATTATGTTGCGTCATCAGCATGGCGCCGAGCATTTCGCCCGAGCGGACGAGATGATGGAGATAGGCACGCGTCCAGGTGGTGCACACCGGACAGTCGCACGCCTCGTCGAGCGGGGCCTGATCTTCGGCATGTTTGGCGTTGCGGATGTTGACCGGGCCATTCCAGGTGAATGCCTGCCCGTTGCGCCCCGACCGCGTCGGCAGCACGCAATCGAACATGTCGACCCCGCGCGCGACCGCACCGACCAGGTCGTCGGGTTTGCCGACCCCCATCAGATAGCGCGGCTTGTCGGCGGGCAGCTGGCCCGGCGCATAGTCGAGCACGCCGAACATCGCCGCCTGCCCCTCGCCGACTGCGAGGCCGCCGATCGCATAGCCGTCGAAGCCGATATCGACCAGCGCCGCCGCCGAGCGCGCACGCAATTTCTCGTCGAGCGACCCTTGCTGGATGCCGAACAACGCCGATCGCGCCGCATGTTCCTCGCCCGCATCGAAGCCCGCGCGGCTGCGCGCCGCCCAGCGCATCGAGCGCTCCATGCTCGCCAGCGCGCGCTTGGCGTCGACGCCGTTCGGCGGGCATTCGTCGAACGCCATCACGATGTCGCTGCCGAGCAGCCGCTGGATTTCCATCGAGCGTTCGGGGGTCAGCATATGCCGCGAGCCATCGAGATGACTCTGGAACGCGACCCCCTCCTCGCTCTGCTTGGTCAGTGCCGACAGGCTCATCACCTGATAGCCACCGCTGTCGGTCAGGATCGGCCGATCCCAGCCCATGAAGGCGTGGAGTCCGCCGAGCCGCGCCATGCGGTCGGCGCCGGGCCGCAGCATCAGATGATAGGTATTGCCGAGGATGATGTCAGCGCCCGTCGCGCGCACTTCGGCGGGACGCATCGCTTTCACCGTCGCGGCGGTGCCGACGGGCATGAAGGCGGGGGTGCGGATCTCGCCGCGCTGCATTCGGATCGTGCCGGTGCGCGCCGCGCCATCGGTCGCGGCTACCGAAAAGGCGAATCTGTCGGTCATGGCGCGCGCCTATGGCGGGCGCGGGCGCGAATGTCGAGGCGGGGCGGTCGGTGCGGTTTCCAGACCATCCATATTTCCGTTCGTGTCTCGACTTCGCTCGACACGAACGGGATTGTATGGCGGCTTATCAGTTAGCGGCCTGCCTCCTAGTCCCTTTCATCCGCGCTCGACGGCGCTTCCTCGGCCGCCTTGGCCTTCTCTTTCGGTTTTTCCCTGGCAAAGATCGCGGCGATTTCTTTCTTGCGTGCCTGCGTCAATCCGTCCTCGGCGGCGGGGAACATCTCCTCCTCCTCTTCGTCGATATGATGGAGATAGCGATGCTTCATCGTGCGGAACCGCGTCAGCCAGCCGGTCGAAGCGAAGTCCATCTCAAAAAGCTCGGTGAGCATCTCGTCGATTTCCTTATGCTCGCTCGCGCTATGCTGGGCATCCTCGCGCAGGTCGGGCTTGCCCATCATCGTCGCATAGAGCGACAATTCCTCGGACGCCGCATGGGCCGTCACCTCGACGCGAAACGCTTCGAACAACTGCTCGCGCTCGGGGCTGTCGCCATGCGTTGCGTCGATCCGCGCCAGCAGATCGCGGTGCCGGTCGTGGTCGGCCTTCAACCGTTCGAATATCTTGCTTTCGGCCATGATCGTCTCCGTCGTTACACAACGACGAAACGGATCGGACGGCGCGCGGTTCCCGATCAGGGCGCCTTGCGCGCTTCCTCCGGCGTCGGCCGCGCGGGCAAGGGCTGCACCGGTGCGACATATTCGGAATAGATCGCCGTCGCCCGCGATGCGACGCGATCGAGCACCTCGGTCGCCTGATCCTTGAGCAGCAGATCGGACGCTGTCTTGGCCTGTTCGTCGCCGACCGCCGCGCCGACCGAGAACCAGGCCGCTGCCTCTTCGCCGTTTTCCGGGACGCCTTGCCCTTCGAGATAGAGGATGCCCACGCCGTAGAAGCCGGCCGCCTCGCCGCCATCGGCCGCCGCCTTATAGGCCTCCATCGCCTTCGCATAATCGATCGGCGTGCCATGTCCGGTCGCATACATCACCGCGAGGCTCGATAGCGCGCCGGGGTTTTTCTGCGCCGCCGCCTTGGAAATCCAGGCGAATGCCGTCGCCGGGTCGGTCGCCACACCCTCACCGATATCGTACATCACGCCCAGCCGCCACTGGCACTGGCTCAGCCCCTTGTCGGCGCATTTGCGATATTGCGCCGCCGCCTTTGCCTTGTCGGCGGTGATATGCCGGCCGCTGTCGTAAAACCAGCCGAGCGCGAACTGCGCCTCGGGGTCGCCCTCGCCCGCTTTCTCCTGGGCCAGCGCAAAAGCCTCGATCGGCTTGTCGGCATCGAGCAGGTCGGCAATCTGCGAGGCGGTCGATGCGGGGGTCGATGCTGCGGTCAACAGCAGCCAGGCGAGGCCGGTCGCCGCGACCTGTTTGATATGGCGGATATGGGTCATGTCGCGCGTTGTGGCAGCATGTTCGCAAAAGCGCTAGATGGAGAAACCGAACGCCGCGCGCTGCCCGCTATTTGCCCGTCCAGTCGCTCGTCGTCGTGAACATCGGCAACGACAGTCCGCCCGAATGTTGCGCTGCGGCGGCGATCAGATAGGGCGAGACGCGGTGCCGCGTGCAGAGGCCGCCATTGCCGTCGCTGACCATCGAGGTTTCGAACTCAATGCCCTGCTGATGCTGTTTCGATCGGCGAACGGTTCCGGTCACCAGCTGGCCCTCGCCGAAATCGATCACGAACTGGGTCCCCAGCGGCACGTCCATGATCCCCTCGATAAAGGCGCCGGTCGCCGACAGGTTGCGCATCACCACGGCGTAGCGATGGTTGTCGTGGATCGCGCCGACCTTGCGGAACATATGAAAGCGGTCGGTGCGCTGGCGCGCCGGACCGGTGGGCTTGATGGTCCAATTGCCCGATTCGGCATGGCGCAGCAGTTCGTCGTTCGACACCGGCTTGCTGTACACATAGCCCTGGACATGGCTGACGTTGAGCTTGCGGATCAGGTCGAGCTGATCGAGCGATTCGATCCCCTCGGCGGTCGTTTCCATTTCGAGCGCCTCGGCGAGCGCAACGATGGCGGCGATGATGGCGCCGTTGCGCGACCCCGCTTCGGTCGCGCCGCGGACAAAGCTCTGGTCGATCTTGATCTTGTCGAACGGCGCCGATTGCAGATAGCCGAGCGAGGAATAGCCGGTGCCGAAATCGTCGAGCGCCAGACGCACCCCGAGCCCCTTGAGCGCCTTGAACATATGGCTCGTCTCGGCCGAATCGCCCAGGAAGACGCTTTCGGTGATTTCCAGTTCGAGCTGCGCCGGCGGCAGCCCGCTGGCGGCGAGCGCGTGGGTGACGATCTTCGGCAGTTCGGCGTTGGCGAACTGGATCGGCGAGACATTGACCGCAACGCGCATCTCGCCGGGCCAGGCAGCGGCATCCTCGGTCGCCTTGCGCAGCACCCATTCGCCCAGCGCCCAGATCAGATTCGCCTCCTCGGCGATCGGGATGAACAAGGCCGGCGAAATCGGGCCGCGTTCAGGATGCGTCCAGCGGACCAGCGCTTCCATGCCGGTGACGGTGTTGGTCTTGGCGTTGACGATCGGCTGGTACGACAGCGCCATCTCGCCCCGCGCCAGCGCGTCGCGCAGATCGCCCTCCAGCGCGCGGCGATCTTCGGCCGACTGGTGCAGGTCGCTCGAATAGAAGCTGAACCGCCCGCGGCCATTGCCCTTGGCGGCATAGAGCGCGAGGTCGGCGTTGCGGACGAGATTGTCGCTGTTGTCGCCGTCGAACGGGCTGATCGCGACCCCGACCGATGCGCCGATGATGCACCGGCTCCCCTCGACCGAATAGGGCTGCGACAGGCTGTTGATGATATCGCTCGCCATGTCGCCCAATTTGCCGCGGTCTTCGATGTCGGGGAGGATGATCTGGAATTCGTCGCCGCCGAGGCGGCTGACCATTTCCTTGTCTCCGACGATCTTGAGCAGCCGTTCGGCAACCTGTTTGAGCAGCGCGTCGCCGGCGGGGTGGCCCAGCGTGTCGTTGACCTGTTTGAAACGATCGAGGTCGAGCAGCATGATCGCGCACGATCGTTGCTGCTGGGCAAAGGCGGCCAGCGTGGTGTCGAGCTTTTTCGAGATATTGAAGCGGTTGGCGAGCCCGGTCAGCGAATCATACATCGCCAGACGCGAGGCGTCCTCGGCCGATCGGCGCTGCGCGGTGATGTCGATGCCGCTGCCGCGATAGCCGGTGAAGCGGCCGCCGCCGTCGAAATGCGGGCGGCCCGAAACCGCCCACCAGCGCTGGTCGCCCTCGAAGGCGCAGCGCAGCGGCAGCTCGTCAAACTTCGATTGTTTGGTGAGCAGGAAGGGCAAGGTGCGCTGGCGTTCGCCATGGCTGTCGACCGGCAGGAAAAGGTCGCTGAAGCTCGCGCCGAGCAGCGCCGTGGCGGTCCGCCCCATCTGCTCGGCGACATATTGGGTGATATAGGTCAGCCGGCCGTCGGCGTCGGTGGACCAGAACCAGCCCTGCCCGCTCTCCTCATAATTCTGGAGCAGGAGCAGCGCTTCCCGGGTTTGAATGCCGGGAGCGGTCTCCGGGCGCGGCGCCGCCATCCGCGCGCCGAGCTTGCCCAAAAATCCGCGTCCGCCGCCGTCTGGCACCGCCTTTTCCCCCTGGTCGTCCGGGCGCGGAGCCGGATTACTCATGTTGCGTCATCATGGCTGGTCCCCACCGATCAAGAGGATTTGCCTGAAATCCCTTGCGAATCAGTAAATGACATCACGTCAGTTTGGAGATCAGGGCAGCAGCAAGCTCGCGTCGCCATAGCTGTAGAAGCGATAGCCATGCCCGATCGCATGCGCATAGGCCGCCTGCATCACGTCCAATCCCATGAGCGCGCTGACCAGCATGAACAAAGTCGATTTGGGCAGATGGAAATTGGTCATCAGCCCGTCGATCGCCTTGAACCGATAACCGGGGGTGATGAAGATCGCGGTGTCGCCCGCGAAGGGCGCGATGATGCCGTCCTCTCCCGTGGCGCTTTCGAGCAGGCGCAGGCTGGTGGTGCCGACCGCGATGACGCGCCCGCCCGCGGCGCGCACCGCGTTCAGCCGGTCGGCGGTCTCGGCCTCGATGCGGCCCCATTCGGCGTGCATGACATGGTCGTCGGTGTCGTCGGCCTTGACCGGCAGGAAGGTGCCCGCGCCGACATGGAGCGTCAGCGTTTCGCTCTTGACCCCGGCCTCGGCCAGCGCCGCGAGCAGGTCGGGGGTAAAATGCAGCGCCGCAGTGGGGGCTGCGACCGCGCCGTCCTCCTTCGCGAACATCGTCTGGTAATCGCTGCGGTCCTCGGCGTCGGTCGGGCGCTTGCCCGCAATGTAGGGGGGCAGCGGCATCGTGCCGGCACGTTCGAGCAGGACCTCGACCGGCTCGTCACCCGCGAAGGCGAGGATGAAGCTGCCATCGCTGAGCCGTTCCTCGGCAACCGCCGCGACCCCCGATCCGAAATCGACCGTCTCGCCGACGCGCAGCCGCTTGGCGTTGCGGATGAAGGCCTGCCAGCGACGCAGGTCGATACGCTTGTGCAGCGTCGCACCAATCTTCGCGTCTCCGCGCCGTCCTTCGAGCTGTGCGGGGATCACCCGCGTATCGTTGAACACCAGACAGTCGCCCGCGCGGAGCAGCGCCGGCAGGTCGCGAACGCCGCGGTCGGATATCCCGTCGCCATCAACCACGAGCATCCGCGCCGCGTCGCGCGGACGCGCGGGGCGGAGCGCGATGCGCTCGGGCGGCAGCTCAAAATCGAAGGCGTCGACGCGCATAGGGTTCGCGCGCGTCCCGGCGCTTATTTCTGGATCGGCGCGTTGAGCTGGTCGGCGGTGATCGGCGCCGCAGCCGCGGGCGCGACCGGCGTTTCAGTCAACATCGAGGCCGGCGGCATCGGCTTGTTGTCGGCGGCGACCGACACCTGCACCATGCGCGACATCACTTCCGGCGGCTCGCCCTTATGGATCGCATCGACATATTGCATGCCCGAAATCACGCGGCCGAAGGCGGTGTAGCGGCGGTCGAGGCTGAAGCGCGGCTGGAGCATGATGAAGAACTGGCTGTTCGCGCTGTCCTCGCTTTCGGCGCGCGCCATCGACAGCGTTCCACGCAGATGCGGCTGCCCGTTGAATTCGGCCTTGAGGTCGGGAAGCTGCGAGCCGCCCTGCCCGGTCGCGGTCGGATCACCCGTCTGCGCCATGAAGCCGTCGATCACGCGGTGGAATTTCACCCCGTCATAGAAACCCGCGCGCGCCAGTTGCTTCACCCGGTCGACATGGTTCGGCGCGATATTGGGATAGAGCTGCACGACGATCCGCCCGCCGGTCGAAAGATCGATGTTGAGCATATATTCGGGGTTGTTGATGTACTGATCGGGGGTCATCGCCGGAGCGGTCGGCGCCACCGTGGTTTCACCCGTTGCGGGCGCAGTGGCCGGCGCCTCGGCGGGCGCCGAAGGCGCGTCCTGCGCGGCGGCCGGGGCCGCGAGGCCGAACGCCATCGCCGTCAGGATCAGGGGGCGGAAGGTGAATGTCATGCTGGATCGGCCTTTGTGATGAAATGCTCTATGCGCCCCGTGTGGCGCGGCCCTAGCGGGAAAAAGCTGAACGCTCAATGATCGCGATCAGGTCCCGCCCTGGCGCAGGCCGCATTCGGCGATGCGCGCCACCACGGCGTCGCGCACCGTCGGGGTCACGAATTTGTGGATGTCGCCGCCAAAGATCGCGATTTCCTTGACCAGGCGCGACGCGATCGGCTGCAGGCTGACGTCGGCCATCAGGAAGACGGTCTCGACCCGCGCGTTGAGCTGGCGGTTCATGCCCGTCAGCTGATACTCATATTCGAAGTCGGTGACGCCGCGAATCCCGCGCACGACGATCGACGCGCCCTGCGCGTCGGCGAAGTCCATCAGCAGCGAGTTGAATCCGACCACCTCGATATCGCCGTCGACCGCCGCGACCTCGGCCTTCACCATCGCAATGCGTTCGTCATCGTCGAACAAGGGCGATTTGGTGATATTGGTCGTGACGCCGATGATCAGCCGATCGACGAACTTCGCGCCGCGGCGGATGATGTCCATATGGCCGAGCGTGATCGGATCGAAGGTGCCCGGGTAAACTCCAATGCGCATCAGCGGTCCCTTTCCACGATATAGCGGGCGATCGCGCGCAGCAGCGTCGCCTCCTCGCCAAAGCCGGCGAGATGGCCGACCGCCTGGTCGACGAGCGCGCGCGCCTGTTCGCGGGCGCGATCGAGCCCCATCAGCGTGACGAAGGTCGCCTTGCCTGCGGCCTCGTCCTTGTGCAGCGCCTTGCCCGCGAGCTCCTCGTCGCCCTCGACGTCCATGATGTCGTCGGCGATCTGGAAAGCCAGCCCGATGTCGCGCGCATAACCGCGCAGCGGCGTGCGTCCCTCGGCCGGGATGCGCGCTAGGATCGCCCCCGCCTCGACCGAGAAGGCGATCAACGCCCCGGTCTTCAATTGCTGCAGCCGGGTCACCGTCGGCAGGTCGAATTGCGCGGTCTCGGCGGCGAGGTCCATCATCTGGCCGCCCGCCATGCCCGCCGGGCCCGCAGCGCGCGCGAGTTCGCGCACCAGCTCGCTGCGCACGAACGGGTCGGCGTGGGTCACGGGATCGACGAGCCATTCGAACGCCAGGGCATGGAGCGAATCGCCCGCGAGCACGGCGGTCGCCTCGTCATAGGCCCTATGCACCGTCGGCTTGCCGCGCCGCAGATCGTCATCGTCCATGCATGGCAAATCGTCGTGGATCAGCGAATAGACGTGCATCGCCTCGACCGCAGCCCCGACGCGCAGCGTCGGGGTGCGATCGACATGATAGAGGTCGCCCGCAGCGCGCACGAGCAAGGGCCGCAGCCGTTTGCCGCCGCCGATCGCGGCATGACGCATCGCGGCATACAGCCGGTCGCGCGGATCGTCGGGAATGGGGAGCAGTTGGTCGAACAACCGGTCGGTCGCCTCGACGATCTCGGCCTGCGCGTCTTCGAGCAGGCGGCTGCCCGCGTCGACATCTCCCTCGGCGACCGTCACCGGGCTCAGCCTTCGCCGAACGGCGTGGTCCCCGCCGGCCGGCCATCGGCGCCCAGGCTGACCTGTTCGATGCGCGCCTGCGCCGCCGCGAGCCGCGCCTCGCAATGGCCGCGCAGCGCATGGCCGCGCTCGTAAAGCGCGACCGATTCCTCGAGGCTGACGTCGCCGCTTTCGAGTCGCCGCACGATCGTCTCGAGCTCGCCCATCGCGGCTTCGAACGACAGCGCGGAAATTGCGGGTTCGCCAAGGGTGTCGGGGGTGTCCGTCATGGCGCCTGCTTTGGCCCCTTCGCCCCCCGATGGTCAAGTGCGGTCGCGCTTGACGTCGCGCCGCAGTGCCCTAGCATCGCGCGCCATGTTCATCGGCCATTTTGCCCCCGCGCTGGTCGCCGCCGCCCGGCCGAAAGCTGCGGGTCTCGGCACGCTGTTCGTCGCCGCGCAGCTCGTCGACATCGGTTTTGCCGCGCTGTTGTTCCCGGAGCTGGAGGCGATGCGTATCGTTCCCGGCATCACCGCGATGAACCCGATGGACCTCTATCATATGCCCTATACCCACAGCCTGCTCGGCGCGCTGTTGTGGGCGGCAGGGTTCGGGGCGCTCGTCGGGGTCGCGACGAAGCGAAGGGCGGCGGCGATCGGCGCGGCGCTCGTCGTGCTGTCGCACTGGTTCGTCGACCTCCTCGTCCATATCCCCGACCTGACGCTCTATGGCGCGCCGCCGAAGCTCGGGCTCGGGTTGTGGAATCATCCGATGATCGCGATGCCGCTGGAGATCCTCTTCATCGGCGCCGCGCTGGCCTATTATGCGAAGCGGACGTCGGCGCCGACCGGCAATCGCCGCTTGTGGATTCTGGCCGGCGTGCTTGCGCTGTTGCAGGCCGTCGACTGGTTTGGCCCGAAGCAACCGACCTTTTCCCTCGCGATCCCGGCGACGATGCTGTTCGCTTATGCGCTGCTCGCCGGCACCGCCGCCTGGGCGGGCGCCAATCGCCGGCTGGCCGCTCCCACGCCATGACGCGGCAAACCGTTGCGGGTTATGGCTTCACCGCGCTGATTTTCGGCCTGCTCGACGCGCTGTGGCTGACCCGGGTCGGCCCCGGGCTCTATCACCCCGAGATCGGCGAATTGCTGATGGACGGCTGGCGCCCCGCACCCGCCCTCCTTTTCTATGCCCTCTATATGCTGGGCATCCAGATCTTCGCGGTTCAGCCCGCGCTCGCAGCGGGCAAATGGCGGGTCGCGGCCCAATATGGCGCGCTGTTCGGCTTCTTCTGCTACATGACCTACGACCTCACCAATCAGGCGACGATGAAGATCTGGTCGACCAAGGTCACCCTGCTCGACATCGCGTGGGGCACCTTTGCAACGGGCCTCGCGGCGGCCGCCGCCGCCTGGCTGGTGCTGACGCTGTTGCCGCGCCACGCCTGACCCGTATCACCCCGCGCAATCACGATTCGGTTTTTTGCAATTGCCGCAACTCCGCGCACCGGTCATGCTGCACCGCACAAGAGAGAGGGGCATAAAGGCAAGTTTTGTTCATCCTGACAAGGACTTGCACCATGAAAAAATTCATCCTCCCCATGCTGACCCTGTTCGCCATCGTCCCCGCAACCGCGCATGCCGAAGAGGTGCGCCGCTTCGAGCATGACGGCCGCATCTACAGCTACACCATCACCCAACACGGCGACCGCCGCGTGATCGACGGCGTCGAAGAAACGACGGGCAAGCCGTTCAAGCTGCGCGTCGGCACCCATCAGGTTCGCGGCACGGTCGGATCGCAACAGGTCCAATTCTCGCTGCGCGACGTCAAACCGCTCGAAGCATCGGTGACCGTCCTCGCCGCACGCTAACCGACGGCCAATAAATAGGGACAGTCCCTATTTAATTTTGAACGGGCGGCCGCGCGGCTTCGACACGGCGCGGTCGCCAACGTCTTCGGCATGCGCAGCGAGCCACTCGGGAACCGCGCGCGGTCGTCCAGATTGCAACGCTCGAGCGATGGATTCGGCTGATTCTTCGTCTTCAGCCGCCTCGAGTCCGCGAGCGAGCATAGCCCGCCAGTTGGGCACGGCATCGGCCAATTCCGTGCCGCTGACCAACCGGTCGGGCCGGCGCGCTATATGCGCTGCCGCGCTCGACCACCGCCACTCCTCGGCCGCCCGCACGAGTCCGGCCTGCACCGGGTTATTCTCGACATAGCGTAACGCGATCATCAAATGGGCCTCGTCCATCGCGTAGCTGGCATAACGCCCCTGAAAAAGATGGCCGCTGGTCTGCTGCATCAGGTTGATACGCTGCGACAGCCGCGTCGCGGCGCTTGCGATCGGCCCACGCAATCCGTCCCGCGTCGATGGCACAAGAACGAGATGAACATGATTGTCCATCAGACACCATGCAAGGCAAGTTGTCCCAAAGCGCTGGCAGGCGTCGGCGAGCCAATCAACGTACCGGTTCCGGTCGTCGTCTGAGAAGAAAATCGGCTGGCGGCGATTTCCGCGCTGGACCACATGGTGCGGCACGCCGGGGATGACAATACGGGACGAACGCGGCATCAGCCCTCCAATAAATAGGGACAGTCCCTATTTATTGCTCATGGCGGCGAGGAGCGCAACGGCGCGCGATAATAAATAGGGACTGTCCCTATTTATTGCGCCTGTTCGCGGCGCGCGCACGCGGCTAAAGGCGCGCCATGACTCAGACCGCAACCGCGCCCGCCTCCGTCATCACCCCCGAGATCGTTGCCGAACACGGCCTGTCTCCGGAAGAATATGAGCGCGTCCTGCACGCGCTCGGGCGCGAGCCGAACCTCGTCGAACTCGGCATCTTCTCGGTCATGTGGTCCGAGCATTGCAGCTACAAAAGCTCGCGCCTCCATTTGAAGAAACTGCCGACCGAAGCCCCTTGGGTGATCTGCGGTCCCGGCGAGAACGCCGGCGTCATCGACATCGGCGAAGGCGAAGGCGGCAAGAAGCTCGCCGCGATCTTCAAGATGGAGAGCCACAACCACCCATCGTACATCGAACCCTATCAGGGCGCGGCGACCGGGGTCGGCGGCATCTTGCGCGACGTCTTCACGATGGGGGCGCGTCCGGTCGCGAACCTCAACGCGCTGCGCTTCGGCCGCCCCGACCATCCCAAGATGAAGCATCTGATTTCGGGCGTCGTCCACGGCATCGGCGGTTACGGCAATTGCGTCGGCGTGCCCACGGTCGGCGGCGAGGTCAATTTCCACAAGGCCTATGACGGCAACATCCTGGTCAACGCGATGACGGTCGGCGTCGCCGAGCAGGACAAGATCTTCTATTCGGCCGCATCGGGCGTCGGCAATCCGATCGTCTATGTCGGCTCGAAAACCGGCCGCGACGGCATCCATGGCGCGACGATGGCGTCGGCGGACTTCGGCGAGGATGCCGAGGAAAAGCGCCCGACCGTGCAGGTCGGCGACCCCTTCACCGAAAAACTGCTGATCGAGGCCTGCCTCGAACTGATGGCGTCGGATGCGATCGTCGCGATCCAGGACATGGGCGCTGCGGGCCTGACCAGCTCGTCGGTCGAGATGGCGTCGAAGGGCGGCGTCGGCCTCCATCTCAAGATGGACGATGTGCCGCAGCGCGAAACCGGCATGACGGCGTATGAGATGATGCTGTCCGAATCGCAGGAACGCATGCTGATGGTGTTGAAGCCCGGCCGCGAGGATTTCGCCGCCGCGATCTTCCACAAATGGGAACTCGACTTCGCGGTCATCGGCACCGTCACCGACACCGGCCGCATGGTGCTCGAGCATAAGGGCGAGATCGTCTGCGACATCCCGCTCGCCCCGCTCGCCGACGATGCGCCGCTGTACGACCGCCCGCATGTGCCCACACCCAAGCAGCCCGAACTCACGAACGTCCCCGAGACGACCGACGTCGCCGCCGACCTCAAGACCTTGATGGGCACCCCCGATATCGCCAGCCGCCGCTGGATCTACGAACAATATGACAGCCAGGTCGGCGGCGACACGCTGCAGATCGGCGGCGATGCCGCGCTCGTCCGCATCCACGGCACCAACCGCGCGCTCGCCATGTCGACCGACTGCACCCCGCGCTATTGCTACGCCGACCCTGTCGAGGGCGGCAAGCAGGCGGTGGCCGAAACCTGGCGCAACATCACCGCAGTCGGCGCAACGCCCTTGGCGATCACCAACTGCCTCAATTTCGCCAACCCGCAGCGCCCCGAAATCATGGGCCAGATCACCGGCTGCCTAGACGGCATGGCGCAGGCGTGTATCGCGCTCGACTATCCGATCGTCTCGGGCAACGTCAGCCTCTATAACGAGAGCAAGGCGACCGGCGGCGGCAGCGCGATCCTGCCGACCCCCGCGATCGGCGGCGTCGGGGTGATCGAGGACCTCGGCCGCGCGGTCGGCATCGGCTTCAAGCGCACCGGCGACATCGTCCTCGCGGTCGGCGAACGCGCCGGCCATCTCGGCCAGTCGGTGTGGCTGCGCGAAATTCATGGCCGCGAAGAAGGCCCGCCGCCCGAGGTCAATTTGCGCTGCGAAAAGCGCACCGGCGATTTCATCCGCCACGCGATCAACGCCGGCTGGATCACGGCCTGCCACGACGTCTCCGACGGCGGCATGGCGGTGACGCTCGCCGAAATGGCGCTGAAGTCGAATATCGGCGTGCTGGTCAGCGAAGAACAGCCCTTCGGCGTCGCCGAAAGCTTCTTCGGCGAGGATCAGGGGCTCTATCTCGTCACCGTCTGCGACACCTGCCTCGCCGATTTCCTCGACGCCGCAGGCCGCGCCGATGTGCCGGTCGATCCGGTCGGTCGCACGATCAAGGATCGCATCGTCTTCGAACTGGAAGGCAGCGATCACAGCGTGACGCTCGCCGAACTGCGCGACGCGCATGAGGGGTTCTTCCCGAACCTGATGGGCGCCGACGCCGCGCTGGCCTGACCCGCGTCTGCCGCGAAGCGCGCCCGATCAACACCGTTCGCCCTGAGCTTGTCGAAGGGCCGTTCTTTCTTTAGCCGTAGTGTGAAGAAGAACAGTGCTTCGACAAGCTCAGCACGAACGGGTTTGGGCGGAAGGTGACGGACGTATGAGCATCCACATCGGCATCGGCGGCTGGACCTACGAACCCTGGCGCGGCACTTTCTACCCGGACAAGCATCCGCAAAAGCGCGAGCTCGAATATGCCGGCCAGCACCTCACCGGCATCGAAATCAACGGCACCTATTATGGCAGCCAGAAACCCGAAACCTTCGCCAGCTGGGCCGCCGCGGTCCCCGACGGCTTCCAGTTCAGCGTCAAGGCCTCGCGCTTCACGACCAACCGCAAGATACTGGCCGAAGGCGCCGCTTCGATCGAAAAATTCCTGACGCAGGGGCTCACCAGGCTCGGCGACCGGCTCGGCCCGATCCACTGGCAGTTCATGGCAACGAAGAAATTCGACCGCGACGATTTTGCGGGCTTCCTCGACCTGCTTCCTGACACGCAGGACGGGCTGAGGCTGCGCCACGCGATCGAGGTCCGCGACGAAAGCTTCCGCGATCCGGCGTTCGCCGACATGCTCCGCGACCGGAACATGGCGATCGTTTACGCCGACAGCGACGAATTTCCCTGCATCGACGCGCAGACCGCCGACTTCACCTATGCGCGGCTCCAGCGCAGTCAGGAGGATATCGAAACCGGCTATGACGCGGCGGCGCTCGACAGATGGGCGAAGCAGGCGAAGGATTGGGCCGAGGGCGACCGCGACGTCTTTCTCTTCTTCATCTCGGGGGCCAAGGTCCGCAATCCCGCCGCAGCACAGGCGCTGATCGCGCGGCTGAAAGAATGACGGCGAGAAACTGCGCTGGTCGACAAAAGCGACGGTCAAGCTAAAAAGATCCTCCCCGCCGCGAAGCGGTAGGGGAGGGGGACCGCCCGAAGGGTGGTGGAGGGGTCAGCGACATATCGGCCACCAACAGAGCTTATAAGAGTGCGCGGCGGCTTCGGCGACAGATGTCTCTCCCCGAAGTATTGCTATGGCAGATTCTGCGAACGAAGCCGGGCTATATCAAGTTCCGACGCCAGCACCCGATCGGCCCGTATGTGCTCGTTTTCTACGTGCTCGAATTGAAGCTCGGGATCGAGATCGACGGCGCCAGCCACGATATGGGCGACAGGCCCGAACGCGATGAGACGCGCGACCGCTGGCTCGAATCGCACGACATTACCGTGGTGCGCGTTACCGCCAAGGAGGTCCTGGCCTACCCCGCCGCAGTCGCGGATTCAGTCGTGCGGTTCTGCGCCGAGAGGTAAAACCCCTCCACCACCGCTTCGCGGCGGTCCCCCTCCCCAATGGCTTCGCCAAGGGGAGGATCAAAAGGTTCACGCCGCCGCGGCCTGCGACGCCAGGAAATTATACGGGTCGATGCCGCGGCTGCGATAAGCGCGATGCGCTTCCTTATACAGCGTCGGCTCACCGATCCCCAGCCGCGCGCGGGCGGCTTCGAGCGGTTCGGCGAGCAAGGAGCGGATATCCTGTTCGATGATCGCCTTCGACGCCTTGCCGTTGCGCTGGCCCTGACGGATCGCACCCATCACCGGCGCGCTGCCCTTGACGCTGCGCTTGAGCTCGTAGCCGCCGGCATAGGCGATGAAGAAATTGCCGTAATTGCCCGTCTGGCCATAGGTGAAGCCGAGCACGCACTGCTCGCCCAGCGCATCGCGGCCATAGCCGGTCAGGATGTGGAACAGGTCGTGGGTGTCGCGCAGGCGGTTGGCGTACCATTGCACCTGATCGTCGAACGTCGGGCGGCCCATCTTGTCGGCCTCGGCGACAAGGCCGGCGGCCGACAGGCCTTCGCGGCGCATGAAGGTGACATAGGCGTGGCCGACGCTGCCTTCGGGCAGTTGGTCGATCCAGCTATGATCGTCGAGCAGGTCGGGCAGATAGGGCTCGCTCGCCATCAGCCGCTGGCCCTTCTCGCTTTCGACGAAGGCGCGGGCATCGTCCATGAACCCCTTGCGCGGCAGACTCTCGAAGATGTGGAACACCTGTTCGGTGTCTTCCTTGTCCTTGATCAGGTTGCGAAAGTGCCGGAACGCCTTGAGCGGACGGAACTTCTGCGGCTGGCGGTCGGGGTGGGAGAAGATGGTCGGGGTCATCGGCTTGCCTCGATAGAATCGCGTGATGGTGAAGAAATAGCACTACTGACATAGATGTCAATAACTGATGAATCTCAGGTTGGCGGCAAAAAGAAACCGCTCGACGCTGTCGGACGGGAAGGATAGCTCTGCCGCTGGTCCGGAGGGGGATGGGACATGAGCGGCGGCGGCGCGACGACACGGTATGAAAGCCTCGATGCCATACGCGGCGTCGCGGTGATGGGCATATTGGCGATGAACATCGTCGCCTTCGCGCTGCCGATGAGCGCCTATTTCAACCCCGCCGCGGGCGGGTCGCCGAGCACGAGCGACCTTGCGACCTGGGCTTTCAATTTTGTCTTCGTCGATTCGAAGATGCGGGGGCTCTTCTCGGTGCTGTTCGGCGCGAGCACGCTGCTCGTGATCGAAAGCGCCGCCGCGAGCGGAGGCAGCGCGGCGAAGACCCACTATGCGCGAATGGCCTGGCTCGGCCTCTTTGGCCTCGCCCATTATTATCTCTTCTGGTTCGGCGACATCTTGTCGCTCTATGCGGTGTGCGGGCTGCTGCTCTTCCTGTTCCGCAACCGCTCGGTCCGCGCGCTGCTGATCTGGGCCGGCGCCTTCCTGTTCGTCGGGCTGGCGCTGCTCGGGTCGACCTGGCTGTCGATGGCCATGTTCGACGCGAGCAAGATGCCCGCCGAGGCCGCCGCCGGATTGGCCGAACAGATGACCGAGTTCAACGCGATGATGGGCCCCTCCTCGCCCGCCTATGCCAAGGACGTCGCGCATTTCCTCGGCAGCTATCGCGAGATCGCGGGCGACCGCATGGGCGAGGGCGCCATCGAGCCGTTGATCCAGGTGATGCTGTTCCTGTGGGAAAGCATGGCGCTGATGCTGATCGGCATGGCATTGTTCAAATCGCGCATGCTGACCGGCGAATGGAGCGCCGCGCGCTACACCAGATGGGCGACCACCTGCTTCGCGATCGCGGCGCCGGTACTCGCCTGGATGGCCTGGGACAGCGCCCATACCGGCTTCGCGACCATGACGGTCTTCGGCACCAGCCTCGTCTTCTCGACCCCTTTCGACATATTGATGACGGTCGGCTGGGCGGCGCTCATCATGTTGCTGATCCAGACCCGCGCCAGCGCCACGGTGCGCGCGCGTCTCGCGGCGACGGGACGGATGGCCTTCACCAATTATCTGGTGACGACGATCGTGATGACGACGATCTTTTATGGCTATGGGCTGGGGCTGTTCGGCAGCGTCGGGCGCGCCGGATTATATCTGTTCTGCTTCGGCATGTGGGCCGCGATGCTGGCCTGGTCAAAGCCCTGGCTCGCCCGCTTTCACTACGGACCGCTCGAATGGCTGTGGCGCAGCCTGTCGCGCTTCAGCCTGCAACCGATGCGGAAAACCGCAGCGGTTCAGTAGCCGACGGCACGCCCGAAGCCGGGCGCGCGGCGCTGGACGAGTGGATTGGCCTCTTTTTCGAGCGCCGCCAGCGTTTCCTCGAACAAGGGGCGCAGCGTCACGACGCGCGGCAGATATTCCTCGGGGCTGACCTGCGCCTCGATGCAATGGCGCGCAAAGGTTTCGATATCTTCGGCCAGGTCGGCGAGTTTTTCGGCGCCGAACTGGCGCGATTCGCCCTTCAACGTGTGCGCAGGCATGACCAGGCCGCGCGCGTCGCGGGCGCGCATGGCTTCCTCGATCGCCACGACCGATTTGCTGCCGTCCTCGCGAAAATAGCCCAGGATCCGCACGAAAGCGGCGCCGAGCTGCGTGCGCGTGGCACGGAATTCATCCCAATCGACCAGGATATCGTCCACTTGTTCGTCCCTTGGCGTAAAATCGGTCTTTGGTCCCGCCGCCGTCATGCCGCGAAGGCGGTAAAAAAGCCGTTACGATTGGCGGGGCCAGTTCAGAAGCGGCCCGTTTTGGGTCAGCTGTGGCGCACCCGCCAGCGCCCTGCGGCTTCGGCCGCCAGCGACCAGCCATGTTCGCGCGCCAGCGCCGCAATTGCGCGTTCCGCCTGCGGATCATCGGCGAGCAGGACGACAGGCCCGCCGGTTCGCATCGCACGGGCCAGCCGCAGCGCCGGCCAGGGACATTTCATGCCGCGCGCATCGACGACGACGGCCCCCGATTCCTCAGAGCTGGTCATTCGTCATAGGGATTGCGCGAATTGCGGAAATTCAAACGCACCGGCACGCCCTGAAAACCCAGTTCCTTGCGCATGCCGTTGACCAGATAGCGCTCGTAACTGCCGGGCAGCGAATCGGTGCGCGTGCCGAACACGACAAAGGTCGGCGGGCGGGTGCGCGCCTGGGTGATATAGCGTAGCTTGATGCGCTTGCCCCCCGGCGCCGGCGGCGGATTATTCTCGACCGCACCCTCGAACCAGCGGTTGAGCCGCGCGGTCGAGACGCGGTTGGTCCAGATCGCGCGCTGTTCAAAGGCGACGCGGACCAGCGTGTCGATCCCCTTGCCCGTCGCGCCCGAAATGGTGAGCACCGGCACGCCCTTGACCTGGCTGAGCCCGTCGTCGAGCGCATTCCGGACGCCGTTGAACAGCGACGAGGGATTTTCGGCGACGTCCCATTTGTTAAGCGCCACGATCAGCGCGCGGCCTTCCTGCAGCACCCGGTCGGCGATGCGCAGATCCTGCGCCTCCAGCCCCTTGGTGGCGTCGAGCAACAGCACCACGACCTCGGCAAAATCGACCGCGTGGAGCGCGTCCATGACCGAGAGTTTCTCCAGCTTGTCCTGCACCTTGGCGCGCTTGCGCATACCGGCGGTGTCGAACAGCTGGATCTCATGGACCTCGCCATCATCTTCCCATTGCCAGTCGACGCGGATCGAATCGCGGGTGATCCCCGCTTCGGGTCCGGTGATCAGCCGATCCTCGCCGATCATGCGGTTGATCAAGGTCGATTTTCCGGCATTCGGACGCCCGACGATCGCGAGTTTCATCGGACCAAGCGGCGCTTCCTCGTCCTCGTCGCCCTCTTCGCCTTCGATCCGTGGTGGCAACGCCTCGGCTTCGGCCGCCTCGAACCCCTCGACGATCGGGCGCACCGCGTCGAACAGGTCGACGATGCCCTCGCCATGTTCGGCGCTGAGTGCGATCGGATTGTCGAAACCGAGCGAATAGCTTTCCATCAGGCCATTCTCGCCCTGCTTCCCCTCGGCCTTGTTGACCACGAGGATGATCGGCGTGTCCTCGCTGCGCAGCCAGCGTGCGATTTCCTCGTCGAGCGGGGTCACCCCGGCGCGGCCGTCGATCATAAACAGTGCGGCATCGGCCTCGCGCACCGCCTTTTCGGTCTGCACGCGCATCCGGCCGGGCAGCGTCGCGGCGTCCTGGTCCTCGAACCCTGCCGTGTCGACGATCAGAAATTCGAGCCCGAGCAGATTGGCGTCGCCCTCGCGCCGGTCGCGCGTCACCCCCGGCTGATCGTCGACCAGCGCCAGGCGCTTGCCGACGAGCCGGTTGAACAGCGTCGATTTGCCGACATTGGGTCGGCCGACAATGGCGATCGTTGCGGATCGCGCCATGCTATTATCCCTGTTCCGATCGAGCCGACACGGCCCGATCCCTTAAATCAGCGCCAGGCGGTGATGCGCCCGTCGTCCGCCAGAATATAGAGGACATTGTTCGCGACGATCGGCGACTGCGACAGCGACGTTTTGAAGTCGGTCGTCGCGATCGTCGATCCGTCGGCGGGCGAAAATTCGGACAGCTGGCCCTCGCTGTTCACCGCGATCAGACGGCCACCCGCCAGGATCGGTCCGGTCCAGCGGATCGGGTCCTTCTTCTTCTTTTCGGTCTCGACGCGGAAGCGCGACAGTTGCTGCAGCCAGCGGACCTTGCCGGTCGCGCGCGCGACGCACAGCAATTTGCCATCGTCGGTCATCGCATAGACCCACTCGCCGACGACATAGGGCGTCGAAATGCCGGCGATCGAAATTTCCCAGCTGCGCTGGCCGGTGACGAGTTCATAGCTCGCCATGCGGCCGCCCTGGCCGAGCGCGAAGACGCGGCCGCGGTCGATCACCGGATCGGCATCGACGTCGGACAGCGTCGACACCGACAGCGCCATCGAGGTGCGCGCAAGCGCGTCTTCCCACAGGTCGCGGCCATTTTCATAGCGATAGGCCTGAACCTCGCCCGACGAGAATCCGGCGACGATCGTGCCCTGCCCCGCAGCGGGCGAACCCGCGCCAAAGATGCTGCCGGCTTCGAGCGACGCCGTCGCCTGCCACAGCACCGCGCCATCGGCGGCGTTCAATGCAATGATCTGATTGTCCTGGGTGATCACATAGACACCGCCGAACGCGATCGTCGGGGCGCCGCGCAGCGGACCGGCGGGCTTCACCTTCCACAGCACCGACCCATCGGCGGCGTTCAGCGCCGCGACATCACCGACGCCGCTCGTCGCATAGACGACGCTGCCGTCGACCGACGCGCCGCCGCCGAACAGCGAATCCTGGAAATCCTTGCCGGTGCTGCCGATCGGAACCCGCCACAGCGACGAACCGGTGTCGGCCGAAAAGGCATAGACGACGGCATCGGTGCCGACCGCGAACAAGCGGTTGTCCGACACCACCGGGGCCGAGGCCAGCCGCTGCTTGTTGTTGCCGCCCGCGATGCTCGCGCTCCAGATCTGGCTGCGCGAGGCGGCAAGCGCCGGATGGCCCATCGATTTCGACGCATTGCCGCCCGACTGCGCCCAGTTCGCGTTGACCACCGGGTCGGGCAGCACGACCGCGACCGATGCGGTCGCGGGATCGACCTTGACGCTGTTGTCGTTCGACAGGATCGAGACGCGATCGCCGACGGTCGGGGTCTTCGGCCCGCCATTGCCCTTGAGCACGCCGCAGCCGGCGAGCGCCAGCGCGATGAGCGCGACACCGACAAAATTGGCTTTCCGCATTATTTCTTTTCCTCAACTGGTCCGGCGGCCACCTTGGGCGCGGCGGCGCCTTTTTGGTCCTTCGCGGCGCTTTCGTCCGCACGATCTTCGACGGCGTCGACCCCCAGCATCCCCGCCATCTGCACCGCGCGCGACTGCAGCGACTTCGGGATCGTCGGGACCTTGACGATGCGGGCATAAAGGTCGCCCGCCTGCTTATACTGGCCGAGCTGATAATGCGCGATCGCGCTCAGTTCGGCGGCGCTCGGGAACCAGTTCGACGCCGGGTCCTTGGCGTCGACCATCGGCTTCATCCGCGCGATCACGACTTCGGGCTTCAGCGTATCATATTCGAAGGCGGTCTGGCGCAGCAGCGCGAGATCGCGGAGCGAGGGATCGAGCTTGGTGTCGGCGGCGGCTTTCGCCATCAGGGCGGCGGCGCCCTTCAGGTCGCCGCGCTCGGCCTTCATATTCGCCTGCTGGAACAGCGCGGCGGCGCGATAGGCGGGACCGCCATCGGCCTCGATCTTCGCCAGTTCGGCGGTCGCGGCGGTCGGCTGCGCCGCCTTCGCCTTGTCAAAGGCGGCGATCAGAGCCTCGGCATTCTCGCCGCGCTTTGCCTCCTGCAT
>NZ_JBOHHU010000054.1:0-28856 GCF_050725615.1 Sphingopyxis sp.
GGGTTGTTCCGCTTATTTCGCGGGCTTGCGGCGGCTCATCGCGCTCCGCGCATTGTTGGCATATTCCTCAAAATTCAGCTTGAACACGCCGTTGAGCTCGTCGAGCGCGGCGATCGCGTCTTCGCCTTCCTTCGGCGGGAAGAGCTTGAGGCCGTTGCCGCCCCACGCCTTATATTCGAAATCGATCTTCTGGTCGGCGCCGAAGTCGCGGATCATAAACAGCGTCTTGAGCGAACGGCCGTAGATGGCGGCTTTCTGATAGAGCACGTCGGCGACGATCAGTTCCGAATAGCAGGCCGCAGTCGAGTCCGAGCGGCGCGTCTTGACCTTGTTCATCGTCTTGCGTTCGAGCGCGGTGTCGTGAGTGACGACGACGGTGCCGGGCTTGAGCGCGATGAGCGTCGCGAGGTCGAGCGACTTCAGCGCGTCGAGCTGGCTCGGGCTGTCGAGCGCGGTCGCCAGCGACGCCTTGTTGTTGGCGTCGGTGCCGCTGTGCAGCGCCGCGTCGAGCAGGCCGCCGCCGAGCAGGCCGGTGGTGACCGAGGTCATGCGTTCGGCCGGCCAGATGTGCAGTTCGCACGGCGCCGCATCCTGGGCGGCGGCGGGCGACGCCAGCGTCGCCGAAAGGCCGGCGGCGATCAGCGCAATTTTGGTCTTCATTTCTTTTTTCCCTGTTTGGTGGTTCCGGTGGTGGCGTTGGTCGTCAGCGCCGCGCCGAAAAGCGCGACGTTATTCGTGAAGGCGGCGCGCATCTCGGCCTTTGCCTCGTCGAATTTTGCGGGAATATCCTCCGGCTCGATCACCAGCCTGGTCTGGACCCAGGCGCCGAAGCTGCGGGTCGGCGTGTTGCCGGTCCCGAAATCGCGAAAGCGATAGAGGCTCTTCAAATTCTGACCATTGCTCCATTCGTTCGAGAGAATGAGCGAGTCGAGGACAAGGTCGGCGTAGCAGGGCGATGAACCGGCGGCATAGCGTCCGGGCGTACCGCGAATCTCGCGGCTGGTGAGAGCGGTATCGTGGATAACCAGCCGGTGCCCCGGCAGCCCGAATATGGTCCCGTCGGGTGATGCGGACAGAAGCACTCCCTGCTCGCTGAGGCTGAGCAGATCGAAAGGTTTCTCGGCCGGCGCATCGGGATCCACCCGTTTCCACAGCCCGCCGCGGCGCTTGGGTGGTTCAAAACCGGCCAGGAGGCCGCCCGACAGTCCCGATTTGAAATTATGCCCTTCTCCCTGATTGGCAAAGCGCATCGCGGCGGCGGGCCAGACATGGAGTTCGCAGACGGTCGGCGCGGCGTCCGCAACGGCGTCCTGTGCGAGCGCGGGGGAGGCAAGGCCGACGGCGACAGCGAGGCAGGCGAAACGCATACGGCGGATCATTTCTTCTTCTTGCCGCCGGCGGTCTCATTGGCCCGCAGCGCGCCGGCGAACTCGAAGATGTTCGAGCGGAAAGCGGCGCGAATTTCGGCCAGCGCCTCGGCATTCCTCGCCGGTTCCTTGGGCGGGAAGGCGAGGAGCGGGGTTTTGGCCCAGGTGCCGAATTGTTTCGTAAACCGGTCGGATGCTCCGAAATCGCGAAAGCGGATCAGCGTCTTGAGCGAGCCGCCGTTGACGACGTCCTGCTGGAAAAACACATCCTCGAAGATCAGTTCGGCGTAGCAGGTCGATGTCGAGGCGGTCAGGCGCGCCGGGTTCTGACGGATCGTCACGGTCGACTGAGGGGTGTCGTGGATCACGACGGCGTAGTCGGTCCGCGTGAAGACGTCCTGGAGCGCGGCGGCGCGGATCATGGCGAGTTGCTGCGCGGTATCGACCGGGTCGGCCGGAACTTCGGGATAGCCGTCGCGGCCCTTGACCGCGCCGTCGACGATCCCGCCATGGAGCCAGCCGTGATAGATCGAGCGCAGCCCGCCGCTCGGCCAGACATGCAATTCGCAGCCCGGCGGGGCGGACGGCACGTCGGCCACCGCCATGATCGGTTCTTGCGGATCCGAAGGCTGGGCCGCGCCGTTCCCTGCGAGCGACGCCGCCAAAATCATGGCCGCCGACACGCGCGCAGCCCAACGCCCCAAATTCATCCTCGCGACCCTCATCTCCCGCCGCCCCGGCGGGATCGCTCTGCTGCTATATCGCGCGGGATTCTTTGCAAGATATTTTGTCGCCGCGCGGGTCGATTATTCCGCTCCACTACAGATAGATGGGTAAGGTACGGGGGCGGCTCAGGGCCCCATCGCGACCCTTGCTCAATCGGGCGACCCGTTGCATGTCTGGGGGCAGGTCGACGCGGCGAGGGGGGCGACATGAGGGGTATCGGGGTCTTGGCGGTGTTGGCGGGAAGTCTGGCCGTCCTGTCGCCCGCAGCGGTGGCAAGCGAAGCGGCCGCGCTTCCCGATCCGGCGAGCATCGTGGTGCCCGACCTGTCGGGGTCGGACGACGCGGCAGTGGTCGAAAATGGCTGGAAATATTTCTTCTATCACCGCGATGGCACGAGTTTTGCCGAAGCCTATGCCGACATCGCCGACTGCTATCGCTTCCTCGCGCCCGCCGGCTGGGCCAATGTGGCGATCCCGCGCTTTGTCCCCTGGGTCGAACGGTCGCCGGGCGAGCGCGCCGCAACGGGCTATTTCGAGCATTCGGGACTGGTGGGTCTCGCGATCGGCAGCATGTTCGAGGGCACGCTGACTCGCCGCGACCGGCAGGCGAAGATGCGCCGCTGCATGGAGCCGCGCGGGTATACGCGCTACGGCGTCGCGGAGGAAATCTGGGAGAATGTCGCCGACCTGCCGCCCGAACAGGGCATAGCGGTGCAGGCGAAGATCGCCTCCGGGCCGACCTGGGGTGGAAAGGTGCCGGTGAAATGAAGCGGTTGACGATGCTGCTGTCGCTGTTCGTGGCGCTCGCCATTCCTGCCGTCGCCCAGGCCGCCGACGCCAAGGCGCCCGACGAACTGGTCGAGATCGACGGCAAAAAGCCGGTCGTGATCAAACCCGACAGAGCCTATCTGTTGTTCCGGGTGAAGGGCAAATGGTTCGCGCCGGTGTTCATGCGCGTGCCGACCGAGGCCGAGGTCGCGGCTTATTATGCGGCGAAGAAGGCCGCCTTCGACAAGGCGCTGCCCGACCTCAAAAAGGCGCGCGATGCGGCGCTGGCGAAGCAGGCGGCCGCGAAAGGGACGAAATCGGACGACGAGGTGCCGCCCGAACCGAGTCTCGAAACTTTCGACTATCACCATCCCGACGTCCAGAACCTCCAGTCGATCAACCTCGGCAAGGCGCTGGAGAAGGGCAAGGACGAGAAGCTGATGCTGATCGAGGCGGTGCCGGGCAGCTATGTGATCTATGGTGCGGGCAACCAGAATGCGATGCTGGCGTGCATGTGCCTGGGCTCGGTTGGCTTCGAGGCGAAGGCGGGCGAGGTCACCGACCTTGGCGCGGTGCATGTCGCGATCGCGTGGCAGGCGTCGGACGATCCGGTGCTGGCGGGTGAAACCGGGCTGGGGGCGAGCGTCAATGGCCATTGGGTGATGCCCGCGATGGGGGTCGCGCCGGCGACCGCGCCGAGCGCGCCGGCCGCCCTGGCGGGCAAGCCGGTCGTGACCGCAAGCTGGCGCGCGATCGGCAAATTCGTCGGTCCGCCGGTGTTCAACGTCAACCGGCTGGCGCCGGTCGCCGGGGTGCTAAGTTATGACGCGCGCGGCCGGGTGATCGACGTCAAGAGCGGCGAGCCGGTCGCGGATAATTATTGACCGGCGTCATTCTTTCGCGCGCCACACCGTAGCGCTCTCCTTGATGGTTTCCAGGACCTTGATGTCCTTGATGCCATCGACCGGGGTCGTCAGCGGGTTCTTGTCGAGGATCACGAAATCGGCGAGCAGGCCGGGCTTGATCCGGCCCTTGCGCTCCTCCTCGAAGACCTGCCAGGCGGGGCCGGTGGTCAGCGCCTGGAGCGCTTCATAGGCGCCCAGCCGCTCGTCGGGGCCGCTGACGACGCCGGTCGGCGAGACGCGCGCCATCGAGGTCCAGAGCATGAAGCGCGTGTCGAGCGGGGTGACGCTATAGTCGCTGTGGTTCGACGGCGTCAGGCCCGCAGCGCGCGCCGAGCGGAAGGGGCTGATGAAATCGACGACCTCCTTCGGGAAATTGGTGCGGTGGACGTCGCCCCAATACCAGGTGTGGTTCGAGAAATAGGCGGGGCCGACGCCGATGCGCGCATAGGCGGCGAGTTGGTCGCGGCGCTGGAACTGCGAGTGGATGACGATCGGGCGGCGATTGTCGGCGGCCTTGATGCCGAGCGCGTCGAAGCACTGGATCGCCATGTCGATCGCCGCGTCGCCATTGGCATGGGCGAAGATCTGCCACCCGCGATCATGCACTTTGCGCGCCTGCGCACAAAATTCCTGTTCGGAAACCACGGGCTGGCCGTGCCAGGGGTGCGCGCCGTCGGGGCTGCCGCGCGCATAGTCGCGGGTGAAAAAGCCGGTGCGTGCCTGCACCGACCCGTCGAGGACGAATTTGACCCCCTGCAATTTCACATGGCCCTGATAGGTGCCGAATTTGGGGTCGGGCTGAGCGAGCAGCGCGTCGAGGCCGGTGTAGAAAGGCAAGAGCGCGAGGTCGATCTTGATATGGTCGCGCGCGGCCGCGCTGGTCAGGAACGCCAGATCGTCGGGCTGGGTCGCGCCGTCCTGCGCATGGGTATAGCCTTCGGCGAAATAATGTTGCTGCGCGGCATCGAGCCCGGCGAGCTTTTGCTCGACGGTCGGTTGCGGCATCGCGGGCATCATCAGGAACATCGATTTTTCGAGCAATACCCCGTTGAGCCGCCCGTCGGCGTCGCGCAGCATCATCCCGCCCGACGGCGGCTGACTGGCGTCGGTCAGCTTTGCCGCAGCGAGCGCGGGGCTGTTCGCGACGAGATTGTGGAAGGAGATATGGAACATCACGATCTTGTGATCGGGCGATACCGCGTCGAGGTCGGCGCGGGTGACGAGGCGCCGTTCGGCAAGCGCCTCCTCATTATATTGCATGACGACGACCCAGCCGCCCTTGGGGATTGCGCGCCGCGCGATATAGTCGCGGATCGCGCCTTGCAGCGAGGCAACATCCTTCACCGGCGGCAAGGTCTTGTCGCCAAGATCGAGCGCGTCCGACATCTTCAACGCGAAGGTGAAGTGCGAATGGGCATCGATGAAGCCGGGGAGCATTGTCGCGCCCTTGAGATCGTGGATCGCGGCGTCCTCGCCCGCTGCCTTGCGGGCATCGACTTCGCTGCCGGCGAAGGCGATGCGGTCCCCCCGCGTCACCACCGCCTCGACCATTTGCGGGGTCTCGCCGTCCATGGTGACGATCGGGCCGCCCCGATAAAGGGTGGTTTCCTGCGCCGCAGCGGGCAGGGCATAAGCGGTCGCCAGCAGGGCGACGGCGGCGGTCAGAATTTTCATATCGTCTCTCTCCTGCCCGCACCTTGGCGGGCGGAGCAGGGAGTGGTCAAGTGGTTAGCTGACTAAGTTCTGTCGCCGCGCTGCATCAGGGGCATCTCGAGCTAGACCTGCTGCGGTGGCACTTCACTGGGCCCGCGCCCCGGATGATCGGTGTCGCCGCCGCCGGGCGCGCCCGGTACTTCGAGCGGCTGCCCGGCCGGATCCTCCTGCGGCGTCGGCTGGACCGGATTTTCGGGCGGCGCCATCGGTTCGATGGTGTCGGGTTTGGGTTTCGGCAGCGGGTCGGCCGCATGGACATGCAGGCTAGCGCTATAGCTGGTCATCATCTGTCTCCTTGCCCGACCAACGTCCGGCACGCCCCGACGTTCCGGCCGCGTTGCGGGCCTTGCCCTTGGCGGTCCGTCTGCTATAGCGCCGCGCGGCCCGCACGGGCGTGCGCGGCTTTTTCGCGCGTTTTCGTGCATCCGGCCGAAGCTCTGAGCGGGCGTGGCGGAATTGGTAGACGCGCTGGTTTTAGGTACCAGTATCGCAAGATGTGGGGGTTCGAGTCCCTTCGCCCGCACCAGTTTTGCGAGGTTCTGACGAGCTTGGGGCCGGAATATGGGGAACTCCGTCGCAACGACGGGGTTCGGATAGAGATTTTGAGCAAGGATAAGACCAAGGCAATGAAGACCGTCGAAACGCTGAACGAAGGCCTGAAGCGCGAATATCGCGTCACCATCACCGCCAAGGATATCGATGCCCGCGTCGATGACGAAGTGAAGAGCATTGCCCCGACGGTGCGCATGCCCGGCTTCCGCCCCGGCAAGGTGCCCGCGAACCTGATCCGCAAGATGCACGGCGCCGCTTTGTCGGCCGACGCGCTGAACAAGGCGATCGAGGCCGGCGTGCGCGACCTGATGACCAAGGAAAAGCTGCGCCCCGCGCTGCAGCCCGCGGTGACGCTGGACGAGGGTTATGAAACCGGCAAGGACGCCGACATCACCGTCGCGCTGGAAGTGCTGCCCGAAATCGCCACCCCGTCGATTGACGGGCTGAAGCTCGAGCGCCTGACCGTTCCCGCCGACGACAAGGCCGTCATGGCCAAGATCGAGGAATTTGCGACTCAGATGAAGCGCTACGAGGAAGCGCCGAAGACCAAGAAGGCCGCGACCGGCGACCAGGTCATCATCGACTTCGCGGGCTCGGTCGACGGCGTCGCCTTCGACGGCGGCACCGGCGAGGACATGGCGGTCGAAATCGGCGCCGGCCAGCTCATCCCGGGCTTCGAAGACCAGCTGATCGGCACCAAGGTCGGTGACGAGAAGGTCCTGAAGGTCACCTTCCCGGACGAATATCCGGTCGAAAATCTGAAGGGCCAGCCCGCCGAATTCGCGATCACCGTCAAGGAGCTGAAGGTTCCGGCGGCCGCGTCGATCGACGACGAGTTCGCCAAATCGCTGGGTCTGGAGAGCCTCGACAAGCTCAAGGAAATCATGAAGGACCAGGTCGAGCAGGAACTCAACGGCCTGACCCGCACCTATATGAAGCGCAAGCTGCTCGACCAGCTCGCCGCGAGCCATGATTTCGACGTGCCGCCGACGATGGTCGAGGCCGAATTCGGCCAGATCTGGCAGCAGCTCGAGCATGAAGCGAGCCATGAGGAAGACGTCGAGGCGGCGAAGGCCGAACTCGAAAAGGACCGCGACGAATATCGTGCGATCGCCGTTCGCCGCGTCCGCCTCGGCCTGCTTCTGTCCGAAATCGGCCAGGCGCATGGCGTGCAGGTTTCGCAGCAGGAAATGCAGCGCCTCGTCGCGCAGGCCGCGCAGCAGTACCGTCCCGAAGACCGTCAGCGCTTCATGGAATATGTCCAGCAGGACGCGCTCGCCGCAGCCCAGCTTCGCGCGCCGCTCTATGAGGACAAGGTCGTCGACTTCCTGTTCGAAAAGGCCGAGATCAGCGACCGCGAAGTGACCCGCGAAGAAATCGAAGCGGCGATCGAAGCCGACGATGATGGCGGCCATGTCCACGGCCCGGGCTGCGGTCACGACCATGACCATGACGCCAAGCCTGCCAAGAAAGCCGCCGCGAAGAAGCCGGCCGCCAAGAAGGCCGACGTGACCGAGGAAGCCGCCGAGGCTCCCGCCAAGAAGGCGCCGGCGAAGAAGGCGGCTGCCCCCAAGGCCGACGCCGAGGAAAAGCCGGCGGCTGCCAAAAAGGCTCCGGCCAAGAAGGCCGCTGCCAAGAAATAAGCTTCGCGGCTTAGAGACAGGAAAGGCCGGGTGGAGGATGCTCCGCCCGGCCTTTTTCTTTTGGGGCGCGCGAGGGGGCCGGGCCGACGTTTTTTTGAAATCTTCCCTATCACACGGTGATGGGGAGGCGGCCGCGCGACGCGCTGACGGAGCGGTCGACGCCGTCAGGTGCAAGGCATGCTATTAAGGCCCGAGCCCGCTCCGCCCCTCACGCCGCCTGGCGAAACTCGATCAGGTCCCATTTATTGCCATAGAGGTCGAGGAACACCGCGACGGTGCCATAATCGGCCTCCATCGGCTCGCGCTCGATCCGCACGCCCCGGTCGAGCAGGCGCTGATAGTCGCGCGAAAAATCATCGGTTTGCAGGAACAGGAAGACGCGTCCGCCCGACTGGTTCCCGATGAATTCGGCCTGCTCCGGGTTTGCCGCCCGCGCAAGCAGGACCGTCGCGCCGCCTGCGGGATTGCCCGGCGGGGCGACGAGCACCCAGCGCTTGTCCTGCGCCGGCTGATACTGGTCGGCGACGAGCGTGAAGCCCAGGGTCCCGACATAGAAATCGATCGCCTCGTCATAGTCGCGCACGACCAGCGCGACATGGGCGAGCGATTGCCGCGTCATTCGCGCAAGCCGCGCAGCGCGGCTCCCGCCGCAAACGGC
Source organism: Sphingopyxis sp. (assembly GCF_050725615.1). Classification (GTDB taxonomy): domain Bacteria; phylum Pseudomonadota; class Alphaproteobacteria; order Sphingomonadales; family Sphingomonadaceae; genus Sphingopyxis. The sequence goes on from NZ_JBOHHU010000054.1 coordinate 8,332, forward strand.
CCGATCGCCGTCAGCAGCAAGCTTACCGCCGCCAGCAGCTTGATCGCGCCGCGCCCCGAGGGGTCGAGCATCCCCGCGCCGAAGATCAGCAGTGGCACCGCGAGCGGTAGCACCAGCAGCCCGCCGATCGCGCTCCCGCTTTTGTGCCCGGCCGTCAGCGACGCGCTCAGCACCGCGAGCGAGGCGAGGGCGGGGATGGCGATCGCGATGCCGGTTGCCAGCGTCTCCACCCGCCCCGCATCCTGCGCCAGCAGCGCTGAGGCGGGGAGGAGGGCGATGAGCAGCGGCAGGCCGAAGCCGATCGCATGCGCGGCGATCTTCACCGCCGCGATCACCTCGTCGGCGACCCCGCGCACCGCCAATTGGTCGAGTACCCCGGCATCGCGATCGGGGCGCACCAGCCGGTCGATCGGCAGCAGCGCGGCGAGCAGCGCCGCGACCCACACCATGCCGCCGCCGGCGCGTCGGAGCAAAGGGGCGTCGGGGCCGACCGCAAAGGGAAAGGCGGTGGCGACGAGCAGGAAGAACAGCACCGGCAGCCACAGCGCCCCGCTGCCCCACGCACGCCGCAGGTCGCGCCAGAACAGGGCGATCAGCATCGTCACGCCAGCGCGCCCATGTCGAGTTCGGCGAGGTCGGGCACGCCCAGCGCGAAATGCGACGCCAGCAGCACCGCGCCGCCATTCGCGCGGTGCGCCGCGATCGCCGCGACCAGCCGTGCCTGCGCCGCATCGTCCATGCCGTTGGCGGGCTCGTCGAGCAGCCAGATCGGCGCCCCGCTGGCGATCACCCGGACCATCGCGGCGCGCTTGCGCTGCCCGGTCGACAGCATCGCCACCGGCACTTCGGACAGCGACGCCAGCGCCATCGTCTCCATCGCGCGGTCCACGGTATGGCCATCGACCGTATCGACCCGCGCCCAGAAATCGAGGGCGCGGCGCAGCGGCAATTCGGCATCGAGCGCCGCCGCTTCGTCGATCAGCGCGACCCGCCCGAAGCGTTCGACCGTCCCCGCCGCAGCGCGCAGCAGCCCCGCCACGACGCGGATCAGGCTCGACTTGCCCGCGCCGTTGGGACCGCGCAGCCAGAGCGCTTCGCCGGGCGCCAGCGAAAGGGAGAGTTTCTCGAACAACAGCCGGTCGCCGCGAATGCACGCCACCCGGTCAAGCCGCAGCAACGCCGTCACGCCATATCTTCCAGCGCGTGCATATCGTCGTCGGAGAAACCGAAATGATGCCCGATTTCGTGGATCAGGACATGGCGCACCAGTCGGTCGAGTTTCTCGCCGGTCTCGATCCATTCGACGAGGATCGGGATGCGATAGAGGGTGACGCGGTCGGGCATGCCGCCGCTCGCGTCGATGCTGCGCTCGGTCAGCGGACGGCCTTCATAGAGGCCGGTGAGATCATAGGGATGCTCGATGTCGAGCGACTTCAGCACCTCGTCGTCGGCAAACTCCTCGATCGCGATCACCACATCCTGGATATGCGGCGCGAAAACGGCGGGCAGGCTGTCCAGCGCCGCCTCGGCCATCGCGAACAGCGCATTGGTGTCGGGCGCCGCTCCGGTCCAGCCGGGGGGAAGCGAGGAAAGGGCAGTCTTGTCGCTCATCGCGCCCTTCCTTATGGCGGGTGCGGCAGCTTGGCCAGCGGGAGACGAAAAGATGGTGCAGAAACTCGACGATGCGGCGCGCGATGCCTTGCTCGCCCGCTTCCCCGACTGGACGCACGAGCCGCAGCGCGACGCAATCACGCGCCGCTTCAAATTCGCCGATTTCGCGCAGGCGTTCGGCTTCATGGCCAGCGTCGCGATCATCGCCGAAAAGATGGACCATCATCCCGAATGGTCGAACGTCTACAACCGCGTCGATATCCTGCTGACGACGCACGATGCCGACGGATTGTCGGAGCGCGACGCAAAACTGGCCGAGGCGATCGAGGCGCTGCTGTGACGCGATGATCCGTTTCGACCGCGCCCATCAGCATCTGGCGTTGGGGATCGCGATCCTCGCCGGTTTCGTCGATGCGATCGGCTTCGTGGAGTCGGCGGGCTTTTTCGTATCCTTTATGACCGGCAATTCGACCCGGCTGGCGGTCGGTCTCGCCCAGTCGAGCGACGCGGCGATGGTCGCGGGCGGCATCATCGCGACCTTCGTCGCGGGGGTGGTGACGGGCTCGCTCGTCGCTGCGCGCGCCGGGTCGCGGCGGTCGCCGGCCGTGCTCGCACTCGTCGCGTTGCTGCTTATGCTGGCGATCGGGCTGCGTTTCATCCTTCCCGGTTGGCCGCCGGTCTTGTGCCTCGCCTTCGCCATGGGGGTCGTCAATGCCGCGATCGAGGGACAGGATGGCGCCGTCGTCGGCGTGACCTACATGACCGGCACGCTGGTCCAGATGGGGCACAAGATCGCCAATGCGCTGCGCGGTACGGGCGACGGGCGCTGGCTCGCGCATCTCTGGCTGTGGGCGGCGCTGGTTGCCGGCGCGGTCGCCGGGGCGCGTATGGTCCTGTGGTCGGCACCGCTCGCTTACGCGCTGGCGGTGCTGTTGGCGGCCGGGCTCGCGGCGCGCGCCCATGCGGTGGCACGCCCGGGTTGACGGCTCCGCTTGCCTTCTCCCCGATCCCGTTTCACAAGCAACCAAAATTAGGGGAGCCCGAATGACCGACAGCCTGCTGCGCCGCAAAGCAATAGTCCCGGAACAGCCGGAAGGGCATGGGCTGGCGCGCACGCTCGGCTGGCCGCACCTGATTGCCCTCGGCGTCGGCGCGATCGTCGGGACCGGCATCCTGACGCTGATCGGGGTCGGGGCCGACAAGGCGGGGCCGGCGGTCATCCTGTCCTTTGCGGTCGCGGGGCTGATCTGCGCCTGCGCGGCGCTCGCTTATGCCGAAATGGCGACGATGATCCCGGCGTCGGGCAGCGCCTATACCTACAGCTATGTCGTGATCGGCGAGCTTATCGCGTGGATTGTCGGCTGGAGCCTGATCCTCGAATATTCGCTGGTCGTCAGCGCGGTCGCGGTCGGCTGGTCGGGCTATGCCGCGCCTTTGCTACAGGCGTCGGTCGGGGTGCCGATGGCGCTGATGCAGGGGCCGGAACTGGGCGGCATCGTCAACCTTCCCGCCATTGCGATCATCGCCATCGTCGCGGGCATGCTGTTGTTCGGCACCCGTGAAAGCGCGACGGTCAATGCGATCCTCGTGATCGTCAAGATCATCGCGCTGACCGTCTTCGTCGCGGTCGCGCTGCCGGCCTTCGACGCCGCCAATCTCGAACCCTTCAGCCCCTTCGGCTTCGCCAAGCATGTCGGCCCCGACGGGGTCGAGCGCGGGGTGATGGCGGCGGCGGCGATTATCTTCTTCGCCTTTTACGGTTTCGACGCCATCGCCACCGCCGCCGAGGAAACCAAGAACCCCGACCGCGATCTCAAGATCGGGATCGTCGGCTCGATGCTCGTCTGCGTCCTGATCTACATCGCGGTCGCGGTTGCCGCCGTCGGCGCCATTTCCTACAGCAAATTCGCCAACAGCCCCGAGCCGCTGGCGCTGATCCTGCGCGACCTTGGAAGTCCCAAGGCGGCCTATTATCTGGGCGTTTCGGCCGTCATCGCGCTGCCGACCGTCATTCTGGCGTTTTTCTATGGCCAGAGCCGCATCTTCTTCACCATGGCGCGCGACGGTTTGCTGCCCAAGGGCCTCGCCAAGCTGTCGTCGCGCGGGTCGCCGGTGCGGATCACCATCTTCACCGCGATCGTCGTCGCGGTGCTCGCGGGCTTCATCCCGCTCGACGAGCTGGCCGCGCTCGCCAACGCCGGGACGCTCGCGGCCTTTACCGCCGTGTCGGTCTGCATGCTGATCATGCGCGTCCGCACCCCCGACGCGCCGCGCACCTTTCGCGCGCCGCTGCCCTGGGTCGTCGGCGGGATCGCGGTGCTCGGCTGTCTTTATCTGTTCCTCAGTCTGCCGGCGCAGACGCAGCTCTGGTTCGGGATATGGAACATCGCCGGGCTGGGCGTCTATTTCCTCTATGCCCGGCGAAATGCCGTCGCGGCCTGATCGTCAGTCGAACAATTCGCTGAGGAAGCTCTTTTTGTAGCTCTTCTTGTACGGCTTGCCGTAACCGCGATCGTCGTAGCGCTCCTCGCGATATTGCGGCTGCGGGGGAGGCGGTGCGGCCTGTTGCTGCGGTGCGTTCGCCGCTTCGCTGCGCTCGATGATCTTGTCGAGTTCGCCGCGATCGAGCCAGACCCCGCGGCATTGGGGGCAATAATCGATCTCGATCCCCTGCCGTTCGGACATCGTCAGATTCACGCGGCAGGTCGGGCAAAGCAGCCCCTGGGCATCGGTCACAAAAATTCCTTTCTCGGCACATGCGAAAGGCGGCCGAAGCGACCGCCTTTGCTATCAACGTTGGAGCGGGGTTTGCGTTCCCCGCAGTCATCCATCGGCTTCGAACGCCAGCAGGTCGCCCGGCTGGCATCCGAGTTCGGCGCAGATCGCCTCGAGCGTCGAAAAGCGCATCGCCTTGGCCTTGCCGGTCTTGAGGATCGATAGATTGGCCAGCGTGATGCCGATACGCTCGGACAGGTCGGTCAGCGTCATCCGCTTTGCGTGGAGCAGGTCGTCCAGTTTCACGACGATCGCCATCAGATCGTTCCTTCCAGCTCGTCGCGCATCGCCGCGCCCTGTTCGAACACCGCCGCGAGGACGAAGGCGAGCAGGATGGCGAGGATGTTGTTCAGCGACAGTCCGCCCATGCCGGCAAATTCGCTGTGCGCGGCCGCGATGCTGTTCGCGATCATGTGGAGCGGGATCGCCAGCAGTTGCGCCGCGACAAGGGCCCAGCCGATCCGGCGGAGCCGCTGCGCGTTGGCAGGGACAAAGGGATCACCGGTGGCCGCGCTTGCGACCATCGCCTGAAGCTGGCGCAACACGAAGGCGGCGACCGCGAGGATCGCCGCCAGCACGGCCATCATCCAGAGCAATTGCGGCTGGATGATCCCGGGGTCGATGAAGGTCTTGCTGTTCTTCAGTTCGACCATGACGTCGGGCCAGGCGGCAACCAGTGCGATGCCGACGGCCAGCACAAGCAGCGCGGCCGCCGCGACCAGTCCGAGCATCAGCCAGAGCAGGCCACGAGTGACGCCGAGCAGGGTGGAATGTTGAGCAGGCATATCGTTCTCCGATAGATATCTTATCGAAGAACGATACAACGCCATATTCTTATCGTCAATCGATATTATCGAAAAACGATATTTCGTGCCTCAAGCCGCCCGCCAGTCGAAGGCCAGCGGCGCCTCGCGGAAGGCGAAACGGTCGAGATGGCGCGCCACCGCATCCTTCAATCCCTCGAGTTGTCCGTCGATGCTGGCGTCGATCCGTACCGCCAGATGGTCGGCGCCGGCATCGAAGGTCACCAGCCCGTCGCCCGGCCAGTCGGCGCCGCGCGCATCCCTTGGGAAGGTCACGGTGCCGTGGTCGGCGGTGAACTCGACGCTGAGATTATGCTGCCAATGTTTGCACAGCTGTTGCAGATATTTGCTGGCGTGCGCGGTCGGCACGCGGGCGGTGGCCGCTATCGTCATGCTTTTCGCTCCCTACAGCCGCTCGATCTTCTGCGCCGCCTCGTCGATCAGCGCGACGACCTGGTGCAGCACCGTCTCGTCGATGTCGCGCTCGCCGAGCCGGTTGACCAGGACGTTGCGCAGATTGCCCATCGCGCGGCGGACCGATCCGCTGTCGGTGCGCTGTCGTTCTTCGCCGACGTCGGTCAGCCGCGCGATCAGCGCCTCGACCAGATCCCGGTTGGCGTCGAGTTCGGCCTGGCCCTCGGGCGTGATCGCGAACAGCTTCTTTGCGCCCTCGCTTTGCTGCGCCGCAATCTGTCCCATGTCGTCGAGCAGGGTGAGGGTGGGGTATATGACCCCCGGGCTCGGGGCATAGGCGCCGCCGGTCAGTTCCTCGATGCGCCGGATCAGATCATAGCCGTGCCGTGGTTCGTCGGCGATTAGCTTGAGCAGCACCAGCCGCAGCTCGCCGCTGTCGAACATCCGGCGGCGCGGGCCGCGTTCGCCATCGTCGCTGCGACCGTGCCGACCGCCGAAGCCGCGTCCATGGCCGAAACCCTGACCGCCGCGATGCATGGCGTGGCGATGGCCGCAGCCACGCCCGCCCATTTTTCCGTAAAATATCATCATCATGCTTCCTTAGAGCGATTCTAGATAGCTCTAAGATATATCTTAAGATCGAATATACAAGAGGGCTCGACCAATTATCGGGCCTTGGGGCGCCGCTTTCATCCGATGCCGCGCGCGCCGCAACGCCCGACGAGGGGCTTGCGCGATCCCGCAGTCGTTGGAAAGCGTGACGAGGGCTAGATATTGTCTTCGTAGGCGAGCGTCAGCAGGCGCTGCCAATGGCGGCGATCGCGGCCGTTCAGCCCGCGATCGCTGGCGCGGCGTTCCAGCTCGAGGCGCGTATTGTCGCCATGCTTCAACTGCATCTGCTGCAATGCGTCGAGATCGTCTGCCAGCCTTCGCGCGGCCTTTCGACCGCCGAACATGTCCGAAAAACCCAATGATCCCTCCTGTTCGTGCCCGGAGATGCAAGGGGGGAAGTGCATCAAGTGGCGATAAACTATCAGATTCGTTGCAGCCTGTCATGCGCCGTCGTGCCGTTTGCCATGCCGTCGCGGCACAAAATCCCGCCTTTTTCCTTGCATCCCGGCTTGACTTCCCCGGCTGCGCCGCTATTGGCGGCCCCGCATTGTCAGGGCTCCGAAGCGATTTGGGGCTGCGGCAATTCCGTCCGAGACAGTTGGTGCAGGGACTATGCCCTGCTTAATTTCCAGCCGAGACGGGGAACAGTCTTTTTCGGTCGCCCGCCTGGCAACAGGCGCATGCGGCTTGACCGACCCCATCGGACATCGTTGCGTGAAAGACAGGCGAGCCTTGGCTCGCGTCTGGCTTTCGCGTGTTTTAGCCGCCCGGCGGCGCATGTTCCGACATGCGGTTCCGGGCAAAGAGTGGAGTATAGGCATGGATCGTACGGAAAAGGCCGAAGCCGTATCCTCGCTGAACGCTACCCTGTCGTCAGCTGCCTCGGTTGTGGTCGTCCGCAACCTGGGCATGACCGTCGCTCAGTCGACGGTGCTGCGTCAGCAGATGCGTGATGCCGGGGCCGACTTTCGCGTCACGAAGAACCGTCTTGCCAAAATCGCGCTCGACGGCACGTCCTACACCGGCATCGGCGAACTGCTGACCGGTCCCACCGCACTGGCAACCTCGACCGACCCGGTCTCGGCTGCCAAAATCGCGGTGGAATTTGCCAAGACCAACCCCAAGCTGGAAATCGTTGGTGGTGGCATGGGTGACGTGGTGCTCGACGTGGCTGGCGTTACCGCGCTGGCTTCGCTTCCCTCGCTCGACGAGCTGCGCGCCAAGATCATCGGTCTGGTGCAGGCTCCCGCTACCAAGGTTGCGCAGATTGTCGCAGCTCCGGCGGGCCAGTTGGCGCGGGTTTTTGGCGCATATGCCGCCAAAGACGCAGCGTGATTTTGAATTAAACCTTGAAACTACTGCCGGGATATCCCGGCTCTGATGGAGAATGAACATGGCTGATCTTGCAAAGATCGTTGAAGAACTGTCGACCCTCACCGTCCTCGAAGCGGCTGACCTGTCGAAGATGCTCGAAGAAAAGTGGGGCGTTTCGGCTGCCGCTGCTGTTGCTGCCGCTCCGGCCGCTGCCGCTGCCGGCCCGGCTGCTGAAGAGCAGACCGAATTCGACGTCATCCTGACCGGCGACGGCGGCAACAAGATCAACGCGATCAAGGAAGTCCGCGCGATCACCGGCCTGGGCCTCGGCGAAGCCAAGGCGCTCGTTGAAAGCGCTCCCAAGGCGATCAAGGAAGGCGTGAGCAAGGCGGAAGCCGAAGAGCTGAAGAAGAAGCTCGAAGCTGCCGGCGCGACCGTCGAACTCAAGTAATGTCATTTCCCGGTCCGAGTGCGGGCCGGGACAAGGCAATAGGAAAAGGGCGGTGCCGCGAGGCGCCGCCCTTTTCTGTTTCCGGATAACGCGGGCGGCTAATCAGCTGCCGGCGAACCCGGGACGAAGCCGGCCGGGAAAGAGCGGCGCCTGGTCGGGACGACGCGACGTCTGTTTGGCAAGCGCCGGTTCGGGTCGATTGGCGATCTCCCACGCGCTCGCCGGCTGGCGGGCGACCTGCGGCTGATCCATCAGGCCGTCATATTCATGGCGTTCCTTGCGATCATGGAAACGCGCCCGCTTCAGACGCTTCTTGAGCGTCAGGAAGGGGTTGTCGGCGGTCGGGCCGACCAGCGCCAGCGCCTCATGGCGGCCCATGCTGCCGCTCGGCGCGGCGGCGAAGGCGGGCGTCGAGCGCTGCACAGGCGCGACGGGGATCGTAAAGACCTGTTCCTCGCGGAGCGCATAAGCGGGCTGAGCCGCGAGCACCGGTTCGGGTTCGCGAGCGAGGGCGGGCCCAGCCATGGCCGGCGCGACCGGGGCGGTGTCATATTCGACCGCCGATTCCGCCTCGTCCTCACCCGAACGACGACGACGGGCAAAGGCAAGACCCGCTCCGCCGACGATCAGCAGCGCGGCGGCTCCGCCCGCGAGTTCCCAAGGGAAGCTTTCGTTCGTCGCAGCGGTCTCGGTGATCGGCGCGGGCGCGGGCTCGACCATGGCGGCAACGGGAGCGAGGCTCTCGGCGGGCAGGGGGCTGGCTGCGTCATCGGCCGGGATGACCTCGGTCGATGCAACGGCGGCGGGGGCTGCCGCCACCGGTGCGGGGGCAGCGGTGCGGGCTGCGGCGGCCCGCGTTGCCGTCTTCGGCGCGGTGCGCGGCGTGGCCTTTGCGACCGGGACGGGCGCCGGTTCGATCTCGAGCGGGACCTGGATGACGGGGGCCGGCTGCGCCGGGGCGGCGACCGGTGCGGGGGCCGTCGTCGGCGCGACCGGCGGCACCATCACCGGCGGGGCGACCGGTTCCGCTGCGGGCGCGGCGATTTCCTGCGCAAAGGCGCTGGGGCTGGACAGAGCCAGGAACGCGGCAATCGCGCACGTGGCGGGGCGGGAGAGGGGGATTTTCTTCGTCATAGTGAAGAGCCAACGAGCGGCGTGCAAAATCCGCTGCCAAATGCCGGCGTTTTTCACGATGAACCGTGGCCGCTGGACGGCGCGGCGAGGATTCGGGTTCGTTTCGACGCCGCTGTGCGTCGGAAACAGGGTCAGGCGTGCTGAGTGGGCCGGGGTGAATCCATCGCTGCGGCGGCCGCTGAAATTGCCGCACCGACCAGTCCCATGTCGCGGTCGAACCGTGCATCGAGCGCCGCGTCGTCGAGGCCCGCGAGGTCGACCATCATCGGCATCGACAGCGACAGGCGCAGCGTCCCCGCCGCGCGGCCGTCGGGCAGGCTGTGGGTGCGGACGGGCTGGCCGAGCCGGATTTCCTGCCCCAGCCATTGGCGCGACTGGCGCGCGATATGGCGGTGGATCGCCCGCGCGTCGTCGAAATCGCAATTCGCCCAGCGTCCCGACAGGTCGAGCGTGCGCAGCGTTGCTGCGGCGAGACACGGCGTCGGCGCGCCGGCGCCCGGCACGTCGCGCAGCTCCAGCCGTGCGACCATCCGGTCGACATGATGGCTGAAGCGCGCGGCGATATGATCGACCTGCGGGGCGGGCAGCGCGGCGAAGCGCTCGATCTCGATCATCGCCGCCTGCAGGCGCAGCAGCAGCCCGTAATTGCCCGAGGCCGGCAACATGTGGGCTCCCGGCCAGTCGGCGGGCCATTCGGCGCGTGTCGCGACGCGGCGGAAACCGGCCGGGAGCGGCAAGGCTTTCGCCCGCACCGCGCCGGGGACCAGCGCGAAGCCGCTGAACGGCGGGCCGCCGGCGAATTTCGATCCGGTCATCAGCACGATGCAGCCGAGCGCGAGGTAGCGCCGGATCGCGGCGGGCGCGACGCGCAACTGACAGGCATCGACGACGATCGTGACTGCGTCGCCGAACGCCCTGGCCAGTCGTTCGACATCGGCGAGGACAGGCAGCGTCAATCCCGATTTCGATCCATGGACGACGTGGAGGACCGGGCGGCGGCCGCGTGCGATGGCGGCTTGCGCGGCGGCGGCAAGGTCGTCGACGACGGCGGTCGAGGCGCGCGGCCGTCCCGCCGCATCGCGCACCGCGACATCGATCAGCTCGGTGCCGGCGAAGGCGGGATCGATCGCGGTTTGCGCGACGACGCGCGCGCCGGTCGCGGTCTGTTCGGCGAAGAAACGGCCTGCGGCGCTATGGACACAGCCGCTGCCGACCTCGTCGCGGCCGAGCAGCACCGCAGTGATCGGCTGCCCGTTGTGCGCGGCGGCGAGGCCGACATATTCGAGGTCGGTCCCCGATGCGGCAAAGACCACCGCCGTGTCGGCCGTGCCAAAGGCTTCGGTCAGTTGGAAACGCAGGATCGCCAGCGCTTCGGCATAATCGTCGACTGCGACGGGACGGTCGAGCCCATGGTGCCAACGATCGAGCAGGGTGTCGAACGCATGCCGGGAAATGCTGCTGATCGTCGACGATCCATAGGCGAGGGCATCCGACGGCAGCACGCTGGCATGATATTGGTTGCGGCCATCGGCATCGGGGCGGATCCGCGCATCGCCGCCGCTGGTGAGCACGGTCGCCAGCCGCGCCGCATAGCGCTTCGCGGGCGGAAGGCGGGGTTCGTCGGCGGCAATCGCGTTGAACAGCATCGGGGGCATGATCCTTGGAAGGGTGGGGAAGGCTCCCGTCTACCGCCCGAAAATGACAGTGATTTGGCGTTTTGGTTGCAGCGTCGTCACCAAAGGGTCATGCCGCTGCAACCTCGCTGTGGTCGAAACGCCTCATGCGAAGCACATCCCTGAAGCCCACGCGGCTAACCGACGCCATCCGCCAACAGCGGTTGCTCTTCATCGCCAAACATGCGCGCTGGACCGGCGCGCTGCATCCCGAGGACGGCAATCACGCGCTCTATCACCGCGAGATCCGCGAGATATTGGAGGGGCTCGGGCTGCCGCTGCTGATCGCCGATAGCTATGACGTGCTGTTCGACCGGCCCGACGCCGATTTCGTCTTTCCGCTGCTCAATCGGGGTGGCTTCTTCAACAGTGAAATGCTGCCGCCCTTGCTCTGCAACCGCATGGGGCTTCCTTATGTCGGCGCGTCGCCGATCGTGCGCGGGCTGTCCGACGACAAGCATCTGACCAAGCTGGAGGCGGCCGCACGCGGCATCCCGACCGCGCCCTGGGCACTGTTCCGCCGCGGCGCGCCGGTCGACGTGGCGCGCTGTCCGCCGGCGCCGCGCTGGGTGATCAAGCCGAACAACAGCTCGGCCTCCTGGGGCATCCGCGACGCGCACGACCGTGTCGAACTGGCGCAGGCGGTCGCCGAAATTCACGCGCTCGACCATGACGCCATCGTCGAGCCGTTCCTTGCGGGCAGCGATGTCGAAGTACCGGTCATCACGCTGGACGGCGAACCGGCGATGCTGCCGATGATGATCTTCGAACAGGCCGACCCGACGCACCTGCGGACCTATCAGGAGAAGCGCGACCTCGTCGATCGTAGCGCCAAATACAGCCTCAAATTGCTCGATGCGCCAGAGATCGGAGAGCGGATCGCCGCGATGACGACGCAGATGGCCGAAATTTTCCGCCCCTTCGATTTTGGGCGCTTCGAGTTCCGCGTCGATTTCGACAGCGGCGAGGTGCGATTGCTCGAGGTCAATCTCAACTGCAATCTCTGGTCCGAAAAGGTCTTCGGCCGCGCTGCGGTGGCGGCGGGATTTACCCAGGCCGATTTGATCGAGACGATCGTTGCCGAAAGCATGTTGCGCCAACTGGCGCCAGCCGTCGCGCGGAGAGCTGCCGCATGACCCTTGGTTCGATCCTCATTCTTGCCGGGCGCCGCCCGGGCGCGGTCGACGCGCTCGCCGAGGCGCATGGCGTCGCTGACAAATGTCTGGTGCCGGTCGCCGGGCGTCCGATGCTCGCACATGTCCTCGCCAGCGCCGCCGAAACCGATGCCGCGCAGATTTTCGTGTCGAGCCACCATGAGGGGCTGGCCGACGATCTGGGCGATATCGTCGTCGACCGCCTCGGCGACCGGCTGGTATTCGTGCCCGCCGCCGACAATCTGGCCGACTCGGTCCTCGCGGTCGCGGGGATTGCGCCATTTCCGCTGTTGATCACCACCGCCGACAACTGCCTGCTGACTCCCGCAACGATCGCCGAGATCGGCGCCGAAGCGGTGCGGCTCGGCGCTGAGGCCGGGGTCGCACTCGCGCGGCGCGAGGATGTGCTGGCGGTGCATCCCGAAGGCCAGCGGCGCTTCTATGAATTTTCGGACGTCGCAGTGTCGAACTGCAACGCCTATTGGATGGGCCATCGCGGCGCGCTGACAGCCGCCGAGGCGTTTCGCGGCGGCGGCCAGTTCGTCAAGAAACCGGTGCGTGTGATGCAGGCGTTCGGTTTGATCAACCTGCTGCGCTTCCGTTTCGGCCTTGGTCCGATCCATCATATCTTCCGGCGCATTTCGCGCCATCTGAACGTCGAAGTCGCTCCGCTGCTGGTGAGCGACGGGGCGACCGCGATCGACGTCGACAATGACCGGTCGCTCCGCGTGACCGAGGCGCTGATGGCGCGCCGCGCGTCCGTCAGTCCGCGACCCAATTGCCATGAAACCCCGGGGGAACCCGATGCGGTAAGTGAACGACAGCTTGCGGTAACCCGGTAAAGTCATCGGCGTTGAGGATGACGAGGTCGGTGGTCTCGTCGTTCATGTCGACCACCAGGCCGATCAGCCAGCCGTCATCTTCGGCGCCCTGTTCGCCACGCGGGACAAAGACGAACTCGCCGGGGTGACGGCCGGGGCCGAAATCATGCGCGCCGGTCGTCCCGGCGTCGAGGTCGTGGCGGAACAGCCGCGTTTCGGCGAGCGCCCATTCGGTCGACTGCGCATCGGGAATGGCAACGCTGTAAACATAGCGATAGGGCCTGGTCGTCAGCCGCTCGTCATAGCGCGGGAATTCCTGCGCATGATCGTGGATGACGGTGCGGATGGTGGTGCCGGCGACCGGATCGATCGTCCAGCGTTCCATGCGCGACTTTTCGCTGTCGGGGCCGCGCTTCGAGCTGGCGAACATCGTTTCGTGCGCGACGACGTCGACGATCACCTTGCCGTCGGCGGTCTCGAACGCGTTGGCGGGGTGGAAGACATAGCAGGGTTCGACGGGAACCCAGATGATGTCGTCGGCGCTGCCCTTCCTGGGGAGGAGGCCGACCCGCGCCGGATGCGCTTCGTTCCAGGCATAGGGGAAGCGATAGCCCGCGAGCAGCATCTTCATCGAGAAGGTGACGGGCAGGTCGAGCACGAGCACATGGTTTTCGGTGATCGCGCAGTCGTGGATCGACGGACCGTCGCTGACCGGGATCGCGAGTTCGCGGATCACCCGGGCGTCCTTGTCGAGCACGACGTGCCAGACCTTGTTCGGCTCGTCGCCGCGATAGGTGATCGCGTGCGTTTCGTCGGTGAAGGGGTCGTGGTGGGGGTGCGCGGTGTAGGCGCCGGAAAGCGTGCCGTCGAAGGGATTGTGCGCGATCGTGTTCAGCTCATAGCCCAGCTCGACCGGCTTGCCGCCCGCCTCGACGATCGCGAAGGTCCGGCCCGCCATGCCGACGACATTGGTGTTCGGTGCGTCGTTGCGGTCCTCGCGCGGCCCCGGAGGCAGCGCCTCGCCCAACACCTCGCACGCCTCGCTGCCGCGCACCCAGCGGTTGCGGTACCAGTCGGCCTTGCCGCTCTCGATGCGGATCCCGTGCACCATGCCGGCGCCGGTGAACCAGTGATAGCTGGCGGGATCGGGGGCGATCGCGGGGTTGGGGCCGTTGCGCAGATAGCGGCCGGTGAGCGCGGCGGGGATTTCGCCGTCGACGCGCAGTTCCTCCAGCGTGAATTCCTCGGTCATCGGCTTGTGGATGCCGGTCAGGAACGGGTGGGCGTCGGTGGGGCGGGGGAGGCGCTTGCGGTTGAAGTCGGCGAGCTTGCCGATGCCTTTGACGACGGCGCCGCGGATCAGGGTTTCGACATTGCTGGCCATGAATTTGCTCCTTACGGAAGTTGGCGAAGGTGCCGCGCAGCATGATGGCGGGGTTGCGCGGACGAGTCGGAATGTTTACGGTGACAACATAATGGCGAACAAAGGTAACAGTGTCAACATAAAAAGCGACGGCGCGAAGGCGGCGGGGGCCTATCATCATGGCGACCTGCGCGCAGCGGTGATCGCGGCGGGCCTGAAACGGCTGGAGACCGACGATGGCGAACTCGGGCTGCGCGCGCTGGCGCGCGACGTCGGGGTGAGCGCGACCGCTCTTTACCGCCATTTTCCCGACAAGGAGGCGCTGCTCGACGCGCTGGCGGACGAAGGGCTGCGGCGGCTCGGCGCGCTGCAGGCGCAGGCCTGGCTCAAGGCCGGCGGCGGCCGCGCGGGGTTCAAGGCGATCGGTATCGCCTATGTCCGTTTCGCGCATGACGAGCCCGCCCTGTTCCGGCTCAGCTTCACGCGCCAGATGCCCGAACGGTATCGGGATGAGGGCAGCGACGGCGGCGATGTTGCCTATAACCTGCTTCGCGCCGGCGTCGGCGAGGCGCTTCCCGGCGTCACCGACCCCGATATCGCCGCGCTCCACGCCTGGGCGCTGGTCCATGGCGTCGCGATGCTGGTTCTCGACCGCCGCGTCGATTGGGACGAGGCGATGGTCGAGAAAGTCGTCGGGCTGACCTTCGGCGGCGTCGACTGACTGCCCAGCGGGCGAACCCGTTTTGCCGCAAATCGGGGTGATCGCGGCTTATGTTAGTGGTTTCTTTGCCATTATCCGCCAATCTGGCCTTATGAAGCGGCCGCTACCCCCCAAGGTCGAGACGCTCTTCTGGTCCCTTTTGACGGCGCTGGGCTATTTCCTGCTCGCCAGCCTGTCCCTCTATGCGACCAAAGGCGCCGACAATATCGCCGCGATATGGCCGCCGAGCGGATATCTGCTCGCCATGTTGCTGCTGATGCCCGCGCGATCGCGCGTCGGCGGCATGATCGGCATGGCGGTGGCGAGTTTTTCGGCGAACCTGCTCGCGGCAACCCCGGCGTGGATGGCCGCCGCCTTCACCGTCGCCAACGCGGTCGAAGGCCTGGTCGCGCTCTGGCTGGTCAGCCGTCACGAGCGTGGGATCCCGACCTTCATGGCGACACGGTCGGTGGTCAATTTCTGTTTTGCCGCCCTCACCGCCAGCATCGCCAGCGCCGGGATTGCGGCACTGCTGACCGGCGGCAGTTTCGAATTCTTCCGGTCGTGGATGACCACCGTCGCGCTCGGCATGCTGATCATCGCCCCGCCGGTGGTGATGCTCGCGCGGCTCGCCGAATCGGGGCTGCTGCGCCACACCAACCGCGCGACGATCATCGAAGCGACGGTCGTGCTGACGATCGCCGCGGGCCTGACCGCCATCTGTTTCTCGCAATCGGGCTATCCCGTCACCTTCATCCCCTGTGTCGCAGTGGTGGTCGCGGCGTATCGGCTGGGGCCGTTCGGCGCGGGGGCGAGCGTGCTGATCGTCGCGATCATCACCGCCTGGACGACGAGCAGGGGGCTGGGGCCGATCGCGGGCATGGACACGCGCCCCGAGATTGTCGTGCTCTTCCTGCAATTCTACCTTCTGACCCTGCTCGGCTGCGCGCTGCCGCTGGCGGCGCTGCTCGTCGGGCGGCAGCGGCTCGCCAAAAGGCTGGAACAGAGCAACCATTTGCTGCTCCAGGCCGAGGCGGCGGCGCTCGTCGGCCATTGGCGCGTCGACCTGGTCCGCTGGACGATCCAGTGGTCCGATCAGGCGTATCGCATCCACGGCGTCGAACCCGGCACGCCGATGACGGTGCAGAGCAGCATCGACCTGTATATGCCCGAGGATGCGGCGCGGATGCGCGCAACGATCGAACGGGCGGTCGCGAGCGGCGCCGCGTTCGAATATCAGGGGCAGATCATCCGCGCCGATGACGAAGTACGCGACATTTCGTCGCACGGGTCGATCGAATATGGCCGTGGCGGCCGCCCGGTCGGCATTTTCGGCACGATCCAGGACGTGACCGAAACCGTCGAGAACGCCCGGATGCTCGAAGCCGCGCGCAGCGATGCCGAGGCGGCGGCGAACACCGACGCGCTGACCGGCCTGCCGAACCGCCGCCACACGCTCGCCTTCCTCGAACGCGCGCTGGTCGGCGCGCGCGAAAATGGCGCGCCGCTGGCGGTCGCGATCTTCGACATCGATCATTTCAAGCGGATCAACGACGCCCATGGGCATGGCATCGGCGACGCGGTGATCCGCCGCGTCGCACGGCGCGCGAAGGCGTCGCTGCGCGAAGAGGATATGGTCGGGCGCTTCGGCGGCGAGGAATTCGTCTGCGTGTTCCAGCGGTCGAGCGCGCAGGCGGCGGAAATGGTCGCCGAGCGCGTCCGCCAGGCGATCGAGGCCGCGAACGGCCGCGCCGATGACGACGGTCCGGCCGCAACGGTCAGTATCGGCGTGGCGGTCTATGCCGGCGAGACAGCGGTCGAGGAATTGCTCCAGCGCGCCGACGAGGCGCTGTATACCGCCAAGCGCGAGGGCCGGAACCGGTTGCGCATGGCGGCTTGAGGTCGGCTTTGGGGTCGGGAGCGGCCTTTTAATCTTCGTCATGCTGAACTTGTTTCAGCATCCATGGCCCGAGCTCTCGTCCGGCGCTGCGTTTAAGGAAACGGCAGACCATGGATCCTGAAACAAGTTCAGGATGACGATGCTATGAAGGTCGCGTTTCGGTCGCTTGCTGCCACTCGTCATCCCGGGCTTGACCCGGGATCCCGCTCCTTGCTTTCTTCGCTGCCAAGCGGGACCCCGGATCAAGTCCGGGGTGACGATGACAGAGACGTCATGTTTCGGTCGTTTGCCGACACTATTCTCACCTCCATCGCGCTTTGGTCGCCTCGGCTTTGCTGCTACGATCGCGCCATCGCCGCAGACAGGCCAGAGCAGGAGCGCATCATGGAGTGGGATGAGACCGAAATACAGCGGCGAATGGTGCTGGCGGGTGCCGCCGGGATGCTGGCGCTCGCGGCGGCGCCGACGCTGCTGGCGAAAACACCGACGGGCGGCGTGAAGTCGCTGATCGGCAGCGCCTCCGACGGGGCGCTCGACAAATTGGCGCAGCCGGGGGCCTTTTATGCCGACAAGGCGGTGCGCATCCTGTTGCCGGGGGCGGGCGGGAAAATGGCGTCGAAGCTGTTCGGCATGGGCGACAAGCTGGGCCTGACGACCAATTTGACGAAAAGCCTGAACGACGCGGGCGGCAAGGCGGCAGGCGAGGCGAAGCCGGTTTTCCGCGCCGCGATCGACAATCTGCGCTGGAGCGACGCGCCGGCGCTGGTGAGCAAGAAGGATGGCGCGACGCGCTATCTGCAGACGAGCGCGGGCGATGTGCTGTTCGGCAAAGTGTCGCCGCTCGTCGGATCGGCGCTCCAGAATGTCGGCGCCTTTCGCCAGCTCGACGATCTGTCGAAAGGCAATAAGCTGCTCGCGTCGGCGGGGCTGACGCATGACGGGCTGACGCGGTCGGTGACGCAGCAGGCGCTGAAGGGCATCTTCCAATATATGGCGAGCGAGGAAGCGGCGCTGCGGAAGAATCCGGCGAATTTGTTGAAAGGGATTTTTTAGGTCTGCCTTTCCCCTCGGACGACGGGCGCCTCAAAGCGGCCGATTGCGACCGCTTGGCTCCCCTCCCGCAGGCGGGAGGGGGCGGGGGTGGGCGCGAGCGTAGCGAGCAGGCGACGTCGCGATGGCCCACCCCGCTGCGACTAACGAACAAGTTCGTAAGTCTCGCTGCCCCTCCCGCTTGCGGGAGGGGAGGCCTTCACAAAACGTCCGCTCCCGCCCCAAAGCGGGTAGGTGGGGCCGTTGCCAGCGGCCACCGTTGCCCGGTAACGCTCACTCCCCGCCGAACTTCGTCGTCAATTGCACCCCGATCACGCGCGGTTCGCCCGCGTAGAGGCTGTTGAAGCCCAAGCTATTGTCGAACTGCACCGCTGACACCGCATAGCGCCGATTGGTCAGGTTGGTCGCGAAGACCGCGACCTGGCTGTGGATGCTGTCGATATCGAGCGAGGCGCGCGCGCCGAGCAGGCCGTAGGCGGGCTGGGTCAGGCTGTCGCGGTAGATCGCCGAGCCGACGAGTTGGGTCCTGCTGCGCCAGGTCCAGTCGACGCTGAGCCTGAGGTCGCCGAAATCGAGCGGCGCCGTATAGGTCGCGCCGAGGCGATAGCTGTATTTCGGGAATTGGAAAGGTTCGCCGGAGCGGTCGCCGGTGACGTCGGTGAAGTCGAGATATTTGGCGTCATTGACCCCGACGCTTCCCGACAAGGTCAGCCCCTCCACCGGGATCGCGGTGACCTCGAGCTCGCCGCCGCGGATGCGCGCGCGCGCCGCGTTGGTGACCAGGCTGACGATCGCGCCGCCGGGGGCGGCCTGGACGATGGTGCGCTGGATGTCGCTGTAATTGGCCTGGAAGATCGCGGCGTTGATGCGCAGCCGGCGGTCGAGCAGGTCGGCCTTGGTCCCGACTTCATAATCGGTGACGACCTCGGGCGCGAAGGCGGCGAAGCTGTCGGCGGTGCCGGTGCCGCGCAAATTCTGCCCGCCGCCCTTGAAGCTGCGCGCGGTGCGGGCATAGAAAAGCAGGCCGCTCTGCGGCGTCCAGTCGACGCTGGCCAGATAGCTGTAATCCGAAAAGCCGTCCTTGAAGAGCGCCTGGCAGGTGCCGCCGAGTTGCAGCGCCGGCGGGATGTTGCACACCGCGCCGCCCGACGAGCGGTTGAACGAGCGCAATTGCTTGCTCTCCTCGGTCCAGCGCAGCCCGCCGGTGAAGCGGATTGTGTCGGTCACATCATAGTTGAACTGACCGAAAACCGCCCAGCTGCTGTTCTTGACGAAGCCGTCGGTGATGTTGGGATTGGTCGGGTTGATCGTGCCGAGCGCGGTGGCGCGGGAGAAATCGCGGCCGGTTTCCTCGTTGACATAGGCGCCGACGATCCAGTCGAGGCTCTGGCCGACATGGCCGCTGAACTGGAATTCCTGGCTGAGATTCTTGGCGCGGCTGGCGAGGCTCGCTTCGAGCAGCGGGAAAGGCGAGGCGTCGAGATCGACGTCGAGCCAGCGTTTCAGCCAGCGCGCGCCCGAAATCGAACGGAAGGACAAATCTGGCGTCAGCTCGACCGCCAGGTTCGAGCTGACGCCATAGGTTCGGGCGTAAACGCCCTGGAGGCCGGTTGCGTCATTGTCATAGAAACCGCGCCGGTCGACGAGGCCCGCGAACAGGGCCTGCGCCTGGGCCAGCGCGGCGCCGATCGCGGCGCCGTTGGCGACCGGATCGGCGAGCAGCGCCGGATTGAGGATGCCCTGGCCGATCGCGATGTCGATCAATGCCGGGGCGGGGTTGGGGGTGCCCGGCGCGGGGCTGGGGAAGGGGCTGACGAAGGCGAGCTTGCTGACCGGGCCGTCGCCCCGGGTGCGGGTATAGTCGGCGGAGATCGCCCAGGTCACCCTGTCATTCGGGGTGAAGAGCGTGTTGGCGCGGAACGCGACCTGCTCGCGCCCGCCGATGCCATTGCCGAGCCCGTTGACCCCGAGCGCGCCATAATCGGTCCAGCGCCCGACGAGGCGCAGGCCGAGCTTGTCGGTGACGACGGGCAGGTTGAAGACGGCGCCGACGTCATAGCGGTCGTGGGTCGCGCCGCTGGCCTGCACATAGCCGCCGACGCCGGACAAATCGGGCTGGCGCGTCGTGATGTTGATCGCGCCGCCGGTGGTGTTCTTGCCGAACAACGTCCCCTGCGGACCGCGCAGCACCTCGACGCGTTCGGTGTCGAACAGCGCGGTTTCGAGGTTCGACGAGCGGATGTAGTTGACGCCGTCAACATAGACGCCGATCGGCGATTCGATGGTCAGGATCGAATCCTGCTGCGACTGGCCGCGGATGGTGAGCAGCACGCCGGTCGGGTCGGCGCTCGAGGTCTGGACGAAGAAGTTCGGGGTCTGCTTCGCGATGTCGGCGATGCCCTCGACATTGGCGTCGGCGAGTTGCTGGGCGCCAAAGGCGGTGATCGCGATCGGGATGGTCTGCGCGGCTTCGCTGGTGCGGCGCGCGGTGACGACGATATCCTCGATGCCGCCCTGCGCCGCATCGGTGTCGGTGGGGGCGGGGGCTTCCTGAGCCGCAGCGCCCGAGGCGATGGCCAGGCCGGCGCTGGCCAGCAGCAGATGCAGTCCGCGTGTCGCTTTCATCTCTCTCTCCCTTCGTCGCGCGCCACCGGCTTGTGCCGGTCTGTCGATCCGCGAGACAATATCGGCGACTTATCACACTAAGTGAGACAAGCGCAAGTATTTGCCTCACGGGATGCGATATGCTA
>NZ_JBOHHU010000055.1:0-28352 GCF_050725615.1 Sphingopyxis sp.
TCGCCGCGGCCACCCGCGCCGCTTCCCGGGCCCGCGACGGGCGCGGCGCCCGCCGACGCATCGCTGCCGCTTCCCGCCTTAGGTGCGGCGACGACCGGGGGCGGCTTGACGGGCGGCACGATGGGCCGGCTGGCCTGGATCGGTGCCGGTCTCGCGCGCCGGTTGGCCGCCGACGCTTCGCCGGCGGCCGCTTGCGAGGGCTGGCTATCGGGAATCGTCGGCGTTTCGGGCGGCGGAACGGGCAGGGCGAAGGCGCTGATCGCTGCGCTCGCCTTGCGGACGATGGCCAGGTCGAGACCGCTGACCAGCCCGATGCCGACGGCGAGCGCCACGACCAAAGTCGCGCCGCCCGCGACCGCGCGTTGCCGTGCCGGTAATTGCCCCGAATAGGTCATGCCGCCGTCTCACCGCGCGCCCATGCGCGCCACCCGCGCCGGTCTAGAGGAACGCGTCTAGCGTGGACATGAACCGGTCGAACTGGTCGTGATGCAGCCAGTGGCCGGCATTTTCGAACTCGATCACCTTCGCGGTGCTGAAATATTGGAGGCGCCCGTCTTTTTCGGGGTTCGACGCCCAGCTGTCGGCGCCATAGAGCAACAGCGTGGGGCAGCTGATGTTCGACCATAGCTTGTGCAGCTCGTCCTGCGGCATGTCGAAGATGGTCCAGATGTTGAGATAATTGTCGAACTTCCAGCTCCAGCTGCCGTCTTCGTTGCGGTTGATGCCGTGGATCGTCAGGTGCCGCGCCTGTTCGGGCGTCAGATAGCTGTTCTCCGCCGCCATGCGGGCGAGCGCGTCGTCGAGCGTCGCGTAGCGTTTGGGCTGGCGTCCCGCCGCCTGGCGTTTGTCGTCGATCCACTGGCGCATGCGTTCGTCGAACGGCGTCTTGGTCCGTTCCTCCTGCACCGCGGGCGAGGGACCGAGCCCCTCGATCGACACCAGCTTCTTCACCTTGTCGGGATAGAGGCCGGTGTAACGCGTCGAAATATTGCCGCCCATCGAATGCGACACGATCGTCACCGGCGCGAGGTCGAGCTGATGGATCAACTGCGCGAGGTCGTAGACAAAGGCGCCCATCTCGTAATTGCCGTCGGGCGACCAGGCGCTGTCGCCATGGCCGCGCAGGTCGGGGGCGATGACATGATAGCGATCGCACAATTTCTCGGCGACCCAGTCCCAGCTGCGGCAATGATCGCGCCCGCCATGGACGAGCAGCAGGGGCGGCGCGTCCTCATTGCCCCAATCGGCATAATGAAGCTTCAGCCGCTGCGAGATGAAGCTGTTCGAGGTGGGGCCGCTTGCCATCATATCTTCCTTGCTGTCTTGTCGGGTTTCAAAAGGCCACCGATTCCATTCCGTCAACCCCATGCGGTCGCGAATGGAGGACAGGAGAGGGAGAAGGAAGAGCATGAGCAGTTTTCGCGACAATCTGCTGGCGGGCAAGACCGCCTTCGTCGCCGGCGGCACCAGCGGCATCAACCTCGGCATCGCCAAACGCTTTGCCCAGCTCGGCGCGAAGGTCGCGGTCGCCGGGCGCGATCCCGACAAGGCACAGCGCGCCGCCGCCGAGATCGGCCATGACGCGATCGGCCTGTCGGGCGACGTGCGGGACTATGCCGCGATTCGCGGCGTGATGGAGACGGTCGCCGAAAAATTCGGTCCGATGGACATTGTCATCTCGGGCGCCGCGGGCAATTTCCTCGCGCCGGTGCTCGGCATGTCGGCCAATGCCTTCCGCACCGTGGTCGACATCGACCTCAACGGCACCTTCAACGTGTTTCGCGGCTGCCACGACCTGCTCAATCGTCCGGGCGCGTCGCTGATCGCGATCACGGCGGGACAGGCGATCAACGCCTCGGCGTTGCAGGCGCACGCCTGTGCGGCCAAGGCCGGGATTAATCAGCTGATCCGTGTGCTGGCGCTCGAATGGGGTCCCGAGGTGCGCGTCAACGGCATTTCGCCGGGTCCGATCGCGGGGACCGAAGGCATGGCGCGGCTCGCACCCGACGCGGCGACGCGCCAGTCGCATTTCGACCGCATCGCGATGAAGCGCTGGGGCGAGGTTGAGGAGGTCGCCGAATCGGCGGTGTTCCTGTGCTCGCCTGCTGCGGGCTATATCACCGGCACGATCCTCGACTGCGACGGCGGCAGCCAGATCGGCGACGCCTCGCGCGGCGATCTGGCGAAGGGCATGGCCTGACGCTCGGGTGGCCCTGAAAGCAAAAAGGCCGCGAACCCGATGGGTACGCGGCCTTTTTAATGGTGGGCGTGGCAAGGATTGAACTTGCGACCCCTGCGATGTCAACACAGTGCTCTACCACTGAGCTACACGCCCATCCCTTGGGGTGACGCGCCCCCTAATAGGCCCCGCACCGCTTGGCAAGCCCTTCGGTGCAGCGGGCGTCCTTATTGTTGGTTCGAGCGGTCGGCGCGGCCGAACAGATTGTCGACCTCGCGCACCAGATCCTTCAGGTGGAACGGCTTCGACAGCAATTTCGCCTGCGGCACATTTTCCTCGGCGCGCAGCGAGACTGCGGCGAAACCGGTGATGAACATGACCTGCGTCTGCGGCGCGACCTTCGCGGTGTGCTGCGCGAGTTCGATTCCGTCCATTTCGGGCATGACGATATCCGACAATAGCAGGTCGAAGGTTCCCGAATCGATATAGGGCACCGCCTCGGTCCCGCGATCGACCGCCGTGACATGATAACCCGCACTGGTCAGCGCCCGCGCGAGATATTCGCGCATCACGTCATCATCCTCGGCCAGCAATATGCGAATCATGCGGATAATAGCCCCCTGGTCCCACGGCGGCGCGCTTGTCGCCGTCGTTATATCGAAACCGTCCCATAGCGCCACAAACTTAACAAATTCAGCCGCCGCTGGATTCCGCGTCCGATTTTTGCCACCCCTTGGCGATGCCGCGCTCTTTCCCATCGCCCGACGCCGTTTCGGTCATCCGCCCCGGCGCCTTGTCGGTGCCTGTGGTGGTGTCGGTGGCGCATGCCGGGCGCATCTATCCGCCCGAATTGCTGGCTGCGGCGCGCGCGACGCGCGCCGATCTCGAACGGCTGGAGGACGGCTGGGCGGACCTGATCGCCGCGCGCGCGGGCGAGGCGGGGGCGACGATCGTCCAGGCCTTATGGGCGCGGGCGGTCGCCGACTGCAATCGCGGCGAGGGCCAGATGGCGCCCGGCGAAGTTGCGCCCGCGCTACGCCCGCAATTTGCCGCCCCGGGACGCAAGGAACGCGCCGGACTGGGCGTCGTGCCGACGCGACTCGCCGATGTCGGTCCCTTGTGGAAAAAGCCGATCGACCGCGCAGCGCTGGCCTGGCGGCTCGATTCGCTGCACCGGCCGTTTCACGACGCGCTGGCGGAGGCGTTGGAGGCGGCGCGCCAACGCTTTGGCCATGCCATATTGATCGATCTCCACAGCATGCCGTCGATCCCGGCGGGGCAGGCCGGCCATGGCGCGCGGATCGTTATCGGCGACCGCTTCGGTGACACCGCCGACAGCTGGCTGGTCGATGCGGTGATTGCGGCGGCGGAGCGCCTGGGCGTCCCGGTGTCGCGAAACCAGCCCTATGCCGGGGGGCATATCGTTCGCACCCATGGGCGCCCCGATCGCGGCGTGCATGCGGTACAGATCGAAATCGACCGCAGCCTGTATCTGCGCCGCGACCGGTCCCCCGATCCCGACAAGCTGGGACCGCTGAGCGACTGGTTTCATGGATTGCTGGGCGAGGTGGCCAGTGCCTGGCCGGGCGCGGCAAGCTTGCCGCAGGCCGCCGAATAAAAAACCACCTCGTACCGGGGTACGAGGTGGCCAGGGTCCAGGGAGGACGTGCCCAACCTCTCGGAGGGACACTCGCCGTGATGGAAAGGGGGAAAACCACGACGGCGTGACACCAATCTAGGTGTTATGCCCGCAGGTTACAAGAGGTGTTGGTTGCAAAAAGAAATTGGTCGGGGAGAGAGGATTCGAACCTCCGGCCCCTGCCTCCCGAAGACAGTGCTCTACCAGGCTGAGCTACTCCCCGACCGATCTTTGCGGACGGCACGGGGCCGCCGCGAAGGCAGAGCGGTCCCCTAGACGTGCATCTTGCGAACTTCAAGCGCCAATCGGCATAGTCGCGATGATTGCGGCGACTAGAGCAATCCGGCACGCCAAAAGCTGAAATGTCCTTCAGTGGTGAAGATCAGATGGTCCGACAGGGCGACCCCCAGCAGCGCGAGAAAACGTGCGGCTTCGCGCGTGGTCGCCAGATCGGCGTCGCTGGGCCGCGCGATTCCCGAGGGATGGTTGTGCGCCAGCACGATCTGCGCCGGCTTCGCGTCGAGTATGGCGCGCCAGATCGGCGGCGCGATGACGCAGCGCCCGTTGCCGTCTCCTTCGGCGCGTTCGAGGCCCAGCAAGCGATCGAACGCGTCGAATCCCGCGATCAGCAGAATCTCGGCTTCGGCGGGAAAGCAGGGGCGCAGCAACAGCCGCGCCAATTCCTCCTCCTCTTCGCGGGGGACAAAGCCGGGGGATGCCGACGCCGTCGCGGGGGCTTTGATCGGGTCATAGCGAGTCATAACGGGGCTTCATGCGCCGCGCGCGGGCAAAGCCCAAGGCGGGATTGGCCCGCAATGGAGGATCGGGCGGCGCCCTTGCCGCACCGTCCTGCGGAGCCTAGCAATAGGCTAAAGCCGGGAGCGAATCTTGCCTGAGTCCATCCACTATGAACTGCAATATCTCGACCTGATGCGCCGCATCTGGGTGGAAGGGGACGAGCGCGTCGATCGCACCGGCGTCGGCACGCGGTCGCTGTTTGGCGAAACGATGCGATTCTCGTTGAAAGACGATGCGATCCCGCTGCTGACGACCAAGCGCGTCTATTGGAAGACCGCGCTGCGCGAATTGCTGTGGTTCCTGACCGGCGATACCAATATCCGGTCGCTGGTGGCGCAGGGTGTCAAAATCTGGACCGACTGGCCGCTCGAAAAATATCGCAAGGCCACGGGCGACGATATCAGCGCCGCCGATTTCGAGGCGCGGATCATCGCCGGCGATGCTTTTGCTGCCGCGTGGGGCGATCTCGGCCCGGTGTACGGCCACCAGTGGGTCAATTGGCCGCGCTACGAACCGGCGGGCGAGGGACTTTTTCGCCGCGCAAGCCAAGGCCACAACCAGATCGCGGCGCTCATCGAGTCGCTGAAGAACAATCCGGGGTCGCGCCGCCACATTTTCACCGGCTGGAACGTCGCCGACCTCGATCGCATGGCGCTGCCGCCTTGCCACATGACCTATCAATTCCATGTCCGCAGCGACGGCGGGCTGTCGTGCCTGTTGTTCCAGCGCTCGTGCGACCTGGGACTCGGTTTCGCCTTCAATGTGTTCGAGGCGGCGCTTCTGACCCGGATGATCGCCGAGCAGGCGGGGCTGCACGCGCATGAGCTCGTGTGGACCGGCGGCGACGTGCATCTTTATCTCAATCACGCCGATCTCGTCGAACAACAGATGTCGCGCATTCCGGGCGGCGCGCCGAAGCTGCGCATCCTGCGGCGTCCGGCGAGCATGTTCGACTATCGGTTCGAGGATTTCACGGTCGAGGATTATGCGCCGCAAGCGCATATATCGGCGCCCGTGGCGGTCTGACGGCTGTCGTTGCATTCGTATGGCGACTGAAATAATATGTCGCCACGTTGAAATATAACTAGGCGCAGTGATTCGCGCCAAAAGGGAAGAAGATATGCCTGAGACGCCTCGGATGCCGGCGAGCAACTTGCCGCCGCTGTCGCTCCATATTCCCGAACCACGCTATCGTCCCGGCGACACGCCGGACTTCGGCGACATTCAGGTGCCCGATGTCGGCGCCACGCCGCGCCCGAGCGAGGACAGCAAGCCCGACGCGATGCGCGACATGTGTTACGGCCTCGTTCGCGTCCTCGATTTCGACGGACAGGCGAAGGGGCCATGGGATCCCAAGATCGCCCCCGAGCGACTGCGCGCGATGCTGCGCTATATGATGCTCGTTCGCGCCTTCGACGACCGCATGTTTCGCGCCCAGCGGCAGGGCAAGACCAGCTTCTACATGAAGTGCACCGGCGAAGAGGCGACGTCGGTCGCTTCGACGATGGCGCTCCACCGGTCGGACATGTGTTTCCCCAGCTATCGCCAGCAGGGCATCTTGATCACGCGCGACTATCCGCTGATCCAGATGATGAACCAGATCTATTCGAACCGCGGCGACCATTTGATGGGCCGCCAGCTGCCGATCATGTATTCGGCGCCCGAACATGGCTTTTTCAGTGTGTCGGGCAACCTCGCGACCCAATATCCGCAGGCGGTGGGCTGGGCGATGGCCTCGGCGTCGAAAGGCGACAGCCGCATCGCCACCGTCTGGTGCGGCGAAGGATCGTCGGCCGAGGGCGACTTCCATTCGGCGCTGACCTTCGCGACCGTCTATAACGCGCCGGTCATCTTCAACGTCGTCAACAACCAGTGGGCGATCTCCAGCTTTTCGGGCTTTGCTGGCGGCGAGCGCACGACCTTTGCCGCTCGCGCGGTGGGCTATGGCATTGCGGGGCTGCGCATCGATGGCAACGACCCCCTTGCGGTCTATGCCGCGACGCAATGGGCGGCGGATCGCGCGCGGACGAACAATGGTCCGACGCTGATCGAGCATTTCACCTATCGCAGCGAGGGGCACAGCACCTCCGACGATCCCAGTGCCTATCGCCCGTCCGACGAGCCGACGATCTGGCCCTTCGGCGACCCGATCGCGCGGCTGCGCCAGCACCTTGAAGTGCTCGGCGAATGGGATGGCGAGCGCCATGAGGCGCAGCGTGTCGAACTCGAAGATCTGGTCAAGACGACGCAGAAGCAGTCGGAAAAGCTCGGCATATTGGGTCATGGTATGCACCAGCCGTTCGAGACGATGTTCGAGGACGTGTTCGAGGAGATGCCCTGGCACCTCAAGGAACAATGCGATCAGATGCTCGCCGAGCAAGAGGCCAAGTTCGGCCCCAACTGGAAGCCTGAATGATGAGCGCTGACACCAAGACCATGAACATGATCGAGGCGATCAACAGCGCCATGGACGTCATGCTCGAACGCGACCCCAACACGGTGGTGATGGGCGAGGACGTCGGCTATTTCGGCGGCGTGTTCCGCGCGACTGCGGGCCTGCAGAAAAAGCATGGCAAGACGCGCGTCTTCGACACGCCGATCAACGAATGCGGCATCATCGGCGTTGCGGTCGGCATGGGCGCCTATGGCCTGCGCCCGGTCCCCGAGATCCAGTTCGCCGACTATATCTACCCCGGCCTCGACCAGCTGGTCAGCGAGGCGGCGCGCTTGCGCTATCGTTCGGCGGCCGACTTCATCTGCCCGATGACGGTGCGCACGCCTTTTGGCGGCGGCATCTTCGGCGGCCAGACGCACAGCCAGTCGCCCGAAAGCATTATGACGCACATCTGCGGCGTGAAGACGGTGATCCCGTCGAACCCGTACGATGCCAAGGGTCTGCTGATCGCGGCGATCGAGGATAATGACCCCGTCGTCTTCCTCGAACCCAAGCGCATCTACAACGGCCCGTTCAGCGGCTATTACGACCGGCCGGTCGAACCCTGGTCGAAGCATGCGGCGAGCGCGGTTCCCGAAGGCCATTACCGCATCGAACTCGGCAAGGCCGCGACGGTGCGCGAAGGCGAGGCGCTGACGATCCTCGTTTATGGCACGATGGTCCATGTCACCAAGACGATCGTCGAGGAAATGGGCATCGACGCCGAGATCATCGATCTGCGCACGCTTTTGCCGCTCGATATCGACGCGATCGAGGCATCGGTGAAAAAGACCGGCCGCTGCTTGATCATCCACGAAGCGACGCGCACTTCGGGCTTCGGCGCCGAACTCGCCGCGCTCGTCCAGGAACGGTGTTTTTACCATCTCGAGGCGCCGGTCGAGCGGGTCACCGGCTTCGACACGCCCTATCCGCACAGCCTCGAATGGGCCTATTTCCCTGGCCC
Source organism: Sphingopyxis sp. (assembly GCF_050725615.1). Taxonomy (GTDB): domain Bacteria; phylum Pseudomonadota; class Alphaproteobacteria; order Sphingomonadales; family Sphingomonadaceae; genus Sphingopyxis. Next base: position 8,015 of record NZ_JBOHHU010000055.1, read on the forward strand.
GGTGCGCATCGCGACCGCGCTCACCAAAATCTTGAAGGACTGACGTCATGGCCCGTTATTCATTCCGTCTGCCCGACATCGGCGAAGGCATTGCCGAGGCCGAAATCGTCGCCTGGCACGTCAAGATCGGCGAGCGCGTCGAGGAAGATGCGCAGCTTGCCGACATGATGACCGACAAGGCGACCGTCGAAATGGAATCGCCGGTGTCGGGGATCGTCGTCGAACTGGCGGGCGAGGTCGGCGACCTGATCCCGATCGGATCGACGCTGGCGGTGATCGAAACCGACGGAGACGGAGAGGTCGAGGCGCCGCCCGCCGACACGCCGGTCGAGGAAGAAATCGTCGCGGAAACGCCGGGCGCCGAGGAAGTGTCGGTAGCTGAAGTCGCCCAGCCTGCGCCCGCGCCGGTTGCCGCGCCCGCACCGGCACCCGCACCGGCGGCTCCGGCCACGCACGACCGCCAAGTCCTCGCATCGCCCGCCGTCCGCGCGCGCGCTAAGGATCTCGGCGTCGATCTGGGACAGATCCATGCCGAGGGCGACCGCATCCGCCACGCTGATCTCGACGCCTTTCTCCGCTACAGCGGCGGGCAGGGCTATCACGCCCCCGGCGCCAGCCGCGCGCGCGCCGACGAACCGATCAAGGTCATCGGCATGCGCCGCAAGATCGCCGAGAATATGGCGGCGTCGAAGCGCGCGATCCCGCATTTCACCTATGTCGAGGAAATGGACGTCACCGCGCTCGAAGAGATGCGCGCCGACCTCAACGCCAACCGCGGCGGCCGTCCGAAACTGACGATGCTGCCCTTCCTGATCGTCGCAATCTGCCGCACGATCCCGCAGTTCCCGATGATCAATGCGCGCTACGACGACGAGGGCGGCGTGGTGACGCGCTATGGCGCGGTGCATCTCGGCATGGCGACGCAGACCGACGCCGGGCTGATGGTGCCGGTGATCCGCGACGCGCAGGACAAGAATGTCTGGCAATTGGCGAGCGAAATCACGCGCCTTGCCGAAGCCGCGCGCACCGGCAAGGCGAAGGTCGAGGAGCTGACCGGCGGCACGCTGACCGTGACGTCGCTCGGCCCGCTCGGCGGCATCGCGACGACGCCGGTGATCAACCGGCCCGAGGTCGCGATCATCGGTCCGAACAAGATCGTCGAGCGACCCGTGTTCGACGGTGACGAGATCCGCCGCGCCAAGCTGATGAACCTGTCGATCAGCTGTGACCACCGCGTCGTCGATGGCTGGGATGCCGCGAGCTATGTCCAGGCGCTCAAGAAGCTGGTCGAGACGCCGGTTCTGCTGTTCGCGGATTGATTCACCGTCGCCCCCGCGAAGGCGGGGGCCGCTACCGGCCTAGCGCAAGGTTGCCAGCGGCCCCCGCCTTTGCGGGGGCGGCGGCCTTTTATAGTCCCAATCCCTGAAAACTCGTCTGGTCGAACTTCAGCTTGAAGGTCACATAGGCGCCTGAGCGCGAATAGCGGCTGTCCTCGAAATCGCGGTCGTGGAAGCCCGAGAAGTTGTAACCCAATGTGATATTGGCGTTCTTCATCGGCGCCAGCGTGACTGTCGGGCCGCCCGCCCAGCTGACCGTGTCGCCGCCGGTGCCGACACGTACGGTGCCCGACGCGCCGACATCGACATGCTCGCCGAGGTTGAAGCGGAAATCGGCGCCGAGCAGGTTCGACCAGCCCTTCACATCGTCGGCACCGAATTTGTCGAAATTGTAGCGCGTGCCCCAGAAAAAGCCGACTTCGGCGCGTTCGTACCACATCCGGTCGCCGCCGCGGCGGCCGCCCAACTCGCGGTCGCCCATCGGGGTCCAGTTGACCGACAGGCTGTTGAGCGCGCGGCGGCTCGTCGCGTCGCCGTCGATCGTCAGCGCGCCGCCGCCGATCGGGCCCGGCTGGCCGGCGATCGCGTCGCGCACCTTGTCCGACCGGAACTCGGTCTTGTTGAGCCAAGACACGCGCGATTCGGCGGGGCGGTGCGCCCAGCTCATTTCGAACTGCATGACCTCGGTCGTCGGCACGGTGCCCGCGCCGCTCGCCTTGGCGTAAGTGAAGAGCGCACCCAGCGCGCGGCCTTCGCCGAGTTGGCGCAGACCGCCGAGCGTCAGGCCGTAGCGATTGGCGAGTTCGCCGTCGCGATACTCGGCGCGCCCGGTCAGCGTCCAGCGCTCGGTCCGGTACGTCGCACCGGTGCTGACCGCGAGGAAATCCTCGGTCAACGTGCCGTTGCCGCCCAGGAAACCGCCCGACGCGACAGGGTGGTCGACGTTGAGCACATCGCCGGCACGGATGCCGCCCAATGTGCGGTTGCCATCGACCGAAAGATCGACGGTCAGCTTCTTGCCGAGCCGCAGCGTCTGAGACAGGCCATAGGCGGCGAAGCTGCGCGGGCCATATTCGCCAATATCCTGCTGGTTCGCGGTCGCGAGCAGGCGGGCACCGGCCCAGGGCGCGAGATCGAAGCCCAGCCGCGCGGTGCGCGCCTTGACCGTATCGCCGTCGGCAATTTCATAGCTGCCGACCAGATTGACATCGCGGGTGACCGCGAACCGGGCGCCCAGACGGTGGCGGGTCGGGAAATCGACGCTCGCATCCTTGCCGCCCAGGGCGAACTCGGTCTGCGCATCCAGTTCGAGGCGCTTTTCGAACAGCCGCTGGGTGGCGCCGAACTGAACGAGGTTCGAGGTGTTGCCGGTGCCGTCGCTCAGCCGGTCGTCGGCATGGGTGATGCCCGCGCGCGCGACGGTGGTGCCATTGTCATATTCGACCAGCGCGCGAGCGGCGCGGCGGCGCGATCCGACATCGAGGTAATCTTCCTGCCACGCGCTGCCGGTGATCGACAGCGTGCGGGTCGCGCGCAGCCGCGCATCGATGCCGAACTTGCGCGTGCCGTCTTCGCCGCGGTTGAGCTGGCCGGCACCAAAACCCGCCTCGCGTTCGCGGGCATAGGCGAGCACGTCCATCGTGCTGCTGTGATGTTCGGCCTCGATCAGCCATGCCTTGGCGCTGCCCGCCGCGGCAACCGCGCTGCCGGCCTTGGCCGACGCGTCGCTGATCGCCAGTTCGGCGCGGACTTCGGTATCGACGCTCGGGCGATAGCGCGCATCGACGCCGCCGAGGTTGGTCTTGGCGTTGCTGTCTTCGTCGTGGATGAAGGTCGCGCCGACGCGCAATTTCTCGTCGTTCGACTGATAGCTGACGCGGCCACCGGCGTTGAGCACGCGCTCGCCGATGCCGTCGACTTCATATTCGGCGACGATGAACTGCGGGTCGAGCCCCGACGAGCGGCTGAGCACCGGCTCGCGGAAGCGCAGCGTGCCGGCGAAATAGTCGATGTCGTAGTCGATATGCCGCGTCAGGCTGCGCGTCTCGATAATCCGCTCGCTGTGCAGCCGGTCGCGCGTCTCGATCACGATCCGCTCGCTGTTCGGCAGGATATCCTTCGCGCCGAGCTGATACGGGCCGGTCAGGCCGTTGCCCTGGATCTCGTCGCGGCGGAAACGATACGGCGTATCGGCGGCAAACGCCGTCGCCGCGACGTTCCGCCCGCGATATTCGGCCTTGCCGCCGTTCAGCGCGCGCTGGTAGCGGGCGAGCTGCGGTTCGGCGATACCCGTCTCGAAATCGCCAAACATGGCGTAAAACTGGGGCCGCTCGAGGCGCAGGTAGAGCTTGCGCACCGAGGCTGCGTCGTAGCGCGTCTCGTTGCGGTCGGCGTAGATGGTGTAATAGGCGCGCGGGTCGATCACGCCGCCGAAACGCGTGTCGTCCTTGTCCTTGTCGCTGTCATACGACAGCGTTATCAGCCACTTGCCGCGCACTCTTCCCTTGGCATAGAGTGCGAGACGCGCGTCGCCGTTCAGGTCGTCGAGCGTTTCGGCGACCGGCTCCATGCGGTCATCGAGCGTGTTGTAGCCGATCGTGCCCGCAGCGAAACCGACGACGGTCCACGGGCGATCGCCGGGATCGAGCCAGGTTTCGATCGTCTGATTGCGCGTCACCTTGTCGTCGCGGAAGGCGAAATCCATCGTCAGCGTGCCCGACGCGGTGGTCGGTTCGAGTTCGATATAGGCGATGCCGTCGTCGCCGGCGATCTTCCACAGCGGCTGCGCGCGTTCGAGACCCGACAGCTGGCGCGCCTGCTGCGCATCGGCTTCGACGGCGGGATAATAGGGGGCCGGAACGCTGAAATCGCCGGTCAGGCCGCTGCGAATGGGCTTGCCGTCGCGGTCGGTCAGGCGGACGGCGAGCACCGGGCGCGTCACGCCGTCGGCGATAAGCACCGATTTTTCGCGGATCAGCGTCGCGCGCATCGGGGTGATCGCATAATGAACGCGGCGTTCGAGCGTTTCGACGGTCACGCCGTTCGCGTCCTTGACCGTCGCGACAAGGCTGTTTTCGCCTTCGCGGATCTCGATGCCGCGCCACAGGCTGACCGCGATCTGGCCATCGGCGGACTTACTGGTCCCCTCAAAGCTCAGCGGGTCGACCGGCTTGCCGTTGATCGTCAGCGCGACGATCTGGCCCGGAGCGTGTTTGATCGCGGCGCGCACGGCCTTGGAGCGCGGATTATGGTCGGGCGCGGGGAACAGCCAGGCGATGCCGGGGGCCTGGCCGGTCAGCCAGTCGCGGTTGGCGCCGGCGGCGTCGGGATCGCTGAGAACGACGGGAGCGTCGATTGTGCTGAGGTTCGGCGCGGCGCGCGGTGCGCTGGCGATGGCACGGAAATCGGCGCGCTTCAGCGAACCGCCGCGCCCCTGAACGAAGCGCGAGATCGCGCTGCCGGCGCTTTGCGTCGAGCGGGCGCAGTCGATCGGCGCGCGGTCGAGCGGCAGCGTCGACGGGTCGATCTGCACGACGTGCAGGCCCGGACGCACACCCTCGAAATGATAGCGGCCGTCCTGATCGGTGACAGCATAGCTGCCGTCCTGCAGCATCACGCGCACGCCGCCGATTCCCTCGGCCTTGCCGGGGTTCACGCCGCAGCCGCCGTCGGTGATGCGCCCGATGATCGTCATCCGGTCGCCGAGCTGGTCGCGCTTGATCGACACCGTCGCCTCGGAAATATTGCTCGTCGCGCCGCGATTGTCGGTCGCGGTGGCGCGATTGAGCGCGTTTCCGGGCTGCGCCGAGACGATGACTTCGGCCAGATAGGTGATCAACACCCGCTGTCCCGGCGCAAGCGCGGGCAGGGTGATGCTGAATTCACGGCCGTTTCCGGCCACGACGGGATCGATGCGCACGCCGTCGGCGCGCACCGTGTCGAGGCGCAGGCGCATTCCCTTGGGCAGCGCGTCGCGCACCGTCACCGCGCCGGTGGCGCGCCGCGCATCGCGGTTCGATACCTCGATCCGGTACTGGACCACGTCGCCGGGCACCGCGACCTGGGTCGAGGTCGTCTTGCGCAGGATCAGTTCGCCGCCGGGCTGGTCGACCGGAATGTCGATCCGCACCGGCGCCGGGTCGGCGAGGGTGAACACCGCGCCATAGCTGGCGGTGGTGATCGTATAGGGCAATCCGTCGTCGGGACGACGGAAACCGGCCAGAGCCGAGGGATCGGCGGTCGATGGCGCGGTGAAGGGGGCCGGCGGCTCGACGATCAGGCGATAGGTGCCCGGCGCGACAAAGGGGAAACGATAGTCGCCGGGCGGGAAATTATAGACGGTGCCGCCGCTGTCGGTGACGCTCTGACCGGTGATGACGCTCGACGGATAGGTCGACACGCCGTCGTCGCCGAACACCTTCGCGGGCTGGCCGGTCGCGGCGTCGATGATCGTCACGCGGCTGCCGGCGACGGGCGCGCCATCGCCGCTGTCGAAGACGATGCCGAACGGATCGACGAGGAAGCTGATCTCGGCGGTGGCGACGAGGTCGGCATGCGCGGCGTCGGCGACGCGCATCGTCACGGTCGATCCGGGCGCGACCGACAGGCGGCAATCGCCGGCGACGAGCGGCGGCGGAATGCCGATGGTGTTGATGATCCCGATGAATTCGCCGCTGTTGGCGGCGGTTTCGGACAAAGTGATGCGCTCGCGATCGCCATTTTCAAGCTCAAGCGTCACGTCGAGCGTGTCGCGAACATTGGCATCGACATTGGCGCTGGCGAGCGTGACGCCCACCACAAGGACTTCGCCCGCCCGGAAGCGTCCCGTGGGCTGCAGCGAGGCCGGATCGGTGGGGAGCGACGCGAAAACGCCGCCGGGTTCGATTAGGCTGGTCCCGTCATTGCCCTGGCAGCGGGTCGGGACGACCGGCGCGGACTTGGAACCGAGATTGTTGGTCAGCCGATAAGTGCTGATCGTCGGCCGCTCGGGGGGCAGGGGCGCCACGGTCACGTCGACGCGGTTCGACAGCGTCTGGGCGCTGCCGCCGCTCGCGGTCCATTCGGCCGACGCAGTATTGGAAATGACCTGCGCATGCGCCATCGTCGCCGGCAGCGTCGCCGCCGCGACCAGGGCGGTCGCAAATGCCAGGCATTTCGGGAAGAAGGTCATAAGCGCTCAGGCAAGGGGGAGCGCCGCCGGAACCAGCCCGGCGTCGCTGCCCTCATCCTTGTTCCGCGATCAGTTGACGGTAGCGCGGAAGACCAGCGTGCGCGTCGCGCCCGCCGCCACCGTGGCGATCGTCCCCGACACGACGGGTGCGGCATAACTGCCCCCGGCCGCGCCATCGGCGTTGCAGGTGCCGCTGGTGACCGTTCCGTTGAGCAGGATGCTGCTCCCGGTAAAGGTCAACTGCGTCGGCACGCTATCGCTGATCGCCACGCTCGTCGCATCGGCGCTGCCCGTGTTGGCCACCGCGATGCAATATTCGACCGTCGCGCCCGGAATCAGTTTCGGGTTCGAGGTCAGGTTGAACGGGTCGGAGATCACGCGGCTGGTCTTGGTGACCGTCAGCGTCGCCGTCTGCACCGTATAATCGTCGTCATCGCTGTGCGAGGCGTCACGATTGCCATCGTTCACGCCGATGCCGTCGGCAAAGACGGTATCCTTGGCCGCCGTGTTGGCGCCTGCGGTCTGGCTGACCGCGGCGCCCTGCGTACCCAAAACGCCGCCCTCACGCGCCGTAGCGCGTAGTTGCACGCCCGCGACCGAGCCGTTGGCGAGACCGGTGGGGATGTCCGCGAGCACAAAAAGACGCGTGATCGCGTCAGCCGGCAGTTCGTCGACATAGGTGACAAGGGCGTCGCCCGCGTCCCAGCTGCCAACCGTTCCGGTGGTCGTATTGTCGCGATAGATGCGGATGTTTGTGACGTCGAAATTGTCCGTACCGCCATGCGCCGCCGTGCCGCCCGTGATCTGGGTGGCCGCGAGCAGGAAATCGAGACCTTCGTTCGACTGGTTGGTCAGCTGGAAGGTCGTGATCGCATTGGTCCGCCCCGGAACGACGTTGGTCGTCACGGTGCCGACTTCTTCGACGAGCAAATTGATCTTGCGGTCGACCACGAACGTGTCCGACGCGCTTTGCTGATTCTGGCTCACGCCGCCGACCTGAAAGTCGACGGTGGCCGTATTGGTGATCGAGGCACCCGCAGTCGTGCCGGCGGCGAGCGCCGGCGCGGAGGCGAAAGTTGCAATCGCCGCCAGACCCAAGGTGCCCATATTCGTCAGCTTGGTCATCAGCTGAACTCCTGGGCTTTGGTTGGTCGCCTTTCCCCACCGCCGGCAACCGTTAGGCGGCTTATCTTATTCGATTATTTGACAATTCCTCGAAACATCAGCTTGCCGCTTCCGCCCGCCGGGATCGGCTGTTGGAACGCCCAGCGGATATGCGTGACGTCGCCCGGCTGGGCCGCGCGCGTCGTTCCGTCGGCCTGGCGCACGGTCATGTCGGGAAGCAGACCCCACGTCTTGCCTCCGTCGACCGAAACGAACGGGCGCGTGTCCCCGGCGTCGGCAAAGCGGACCGCCGAAGGCATCGGATTGGTGATGACGAACTTGTCGGCCGGCTGCGCGCTCGCGTTGCGATAGTTGAGCACGAAAACCAGCTTGTCGCCGGGAACGACGACTTTCGGCTCTTCGAGCAGCACGCGCTGCTTGCCGGCGGCGTCGGTCGAGACGCGTTCGACGAACACATTGTTGTCGAGCGCGACCTGATTGGCCGCCAAAGCCTGGCCGGGCAGGATTGCCGCGACAAATGCTAGGAAAAACAGGCGCATGTTCTGCTCCATCAATCGATCTTGGTCTTGAAAGTGACAGTCCGGGTCTGGCCGCCGGCCACCGTGCCGAGCGCGACATTGATCCGCGTTCCGTTATAATCGCCGGCGTCGGTGTCGGCCGCGTCGGTCAGCGCGGCGGCGCCGAGCGTGATCGAGCCCGCGACATAGCTGGTGTCGGCCGGAATATTGTCGGTGACCGCGAGGCCGCTGACCGTACCGCTGCCCGCGACGGTCGCGACGATCGTGTAGGTGATCGTGGCGCCCGGAACCGGCTCGCTGCCGCCGAAGGGATCGGCGATGACCGCCGATTTGACCAGCGTAACGGTGGCGGCCGAGACAACAAAAGCGCCCTGATCCTGGCTGTCGGCGCCGGTCGAGCCGACGACCGCGTCGCCGCCGCCTTCACCCTGGCCGGCGAAGCTGGTCCCCGGTGCGTCAGTGCCGGTCTTCGCGGCGGCGACGAGGCTTACCGTGCCGCGATTGCCGTCGCTGACGCCGGCCGGCGTTGTCGCGAGCACGAAAATTTTGATGCTTTGGTCGGGGTTAAGCGTCGGGTCGTTGGTGCCCGGCGTATAGAGCGTGTCGGTACTCGCGTCGAAGACGCCGTCGCCATTGTCGATATAGATCTGGGTGACGGTCGGGTCATAGTCGTCGCCGCCACCATTGGCGATCGTCGACAGCGCGAAGCTTTCCTGACCGTTGCCGGTGTTGGTGAGCGAATAGGTCAGCAATTGTGCCGTCGCGCCCGGCGTCGTCGGGACGTCGGCGGCATCGCTCGAATCGACGACGACATCGAGCAGTTCGTCGACGCGCAGGTCGACCTTGTTCGAATCGATCGTCTGCGTGCCGCCGCCGGCGTCGTAGCTGGCGCTCGCGGTGTTGCTGATCGTCGAGCCCGCGCGCGTTCCGGCGGCCTCGGCCTGCATCGGCAAGGCCAGCGCAACAGCGATGGCAAGGGTGGAAATGGCAGGGTTGCGATACCGATGCAGCGCGCCCCCCACAGGCGCATTCACCATGATCTTCGTCTCCGATTGGCTGGTCCGTGCCCCCTCAATCGGCGAAAAAGGAAAATTTCTGGTTAAACCGAGGTTAGAAAATGCGATTCTGGCCCAGAGTTGGACAGAAGTGGCGTTGGGCGGTCGCCGCGCGTGCCGTCTGGCGCGCACGGATAAGCTCGCGTAGGAAGAGCGGGTTAACAGGAGGAAGCAGCGCGTGGCCGAGGACGGGGGGGGCAAGAAAGCGCGCGCGCCGCGCATCAATCCCCTGGAGCAGATCGAGATCGACGATTTTCGCCGCGACCGGCTGCTCGCGGCGCTGACGCTGATTATCGGCGCGGCTTTCTGCCTGGCCTTTCCCTTCGCGCTCAAGGCCGGGGCCGAATTCTTCCTGCCGTTGACCGCCGCGATCGTCATCGCGATCGCGCTTGTGCCCTTGCTCGAATGGCTCGAGCGGCGCGGGGTGCCGTCGGCGCTCGCCTCCTTCCTTTCGCTGTCGAGCTTCGTGATGCTGGTCAATGCGGCGCTGGCGATCATCGTCGTGCCCGCGACCGGCTGGTTCGCGCGGCTTCCCGAATCGATCCCGCGCATCCAGAGCAATCTGGCGCCGCTGATCGATTTTTATTCGACGCTGCAGAAATTCGTCGACCGCACCCTGATGTCGGTGGCGAGCGGGACCGAGGCGACGGCCCAGGCCGTCGCGGCGCAGGCGCCGTCGTCGGTCGTCGACTATTTCATCACCTCGGCTCCGACGGCGGCGATCCAGCTGTTTTTCGCGGTGCTGGTGATCTTTTTCTTCCTCGCCGGCTGGACCCGGCTGCGCAAGGGCACGATTCGGCGGCGCGGCAGCTTCGATGGCGCGATGCAGACGGCGCGGGTGATCCAGAATGTCGTCGATGCGACCGCCGACTATCTGGCGACGATCACGATGATCAACGCGATTCTCGGGCTGCTCGTCTCGCTGCTGCTATGGGCGCTGGGTATGCCGTCGCCCTTCATGTGGGGCGGCATCGTGTCGCTGTGCAATTTCGTGCCCTATCTGGGGCCGATCGTCGCCGCGACCCTGCTCGGGCTTGGCGGGCTGATGACCTTCGACGCGGTCGGGATCGCGCTGTTGCCGGCGCTGATCTTCATCGGGGTGCACACGATCGAGGCGAATCTGATCACCCCGCTGGTCCTCGGGCGGCGGCTGACGATCAATCCGCTGCTGATTCTTGTGTCCTTGAGCTTCTGGGGCTGGGTGTGGGGCACCCCGGGGGCGCTGCTCGCCGTGCCCTTGCTGCTGATCTTCCAGACCGTGTTGCAATCGACCGGGACCCCCGATCTTGCGGGTTTCCTGTTCGAGCGCGGCACGCTCACCGCCGCCGACGAGATGCGCGACAGATTAAATCGCGCCCACCCCGAAAGCGACGGTTGACAGGCAAGAGCGCGGCGCATATTGGCGCTGCTCCCAAGCACACGCGGGTGTAGCTCAGTTGGTTAGAGTGCCGGCCTGTCACGCCGGAGGTCGCGGGTTCGAGCCCCGTCACTCGCGCCATTCCTCAGTCCTTCGGGACGGAATGGCCACCGCGTCTTGGGAAGCTTTTCAAAGCGAAACCTGTGGATTGGCGCGGCTGTATCAGCCGCGCCACCGCCCCAATTCCATCCAGCGCAACAGCGGCTTCAGCGGCAGGATCCATATCCAGGCGATTCCCGCGATCAGGTAGAACAGGGCCTGCACCAGCACCGGCCAGTCGCCGACCCAGGACGACAGGCTGGCGACCAGCACCGCCCAGACGATGATGAGCAGCATGATCAGGAAGATGCCGGCGGGTTTGCGCCAGCTGGGTTGCGGCTGAGGGGTCACAGTCGGTCTCCGGTCACGATAAATTCCTGTTCGGTCAGCACGGCGTCGAGCGCCATGTCGGTGGGCTCGAGCGGCACGGCATCGATTTCCTGCACCGACCAGCCGATCCCGATGCGGAGCGTTTCGGGATAGGCGGCGAACCAACGGTCATAATGGCCGCCGCCCTGGCCGACGCGGCCTCCCCGGCGGTCGAATCCGACGAGCGGGCAAAAGAGCAGGGTGGGAATGGCCGACTCGGCGCCATCGACGGGCTGCCGGCTGGTCCACGGACCTTTGACGAGCGCGTCGCCGGGGCTCCAGCGGCGAAAACCCATTGTTTCGACACGGCCTTCATGGTGGGGAAGGGCGAGTTTGCCCGCATCGGCATAGGAGGCGAGCATCGGCAGGATGTCGGGCTCGTCGCCCCACGCGGCATAGGCGCCGATGACGGCGTGTTCGCTGACGACATCGACCAGCGGCGCGGGCAGCGCGCGAAAGGCGGCAAAGCGGGTGAACTCGTTGAGGTTCGCGGCGAAATGACGCCGGCGAAAGCGCAATTTCTCACGCAGATGCTGCTTTTGGCCGGGCAGGTTGGCGGACGGGTCGGTCATCGCCTTCTCTCTGCCTTCATAGGTGGTTGGCGGGCCCACCGTGGGTCGTTTGCTGGAAGATCCTCTGACGCCAGTAACGTCAGGTGGGGACCATGTACGTCGGACCAGGGTCCGGGCAGGGACAGCCCCCTAGGATGATGTATCGCCTCAGGGATTTTCGCAAAAGCTCGTGCCGGGCAGTACCCGCCGCCTCCTATGTAGGGACGCGGCCGCGCTTCCTCAAGGGATTTGCTCGACTTTCGTCGCCAGCGCCTCGATGCGGTCGGCGATCTGGCCGAGCGCGCGGCCGTGCGCGGGGGCCGCCGGCGCGGGAGTGACGGGGGCGCCCTGGCGCAGCTTTTCGAGGTCGTCGACCGCCGTCTGTTCGCGCTCGGCGGCCAGTTTCGCCTGCTCGAGCGCGGCCGACTCGCGCGACGCCGCCGCGCGCAGTTCGTCGCGCGCCGCCGCCTCGCGGCTTTCGGCAAGGGCGATCGCGGCGCGCAGCGAATCGATCTGCGGCTCGGCGCTGCCCGCCTTGTTCTGCGCTTCATGCGCCTCGTCGGCGAGCATCAGCGCCGCGAACAGCAATTGGCGCACTTCGGTGCCGCCCTGGATGCCGCGCGCCTTCGCATCGACGATCGCGGCCAGCTGCGTCAGCTGCGCCTCCTGCCCGTCGGCGCAATGGACGTCATAAGGGCGCCCGGCGATGGTGAGTTTGACATCAGCCACGATCGGCCTCCGCGATCAGGCGGTCGAGTTCGCCGATGACGGCGGCGACTTCGGCCTTCAAGGCCGACTGGTCGGCGGCGGGCAGGGCGGTCGCGGTCGCGGACGGCGCGGCCGCAGGGCGGGCAGCGCGGTCGGTCAGCGCCTTTTCCATCCGGCTGAGCGCCCGCTCGATGCGACCGATGGCGAGGCTGGCTTCGTCGAGTTCCATGAACCGAGGCGTAGCAGCGCAATATTCCGCCCTCAAGCGCGCATTTCTTGCCCACAGCGGTTGACTCTGCGGCATCCCCCCGCAAAGGGCTGTCCCCACCGAATCCCGCCACCCGCTCATCCTTTTCCGGGGGACTTATGACACTGCCCGAACGTCAACTCGCCAACGCGATCCGCGCGCTTGCGATGGACGCCGTACAAGCCGCGAACAGCGGCCATCCGGGGATGCCGATGGGCATGGCCGACGTGGCGACGGTGCTGTATTCGGACTATCTGCGTTTCGATCCGACCGACCCGCACTGGCCCGACCGCGACCGGTTCGTCCTGTCGGCGGGCCATGGCTCGATGCTCGCCTATGCGACGCTGCACCTCGCCGGCTATGCGCGGCCGACGATCGACGACATCCGCAATTTCCGCCAGCTGAGCAGCCCGTGCGCGGGCCACCCCGAGAATTTCGAGCTCGAAGGCGTCGAGACGACGACCGGGCCGCTCGGGCAGGGACTCGCCACCGCAGTCGGCATGGCGATCGCCGAACGCCACCTCAACAGCCTGTACGGCGACGACCTGGTCGATCACCGCACCTGGGTGATCGCGGGTGATGGCTGCCTGATGGAAGGCATCAATCACGAAGCGATCGGCCTCGCCGGCCACCTCGGCCTCGGCCGCATGACCGTGCTGTGGGACGACAACAAGATCACCATTGATGGCGCGACCGACCTGTCGACCAGCGAGGATATCGCCGCGCGCTATGCCGCGACCGGCTGGCACGTCGAAAGCTGTGACGGCCATGATCCCGCCGATATCCGCCGCGCGATCGACGCCGCGCTCGCCGATCCGCGTCCGTCGCTGATCGCGTGCCGGACGATCATCGGCTTCGGCGCCCCGAACAAGCAGGGCACGTCGGCGACCCATGGCGCCCCGCTCGGCGCCGACGAGATCGCCGCCGCGCGCGAGACGCTCGGCTGGACCGCGGCGCCGTTCGACATTCCCGCTGACGTCGCCGACGCTTGGGCCGGTTTTGCCGACATCGGCAAGAAGCATCATTCCCTGTGGAAGCTTCGTCTTGCAAATAGCGAAAAGAAAGATGAATTTTCGGATCGCATCACGGGTGGCGTGGTGCCCGGCGCGGCGTTCACCGCCTATCTGAACGGCCTCGTCGCCGAGCCGCCGAAGGTCGCGACGCGCAAGGCGTCGGAGAACACGCTGGGCGCGCTGACCGCCGATATCGCCGCGATGATCGGCGGCAGCGCCGACCTGACCGGTTCGAACAACACCAAAACTTCGTCGACCAAGCCGTTGACCAAAGACGATTATTCGGGGCGCTATATCTATTATGGCATTCGCGAATTCGGCATGGCCGCCGCGATGAACGGCATGGCGCTGCACGGCGGCGTCGTCCCCTATGGCGGCACCTTCCTCGTCTTCGCCGATTATTGCCGCGCCGCGATCCGCCTGTCGGCGCTGCAGCAGCAGCGCGTCGTCTATGTGATGACGCACGACAGCATCGGGCTGGGCGAGGACGGCCCGACGCACCAGCCGATCGAGCATCTCCAGTCGCTGCGCGCGATGCCCAACCTGCTCGTGATGCGCCCCGCCGACGCGGTCGAGACCGCCGAATGCTGGGCGCTGGCGCTGGCGCAGACGGATCGTCCGTCGTTGCTCGCGCTGACCCGCCAGAACCTGCCGCCGCTCCGCCATGACGTCACCGAAAATCTTTGTGCTAAAGGCGGTTACCGTCTTCGCGATGCCTCGGCCGCGCGCAAGGTCGTGCTCGTCGCGACCGGCTCGGAAGTGTCGCTGGCGATGGACATTGCCGACAAGCTCGAAGCCGCCGGCCATGGCGCCGACGTCGTCTCGATGGTCTCGACCGAATTGTTCGACGAGCAGGACGGCGCCTATCAGGATGCGATCCTGCCGCGCGACGCGCTGATCGTCTCGATCGAGGCGGGCACGACCTTCGGTTGGGAACGCTACACCGGCCGCGACGGCCTGCGTTTCGGCATCGACAGCTTTGGCGCCTCGGCACCGATCGACGATCTCTACGCGCATTTCGGCCTTACCGTCGATGCTATCACCCCCCAGATCTTGGCAAAGCTCGGCAATTAAGGACCGGCTTACCCCACGCAGAAAGGACTTTTCGACATGGCAGTGAAGGTTGCAATCAACGGTTTCGGACGCATCGGCCGCAATGTGGCGCGCGCGATTCTGGAGCGGACCGACCATGATCTCGAACTGGTGTCGATCAACGACCTCGGCGATGCCAAGGCGAATGCCCGTCTGCTCCGCCATGACTCGGTCCACGGCGCCTTCAATGGCACCGTCGAAATCGACGGCAGCGACCTGATCGTCAACGGCAAGCGCATCCAGGTGACCGCCGAACGCGATCCCGCCGCGCTGCCGCATGCCGCGAACGGCATCGACATCGTGATGGAATGCACCGGCTTCTTCACCAACAAGGCCGGCGGCCAGAAGCATCTCGACGCCGGCGCCAAGCGCGTGCTGATCTCGGCCCCCGCCAAGGAAGTCGACCTCACCGTCGTTTATGGCGTTAACGATGACAAGATCACCGCCGATCACCTCATCATTTCGAACGCGTCCTGCACGACCAACTGCCTCGCGCCCTTCGCCAAGGTGCTGCACGAGGCGTTCGGCATCGAGCGCGGCCTGATGACCACGATCCACGCTTACACCAACGACCAGAAGATCCTCGACCAGATCCACGACGACCCGCGCCGTGCGCGCGCCGCCGCGATGTCGATGATCCCGACCTCGACCGGCGCCGCGGTCGCCGTCGGCCTCGTCCTGCCCGAACTCAAGGGCAAGCTCGACGGTTCGTCGATCCGCGTTCCGACCCCCAATGTGTCGGTCGTCGACCTGACCTTCACGCCGTCGCGCGACACCACCAAGGAAGAGGTCAACGCCGTGCTCAAGGCCGCGGCCGAAGGCCCGCTGAAGGGCGTGCTCGGCTATACCGAGGAGCCGCTGGTTTCGATCGACTTCAACCATAATGCGGCCAGCTCGACCATCGACAGCCTCGAAACCGCCGTCATCGACGGCAAGCTGGTGCGCGTACTCAGCTGGTACGACAATGAATGGGGCTTCTCGAACCGCATGATCGACACCGCGGGCGTGATCGCCAAGTTCCTCTGAGCCGAAGGGAAAAAGCGATGGCTGCGTTCAAGACCCTCGACGACATCGGCGACGTCACCGGCAAAAAAGTGCTCGTGCGCGTCGACCTCAATGTCCCGATGATCGACGGCGCGGTCGGCGACCGGACGCGGATCGAGGCGGCGATGCCGACGATCCGCGAACTGTCGGGCAAAGGCGCGATCGTGCTGCTGCTCGCGCATTTTGGGCGTCCCAAGGGCGCGAAGAACCCGACGCAGTCCTTGAGCCTCGTCATGGGCGGGCTCGAGGACGTGCTCGGTCATTCGGTGATGTTCATCCCCGAATGCGTCGGCGAGGGCGCCAAGGCTGGCGTCGCGGTGCTCGCTGCGGGCGACGTCGCGGTGATGGAGAATACCCGCTTCAATCCCGGCGAAGAAGCCAATGACCCGGCCTTTGCCGATGCGCTCGCCGAGATCGGCGACCTCTATGTCAACGACGCCTTTTCGGCGGCGCACCGTGCGCATGGCTCGACCGAGGGCATCGCCCACCGGCTGCCCTCCTATGCCGGCCGTGCGATGGAGGCCGAACTCAACGCGCTCGACGCGGCGCTCGGCAATCCGGCGCATCCGGTCGCTGCGGTGGTCGGCGGCGCGAAAGTGTCGTCGAAGATCGACGTGCTGCGGAACCTCGTCGGCCAGGTCGATCATCTGATCATCGGCGGCGGCATGGCGAACACTTTCCTCGCCGCGCGCGGGGTCGATGTCGGCAAGTCGCTGTGCGAACATGACCTCGTCGATACCGCCAATGCGATCTTCGACGCCGCCGACAAGGCTGGCTGCACGATCCATCTTCCTTATGATGTCGTGGTGGCGAAGCAGTTCGCCGCCAATGTGCCGACGCGCACGGTCAATGTTCACGAAGTCGCCGCCGACGAGATGATCCTCGACATCGGCCCCGCCGCGACCGAAGCGCTCGCCGACGTGCTCAAGAACTGCCGTACCCTCGTGTGGAACGGCCCGCTTGGCGCGTTCGAGACGCCGCCGTTCGACACCGCGACCGTCGCGCTGGCGAAGACCGCCGCGGCGCTGACCCGCGGGGGCACGCTGATTTCGGTCGCGGGTGGCGGCGACACCGTCGCGGCGCTCAACCATGCCGGGGCGGCCGCCGACTTCACCTTCGTCTCGACCGCCGGCGGCGCTTTCCTCGAATGGATGGAAGGCAAGCCGCTGCCCGGGGTCGACGCGCTCAAAGCCTGATTTTTCGCGCGCATTTGCATCCCGTCCCCGGGGTGGCTATGCGCGCCGCCACATACGTATGCAAAGCCACGGAGATGTTATGACCGCCGCCAATGCCGCCATGCTGGACCAGATCAAATCGGGGCAGGGCTTCATCGCCGCGCTCGACCAGAGCGGCGGTTCGACGCCCAAGGCGCTCAAAGGTTATGGCATTGAGGCCGATGCCTTCGCGAACGACGAGGAAATGTTCGGGCTGATCCACGACATGCGCAGCCGCATCGTCACAGCGCCCTGCTTCAACGGCGAGAAGGTGATCGGCGCGATCCTGTTCGAGCGCACGATGGACGGCGACGCGGGCGGCAAGCCGGTTCCGGCGCTGCTGTGGGAACGCGGCGTGGTGCCGTTCCTGAAGGTCGACAAGGGGCTCGAAGACGAAGCCGACGGCGTCCAGTTGATGAAGGCCAACCCGGGTCTCGACGATCTGTGCGTCCGCGCGGTCACCAAGGGCGTGTTCGGCACCAAGATGCGCAGCGTCGTCAACCTCGCCAATGAGGCGGGCGTGAAGGCGATCGTCGAACAGCAGTTCGCCGAAGCGGCGCGCATCGCGGCACATGGCCTCGTCCCGATCATCGAACCCGAAGTGAACATCAAGAGCGCCGAGCGCGACGCCGCCGACCGGCTGCTGCTCGCCGCGACGCTCGCCGCGCTCGACGCCTGGGACGGCGAACCGGTGATGCTCAAACTGTCGCTGCCGACCGAAGCCGGGCTGTTCCAGCCGCTGGTCGACCATCCCAAGGTGCTCCGCGTCGTTGCCCTGTCGGGCGGCTTCGCGCGTCCCGAAGCTTGCGTCGAACTGGCGAAGAACCCCGGCATCATCGCGAGCTTCAGCCGCGCGCTGCTGGAAGATTTGCGTCACCAGATGAGCGACGAAGAGTTCAACGCGTCGTTGGGCGGCGCAATCACCGAAATTCACGCGGCCTCCGTGGCCTGATGTGATGGGAGAGAGGTGGCAAGCCGTCGACGATTATATCGCTGACAAATTGCTCGGCGCTGACGACGCGCTTGCCGCCGCCCTTGCGAACAACGAGAAACAAGGCCTGCCGCCGATCGACGTATCGGCGGCGCAGGGCAAGATGCTGCACCTTCTGGCGCGGATCGCGGGCGCGCGGCGCATCCTCGAAATCGGCACGCTCGGCGGTTATTCGACGATCTGGCTGGCGCGCGCGCTGCCTGACGACGGGCGGCTGGTGACGCTCGAACTCGAGGCGCATCATGCCCGGGTCGCGCGCGAGAATCTGGAGCGCGCCGGGGTGTCGGACAAGGTCGATATCCGGATCGGCTCCGCCGCCGACAGTCTTGCCGCGATGGCGACGGGCGAACCGTTCGACTTCGTCTTCATCGACGCCGACAAGCAGAGCAACGCGCACTATGTCGCCGAAGCGATCCGGCTGGGGCGCAGCGGCACGACGATCATCGTCGACAATGTGGTGCGCGAGGGCGGGGTGCTGGAGGCGGACAGCGACGACGACCGCATCGTCGGGACGCGCGCGCTGTTCGACATGCTGAGCGCCGACCCGCGGCTCGACGCGACCGCCGTGCAGACGGTGGGCGCGAAGAAATGGGACGGGTTCGTGCTGGCGCGGGTGCGTTAGAGCCCGCCGTCGAACCGCAAGCTGAACCGGTAATCCTCGGGCTTCAGCGTCACGTCGGTCCTCTTCTCGGGCCGCACCGACTCCAGCCGGATCGCGCCGTCGGCGAGCGGGGTCGATTCGCCCAGCGTGACCTCGAACGCCTGCTTCTCGCCGGTCGGGCGCAGCCACAGCATCTTGACGCGCACCCGGCCCGCCCAGATGCAGCGCGCGTTCATCGGGCAGCGGCTGTCCTCCAATATCTCGACCGGCTGGACGATCGGACCGTCGACATAGGCGCGCTGGCCGAGCGCGACGTTGCTGCCGTCCTGGAGCGGGGCGGCCGAACCGGTCGTCGCGCAAGCCGAAAGGACCAGCGCGACCGCGAGGGAGAGGGGGGCGATCGGAAGGGCGAGGCGGGCTGTTTTCATCATTTGCCCGCGTCTAAGCGCGTCGCTATGAACCCGCCATGACCCAAGATAACCGCATCCCGTGCCAGCTCTATCTCATCTCGCCGCTCGACGTCGGCGGCGATTTTCCCGCCCGGCTGGAGGAGGCGTTGGCCGCCGCGCCGGTCGCGGCGTTCCAGTTTCGGGTCAAGGGCCTCGAGCAGCATGACGCGGCGCGGCTCGCCGAACCGCTGCAGGCGATCTGCGCCGCGCACGACACCGCCTTCATCGTCAACGACGATGTCGCGCTGGCCAAGCGGCTCGGCGCCGACGGCGTGCATCTGGGGCAGGACGATGGCGACCCGCGCGAGGCGCGCCGTATCCTCGGCGCGGAAGCGCAGATCGGCGTGACCTGCCATGGCAGCCGCCACCTCGCGATGGAAGCGGGCGATGCCGGCGCCGACTATGTCGCTTTCGGCGCCTTTTACCCGACCACCACCAAGGCCGTCGAGCATCAGGCCGACCCCGAAATCCTGACCTGGTGGCAGGGCATGTTCGAACTGCCCTGCGTCGCGATCGGCGGGATTACCGTCGATAATGGCGGCGAGCTGGCCGCCGCCGGCGCCGACTTCCTCGCGGTGTCGGGCGGCGTCTGGGCCTATCCGGAGGGGCCCGCTGCGGCGGTCAAACGGTTTGAAAAGCTGCTGGCGGGGTGAACCGGTCGGCGTGCCGTGCGTTGGGCGATGATGTCCAACCGTAGGAATTGCCGATGAAATTCGCCCCACTGCTTTGCGCCGCCGCGCTGCTCCCGCTTGCCGCGTGCGGCGATGGCGTCGGCAAGCCCGATCGCGAAAAGACCAGCCAAACCGCGCCGACGAAGGCCGAATGGACCGACGACGGCATGACGTCGCGCGACGGCAGCGCGGCGGCCGACGATGCGGCGCGGCCCGAAATGCAATTGCAGGTCGTGCTCGACCGCCTCGGCTTTTCGCCGGGTGTCGTCGATGGCGCGATGGGTCTATCCACGGCCAACGCGCTCAGGGGCTTTCAGGAAGCGAACGGGCTGGCGGTGACCGGCGAGTGGGATAATGCGACCAAGGCCGCGCTCGAACCCTGGCAGGCGATTCCGGCGACGCGGACGGTGACCATCCCCGCCGACTATGCCGCGCTGACCTTCGCGCCGCTGCCCGAAAAGCCGGTCGATCAGGCGAAGCTGAGCGCCATGGGTTATGAAACGATGCTCGAAAAGCTCGCCGAACGCTTTCACACCACGGCCGAGGTGCTCGTCGCGCTGAATCCCGAGGCGCATTTCGCCGCGACCACAGCCGCCGAGGACCAGACTGCCGCGCCGACGATCACGCCCGGGACGACGCTCCGCGTCCCCAATGTCGGGGCGGACGTGATCGTCGCCGCCCATGTCGATAACCCCGGCTGGCTGGCGACTTTGGGCTCGCTCGGCGT
>NZ_JBOHHU010000056.1:0-27819 GCF_050725615.1 Sphingopyxis sp.
GGGCAGGGCAAGCTGGTCTATACGCAGCTTTTCGAGGCGTTTTTTGTCGAAGTGAAGGTGGCGCTGTTCGCGGCGACGATGATTGCCTTTCCGGTGATCGCCAATCAGCTGTGGAAATTTGTCGCGCCCGGCCTCTATCGCAAGGAAAAGCGCGCGCTGCTGCCCTTCCTCTTTGCAACGCCCATCCTGTTCACGGTGGGCGCCTGTTTCGCCTATTTCATCACCATTCCTTTGGCGCTGAAATTCCTGCTCGGGTTTCAGGGCAATGTCGGCGGGGTGACGCAGGAAGCGCTGCCTTCGGTCGGCAATTATCTCAGCTTCATCATGCAGTTCGTGATGGCGTTCGGGATCGCCTTCCTGCTGCCGATCCTGCTGATGCTGCTCGAACGCTCGGGCATCGTGACGCGCGAGCAACTCGTGTCGGCGCGGCGTTACATGATCGTCGCGGCGTTCGCGATCGCGGCGGTCGCGACGCCGCCCGATATCCTCAGCCAGTTCCTGCTCGCGGTGCCGCTGATCCTGCTCTACGAAGTCTCGATCTTCGCGATCTGGTTTACCCAGCGCCGACGCAAAACAGGCGCCGAAACGGCGCCTGTCGAACCTCTCGAAGAGGTTTAGGGTAAGCGGATCAGGACCCGACTATTTGATGGCGTCTTCGCCAGCTTTGCCGACCGACTCGATGTCGCGACCGGCACCCTTTACGGTGTTGCAACCAGCGACCAGAAAGCTAGCCATCAACGCCAGAATGATTGCGCGAAAACTCGTCATGTCTCTCACCTCTTTTTGGGGGATGCAAAATGGCCCGGAGCGCTTCGAGGGGGGGGGGAGGGAATACGCACCGGGCCAATGTTGCTGAGCAGCGCTGCGGGGGGGCGATGACCGCTGCTCGATTGGGAAACGGCCCAGCCGGGCGATAAGTTCCAAAAAAAGTTGCGGCCTATGCGATTTTTTCGATGTTTTTTGAATCAGTCGAGATTCCAGCGAGTTGCTTAGCCCATCGCCGTAAGACCGCTCAGCACGGCAAGGCCGAGGAACGAGAAAAATCCCATGACGTCGGTCAAGGTGGTCACGAAAACTGCGGACGATACCGCCGGATCGACATCGAATCGATCGAGCGTCACGGGCACCAATATTCCGGCGAGGCCTGCAACCAGATTGTTGATCAGCATCGCCGCGGCAATCACGGCCCCAAGCAACGGGTTGCCAAAGATCAGTGCGGTGCCGATTCCGATCAGCACACCCAGCGCCAGGCCGTTGACGACCGCGATGCGAAACTCGCGGAATATCATGCGCAGGGAGTTGGAGGCGGTGAGCTGGTTGGTCGCAATCGCTCGCACGGTCACGGCCAAGGTTTGCGTTCCCGCATTGCCCCCCATTCCCGAGACGATCGGCATCAGAACCGCGAGCAATGCAAATTGGGCGATGGCACCCTCGAAAACGCCGACCACCGACGCGGCCAGCATCGCGGTGCCCAGATTGACGATCAGCCAGCTGAGCCGGGTACGGATTGTCATCGCGATCGGTTCGTTGATATCGCCATCGCCGGCGCCCGACAGGCGCAAGATATCCTCGCCCGCTTCTTCCTGGATGATATGGACAACGTCATCGACGGTGATCATGCCGACCAGTCGTCCGGCGCGGTCGACCACCGCCGCCGAAATCAGCGCATATTTCTGGAATCGCAGCGCGACCTCTTCCTGGTCCATGTCGACCGGGATCAGCGTCTGTTCGCGCTTCATCACGTCGCTGATCGCAATGTCGCGCGGCGTGCGCAATATCCAGCTGAGCTGGCAGGTGCCGACCGGCTTGTGCATCGGGTCGACGACAAAGATTTCCCAGAAATCGCTCGTCAGGTCGATATCTTCGCGCAGCCGGTCGATGACGTCGCCGACGGTGACATGTTCGGGCACCGCAACGAGGTCGCGCTGCATCAGGCGGCCGGCGGACTCCTCGGGAAAGGAGAGCGCGTCTTCGATCGCCGCCCGATCCTCGGGCTCCATCGCGTCGAGAACGGCCTGCTGGTCGTCGGCTTCCATATCCTCGATGATCGCGACGGCGTCGTCGGTATCCATCTCGGAGGCGAGTTCGGCGACCTGCTCGGGCGCGAGGAGGTCGATCAGTTCCTCGCGGACATAGTCGTTCATCTCCGCGAGCACGTCGGCGGATAGAAGGTCGCCGAGGACGGCGGCGAGCATCGGCCGCTCGTCGGCGCGCGCGAGTTCGAAAAGGTCGGCGATGTCGGCTGGGTGCAGACGGCCGATCCGCTCGCGTGCGGCTTCGGCCTCACCCGATTCGGCGAGATCGATGACGTCGCGGACGAATTCGGGCTTCAGCCGGTCGTCCTCGTCGAGTTCGGTCTCGCGATCCTCGTCGATCAGCACATCGTCAGGGGGCAGGGAATCTTCGCGTTTGTCCATCGCGCGGTCCTCCCTGTCTTGCGGCGCCGAGACGGCCCTGGCTGGCCGTGCCTTCCCCTAGTCCGGGAAATTATGCGTGGCAATGCCGCCGCCGCCCGCTATGGGACCGCCAGCATCCCTCCACAGGAGTTTTTATGTCCGATCAGACCCTCACCCTGTCGCTGTCGACCGGCGATGTCGTCATCCGCCTGCGCCCCGACCTTGCGCCGCTGCATGTCGAGCGGATCAGCCAGCTCGCCAGCGAAGGCTTTTACGATGGCGTCGTGTTTCACCGCGTGATCCCTGGCTTCATGGCGCAGGGCGGCGATCCGACCGGTACCGGCATGGGCGGCAGCCCGCTTCCCGACCTGCCGCAGGAATTCAACGCCGAGCCGCATGTTCGCGGCGTGTGTTCGATGGCGCGCTCGCAGAACCCGAACAGCGCGAACAGCCAGTTCTTCATCTGCTTCGACGACGCGCGCTTCCTCGACAAGCAGTATACCGTTTGGGGCGAAGTGATCGAAGGCATGGAAAATGTCGACGCGCTGCCGAAGGGCGAGCCGCCGCGCGAACCCGGCAAGATCGTTACGGCGACCGTCAGCTGATCCAAGAAAATCCCCGCTTCGGCGGGGATTTTTTTAGTCGCCGATAAAGCCGTTCAGCCGTTCGCAGGCGGCGATCCAGTCGGTCTTGAACTCCTGGACGACCTGTCCGGCGCCCATCGCCTCGTTCATCAACCCGACTCCCTGACCGACCCAATAGGTCGCGAGGTGCTTGGCGCCCTCGTGACCGCCCTCGGACAATTTATCGACCTTGCGCAGCGCGGGTTCGCTGACCAGCGACTGGAGCGGCATCGGCAGCGGTTTGGGCGCGCCTTCGGCTTCCCAGGCATCGGTCCAGGGCGAGCGGAGCTGACGCGAGGGTTTGCCGGTACGGCTCTTCGAGCGCACCGTGTCGCGCGACGAGGCGGCGAGCATCTTTTCCTTCACCACCGGATTGGTCTCTGCCTCGGCGGTGGTTAGCCACACCGAGCCGGTCCAGGCACCATGTGCGCCCATCGCCATCGCGGCGGCCATCTGTCGACCGGTGACGATGCCGCCCGCCGCGAGGATCGGCGTGGTTGCGCCAATGGCTTCGACTGCGGCGGCGACTTCGGGGACGAGCACCATCGTCGCGACTTCGCCGCAATGGCCCCCGGCTTCACCGCCTGCGACCACGAGGATATCGACCCCGGCGCGAACCTGCGCGAGCGCATGGTCACGCGTGCCGACGAGTGCGGCGACGGGGACGTCGTTGCGCTTGCCGAGTTCGAGCATCAGCGGCGGGGGCACGCCGAGCGCGTTGGCGATCAGTGCGATCGGGTGGCGGAAGGCGACTTCGAGCAGCGCGGCGGCGCCGGTATCGGTCATATTGTCGCCGAGGCTGGAGCTGACTCCGGCAAGGCTGTCGCTCTCGACACCATGCTTTTCGAGGAGGCCCGCGACGAAGGCTTTATGCTCGTCGGGGATCGGCGGCAGCGCCGCATTCTCTTCGCCCTTGCCGGCGAAGCTGTTGGGGACGATCAGGTCGACGCCATAGGGCCTGCCGCCGATATGCTCGTCGATCCACGCGAGTTCTTCCTCCAGCCGCTCGGGGGGGATGCCGGCGGCGCCGAAGACGCCCATGCCGCCGGCTTTCGATACCGCGACGACGACGTCGCGGCAGTGCGAGAAGGCGAGGAGGGGGAATTCGATGCCGAGCATCGCGCAAATGGGGGATAGCATTGGACCTCTCCGGATGTTGGCTAAAGTGCCACGTAGCGTGCATGTCAGCGCTAGTTTACGTAAACGTCAAGTTGATTTGCGCGGGGCTCCGTTTATCGCGGGTCGCATGAGCGATTTTTCCTTGCCCGGCTTCGACCTCGACGCCTTCGTCCGCGCCACTTTTGCCGAAGATCTGGGGGCGGGGGGCGATATCACCTCGCTGGCCGTGATCCCCGCCGACGCGCGCTTCAGCGGGGTGATGGACAGCCGCGACGCGATCACCGTCGCGGGGCTGCCGATCGCCGAAGCTTTCTTTCGCGCGCTCGATCCTGTCATGGAGATCGAAATCCTGGTCGCAGAAGGCGCGCAGGTGCCCGCCGGGACCGACCTGATGCGCCTGTCGGGCAATGCGCGGGCGATGCTCACCGCCGAGCGCTCGGCGCTGAATACCGTGCAGCATCTGTCGGGCATCGCGACGATGACGCGTGAGTATGTCGACGCGCTCGCCGGCGGCGCGACGCTGCTCGATACGCGCAAGACGATCCCCGGCCTGCGCGTGCTGGAAAAATATGCGACGCGGATGGGCGGCGCGACCAACCATCGCATGGGCCTGTGGGACGCGGCGATGATCAAGGACAATCATGTCGCGGTCGCCGGGTCGGTCGAGGAAGCGGTGCGCCGCGCCGTCGATGCCGGAATCGCGAACATCATCGTCGAGGTCGATCGCGTCGACCAGGTCGAACCCGCGCTGAGCGCGGGCGCGACGCACCTGCTGCTCGACAATATGGGGCTCGATGCGCTGCGCGAGTCGGTGGCGATCGTCGCCGGACGGGTGCCGACCGAGGCGTCGGGCGGGGTACGGCTCGACACGATCCGCGCCATCGGCGCGACGGGGGTGACCTATGTGTCGGTCGGGCGGCTGACCCAGTCGGCGCCGGCGGCCGACATCGGGCTCGATTTTGCGCTGGCCTGAGGCTGCTGCGGCGGCGCTGCTGGCGCTCGTTCCCACGACGACCTTCGCGCAGGCCGCATCCTGCGTCGCGCCCGACCGCACCGTCATCCCGCGCCTCGAACAGCCGAAGCGCGGCGAGCCGGTGCGCAACCCGCCGATCGCCGGCTACCTCCTGAGCCTGAGCTGGTCGCCCGAGCATTGCGCGGGGGTGCGCAACGTGAAGGACGCGCGCGACCGGTTCCAATGTTCGGGCGAGAATGGGCGTTTCGGCTGGGTGCTCCACGGACTGTGGCCCGAGGCGGCGACCCCCGGCTATCCGCAATGGTGCCGCCCGGCGAAGATCGTGCCGCAACCGGTGCTGCGCCGGAACATGTGCATGACCCCCTCGGCGCAGTTGTTGCAGCATGAATGGGCGAAGCACGGCACCTGCATGAGCCCCGATCCGGCCTCCTATTTCCGCGCCGCCGAAATATTGTTCCGCACCGTGAACTTCCCCGACATGACGGCGCTGGCGGCCAGGCCGCAGACGGCGGGGTCGATCCGCCGGGCGTTCGTCGCACGCAATCGCGGCATCCGGCCCGAGATGCTGGCGGTGGCGACCGACAGGGACGGCTGGCTGTCGGAGGTGCGCTATTGCCTCGGTCCGCGCATGAAGCCCCAGCGCTGTTTGCCGTTCCAGCGCGGGCTGGCGGACAAAAGGGCGGTGAAGGTGCGGCCGATGCCGCGTTAACGCTTCCGGGGCCGCGCGTCCCCCGGCGGGACAGCCGGGCGTTAACGATTTTTTAACCTTATCGACTCGTTAACGGCGGCCTAGCTTGGGGGCATGAACGACTTCGACCCCGAACTCCGCATCGATATCCGCGACCGGCTGCGGGCGCATGGCAGCCGCCAATTGGTCATCGCGCGCATGCAGGCGCCGGCCGATTGGGAAGGCGCGCTGCGCCACGAGATCGCACAGCATCGGCGGCCACAGCCCCTGATCGTCGGGTCGAGCGACTTCAAGCTGTTCCTGCAGAGCTTTTTGATCTTTTTCACCGCGACGATGATGTTTTTGATCTGAGGGCGGGTTTCGGACGAAACGCGACGCTCGCGTAAACCACCTCCGTCACCCCGGGCTTGACCCGGGGCCTGCCTTTTCTTTGACCCGACGTTGAAAGAAGGAAGGCGGGTCCCGGGTCAAGCCCGGGGTGACGGTGAAATAGGCGTCCGCTTTCCGCCCCAGAGCTGACTTCGGTAATCCGCTCTAATCGCACGCCCGGTGCAGCTTCACCGCCAGCCAGGCCGAAATCAGGCACATCACCGCGCTCATCAAGAGCTGGTCGACGACGCCGATCCCTGCGAAGCCCAGCCCGATCGCGAGCAGCGAGCCCGCGACCATTGCGCCCGAGTTGACGATGTTGTTCGCCGCGACGGTGCGCGCGGTCTGGTCCTTGGGGACGGTGGTGGTCAGAAAGGCGTAGAGCGGCACGACGAACATGCCGCCGCTGATCGCGATGCCGAGCAGACTGGCGAGCAGCGGGATGACGTCATTGTGCGCGAGCAGGCCTGACACGCCGTACATCACGCCGGCCGGATCCTGTTCCCAATTGCGGCACACCCAATAGAAGGCGAGCACGAAGCCGCCCATCACGATGACGCTGGCGGGGCTGTATTTCGCCGAGACCTGCCCCTTGAGCAGGCGGTTGACCGCGACCGAGCCGATCGCGATGCCGATCGAGAAGACCGCGAGGAACAGGCTGGCGACGCTTTTGTCGGCGTGGAGGATGTTCTTCACCAGCGGCGGGAACTGGATGAACAGCACCGCGCCGATCGTCCAGAAAAAGCTGATCGACAGGATTGCGAGATAGAGGCGGCGGATGTGCATCGTGCCGCTGACCAGCGCGACCGACGAGCGGATGATGTGCCAGTCGATCCCGCGCTCCTCATGCTCGGGCGGGGCGGGGGGCACTTTCTGGGCGGTCCAGTAGCCGAGGGCGGCGACGAGCACGACGCCGAGGGCGGCCCATTCGACGTCGATCACCCCGGCGAGGATCGTCCCGGCGAGGATCGCGATATAAGTCCCGGCCTCGACCAGTCCGGTGCCGCCGAGCACCTCTTCGCTTTTCAGATGTTGCGGCAGGATCGCATATTTGATCGGCCCGAAGAAGGTCGAGTGGATGCCCATCGCGAACAGCGCGAGCATCATCAGCGGGATGGCGACCAGCTGAACCCCCCAGCCCATCCAGGCGAGCACCAGTCCGGCACCGCCGACGAGCATGATGATGATTTCGCAGAATTTGACGATGCGGATGATTCGCGCCTTGTCGCGCGTATCGGCCAATTGTCCCGACAGCGCCGAGAGCAGGAAGAAGGGCAGGATGAACACCGCCGTCGCGACCGCGCTGAACAGGGTTTCCTGCGTTTCGTCGTTGTAGACGCCGTAGACGACGAACAGCACCATGGCGTTCTTGAACAGATTGTCGTTGAAGGCGCCGAGCAGCTGGGTGACGAAGAGGGGCAGGAACCGGCGTTGCTTCAACAGCGCAAAAGAGCCGGTCATGCGTGGTCCCATCCCGTTAAAAATCGCGCGATTGCCATGCACCCACCGGGGCAATTTGGTTGTCGCCGGGCGGGCTTATCGGCTAGGGACAGCAGGGTCAAAGCCAAAAGGCCGCGCGAGCGGGAAACAGGGGTCATGCTCAGCCTTCCGAATATCCTGACGCTGTCGCGCATCCTGGCGGTGCCCATCTTGCTGTTCCTGCTGTGGCCGGGGGTGGTCGAAGGGTCGATGCAGCCGAAGCCGATCGACTATGCGCTCGCCTTTGTCCTCTACTGCCTGATGGGCATTACCGATTATTTTGACGGCTATGTGGCCCGCTCGCGCGGCATCGTGTCGCGGCTCGGCGCCTTCCTCGATCCGATCGCCGACAAGATCATGATCGCGGCGGTGATCCTGCTGCTCGTCTTCACCCGCGATATCACCGGCTATCATGTCATTGCCGCGCTGATGATCCTGCTGCGCGAGATCATCGTGTCGGGGCTGCGCGAATTTCTGGCGACCTTGCAGGTATCGATGCCGGTGACCCAGCTCGCGAAATGGAAGACGACGTTCCAACTGGTGGCGTTCGGCGCGCTGATCCTGGCCGGAGCCTTGCCCGCGATGGCGTGGATCAAGGTCGTCGGCCTGGTGTCGCTGTGGGGCGCCGCCGTGCTGACGCTGATTACCGGCTGGGACTATCTGCGCGTCGGCCTCAAACATATGGATTGAGCATATGGCTCTGAAGCTGAGCTATTTCGCCTGGGTGCGCGAGCGGATGGGGATCGCCGACGAGGCGGTCGCGCTTCCCGACGATGTGCGGACGGTCGCCGACCTGATCGCCTGGCTTGCCGCACGCGACGAAGCGGGGGCGCGCGCCTTTGCCGAACCGGCGCGAATCCGCGCCGCGGTGGACGGGCATATGGCGGGGCCGGGCGCCGTCGTCCCGCGCGGCGGCGAGGTCGCGCTGTTCCCGCCGGTGACGGGCGGATGATCCGCGTCGCGGTCCAGGCGGAAGCGATCGACGTCGCGGCGGAATATGGCGCGCATGATGCCGGCGGGCACGGCGCGAGCGCGAGCTTTGTCGGCCGGGTGCGCGGCGAGGGCGGCCTGGTCGAATTGTTCCTCGACCATCACCCCTTGCTCACCGCGAGCGGGCTCGAGGCTTTGGCGGCCGAGGCCGTAGCGCGCTGGAGCCTTGCCGCGCTGACGCTGATCCACCGCGTCGGGGGCATGGCGCCGGGCGAGACGATCGTGCTGGTGC
The DNA here is from genome assembly GCF_050725615.1 of Sphingopyxis sp. Classification (GTDB taxonomy): domain Bacteria; phylum Pseudomonadota; class Alphaproteobacteria; order Sphingomonadales; family Sphingomonadaceae; genus Sphingopyxis. The sequence goes on from NZ_JBOHHU010000056.1 coordinate 8,870, forward strand.
TGGCGAGCAGCCCGCATCGCGGCGAGGCGCTGGCGGCGGTCGAGTTTCTGATCGACCGGCTGAAGACCGACGTGATGCTGTGGAAGCGCGAAGGTTTTGCCGACGGGCGGGTGGCGTGGGTCGAGCAGCGCGGCAGCGATCATGAGCGTGCCGAGCGGTGGGGCTAAGCTAAACTCCGTTTGTCTCGAGCGAAGTCGAGAGACGCCGGGTTCGCGCATGCCTTCACGTGTCTCGACTTCGCTCGACACGAACGGGTATTAGCGGTTCGAGATTATCCCGCCTTATGCTGCCGGAAAATGTCCGCGAGCATCTGAAACTCCTCCGCCCGCGGGCTGCCCTTGCGCCACACGAGCGCGATGGTGCGCCAGTCATGGTCGGAATCGAGCGGGCGGGTGTCGATGTCGGTGTGGTCGAGGATGCCGGCCTCGATCGCCATCTGCGGCAGCATCGTGATGCCGAGGCCGTTGTCGACCATCTGGACGAGCGTGTGGAGCGAGGTGCCCATCATCCGGGCGCCGGCGCGCAGTTCGGGGCGATTGCATGCGGCGAGCGCATGATCCTTCAGGCAATGGCCATCCTCGAGCATCAGCATCTGCGCGGGGTCGATCTGGTCGGCGCTGACCATTGCGGGAAGGTCCTCGCTTTGGTCGCCGGGGAAGGCGACGAACAGCGCGTCGTCGAACAGATTCTCGGCCTCGACGTCGCCGCAGGCATAGGGGAGGGCGAGGAGGACGCAGTCGACCGCGCCATGGTGCAGCGACTCGCAGGCCTGCGCGCTCGGTTCTTCGCGCAGGAAGAGTTTGAGCGCGGGTCGTTCCTTGCGCAGCCGCGGCAGCAGGCCGGGAAGCAGGAAGGGCGCGATCGTCGGGATGACGCTCATGCGCAGTTCGCCGACCAGCGGCGCGGCGGCGGCGGCGGCCATGTCGGCAAGCTCCTCGGCCTCGCGCAATACGCGGTGCGCCTTGGCGACGATCGCGTTGCCGAGGGTGGTGAAGCGGACGACGCGGCGGGTGCGCTCGACGAGGGTCTGGCCGAGCAAAGTCTCGAGTTCGCGGATGCCCGCCGACAGGGTCGACTGGGTGACGTTGCACGCGTCGGCGGCGCGGCCGAAATGGCCATGTTCGTGCAGCGCGACGAGATATTGCATCTGTTTGAGCGAGGGCAGGTAGTTTTGCATTGATCGGATATAGCAATCATCGGCGTGAATTTGAACAAGTTGTTCGATCATCGCTTTGGTCCGATCTGCGCCCGATGCGGTTGCGGCGGGCCGCATGTCCGTGATAGCCTTTGGCTCTTCGGGCGGAGGGGATGCTATGGCGGTTTCGCGGTTCCTGATCGGAGGTATCGCCAGCGCCCTGTTGCTGACCGGCGGCGTCTTCCTGTGGAAAGGCTATACGCAGATTGCCGCAGAAGAGGTGATCCCCGACGCGCCGCCCGATCCGGGGCCGATCCCGGTGGCGGCGGTGGGCGCGCCCAAGCGCGGGGCGGCGCCGCCCGAACTGCCCGCCGCCCGGGATGCGTCGCGCGAGGAGCGGCGCTTCAACCGCTACGACCGCGACCGCAACGAGAGCGTCAGCCGCATCGAGATGATGTCGACGCGCACCGCGGCGTTTCGCAAGCTCGACAAGGACGGCAATAATCTGCTGACCTTTGAGGAATGGGCGGCGGCGACGGGCGAGCGCTTCGCGGGGGCCGACAAGGACAAGTCGGGCGGGCTGAGCCGCGCCGAGTTTGCGACGACGGCGCCGAAGCGGGCGGCGGCGCCGAAGTGCAAATGCTAGGCTGAGACGCCCTCGGCGAGCTTCATCCATTCGGCGAGTTTTGTGCCGGCGCGCTGGGTGTAGCCGAGCTTGCGGTCCTTCTTGCGCACATCCTCGGCGAGCGGCGGGAACAGGCCGAAATTGACGTTCATCGGCTGGTAGCTCTTAGCATCGGCGCCGCCGGTGATATGGCCGAGCAGCGCGCCGAGCGCGGTTTCGGGCGGCGGCTGCGGAAGCGTGCGGCCACCGAGTTCAGCGGCGGCGAAGCGCGCGGCGACGAGGCCGATCGCGGCGCTTTCGACATAGCCTTCGCAGCCGGTGATCTGCCCCGCGAAACGAATGTGCGGGGCGGACTTCAGGCGAAGCTGGCCGTCGAGCAGTTCGGGCGAGCGGATGAAGCTGTTGCGGTGGAGGCCGCCGAGGCGTGCGAATTCGGCCTTTTCGAGGCCGGGGATGGTGCGGAACAGCTCGACTTGGGCACTATGTTTGAGCTTGGTCTGGAAGCCGACCATGTTCCACAAGGTGCCGAGGGCATTGTCCTGACGCAGCTGGACGACCGCATAGGGCCAGCGCCCGGTGCGCGGATTGTCGAGGCCGACACCCTTCATCGGGCCGAAGCGCAAGGTTTCGGGGCCGCGTTCGGCCATCACCTCGATCGGCATGCAACCTTCGAAATAGGGGGTGTTGGTCTCCCATTCCTTGAACTCGGTCTTGTCGCCGTCGACGAGTCCCTGGACGAAGGCGTGATATTGCTCCTTGTCCATCGGGCAGTTGATATAATCCTTGCCGTCGCCGATCGGGCCGACTTTGTCCCAGCGGCTGGCCATCCAGGCGACGTCCATGTCGACGCTGTCGCGGTAGACGATCGGGGCGATGGCGTCGAAAAAGGCGAGCGCGTCCTTGCCGGTCGCGGCGCCGATGCTGTCGGCGAGGCCGGCGGCGGTGAGCGGGCCGGTGGCGACGATGGTCAGGCCTTCCGAAGGCAGCGTGTCGATGCGTTCGCGGACGATGGTGATGTTCGGGTGGTTCTCCAGCGCGCGGGTGACGCCGCCCGAAAAGAGGTCGCGGTCGACGGCGAGGGCGGAACCGGCGGGGACCTTGTGGACATCGGCCTCGCGCATGATGATCGAGCCGAGGCTGCGCATCTCGCGGTGGAGGAGGCCGACGGCATTGCTGTCGCCATCGTCGCTGCGGAAGCTGTTCGAGCAGACCATCTCGGCGAGCGTGTCGCCCTGATGCGCCGGCGTCATGTCGCCGCCGCCGCGCATTTCGGACAGGCGGACGCGATAGCCGGCCTCGGCGAGTTGCCAGGCGGCTTCCGAGCCCGCGAGGCCGCCGCCGATGATGTGGATGTCGTGCGCCACTCTTTACCCTAATCGTTGACTTGCAGTTGGTCCGCCGCGCACTAGGCGCGTTGGGCACAAGATGCAAAGGGGGCGGTATGTCTGGTGTGAGCGGTTGGGATCGGGCGCGGTGGCTGTGGCTGGCGGCGCTGGTCGGCGGGATCAGCTATTTCTGGGCGGTGATCCAGCATCTCGACGGGCCGCTGATCTGGGCCTGGAAGACGTCGGGAGTGGCGCTGCTGGCGCTGTGGGCCGCCGCCAATGCGCGGAGCACCGACGGGTGGCTGATCGCGGCGGCGCTCGGCTTTGGGGCGCTGGGTGATTATCTGCTCGACGCGCTGGGTATGCTGCCGGGCGCGGCGGCGTTCGCTACCGGGCATCTGATCGCCATTGCGCTGTATCTGCGCAACCGTCGCAGCAGCCTCTCGCGATCGCAGACATTGCTGGTCTTCGGCGCCGTGCCGCTGGCGCTGGTCATCGCCTGGGGGCTGACGCGCGCCGCCGAACAGGGGCAGATGATTGCCGCGATCGCCTATACCGGCGGCGTCGCGGTCATGGCGGCGACGGCGTGGGCGAGCCGCTTTCCACGCTATCGCACCGGCATCGGCGCGATGCTGTTCCTCGCCAGCGACCTGTTCATCTTTGCGGGCGAGGGCGGAACATTGGCCAAGTCGGTGACGATGTGGCTGGTCTGGCCACTCTATTTCGGCGGGCAGGCGCTGATTGCCTGGGGCGTGGTCAGCACCCTGTCGAAGGAAGCGCGCGCCTAGCCGTCCCACGCCGCGATCGTCGTGCGGTGGAGCAGGCGGTCGTAGCCGTCGTAACCGCCGGTCGCGCGGTGGAGCACCGAGCGATTGTCCCACAGGATCAGCATGTCGGGCTCCCATGCGTGGTTGTACCGAAACTCCTCGCGGCCCTGCCACTGGATGAGGTCGTAGAGCAAAGGCAAGCCTTCGCTGTCGTCGAGTCCGTCGAAGCCGATGATATAGCCCGCGCAGCCGAACAGCCCTTTGCGGCCGGTTTCGGGGTGGTTGCGGATGAAGGGATGGAGCTGGGTGTCGAGCGCCTCGTCGCCCGAGACGATATCCATGCTGCGGTTCTTGTCCTTGGCGCCGTACATGCCCGAGGGAGCGTAACCGGCGCGGGCGCTGTGGACCGCCTGCAGCCCCTCGACCCGCGCGCGCAGATCGGCGGGCATCGCGTCGAGCGCGGCGTGCTGGTTCGCAAATTCGGTGTTGCCGCCGACCGGGGGGATGGTGATGCCGAACAGGCAGGTGCCGGCGGGCGGGCGGGCCTGAAAACTCCAGTCGCTGTGCCAGTTTTCGGCGAATAGCGGCGCGGTCTCGTCGGCGCGGCGCTTCACCGCGATGATATGCTCGCGGCCGGGGATCGGCCTGATGAAGGGATCGTCGCCGAAATCGCCGAAATATCGGGTGAAACGCTCGAGATCGTCGTCGCTCATCTTCTGGTCCGGGAAGGAGAGGACGTGGTGATCGAGCCAGGCGGTCCGGATGTCCGCGATCGTTTCGGGAGCGAGCGGCTGCGTCAGATCGACGCCGGTGATGCGGGCGCCACACGACTGGCCGCTGGGGGTGATGGTGAGCGTCATGGATCGATGCTGCGCCGTTTGCGGCGCGGGGTCAATCGGGTGCGGCAAGACGCCCCGAAAGCTGGCCGAGCCGAGGTGTCGGCGCCCGGGAGGCGGCGGCAGTTCAGCGCGACGCCATGTTGGCGCTTCTAATTTGGGCGAGGGGATCAACATGGAGAAGAGAGATGTTCCTGTTCAAAAAGCTGGCGTTGACGGCGCTGATCGGCGCGAGCGCCATCACCGCCTTGCCCGCCGAGGCCGATGCCCGCGACCGGCACCACCGCAATTCCTATCATGGTCATCGCGACCATGACCGGTATCGCGATTATCGAAGCGACGATCGGCGCGATTACCGCCGGGACTATCGGCGCAGCGATTATCGCGACCGCCGCTATTATTGCCGCCGGGGCAGCGGAACGACGGGCCTGATCATCGGGGGCGCGGCCGGCGCCTTGCTCGGTCGCGAAGTCGATCGTTATGGCGACCGCGTTCCCGGCACGATCATCGGCGGCGCCGCCGGGGCCTTGATCGGCCGCGAGATCGACCGCGGCGGTCGCCGCTGCTGACGCTGCGGCCTCGACCGATTGAACCATAGCCCTGAGCTCGTCGAAAGGCGCCTCACAGATAAGCGCCCTTCGGCGGGCTCAGGGCTACGGCGATTTGCTGCGCCGAAATTTCTTCTGCGCGCCGACGAATATCGGCTAGACTGGCGGCGGCGGCGTCCGGCCCGCCGTTCGTGGAGGTCGCCGCATGAAAGCCCTGATCAAGATCGCCTTGCCGCTGAGCCTCGGCGTATCGCTCGCCGTGTTGCCGATGCAGGGCATCGCCGCGCTCCAGCAGGGCGTCAAGGCTCCCGACTTCACGCTGAAAGCCGCGCAGGGCGGCAAGGAGTTCGACCTGTCGCTGAAGGCGACGCTGCGCAACGGGCCGGTCGTGCTCTATTTCTTTCCCGCCGCCTTCACGCCCGGCTGCACGGTCGAGGCGCATCTGTTTGCCGAAGCGAACGGCAAGTTCAACCAGCTCGGCGCGCGCGTCATCGGGGTGACGGCGGGCAATATCCACCGCGTCGCCGAATTCTCGCGATCGGAGTGCCGCGACAAATTCGCCGTCGCCGCCGATCCGGGCGCGAAGGTCGCGGCGAAATTCGACGCGACCATGCAGGGGCCGGACGGGGCGGCGCTGTCCAACCGCACATCCTATGTCATCGCCCCGAACGGGACGATCCTGCTGAGCTACACCGACAGCAAGCCGCAGGCGCATGTCGAAAAGACGATGGCCGCCATCCGCGCCTGGAATGCGCGGCGGCGCTGATCCGTATCGGGACGCGGCGCCGATCGTCATGGGCAACCGATATTATCAGGGGCCGGTTTCGGATCATTTCGATGGCACGCGCTTCCTCAATCCGGCGGGCGAACCCGAAACCGACCGGTCGTTCGGCGATCTCCTCCGCTGGCGCCGCAGCGCTCCCGACCATCGCTGGCCATCGTCGGTCGATGTCGTGCCCGTCGTCCCCGATGCCCGGGTGGATGGTCTGCGGGTCACGATGGTGGGCCATGCGACGCTGCTGATCCAGCTCGCCGGGCTCAATATCCTGACCGATCCGGTCTGGTCGGATCGCGCCAGCCCGGTCGCCTTCGCAGGGCCACGGCGCGTGACAGGGCCCGGTGTCGTGTTGGAGGCCTTGCCACCGATCGACGTCATCCTGCTGTCGCACAATCATTATGACCATCTCGACATGGCCGCGCTGCGCGCCTTGCACGCGCGGCACGATCCGCTGATCGTCACGCCGCTGGGCAATGACGTCATCATCCATGGCCGGATCCCCGACGCGCGGGTCGAGGTCGGCGATTGGGGCGATGCGGTCGCCATCGCGCCCGGTGCGACGGCGCATATCGTGCCCGCGCTGCACTGGTCGTCGCGCGGGCCGCGAGACCGCCGCATGGCCCTGTGGGGTGGATTCGTGGTCGAAGCGGCTGGCAAGCTGGTCTATTTCGCCGGCGATACCGGCTATGGCACCGGCAACGTCTTTCGCGCGATCGGGGCGCGTTTCGACGCGATCGACCTCGCGATCCTGCCGATCGGCGCTTATGATCCGCGCTGGTTCATGGCGGCGCAGCATTGCGACCCCGACGAGGCCGTCCGGATATTCGAAGATGTCGGGGCGAAGGCGGCGGTCGGCATGCATTGGGGCACGTTCAAGCTGACCGATGAGCCGCGCGACGATCCCGAACGCCGCCTCGCGGCGGCATTGAGCGCTCGCGGGATCGACCCCGGCCGTTTCATGGCCCTGCACCCGGCCGAGGTCGTCGATTTCCGCTAACCGGACGACCCGTCGGCGCCGGGGCGGGGCGGATCAGCCGCGTTGCTGCAGGCTGACCACCGCGTGGATTGGCAATTCGGCATAGATATGCGGGAAGAGCGCACCGCCGCGCGCGGGTTCCCAGCGGACCGCGTCGCCGAGCTGGAGCAGGTCCACCTCGGCGATCATCAGGCCGGCCTCGCCCGCAAAATATTTGGCGATCGTCTCTTCAAGCTGCTCGGCGGTCGACAGGTGGATATAGCCGTCGGCGATATCCACCGGCGCGCCGCGGAACACGCGTTCGCGTTCGAAATCGCTCCATTGCTGGGCGGTCAGAACCTTGAAGGCGGTCGCGGCGCTCATTCGCCCGCGCCGTCTGCGGCCGGTTCGGCGGCATCGTCGACCGGCGGCGCGGCCTCCCCGGCGTCGCTTTCGGGCGCGTCCTCGTCGCCGTCGCCGATCAGCGCCGCCGAGACGACATGTTCGTCATTGGCGACGTCGAACAGGCGCACACCCGCGCTGCCGCGGCCAATGACGCGCAGGCTGCCGAGGCCCATGCGGATCAGCTTGGCCTGGTCGGTGACGAGCATCAGCTGGTCGGCCTGCACCGCCGGGAAGCTCGCCACGACGAGGCCGTTGCGGCCGATATTGTCGATGTTGGTGATCCCCTGGCCGCCGCGACCGGTGCGGCGATATTCATAGGCCGAGGACATCTTGCCATAGCCGTTGGCGCAGATGGTCAGGATGAACTGTTCCTTTTCGGCCAGTTCGGCAAAACGCGCCTGGTCGCGCATCTCACCATCCTTCTCTGGTTTCCAGGGGGCGAAGCGCAGATATTCCTCGCGTTCCTCCTGGTCCTTGACGCCGACCCGCTGGAGGATCGAAAGCGAGATCACCTCGTCGCCGTCGGCGAGGCGCATGCCGCGCACGCCGGTCGAATTGCGGCTCTGGAATTCGCGCACGTCGTCGCCGGGGAAGCGGATCGCCTTGCCCTGACGGCTGGCGAGCAGCACATCGTCGCTCTCGTCGAGCAGCGCGACGCCGATCAGCCGGTCGTCCTCATCCTCGCCCTCGAATTTCATCGCGATCTTGCCGTTCGAGGGCACGTTGGTGAAAGCGTCCATGCTGTTACGACGCACATTGCCCTTGGCGGTTGCGAACATGACGTGGAGCTTGCCCCATTCATCCTCGTCCTCGGGCAGCGGCAGCACGGTCGAGATCGTCTCGTCCTTGCCGAGCGGCAGCAGGTTGATCATCGGCCGCCCGCGCGTCGCGGGCCCACCCTCGGGCAGGCGCCACACCTTCATGCGGTAGACCTTGCCGAGGGTCGAGAAGAACAGAACCGGGGTGTGCGTCGAGGTGACGAACAGCTCGGTGACGACATCCTCGTCCTTCGTCGCCATGCCGGCGCGGCCCTTGCCGCCGCGGCGCTGGGCGCGGAAGGTGTCGAGCGGAGTGCGCTTGATATAGCCGTCGAGGGTGACGGTGACGACCATCTCCTCGCGCTCGATCAGATCCTCGTCGTCGATGCCGTCGGCGGCGGGGGCGACGAGGGTGCGGCGCGGCTTGGCGAATTCGTCGCGCACCGCGATCAGTTCCTCGCGCATCACCGCATAGAGTTTTTCACGGTCGGCGAGGATGCTCAGAAGCTCCTCAATCTCGTCCGCCAGTTCCTTGAGTTCCTTGCCGATTTCGTCACGGCCGAGCGCGGTCAGGCGGTGCAGGCGGAGGTCGAGGATCGCCTTCACCTGCACTTCGGACAGGCGGTACGACGTGCTGTCGTCGAGCTCGCCGTCGATCGCCTCGACGAGGCGGATATAGGGGGCGATGTCGCCGATCGGCCATTCGCGCGTCAGCAGCGCGTCGCGCGCCGCCGCCGGGCTGGGCGAGCCGCGGATGATGCGGACGACCTCGTCGAGGTTGCTGACCGCGACGACGAGCCCGAGCAAGATATGCGCGCGGTCGCGCGCCTTGTTGAGCTCGAACTTGCAGCGGCGGGTGATCACTTCCTCGCGGAAGGCGATGAAGGCTTCGAGGATCGTCTTCAGCCCCATCATTTCGGGGCGGCCGCCGCGGATCGCGAGCATGTTGGCGGGGAAGCTCGACTGCGCGGGGGTGTGGCGCCACAGCTGGTTGAGCACGACCTCGGCGGTCGCGTCGCGCTTCAGCTCGATGACGACGCGCACGCCTTCGCGGTTCGATTCGTCGCGAATGTCGGCGACGCCTTCGATGCGCTTGTCGCGCGCCGCTTCGGCGATTTTTTCGACGAGGCCCGACTTGCCGACCTGGAAGGGGATGGCGGTCAGGACGATCGACTGGCGGTCGCCGCGGCCTTCCTCGATGATATGCCGCGCGCGCATCATAATCGAGCCGCGTCCGGTGGCATAAGCGAGGCGCGCGCCGCCCTGGCCCAGAATCAGCGGCCCGGTCGGGAAGTCGGGGCCGGGGATGATGTCCATCAATTCGTCGAGGGCGATCGCGGGATTGTCGATCGTCGCAAGCGTCGCGTCGATCACTTCGCCCAGATTGTGCGGCGGGATGTTGGTCGCCATGCCGACCGCGATGCCGCCCGCGCCGTTGACGAGCAGGTTCGGATAGCGGGCGGGGAGGACGGTGGGTTCGGATTCCGAGCCGTCATAGTTGGGCTGGAAATCGACCGTATCCTTGTCGAGATCGCCGAGCAGCGTGTTCGCGACCTTGGCGAGGCGCGATTCGGTGTAGCGCATCGCCGCCGGCGGATCGGGGTCCATCGAGCCGAAATTGCCCTGGCCGTCGACGAGCGGCACGCTCATCGACCAGTCCTGCGTCATGCGGGCGAGCGCGTCGTAGATCGAGCTGTCGCCATGCGGGTGATATTTACCCATGACGTCGCCGACGATGCGCGCCGATTTGCGATAGGGCTTGCCCGCGACATAGCCGCTTTCATAGGCCGAATAAAGAATACGCCGGTGCACCGGTTTCAGGCCGTCGCGCACGTCGGGCAGCGCGCGGCTGACGATCACGCTCATCGCGTAATCGAGGTAGGAGGTCTTCATTTCGTCGACGATGTTGATCGGCGAAATGCCGTCGTCGGGCGACGGCGTAGGCGTATTTTCTTCGGTCAAGACCCGGCCTTTTTTCTGCTTTTCGGGAGGTGGTTTTTGTCTAGCCGATGGGGCGGGCAAAGGCCAGCGATTCGGGCGATTTTGACGGGAATATTTCAGCGCCGAAATAGGGGCGTCGATCGCCGAACATGACGTCATGCGGCCGCAAATGCGGGACTTGCCAATCGCCCGCCCGCGCCTAAAGGTCGCGCGGTGACCATGGTTCCACCTTTCGGCCGCCGATGGCCCTGATCGCGCTGATCGGCGCCAGCGAGACACTGCCCGACGGCGGGCTGCGCGCGCTCGTCACCGTCGCGGGCGAGACGCTGATCGAACGGCAGGCGGCGCGGCTTGCCGATGTCGGGGTCGCCCATATCGCGATCGCGGTCGGCGCGGTGCCCGCCGATCTGCTCGCCACCTGCGACCGCATCCGCCGCCGCGGGGTGAAAGTGACCCCGGTGCGCGCCGCCGCCGACCTGCTCGCGCTGGTCGAGGGCGACGATCGCATCATCCTGGTCACCGACGGGCTGCAGGCGGGGGGCATGCATTATGCGGCCATCGCCAAGCCCGGGTCGCCCGCGATCCTGGTCACCGGCGACACCCCGCTGACCCAGAGTTTCGAACGCATCGACGCGAGGCGGCGCTGGGGCGGGCTGGCGAGCATTTCGGACCATATGGTGCGCGAACTGGCCGAGATGCCGGGCGAGTGGGATATGATCCTGACGCTGCTGCGGATGGCGGTGCAGTCGGGCGCGCGGCGGCTCTATTGCGAACCGGCGCTGTTCGAACAAGGCGATATCGCGATCGTCACCGACCGGCCGACGGCGGCGCTGCTCGAACAATCGAGCCTGCAGCAGGTCGAATATGGCGGCATGGGGTTGGGGCGGTCGGCGATTATGATGCCGATCATACGGTTGTTCGGGCCGTTGCTGGTGAAATCGCCCGCGACGGCGCGCTATCTGCCCTATGTCACCGGATTGCTGTGGGTGATCGTCGCGCTGCTCGCGGCGAGCGGGCTGGCGGCGGCGGGGGCGCTGGTCGCGGTGCTCGGCGGGTTGGGGCTCGCGGCGATGCGCTTCCTCTCGGCGTTCCGCGCCGAAAGCGTGGCGCAGGACCGGGTGCGCGAGGTGATCCGGACCTTTGCCTGGGTCTTGCTCGCGGTCTTTCCGTGGCTGCTGTCGCTGGCGGGCGCCGATCACCGGATGCCGCCCTTTTCGGAGGCGGCGCTGGCGCCGTGCCTGGCGGCGACGATCCTGCTCGCGCGCTGGCTCTATGAGGATTCGGGCGAGCGGCGGCGGTTTCACTGGCTGCTGCCCGATGCCGACCAGGCGTGGATGATGCTGGCGCCGGCGCTGATTTTCGGCGTTGCGCCGCTGATGTTCGCGATATTGCCGCTGCTGGCGTTGTTCCAGATCTTGCTCTGGCTGCGCCTCGCGCGGCGGCCGGCGGCCTGAGAAAACAAAGCGCTTCAAGGTTTAGCGCGCATTAACGCCAAGCTGCTATCCGCGAGCTGACATGGTGCAGGCATTGCTTCTTTCCCAACTGGCGTCGGTGAATCCGGCGCTGACGGCGTGCCTGCGCGAAACGTCCGAATATCTTCGCGCGCCGGGCGCGACGCGGCTTTCGGAAGAGCAGCGGGCGCTGGCGCTCGGCATCGCGCGGCGGCTGGTCGGCGATGCTGCCGACATGCTGGACGGCGCGGTCGATTCGCGGGCCTTGTGGGACGATTGGTCGGCGCAGGGCCTGCCTGGCGCGGCCCAGCTCGCCGGCCTGTGTTTCGCGCGCGCCGAGGAGCATCGCTGGCGCGAACAATCGGCGGAGCATGGCAGCGAGGTCGCCGTCCCGATGATGGTGGCCGCCGCCGAGGGGCCGCTCGCCGCGCCGACGCCGGCCGACGATCCGCTGTCCGAGGTCGACCGCCGCTATCTGGCGCTGCGTATCGCCGATCGGCGGCGCTTCGACGCGCTCGGCCACCCCGGCATCGCGATCGACGATCTCGATCCCGACCTGTTTCGCTCGCTGCTGCTCGATATCGCCGCCTGGGCGCTCGTCCAGTCGGGCAAGGACCCGGCGCAGGCGGTGCGGCTGGGCGAAGCGGTGCGCGGGGCGCTGGCGCTGCATGACCCCGAACGCGGCATCGACCGCGCCGCCATCGCCTATTACGCCGCGCTCGCAAATGTGGGCGCGCAATCGGACAGCGCCGTCGCCGCGATCGCGCGCCACGACTGGCCGGCGCTGATCGCGCTCGCCGCTGCGGCGCAGAAATATCTTTATGCCGACATGGCGCTGGCGCTGATCACCGCCGAACCCGCACAACTGGCGCCGCTGCTGGCGCCCTTGCTGCGCGATCACGCCGCGCTGGCGCCGCTCGAAGGCTCGCTGGCGATGCTGACGAACCGCGCGGTGGCGAGCGCGGCGCCCGACGATTATGCCGCCGCGCTGCAGGCGCGCGCCGCGATGCTGGGCGGCGAGCCCGAAGGCGGCGCGCGATGAGCGAGCGCCTCATTCGCGGCCGGATCGACCGGGGCGGCAGGCTGGTGAGCGGCGATGCGGCGTTGCTGCGGTTGCAGCAGCGCGCGGGCGCGGGGCTCGACAAGCCGCTGGCGCTGCCCAATCTGGCGCGGCTCGTCGCGCTGGCGCAGCGGTTGCAGCGCGAGATCAGCCGGCCGCTGGTCGCCGCCGACGATCATAGCGATATCCACGCGCTGGTGCGCATCGTGCCCGACGCCGAGGGCGCGGCGATCGAGATCAGCGACTGGCGCACCCGCCCGATCGCCCAGCCGCAGATTCCGCCGGTGACCGAGGCGGCGGCGGTGTCGCCGCAGGCCTGGTCGTGGGAATGCGACGGCCAGTTGCGGCTGGTGGCGCTGCGTCGCGGGGTCGCGGCGCCGCCGGTCGTGTCCGGCTGGGAAGGGCGTTCGCTGTCCGAGCTGTTTGAACTGCAACCCGATGACGATGGCCATTTCGCGGTGCTGCAGGCGCTGGCGCGGCAGGCGCGCTTCGACGGCCAGCGGGTGCGGACCGACGGACCCGATGGGCGAATGGCGATGACGCTGGCCGCTGCGCCGCTGTTCGATGGTGCGGGACGTTTTACGGGCTTTCGCGGAACGGCGCTGCCCGAAGAAGGCGCGGCGACTGCGACCCCCGCGCCCGCCGTTCTGTCAGACCCGGCGTTCGGATCGCTGCCCTTGTCCGATCCCGCCTTTGGACGGCGGATCGATGGGGCGCTGCGCGGGCCGCTGGCGCGGATCATCGCGACGGCCGAGACGATTTCGGGTCAGTTCGACGGGCCGATCCGCGCCGATTATGCGCGCTATGCCGGCGATATCGCGCATGCCGGGCGGCATTTGCTGGGGCTGGTCGACGATCTCGCTGACCTGCAGAATATCGAACGCCCGGGGTTCAAGGCGGCGCGCGACGAAATCGACCTTGGCGATCTGGCGCGCCGTGCCGTCGGCCTGCTCGGCATGAAGGCCGAGGAAAAGGGCATCCGCATCGACGCCCCGCCGACCGACGAGCGCATGCCCGCGACCGGCGAGTTCCGCCGCGTGCTGCAGGTGCTGCTCAACCTGCTGGGCAATGCGATCCGCTATTCGCCCGAGGATTCGCTGATCTGGATCCGCCTCGACCGCCAGGGCGACCGCGCGATGGTCACCGTCGCCGACCAGGGGCAGGGGATCGACGCCGGGCAGCAGGCGGTGGTGTTCGAGAAGTTCGAGCGGCTCGGCCGCACCGACAGCGGCGGATCGGGGCTGGGCCTTTATATCGCGCGGCGACTGGCGCGCGCGATGGAGGGCGACCTGACCGTCGACAGCGCGCCGGGGCAGGGGGCACGGTTTACGCTGAGTTTGCCGGCGCGGGATTAGGGTTTAACGCTTGCAGCTAACCGACTGGTTGGGCGTGGAAAGCGGACGTTAGGTTTTCAACCGTAAGCCACTTTTCTCCTCGAAGAAGAGCGGGACAATATGCATCGGGTTTATGTAGATATATCCCTGTTGGGTATCGGCACGGCTTATGGTCGGGTGTCGGGTTCCATAGATGTCGAAACTATCCCACAAATTGGTGATCAGTTGTCGTTTGGCAGTCCAAAACACGGAGAGCTGCCAGCCGAGATTGGCGAAATACCCTATCTTTTACGGGTCACCGACCGGATCATCGCCGTGAACGCCGGCGATGTGGTCCAGCTCTCGCTGGAAGGCATAGTGACAGAAACCGAAGTGAGGGCACGGCTTGTCATGGCGTTTTTTGAAGAATGCCATGGGCTGTTTGCTGAGCCGTACATCTAAGGCGCATAATCGGCGCAGCCAGCAACGTCCACAACCGGTCGCTAACTGGCATTCGTCATCCCGGGCTTGACCCGGGATTCCGCTCCTTGCTTCCTTTGCTGCGGCCAAGCGGGAGCCCGGATCAAGTCGAACGAGCCGGGTGTCTCGTTCGAGGGTGACGATGAAGGACATGCCATGATGTGATCGTTGTCGGCCATCGGCATCGGGCGAAAAAAAAGGGGCCGAAAACCGGCCCCTTTCTCGTTTTCGTCTCCCGTTGGATCAGCGCTCGCCGACCGGCACATAGGGCCGATGCGTCGGGCCGGTGTAGAGCTGGCGCGGGCGGCCGATTTTCTGCGCGGGGTCGGAGATCATTTCGTTCCACTGCGCGACCCAACCGACGGTGCGGGCGAGGGCGAAGAGGGCGGTGAACATCGTCGTCGGGAAACCGATCGCCGACAGGATCACGCCCGAATAGAAATCGACGTTCGGGAACAGCTTCTTCTCGACGAAATAGGGATCGCTCAGCGCCATTTCCTCAAGCTGCAACGCGACCTCGAACACCGGATCGTTGACCTTCAGCGCTTCGAACACCTCGCGCACGGTCTTTTGCATCACCGTCGCGCGCGGGTCGTAGTTTTTATAGACGCGGTGACCGAAGCCCATCAGGCGGAACGGATCGTCCTTGTCCTTGGCGCGTGCGATATATTCGGGGATGCGTTCCGGGCGGCCTATTTCGCGCAGCATGTTGAGCGCGGCTTCGTTGGCGCCGCCATGCGCGGGGCCCCACAGGCACGCGATGCCCGCCGCGATGCAGGCGAAGGGATTGGCGCCCGACGAACCGGCGAGGCGGACGGTCGAGGTCGACGCATTTTGTTCGTGATCGGCGTGAAGGATGAAGATGCGGTCGAGCGCGCGCTCGACGACCGGGTTCACCTCATATTTCTCGGCGGGGACGCCGAAGGTCATGCGCAGGAAATTGCCGGTGTAGCTCAGCGAATTGTCGGGATAGACGAAGGGCTGTCCGACCGAATATTTATACGCCATCGCGGCGATCGTCGGCATCTTCGCGATCAGCCGGTGGCTGGCGATCATGCGCTGGCGCGGGTCGTGGATCTCGGTCGAGTCGGGGTAGAAGGCGCTGAGCGCGCCGACCACGCCGCACATCACCGCCATCGGGTGCGCGTCGCGACGGAAGCCGCGATAGAAGGTCGATAGCTGTTCGTGCAGCATCGTGTGGCGGGTGATGGTGTTGTCGAAATCGGCCAGTTCGGCGGCGTTCGGCAGTTCGCCGTTCAGCAGCAGGTAGCAGGTTTCCATGAAGCTGCTGTTTTCGGCGAGGTCGCCGATCGCATAGCCGCGATGGAGCAGGACGCCTTCGTCCCCGTCGATATAGGTCAGGTTCGATTCGCAGCTCGCCGTCGAGGTGAAGCCGGGGTCGTAGGTGAAGGCGCCGGTCTGCGCATAAAGCTTGCGGATGTCGATGACGTCGGGGCCGACGGTGCCCTTCAGCACGGGGTTCTCGACGGTGGTGTCCCCCAGGGTGATCTTTGCGGTCTGGTCGGTCATATTCTTCCCCTGTACTGGCGGCGGGAGTCGCTGTGGCTACGCCCCTGCCGGATTATTGTGCGCTGCGTCAAGTCGCGCCAGGCTGGCATCGCGGCCCAGCAGCAGCAGCACGTCGAATATTCCAGGCGATACGGTCCGCCCGGTCAGGGCCGCCCGCAGCGGTTGGGCCAGTTTCCCGAGCCCGACGCCGGCCGCTTCGCTTTCTGCGCGAATGGCGGCCTCCACCGTTTCTTGCGACCAGTCGGACAGCGCGCGCAAGCGGTCGGCGACCGAAGCGAGCATCCCCTCCGGCGCATCCTGTAGCACCGCTGCCGCCTTCTCGTCCATCGCCAGCGGTTCGGCGGCGAAGAGGAAGGTCGCGCCGTCGGCGATTTCGTGCAGCGTCTTGGCGCGCGGCTTGAGCGCGGGCATCGCCTGCGCCAACAGATCCCGATCGGCAGCGGTCAGGTCGCGGCCGAGAAGCGTGCCCGTCATCGGCGCGACGAGGCCCGCGAGACGCGTGTCGTCGGCTTCGCGCAGATAATGGCCGTTCAGATTTTCGAGCTTTTTAAAGTCGAAGCGCGAGGGCGAGCGGCCGACATGCGCAAGGTCGAACCATTCGACGGCCTGCGCGCGGCTGATGATTTCATCGTCGCCATGGCCCCAGCCGAGGCGGAGCAGATAATTGTTCACCGCTTCGGGCAGATAGCCCATTTCGTCGCGATAGGCGTCGACGCCGAGTGCGCCGTGGCGCTTCGACAATTTCGCGCCGTCGGCGCCGTGGATCAGCGGCACATGCGCGTAAACGGGCTCGCGCCAGCCCATCGAGCGGATCAGCGCGAGCTGGCGGAAGGCGTTGTTGAGATGGTCGTCGCCGCGGATCACATGCGTCACGCCCATGTCATTGTCGTCGACGACGACGCTGAGCATATAGGTCGGGGTGCCGTCGCTGCGCAGCAGGACGAAGTCGTCGAGCTCGGCATTCTGGACGGTAACGTCACCCTGCACCTTGTCGTGGATCGTGGCTTCGCCGTCCTGCGGCGCGCGCAGGCGGACGACGTGCGGGACGGCGGGGTCGCCGTCGTTCCGGTCGCGCCAGGGGCTGCGGACGCGGAAGGGCAGGCGCTTTTCCTGCGCTTCGGCGCGCATCGCGGCGAGTTCGTCCTGGGTCAGGTAACAGCGATAGGCCTCGCCCTTCGCCATCAGTTCGGCGGCGACGGCGGCGTGACGGTCGGCGCGGGCGAACTGGAACACGGTTTCGCCGTCCCAGTCGAGGTCGAGCCAGCGCATGCCGTCGAGGATCGCGTCGATCGCCGCATCGGTCGAGCGCGCGCGGTCGGTGTCCTCGATGCGCAGCAGGAACTTGCCGCCATGGTGGCGCGCGAACAGCCAGTTGAACAGCGCGGTGCGCGCGCCGCCGATGTGCAGGAAACCCGTGGGCGACGGCGCAAAACGCGTCACGACGTCGGCGCCGGTCGCTTCGCCGGGGATAGTTTGATTTTCGGTTGCCACCACGGCCTCTTTCACTCAGTTTTGCATGCCCCGCGGACGGCGGGGACGGGGATCGGGGGTGCCCCTAGCATGGCGACAAGGCCGCTTCAAACGCCCATTGGTGCGCGCGCGGCGGCGATGTCGCGGAGGGCGGCCGCCTGGGTGGAAGCGCGGCTCGACGCCGAGCGCGAGCGGATCGCGCTGTGGCTGCCGGTGGCGCTGGGCGCGGGGATCGCCGCCTGGTTCGCGCTGCCGACCATGGGGCATTGGACCGGAGCGCTGCTGATCCTCGCTGCGGGGGCGTTGGCCGGAGTGCTGATCGGCTGGCAGACGCGGTTCGGGCGATGCGTCGCGATCGGCTGCGGCGTGGCCGCCGTGGGCATGCTGCTGATCTGGGGGCGGGCGGCATGGGTCGCCGCGCCGGTGCTGGGGCAGCCGGTGGTCACCATATTTTCGGCCCGGGTCGAAAGCGTCGAGCCGCTGCCCGCGAAGGACCAGCTGCGGCTGATCGTCCAGCCGCTGGCGCGGCCCGACCTGCCGCCGCGCGTGCGCGTGACCGCGAGCGGCGAAGCGGGCGAAGGCATCGCGCCAGGCGAGGCGATCGGGCTGCGCGCGCGATTGATGCCGCCGCCGACCGCCAGCCTGCCCGGCGGTTATGATTTTGCGCAGCGGGCGTGGTTCGACCGGATCGGCGCGGTCGGCACGGTGCTCGGCGATATCGGTCGGGCGCCGGGCGCCGGGGAGGGCGAACAGACGCTGCGCGCGCGGCTGAGCAGCCATATCCATGAACAGATCGACGGGTCGGCGGGCGGCATCGCGGCGGCGCTGGTTGCGGGCGATCGCGGCGCGATCAGCGAGGCGGACGAGGAGGCGATGCGGCGGAGCGGGCTGGCGCATTTGCTGTCGATCAGCGGGCTGCATGTGACCGCGGTGGTGGGTTTTGCGATGTTCCTCGCGATGAGCCTTCTCGCGCTCAGTCGGCGGCTGGCGCTGGCGGGCTATGTGCTGCCGCTGGCGGCGGCGGTCGCGGCGTTGGCGGGCGGGGGATATACGCTGCTCGCGGGGGCCGAGGTGCCGACCCTGCGGTCGTTCATTGCGGCGTTGCTGGTGCTCGTCGCCTTCCTGATGGGGCGCGAGGCGATGACCTTGCGGCTGGTCGCGGCGGGGGCGCTGATCGTGCTGCTGTGGCGCCCCGAGTCGCTCGCCGGGCCGAGCTTCCAGCTGAGTTTCGCGGCGATCACCGCGATCGTCGCGCTGCACGAAGGCAAGGCGATGCAGCGCTTCATGGCGCGGCGCGAGGAGCCGTGGGTGTTTCGCCTTGGGCGCGGGATCGCGGGGCTGGTGATCACGGGGCTCGCGGTCGAGGTCGCGCTGGCGCCGATCGCGCTGTTCCATTTCCACAAGGCGGGGCTCTATGGCGCGCTCGCCAATGTGATCGCGATTCCGCTGACGACCTTCGTCATCATGCCGATGGAGGCGCTGGCGCTGCTGTTCGACAGCGTCGGGCTCGGCGCGCCCTTCTGGTGGGTCGCCGAGCAGGCGCTCAACGGGCTGATCTGGCTCGCGCATAGCG
>NZ_JBOHHU010000057.1:0-27625 GCF_050725615.1 Sphingopyxis sp.
CGAACGGCAGATAACCGAGCTCGTCGAGCACGATCAGGTCGAGCCGCGACAGCTGCGCCGCCAGGGTCCCGCCTTTGCCGATCCGGGTCTCCTCTTCGAGGCGTGTCACCAACGAACTGCTCAATGGTGAAATCTTATACAGCCTGGAGGAGGTCCGGTGCGTCACCGGCTGGTGGTGCGATCATTACAATCGCCTCCGGCCGCACAGCAGCCTCGGATATCGACCACCGGCTCCGGAAACGATCAAGATGCCAGCCTGGCCGCTCGGCTCCGCTGCGCTCCGCCTCCCGCCCAGGCTGGCATCGGAGGCGATCTTCAACTGACTATGCAACCGGACCAGTCATCGCGGGCAGTCCACCATAGCTCAGCCCATGACCACCGCGGTTCGGGCACCGAAGACTTTCTGACGCCTGGCGGCGTCTGAAACTCTCAACGGTTTCGGACTGGCAGCTTTCAGTCGGCGAACTTGGAGTAGCGGACGTTCGAAGCCGGGAGTTTTCAGTCTTCCGGCGCAATCGTTACGCGCAAACCGTCCAGCCCTTCGTGAAACGGCAGCTGGCAGGACAAACGCGATCCCGTCGCACGACAAGCTGAGCTGTCGAGCAGATCATTTTCATCTTCGGAAAGGGGCGACAGAGACGCCGCAAATTTATTTTCGACGTATATGTGGCAGGTAGCGCATGAGCAACATCCACCGCACAAAGCGAGGAGCTCGTCTAAGCCGTTATCCCTTATAACTTCCATCACGCTCAATCCGGGCTCGGCGTCAATCTCGTGAGGAGCCCCCGACCGATCTACGACTATCAGTTTTGGCATATATTCTCCATCGGGCCGCCTATACTGGCAGCAATTCTTTCAGGGGAAGGCTGGTATCGGCAAGCCGTTCAGCCGTCGTGCGCAGTCCCGCCGTGACGATCATCCGGCCTTGGACGTAATCTTTCGTCGCGTTGACGCAGTCGATCGCGATGACCTTCCCGGCCTTCAGATAAACGACCGAGAAGCTGCGGTTCGCGGGATCACCGCGCAGCACTGCCTGATCGTGCCCGGTCGACAGCCCCGCAGTTTGCAGCTTCAGGTCGTACTGGTTCGACCAGAACCACGGGATTGCATGATAGGGCGCTTCGTCGCCGACAATGCCTTTGGCGACGACATTCGCCTGATCATTGGCATTCTGAACCGATTCCAGCCGGATCGTTGCACCTTCGGCAAAGTCGTTCACATGCGCGGCGCAGTCGCCGATCGCATAAATGTCGGGCAGGCTCGTCTTGCAGAGGCGGTCCACGAGCACGCCGTTGCCGCCCTCGGCGCCCGCAGCGATCAGCGGTTCGACCGCGGGGACGATACCGATGCCGACAATCACGAGGTCGGCCGGGATGACCTCGCCATCGGCAAGCCGGACGCCGGTGACACGCGTATCGCCCTCAATCGCATCGACGCAGACGCCGAGGCGCAGGTCGACGCCATGCTCGCGATGCTCCTTCTCGTAGAACCGCGAGAGGTCGACCCCTGCGACACGGGCGAGAACGCGATCGAGCGCTTCGAGCAGCACGACCTTCTTGCCCGCCTTGTTGAGCACCGCGGCCGCCTCGAGACCGATATAGCCGCCGCCGATCACGACGATCTGGCCCGCAGTCTCCGACGCCGCTTTCATCGCATCGGCGTCGGCGCGCGTGCGCACGCCCTGCACGCCGGGCAGGTCGCCGCCGGGGATCGGGAGCATGCGCGGGCTGCCGCCGGT
This sequence comes from Sphingopyxis sp., assembly GCF_050725615.1. Classification (GTDB taxonomy): domain Bacteria; phylum Pseudomonadota; class Alphaproteobacteria; order Sphingomonadales; family Sphingomonadaceae; genus Sphingopyxis. The sequence goes on from NZ_JBOHHU010000057.1 coordinate 1,739, forward strand.
CGCCCAGACGAGCTTGCCATAACCGATCGTCTCGCCGCCGTCGGTCGTGACCGTGTGCGCCACGGGATCGACGGTGACGACGCGGCGACCGAGCAGCATCGTCACCTCGCGCTCGTCCCAATATTTGGCTGGACGCAGCTGGATGCGTTCGAATTCCTTCTCGCCCGCAAAATATTCCTTCGACAGCGGCGGGCGCTCGTAAGGAAGCTCGGGTTCGTCGCCGATGATCGCGATGCTGCCTTCGAACTTTCGCGTGCGCAGCATCACGGCGACCTGCGCGCCGCCATGGCCTGCCCCTACGATGACAACGTCGAAGCGCATGTCTGTCTCCCTCAACTCACCTGGGCAATCCAGTCGGCGAGATTATAATGGTTGCCGACTCGGGCAATCTTGCCGTCCCGGATGTGGAAGAAAGCGCCTGCTCGAATGCGATAATGCTGGTCGACTGCGCGGGGAAAACCCTCGTCAGTGAGAATGTAGACCCCGTTCACCACAAATTCGGCGGCGGCATTGTCGCCATCGTCCGAGACCATGACCACGGGCTCGACGATCGTCTCGACATAGCAGCGATTCATGTGATCCAGAAATTCAACGAACGCTCGCTTCCCAGTTCGCGCGGCTCCCTGCGAGGGTTCATGCACGACGTCATCGCTTAGCAAATCCAACATTTCCTGCGGCTCTCGCCGATTGAATGCAGCAAAATATTGCTCGATCAGCGCGCCATGGGAGCGCACAAGCTTGGTCCCCGGGTTGGAACGACGGCCTTCGGTGTGCACGGCCATCACAAGCGCGCCGCATGCCAGGCGAGATGGTCCGCCATGAACGACGAGATGAAGAAATAGCTGTGGTCGTAGCCCGGTTGAAGCCGCAGCGTCAGGTCGATGCCGGCGTCGTTGCAGGCTTTCGACAACAGCGACGGCCGCAATTGTTCGACCAGAAAGCCATCGGCTTCGCCTTGATCAACCAGTATTTCTGAGACGCGCGCGCCATCTTCGATCAGCGCCACCGTGTCATGCGCGCGCCAGGCCGACCGGTCCTCGCCCAGATAGCCGCGCAATGCCTTCTCGCCCCATGGCACGCGGCTAGGCGCAACGATGGGGGCGAAGGCCGACACCGACCGGAACCGGTCGGGGTGCCGCAGCGCCATGGTGAGCGCGCCATGCCCGCCCATCGAGTGCCCCATGATCGCCTGCCGGTCCATGTCGGCTGGAAACTCCCGGGCAATCAGTCCCGGGAGTTCCTCAGTGATATAAGTCCACATGCGATAGTGAGCCGCATAAGGTGCTGCCGTCGCATCCACATAGAAGCCCGCGCCCAAGCCAAAATCATATGCGCCATCGGCATCGTCCGCCACACCCTCGCCTCGCGGACTCGTATCGGGTGCGACAAAGATCAGGCCAAGCTCTGCACAGGCCTTGCGAAACTCGCCCTTCTCCGTGACGTTGGCATGGGTGCAAGTCAGGCCCGAGAGGTACCAGACCACCGGCATACCCGTGCCGGAGCGTCTCTCCGGTACAAACACCGAAAAGGTCATGTCCGTGCCGGTAACGGCCGAGGCGTGCTTGTACACGCCTTGGACGCCGCCGTGGCTCAGAACGGACGAGACTGGCTCGAGGCTCATCGTTCGCGTCAATCCGTGAAGTGGTAGGCGCAGATCTTGTTGCCTGCTGGGGCGCGAAGATAGGCGGCATAGGCGCCGGGCAGATGATCGCGCGGTCCAGGCGCGCCTTCATCGTTGCCGCCATTAGCCAGTCCAGCCGCATGGAATGCGTGGACTTCATTCACCGTAGCGGCGGCAAAGCCAACGGTTGCGCCATTGCTCGACGGTGCCTCGCCGTTCCCGGGGCGCGCGATGATGAAGGCGGTCTTGTCGCGGCCGTACAGCACCCGGCCGTTGCCGAACGGACCGAGATTCTGGATACCAAGCGCGCCGAGCGCGGCATCGTAGAATTTGGCCGACGCAGCAGTGTCGGCCGCACCGATGAAGACGTGCGAGAATACGTCGTTACCCGAAATAACGGCCATCACATCATTCCTTCAGTCGGTTGAACTAGAATACCACCACGCTGCGGATGCTCTCGCCCGCGTGCATCAGGTCGAAACCCTTGTTGATCTCATCCAGCCCCATGACGTGGGTGATCATCGGGTCGATCTCGATCTTGCCGGTCATATACATGTCGACGATCTTCGGCACGTCGGTGCGGCCCTTCGCGCCGCCGAAGGCGGTGCCGCGCCAGTTGCGCCCGGTGACGAGCTGGAACGGGCGCGTCGCGATTTCCTTGCCCGCCTCGGCGACGCCGATGATGATCGAGGTGCCCCAGCCGCGGTGGCAGGCTTCCAATGCGGTGCGCATCACCTCGGTATTGCCGGTGGCGTCGAAGGTGTAGTCGGCGCCGCCGTCGGTCAGCTGGACGATCGCGGCGACCGTGTCTTCGCGGCTCATGCCCTTCGTATTGAGGAAATCGGTCATCCCGAACTTGCGGCCCCATTCCTCTCGGGTTGCGTTGATGTCGACGCCGATGATCTGCTTCGCGCCCGCGAGGCGCGCGCCCTGGATTACGTTGAGCCCGATGCCGCCGAGCCCGAAGACGACGACATTGTCGCCGACCTGGACCTTGGCGGTGTTGATCACCGCACCGACCCCGGTGGTGACGCCGCAGCCGATGTAACAGCTCGATTGGAACGGCGCGTCTTCGCGGATCTTGGCGACCGCAATCTCGGGCAGCACGGTGAAGTTCGAGAAGGTCGAGCAGCCCATATAATGGAAGATCGGCTGACCCTTGTAACTGAAGCGCGTCGTGCCGTCGGGCATCAGCCCCTTGCCCTGCGTCGCTCGGATCGCGGTGCAGAGGTTGGTCTTGCCCGACAGGCAGCTTTTGCACTGGCGGCATTCGGGGGTGTAGAGCGGGATCACATGGTCGCCGGGGACGACGCTGGTGACGCCCGCGCCGACCTCGCGCACCACGCCCGCGCCTTCATGCCCCAGCACGCTCGGGAAGATGCCCTCGCTGTCGAAACCGTCGAGCGTATAGGCGTCGGTGTGGCAGATGCCCGTCGCCATGATCTCGACCAGCACCTCGCCCGCCTTCGGGCCTTCGAGGTCGAGCTCGACGATTTCGAGCGGCTTCTTCGCTTCGAACGCAACGGCGGCGCGGGTCTTCATTTGTCGTTTCCTAATCGGCTGGGAGAGTTGAGAGGCTTTGGCGCGTCGTTGGCGCCGGGTCTTTCGTTCGCGTCGGGTAGGGCACAGCCGGGCTGGTGCTTCCCGATCGCGGAGAAAACATGATCGAAGAAGGCGTAGAGCTTGCTCCCGATCGCACTCATGGCGCGCGCACCGGGAACCGCATCGTCACCTATGCGCAATGAGTTTCTAAATATGCCATCTTCAGCCGGCTTGTTCGAGCGCTGGCGCCGCCCCGAGTGCCGCATTCTGTTCGCGAACCAGCTTGCGCACGATGCCTTCGTAAAGCGTCACCGCTTTGTCGTGGACGGTCGGCATCGGCCTCCGGCTCGGGTCGAGGTTGATGATCTTCTGCTGCGCCTCGATGATCGCTTGGTCCTCGGCGAAGGCCTGGTAGTTCACCTCGCGCATGATCGCACCTTCTTCGGCGTTACCCACCCGCGTGCTTGGCCCCCAAGTGAAGAAGTAGCGCGACTTCTGCTCAGTCATCGGCATCACGAACTGCTGCGTATAATGTTCGTAGAGCAGCGTCTCGTCTGCCCTGTCCGGCTCGCCGCCGGCATATTTGTCATACGTGCCGACCGGATACATCGCATTGTAGAAATGGAATACGCCGGGCGCGAAGAAATCGAATGTCGTCCAGTGATCGAGGCGCTCATGATCGGCCGCCTTGCCCAGCGGCGGGATGGGCGGAATCTCGCGCAACCAGCGCGTCACACGGACGCCGCGCTCGATTGGCGACGTCGTCGGGACGGTCTCGGCCCATGCCTCGTCAGCGCCGAAGCTTTCGCGATGCACCCAGGTCAAATGGCCGAGATCGATCACATTGGTGATGATCAGGTCCGAACTGGCGTCATAGTCCAGCAGTCCCTCGTGAAGGAACCAGTCGGGATGCCGCATTCCGATGACAGGCGGCACGAGCGCTTCATCGGCCCGTTCCGGATTGCCCGGCCAAACCCACAGCCAGCCGCTGCGCTCCACCACCGGATAGCTGCGAACACAGGCCCGCTTCGGAATAAGGTCCTGACCGGGAATCTCGAGCGCGGCGCCCTCGGCGCTGAACAGCATGCCATGGTACATGCAGCGCAAATGGTCGCCTTCGACCCTGCCCAGCGAGAGCGGCGCCAAACGATGGACGCAGCGATCTTCGAGCGCGACCGGGCTTCCGTCCGTCTTCGCGTAGATCACGATCGGATCGCCAAGCAGAGTCGTGGCGATCATGCCCTTCTCTTCGAGTTCGCTCGTGTAGGCTGCGACATACCAGGCGTCGCGAAGTGTTTCAGATGACGTCATTTTCGCTGCTCCATCCTCTGCCTGATCAGAACCGGACCCGGGCGGTCAGATAATATTCGCGCGGCCGCGACCAGGTGACGCTGGTGGCACCGACGGCATCGACCTGCGTGCCGGTGATGATGTACCGGTCGTCGGTCAGATTCTGGACGCCGGCAACCAGTTCAAGCGCCTTGTCGTCACGCGTCCAGCGGATATTCGCGCCGACCAGATTCTGCTCGCCCGAGAAGAGCAGAGGCGTGTTGACCGCATCGCGGGCCTGAGTGCTCTTGTACGAATAGTCGCCGTGTACGGTGATCATGCCGCCTGCGGCTTCAAACAGGTCGATGTCCGCAGCCGCGCTTGCCGCCCATTTGGGCGTGTTGACGAACGAATTGTTGAGACCGACGCTCACGTCCGGATCGAGCTTGGTATATTTCGCATCGACATAGCCAAGGCTCGCGGAGAGGCGAACGCGTTCGATCGGCACCGCCTGCAGTTCCGCTTCGAAACCACGGATACGCGCCTCGCCCGCATTTTCGATGAAGGGCGAGATGCCGCGGACGACGGTAACCTGGAGGTCGGTATAGTCGGTCGAGAAGGCCGCGAGATTGAGCTGCAGGCGGCGATCGAGGAACTGCGACTTGAGACCGACTTCATAGGTCTTGGCCTCTTCGGGTCCGAAGCGCGGCGCGACGTTGCCGGGCGTCGGGATTGAAAGACGCGTGGTATAGCCGCCCGATTTGAACGCTTCGGCGTAGGAAGCATAGACCATGATGCGGTCGGTGATCCTGTACTCGGCGCCGACGCGCATCGAGAAATTATTGTAGGTGTCGCGCTGCACGCCGAGCGGATAGATCCGCGTCGGATCGTTCGGATCGGGAAGTTGTCCGGGCGTGAAGAGCCCGAGCTTCAGCAGCGACAGGTTGAGGTCGGACTGACCGGCTTCGAAGACCTTCTTGTCCTTGGTATAACGGCCGCCGAGCGTGATGCTCAGCGCATCGGTGATGTTGAAGCTGTTGTGCGTGTAGACCGCATAAGACTTGTTGGTGTTGCGATAGGGGCCGTAAAACTGCCCGAGGCCTTCAGACAGATAGGCATTTTCGAAATTGAAATTCTTCTCGTAGAAATAATAGGCGCCGACGACCGACTTCAGACGATTGTCAAAACCGTCGATGGTCAGCTGCAGCTCCTGCGAAAATTGCTTCTCGGCCAGGCGCGCCAAGGTGGTCCCGATCATGATCGGCGATCCGTCGAGATCGTTGGTGAGGAGCGCGTTGACCTTGCGGTATCCCGTCGTCGATTTGAGCGCGATATCGTCCGACAGCCGGTAATCGATCACGCCGGTCACCGACCAGGTTTCGACGTCCGACAGATTGCCGCCATTGCCATAAGTCGTATCGATGTCGTCGGTGATGAACTGGTCGCCGAAGACGAGACGCGGTGTGGGGTTGGCGAAATTATACCCGGCAAGACCCGGCAAGGGCGCTGCGCCCGGCACGCCGCCGCCACGCGGACCGCAGATCGGACCGAGGAAAGCAAGCGGACCGCCCGGATCGAACAGGAAGCCCGGGGCCGAGATGCAGGTATTATACACAGCTGCATAGGTTGGTGCAGGTGCCAGCGGATTGGTGTCGGTGGCAATAAGCGTAATCGGCGAAGACTGTTCCTTCGACTTGGCATAATCGCCGGCGATCTTGAACGTCAGGTCGGGCGAGGCTTCCCAGAGCAGCTTTCCGCGAAACACGAAGCTATCGGTGCTGCCCCGCCGGTTATCTTTGTTCCGCGGGATGATCCCGAAATTATACTCGTCGCTGACCCCCGTATCGCCGGGGAAGGGGATGATCTTCTGGTAGCCCTTCTGGCTGCGGGTGGAAAAGGAGAATTGCGAGCGCAGCGTGTCGGCAATCGGAACGTCGACGGTCCCGCGCAGTTCGAACCGATCGCGGCTGCCGTAAGTGGTCTCGCCGCGGAACGCGAACTCCTCGGCCGGATCGCGCGTAACAACGCTGATAGCACCGCCAATCGTGTTGCGTCCGAAAAGCGTGCCTTGCGGGCCTTTCAGAATTTCGATCCGTTCAATGTCCAGCAGGTCGACATTGGCGCCGATCGAGCGGGCCAGAATGACGCCATCGAGATAGACACCGACGCCCGGCTCGAGGCTCGAAGAAAGATCATTCTGCCCGATACCACGGATGAAGCCGGTCAGAATCTGCGACGACGAAACGATCGGCGCGCTCGATTCCAGCTGCACGTTGGGCGCGAAGTTCGAGATTTCGGCGACCGACCTGACACCGCGCCCTTCGAGCGCATCCGACGTCACCGCCGTGATGGAAATCGGAACGTCCTGGAGGTTTTCAGAGCGCTTCTGGGCGGTCACGACGATATCGGCGACGCCGACACTATCCTGCGCACCCTCGCCTTCGGACTCCTGCGCGACAGCCTGGCCGGCAAACGACAGGCACAGCGCCAATGCCGCTCCCGACAACTCGATATTGCGCCGTCTGGATGCTTTGAAATTGGTACGCATATATGACCTCCCGATCGATTATTTTATGTTTGAATGTCCGCCGATCACTCGGCGGCGTGCTGAATATCGCCCTCGCCCGCGGCCTCGCCCGCGATGAGAGCGTCCATGATGCGACGCGCCTGGACCGCTGCCGAATCCTGCGGCAGCAGCAGCGGGCGCATGTCCCAGAAGTCGCGGCCGGCCATTCGGTCCTTGACGGCCCGGACCATCGGTTCGTCCTCGGTTGAAAAGGCTTGCACGACGGCGGCTTCGATAGCCTCGGTCATGCCCGGAACATCTTCGTTGTAGTTCCGGAACATCTTCCAGAAATAGTAGCAGCTCCCCTCGGTCGAGGGCACGACGATCTGCACACTCGACAGAATCCGGCCGTCCTCTTTCCGGCCCCCTGTGGGGACAATGCCGGCGTCCATCGAAAAGACGCCCGGCGGATCCCAGCGCATGTTCGCCCAGTAGTCGACGATGTCGTCGGGACCTGCGGCCTCGGTCGCCTGGAAGACGAAAGCCGGCGGGGCTCCCGGCATCAACCGGTTGGACTGGATGCGATTTCCGGTCTTCTTAACCGACGTAATATCTTTGGTGCCCTGGGCCGCGCCAAGCGTCGCAGGATGAAGATAGGCAGCGTGGCTGAGATCGAGCAGATTGTCGACCATGAGGTCGATGGGCAGGTCCATCCTCATCATATGCGCGCCGGTGAACGCGTAGCTTGAATTGTGGAGTTCCGGAAAGCGCGGGATCGTCGAGATGTCCGCGGGTTCCCCCGCCCCCATCCAGACCCATACAAGCCCGTCGAGTTCGACGACGGGATAGCGGCGGAGGCGTGCTGCCTTCGGCGTCGCACCATTGCCATGAGGGTTATGGACACAAGCGCCGCCGGCATCGAAACGGAGCCCGTGATAGCCACATTGCACGACGTCATCGACGAGCGAGCCGAGATGCATGGGCGCAAAGCGATGCGGGCAGGTGTCGCTGAGCGCCGCCACGTCGCCGGAGAGCTGGCGATACAGGACAAGATGGTCCCCCGCGATCGTCCGCGGCGTCAGGCTGCGTCCGATCTGTTCGGCCCAAGCGACCGTGTACCAAAGTTCGCGTGCAAAGGTCATAGCCGACCCACTCCTCTCCATGCCGACACCTTCTTCGGCGTGTACCCGACTTCGCGTCGGATTGATGTTTTGTCTATTCCGACTTATGGCGACAGCAGAAACAGCTGTCAAGAGGTCGTATTGACGGTCCGTGGAATCCGACTAGAATTGGGCGGATGCAGGATATGGAACAAAGAAGGGTTCGGCAGGAAAGCCAGCCGAAACCGCGCGCGCCGCTGAATATCAACCTCGAACGACGCGCCCAGATTGGTCAGGAGAAACGGGCCCGGACCCGCACTGCGTTGCTCGATTCCGCCTTTACCCTGCTCGGCCGCGAGAATGGACGCAACACGCGAATCGAAGAGATTTGCGGCGAGTCGGGCATTTCTCGAGCCACATTCTACAATTATTTCAACAATATGGATGAGGTGTTCAGCGCCCTGTCCGACGAACTGAACCATGATTTCAACCGCGCCGTCACGCGAATCATCTCGGCGCTTCCGACCGCTGCGGAGCGCGCTGGCGCCGCTGTCCGCTATTATCTCGAGCGTGCCCTGCATGACCCTAAATGGGGTTGGGCCATGGTGAACATCAGCGCGGGTGGACCAATCTTCGGTCAGGACACCTATGAGCATGCGCAAGCCACCGCTGACGAAGGCATTGCGACGGGCGAGTTCGAGATTCCCGGCCCCCATACCGGCCGCGATATTCAGCTAGGCACGACGCACGCCGCGATGATCACCCAGTTGCGCAACCAACCGTCGCCGACATTCGCCGCATCGATCGCGCGACATGTGCTGCTTGCCCTGGGCGTGCCCAAGGCGCGTGCAGATGAGGTCGTCGCGCAAGACCTGCCCGATCCGCTTCCCGGCGATTTCTGACCGCGACTCCGGCGTCCGCCTGTCTAAAGCGTCAGCGCAATTGCGCCGGCGACGTTCGCCTGCGCCCGCATTTCCGGGCTTTCGCATCTATCGCTTGACGGACAGCCACGCGATGAATTAGTCGTATTAGACATAACATCAATACGACTCATCGGAGAGGCTTCATGGCGACTGCGCCGCAATCGACCGGAATTGACCGCGCCGTAAGCGCGGATGATCGATGGAAACTGCACGATCTCGTCAGCGAGCACTGGGCCCGCGTCGACCGGATTTCCTCAGGCTGCGCCTCCGAATTCTACGAGGCTGACGCGACGATGCGCATCGGGGCCCTCGTCCGCGACGGTCAGGCTTCGATCTCGGAATATTTCGCCGATCGGCGGGATCAGGAGGATGAATCGGGACGCCGTACCCGTCACGCCATCTCCGGCCTCGTCGTGAGCGCCACCGGCGCGGATGCGTGCGCGCTGCGCTTCCTCGCGGTCGTTCATGCGGGGACCGGCGACCTGCCCTTTTCCTCGGGACCGCCGGCAACGATCGCCGACTTCACCGCCAGCTGTCGCCGCCAGTGCGACGGTCGCTGGCTGATCACCGACATTCGCGCCGCCGTGATTTTCGTCGGTCCCGGCGCAGCCAGTCACGCAAAATAGGAGAAAGAATATGGCGAGTACCGCCGCTCAGAATGCCAAGGCCTATGTCGCTTGCGTTCCGCACGTTCCCATCATCTCGATGCAGGAGCGCGAACAGAATCCGGGGCTGTGGCAGGCCTATGATGCTAGCGTCGCCGAGTTCGAAGCCTTCGATCCCGACGTGGTTATCGTGTTCGGCGGCGATCATTATTCGCATATCCATCTCAAGCTCGCCCCGACCTTCATGGTGGGGCACCTCGCCGAGGCGGGCGACGATTGCGGTGGCACCCCCGGCAAGCTCAACGTCCCCATGGACCTGTCGACAGGCCTCGCGGAGGCACTCATCGACGACGGCTTCGACATCGCGACCTCCTATGCGATGAAGGTCGATCACGGCTTTTCCAACGTTCTCGGCTTCTTCCTGCGCGGGGACATCGGCGCGAGGCCGGTTATTCCCGTCCACATCAACAGCCTCTCGAAACCGCGCCCGACGTTGAAGCGCTGCCGCCAGCTTGGCGAAGCGGTCGGACGTTGGGCGCGCAGCACCGGAAAGCGGGTCGCGTTTCTCGGATCGGGCGGGCTTTCGCACGAGACCGCCTTCATCTTCCCGCAATATGAGACCGCGCCGAACGAGGAAGTGCGCACCTTCATCGTCCATGGCGGCGGCGCTGGACCGATTTCGGATCAGCAATGGCACGGCGACATCGAGTCCGAGATGAACAAGCTTTCGGCCGACCTGGTCAGCGGCGAGTTCAAGGCACCCTGGATCAACAAGAAGTGGGACGAGAGCTTCCTGAAAACGCTCGAAGCCGGCGATCTTTCGGCCTTCGACAGCTGGACCGACAAAGATATTCTTGAAGCGGCGGGCTACGGGGGCGGAGAGGTTCGGATGTGGTTGGCCGCTGTCGCCGCCGGCCAGCAGGCGGGCGCACAGCCGCTCCGCGTCGACTACTATTCGGAAGACACTACCATCGCCGTCGGCGTCGGGGTCGCACATTCGCAGCTGGTAGCGGCCTGATGACGACCCCTCCCATCCTGCTCCTCCACGGTTGGGGCGGCTCCTTCGCCTCCTCGTTCGAGGCGCATGGATGGACCGCCGCCCCAGCGGCCGCCAACAGGACATTCATCCGGATGGATCTGCCCGGGCATGCCGATCCGGATGCGCCGCTGGATCCCGCTGCCTATGCCGACCTCGCGGCTTCGGTTGCCGCGAGGCTACCTCCCGAACCTGTCGACATCGTCGGCTATTCGCTCGGGGCGAAAATCGCGCTGGCACTGGCGATTGCAAGCCCGGACAAAGTGCGGCGGCTCGCCCTGTTCGGGATCGGCGACAATCTGTTTGCGCCTGAGCCGGCGGCAGATGTCATCGTAGACGCGTTGGAGCAGGGCGTGACCGCCGATACGCCGGCCCTCGCGAAGGGCTTGGTGGAAGATTCCCAAGCGAGCGGCTCAAACCCGCTGGCGCTTGCCGCCGTGCTTCGTCGTCGCCCCAATCCGGTGGTCGACGCGACTGCGCTTGCAGACCTCGCCTCGCGCACGATGCTGATCAACTCCTCCGACGACAGGGTGGCCCAGCCGGACGAACGCCTCCGCAACGCGATGCCGGGCTTGACCTACGTCCAGCTGAACGGCCCGGGCCACGTCGCTCTGCCTGGCGATGCCGACGTGCGGCGGCTCAGTACAGAATTTCTCAAGGTCGAAGCGCAGCATAGCGGCGACGTCCCCGATCGCAAAAGAGACGATCAATCAGGAGGATGTCCGTGACCTTTATTCGTGATTGCTGGTACGGCGCAGGATGGGGCGAGGATATTTCGCGCGACTTTCTTTCGCGCATGATCCTCGGCGAGCAGATTCTTTTCTACCGAAAGGAAGATGGGACGCCCTGCGCGATGGCGGATCTGTGTCCGCACCGCTTCATTCCGCTCAGCATGGGCAAGCTCGTCGGCGATACGGTAGAATGCCTGTACCACGGTCTCGCATTCGACTGCTCTGGCGCTTGCGTGAGCAACCCGCATGGCAAGGGACTTATACCCAGGACCGCGAAGGTGAAGACCTATCCGGTGGCGGAAAAATGGGGCCTCGTATGGATCTGGATGGGCGATCATGAGCTCGCCGATCCCGAGACTATCCCCGATTATCACTGGCTGACCGACCAGAAGTATCGGCAGGTCCATGGCACGATCAAGCTCGAAGCCAATTATCTGCTGGTGATGGACAATCTCACCGACCTCAGCCACGCAGGCTTTGTCCATGAGAAGACGCTCGAACCGCGGGAGATCGCGACAGCGAGCTATGAGGTAGCCGAGAAGGGCGACCAAGTCTGGACGCGCCAATTCGTCCCGTCGATGCCCGTCCCGCCGCTCTTCACGATGGTCAAGGGCTTCACCGGCCAAATGGACCATTGGCTAGAGATGCGCTGCGACCCGCCCGGCTGCATGATCACCTTTTACGGCGTCACCGAGCCAGGCAAGACGCGCGAAGAAGGCTGGGGCACCTATAATCCCAATATCATCACCCCGGAAACCGAGTCGACCACCCATTATTTCTGGGCCATCGCGCGCGATTTCGACCTCGACGACGATGCGATGAGCGAGGCGTTCGCCGAGGGCGCGAGTTATGCTTTCGAACATGAGGACCGGCCGGTCATCGAAGCGCAGCAACTCGTTCTGAACGGCCGCGAGCTGATGGATATGAAGCCGGTGCTGCTCCAGAACGACCAGGGGTCGGGCCGCGCGCGGCGCATCATAGAACGGCGGCTGCGCGAAGCCGCAGCCGGTCCAGCAAAAGCCATGGAGGTAGTAGAATGACCGACGAGTCCGAAATGCCGGTGCGAGCGCCGACGCTCTACAACTGGCAAGATATTCCGCGGGAATATGTTCGCCCTGGTATCGAGCGCGCCGGTCTGGGCGGCGAAGGCGTCGTTTGCCAGTTCGGCTGGGTCGAACCCGGCGCCGCCCTTCGGCCCCACAAGCATGATCATGAGCAGATCGTCATGATCCTCGAAGGGGACTGCATTTATCATGTGGGTGGCGTGCCGCACCAATGCACGCGCGGCAGCTTTGTGCGCGTTCCGGCCCACACTGAACATTATATCGAGGTTACCGGCACAGAAACGGTCCTTAACCTCGATATCTTTGCGCCGGTCCCGCCCGAATATGCGCATCTGCTCGATCATCAGCGTCCGGAATGGCGAGGGTGAGCAGGCGCGCGTCATTCTCCGAGCGACTGCGTGACAGGACGTCGCTGACTGGCATCTTCCAGAAATTCCCGCACCATCAGGCGACGGAGATACTCGCGATGTCCGATCTCGACTTCGCAGTTCTGGATACCGAGCATGCGCCGTTCGACCCGAGCCAGGTCGACGCATGCATGCTGGCCGGCATGGCGTGCGATTTTCCGCTCCTCGTCCGCATCGCCAGAACGGACGCCGACGCGGTGCTGAGCGCGCTCGATATGGGCGCGACGGGTGTCTTCGTGCCGCATGTCGACACTCCGGCCAAAGCGGCGAACGCGGCGCGCTTCGCTCGCTATACCGGCGGTACCCGGGGGTTCTCCCCATCGACGCGTGCCGGTGGATATGGCAGTCGTGGCCTCAAACCCTATATGGATGCTGCCGATCGCAACGTGCTCGTGATCGCGCAGATCGAGGACGCGTCCGCGCTTGGATGGCTGCCGGCGATTGCGGCGACCCCTGGTATCGACGCACTGTTCATCGGACGCGCAGACCTCGCGGCGTCCTTCGGTTGCGACTGGAACGACCCGAAGCTCGACGAGGCGACAGCTCGCATCGCCCAAAGCGCGGCTGACGCCGGCATCGCTTGCGGCGCCTATCTCGCAGACCCTGCCCAGGCGGCGCGCTATCGCAGCATGGGCATTTCATTTCTCCTCGCCGGGTCGGATCAGGGCGCGCTTCGTCAGGACGCGAACCGGCTCGCCGCCGCGATGGCTCCCGACGAAGAATAAGGAACAAGATCATGAAGCGGGCCGAAAAGGTCATCATCACCTGCGCCGTCACGGGAAGCATCCATACGCCTTCGATGTCGCCGCATCTTCCCGTGACGCCCGCCCAGATCGCGGCCGAAGCGGTCGCGGCGGCAGAGGCCGGTGCAGCGATGGTCCACCTCCATGCGCGCCACCCCGAGGACGGGCGCCCCGATCAGACCCCCGAGCGATTTCTGGAGTTCTTGCCCGCCATCAAGGCGCAGTCCGACGCGATCCTCAATATCACGACCGGGGGCGGTCTCGGCATGACCCTCGAACAGCGGTTGGCGCCGGCGCTCGCGTGCAAGCCCGAAGTTGCGTCCATGAACATGGGCTCGTTCAACTTCAACATCTCCGGTGCCGCGGGCAAGCGCACCGAGTTTCTGCACGATTGGGAACAGCCCTATCTCGAAGGGACGAAGGATCTGATCCTCTCGAACACGTTCAAACAAATCGACTATGGCATGCGGGCGATGGGTGCCAACGGCACACGCTTCGAGTTCGAATGTTACGACGTCGGCCATCTTTACAATCTGGCGCATTTTGCCGAGCAGAAGCTCGTTGAGCCGCCCTTCTTCGTCCAATGCGTCTTTGGGATCCTGGGCGGCATCGGCCCGGATCCGGAGAATCTCCTCCACATGCGCGCGACGGCGGACCGGCTGTTCGGGGACGACTATTATCTTTCCGTTCTCGCCGCCGGACGCCACCAGATGCCGTTCGTGACGATGAGCGCCATATTGGGCGGCAACGTGCGCGTCGGCCTCGAAGACAGCCTCTATGCCGGCAAGGGAAAGCTGGCGACGAGCAACGCGGAGCAGGTCGCGAAGATTCGGCGAATCCTTGAGGAATTGAGCCTTGAAATCGCAACGCCTGCCGAAGCACGCGCGATGCTCGCAACCAAAGGGGGCGACAATGTCGGCTTCTGACAGTCCGCTCGCGCTGAGCGTCGAGGATGGTGTGGCGACGCTCCGGCTGTCGCGGCCCGATGCGGGGAACGCAATCAGCCTCGAAATGGCAGAAGCCTTGGCGGAGATCAGCGTGGAGGTTGCCGCGCGCGACGATATTCGCTGCGTATTGTTGACGGGAAGCGGGCGTTTTTTCTGCGTCGGCGGGGATATCGGCGCATTTCGTGCTGCTGGAGATGCAGTGCCGCAATTGCTCGAGAAGATTACCGCATCCCTGCACGAGGCTATCGCCCATCTTGCTCGCATGCCCAAGCCCCTGGTCGTGGCGGTCAACGGCGCAGCCGCCGGCGCAGGCCTTAGCCTTGCGGCGCTTGGTGACATCGTTATTTCGGCGCGCTCGGCGAGCTTCACCATGGCCTATACGGGCATCGGACTGACACCGGATGGCGGCGCAACCGCCATCCTCCCACGGCTGATCGGATTGCGGCGGACGCAGGAACTGGCGTACACCAACCGGCGGCTCGGCGCCGATGAGGCGGCGGCGATCGGCCTCGTCACCGAAGTCGTCGACGATAGCGAACTCGAAGAAAAGGCCGCCGCGATGGCTCAACGGCTTCGCAACGGCCCGGTATCGGCGTTCGCGAATATCCGCTCGCTCCTCATGTCGGGCCTGCCGCTTGAAGAGCAGATGGACCTCGAAGGGCGCACGATCTGCAACGCGGCGGGTTCGCCAGAAGGACGCGAGGGCATTTCCGCCTTCCTCGATAAGCGCCGCCCCGTCTTCAGCTAATATGCCCTCGTTCCGTTTTCGCTCCTGAAAGGCCACTCATGCACATCCTCTTTGTCGTAGCGCACCCAGAGCCAAACAGCTTCACAGGCGCCCTTCTCGAGAAGGCAAAGGCAGTCGCCGCGGAAGCGGGCGCCAGCTTCGAAGTGTCGGACCTCTATGCCGAAAAGTTCGATCCGGTCCTGGGTCGCGGCGACTTTTCGACGGTCTGGAATCCGGACTATTTCAGCGTCCAGGACGAACAGGCAGCCGCTGAGCGATCGGATGCATTCTCCGATGATATCAGCCGCGAGCAGGCGCGCGTCGCAAAGGCGAACCTGATCGTCTTTCTCTTCCCACTCTGGTGGGGTGGTCCGCCCGCGGTCGTCAAAGGCTGGTTCGATCGCGTCATGTCCTACGGCTTCGCCTATATGGACGGCGCGCGCTACGAACGGGGGCTGTTCCGGGGGCGGCATGCCATGCTCTGCATTCCGACCGGCGGCACGGCCGACCGCTTCACTGACGCCGGCACATACGGCTCGATCGAACGGGTCCTGTGGCCTTTGAAGCATTGTGCGCTGGCCTATACCGGTTTGACGCAGCTCGACGACTTCATTGCCTATGCGACCCCGCGAGTCGATGCAGCCCAGCGCGCCGCTTATCTGGAGGCCTGGGGAGCTCATCTTCGCGCTGGCGTTGACCGCGCGCGCCGCGAGGCTGCTCCGCAACCGCTGGTCCGTGGCCATGTCGGCGTCGCGCCGCTCGCCTTCGAACCGCATGTCGCCAGTGCCTGACGGAAGGCAGCCCGTCCGTGAGCGGCCCACGGCGGCGCGCCGTCCGTCTCACCAATAGAATGCGGAAACAGCCGAAACCCGACGACGTACTCTTGGCGAGCGGCTAATCTCCGGCATTCATGCAGACACGACTCGTCGAATATTTCCTTGCGCTGCACCGCGAACGCCATTTTGCGAGGGCGGCCGCTTCTTGCCACGTGTCGCAGCCGACCTTGTCGGCAGGCATCGCGATGCTCGAGACCCAGCTTGGCAAGCGGCTCGTTCACCGCGACCGCAAATATGTCGGACTGACGCCCGAAGGCGAAGCGATCCTGCCGTGGGCACAGCAGCTCGTCGCCGCCGCAGAGGCGATGGGCCAGGTTGCGGGTACGGCGCGCGGTCCGCTCAAGGGTGAATTGCGGCTCGGAGCGATTCCTGCTTCGATGCCGGCTACAGGCTATCTCGTAGAAGCCGTGCGCGCCCGCTTTCCGGAGCTCAATGTACAGCTGCGAGCACTGACCTCGCGGCAAATCGAGCGTGAGCTTTCCGGTTTCGAACTCGACGCCGGGGTTACCTACCTGGACTTCGAACCCCCGGCCCACACCCTCGCCGTGCCGCTCTACGGCGAGCGAAGCATGCTTGTGAGTTCACGTGGCGGGATTGCGCTCCCGGAGCGGCCCGACTGGAGCGACCTTGGCCGTCTCCCCCTTTGCCTCCTACCGCAAGGCATGCAGAATCGGCGCATTCTCGATGCGAGGCTGGCCATGCTCGGGTTGGCGCTGCGGCCGATCGTGACCGCGGATTCCTACCTCGCGCTTCTGGCAATCGTCCGGCAAGGGCAGCTCTGCTCGATTATGCCGACAAGTCACGCGATGCTTCTCGATGGTCTCGACTGGGCGATAGCCACCCCATTGCCCGACACGGGGGACCTCAATCGCGTAGGGGTCATCGTCTCTGATCACACTCCGATGAGCCCGTTGGCTCAAAGCGTTCTTGCAGTAGCACGCGATCTTCAACTCCCCCGCGACATGCTCTAATCTTGATAGATAAAGGCTATCAAACATGCGATTGTTCGATTTGACGGCTCAATCCGCCTGAGGCACGCAATTCTGCCGGAGAAGGTGGACGATATGCTGGCGGATGCTGCAAATCAGGTGATTGAAGACTGGGTAAGCCGACATGGCCGCGGCCGTGAGCAGCTGTTGCCGCTGCTCCACGCGATCCAGAATGCGATAGGCTATATCGATGATGGCTTTGTGCCACTCCTCGCATGCGCGCTCAACCTCTCACGGGCCGATGTGCATGGCGTGGTCACTTTCTATCATGACTATCGGCGCAGGCCGGCTGGGAAGCACGTCGTAAAACTCTGCCGCGCCGAAAGCTGCCAAGCGCGTGGCGGAGCGGAGGTCGAAGCGGCAGCCACTAGAATATTCGGCGTCCCGATGGGCGAGACACGCCGCGACGGTCAGGTCAGCCTGGAGCCCGTTTATTGCCTGGGCCTTTGTGCGATAGGGCCCAACGCCCTGGTCGACGGGCGCCCCATTGCAGGCGTCAACGGGGCGGCGCTCGATCGCATTGCGGCCGAGATCGCCGCGTGACACGGGTTTTTATCAGCTGCGACATGGCGTCGGTGGCGCTCGGCGCGGACGCCGTCGCACGCGCGTTTTCCGAAGCGGGATGCGAGGTGGTTCGCACCGGTTCGCGCGGCCTGTTCAGCATCGAGCCTCTGGTCGAGGTCGAGACCGGCGAAGGCCGGGTTGGTTGTGGCCCGGTTGGACCGGGCGATGTATCGGCGGTGCTCCAAAATACCCATCCGGCCCGCCTTGGCGATGTCGCCTCGCTTCCCTTCTTTGCCGCCCAGCAGCGATTTACCTTCGCACGCTGCGGGATCGTCGATCCGCTGAGTGTGGCCGACTATGCCGCGCATGGCGGCTGGACGGGGCTCGACATCGCACGATCGGCCGAGCCGCAGGCCGTGGTCGATACCGTCACGGCAAGCGGCCTGCGCGGGCGCGGCGGCGCGGGCTTTCCGACGGGCGTCAAGTGGCAGACCGTCCTCGATGCGCCCGGCGGCTCCAAATATATCGTCTGCAACGCCGACGAAGGCGACAGCGGCACTTTCGCCGACCGGATGCTGATGGAGGGCGACCCGTTTTGCCTGATCGAAGGCATGGCGATTGCCGCGCACGCGGTCGGGGCGAGCCATGGCTATATCTATATCCGCAGCGAATATCCGTTCGCAATCGACACGATGCAGAAGGCCCTCGCGCTATCCGCAAGCCGAATTGCGCCCTTCACCCTCGAAGTGCGCGTTGGCGCCGGCGCTTATGTGTGCGGCGAAGAGACCGCGCTGCTCGACAGCATCGAGGGCAAGCGCGGACAGGTGCGCGCCAAGCCGCCGCTGCCCGCGCTCTCCGGCCTGTTCGGCAAGCCGACGGTGATCAACAATGTGCTGAGTCTCGCCGCGGTGCCCTTCATCCTGTCGGCGGGCGCCGATGCCTATGCCCATGTCGGCTTCGGCCGCTCGCGCGGGACGATGCCGATACAGCTTGCGGGCAATGTGAAGAATGGCGGCCTGTTCGAGGTCGGCTTCGGCATCACGCTCGGCGAACTGGTGAACGACATCGGTGGCGGCACGTCGAGCGGCCGGCCGGTGCGCGCGGTGCAGGTCGGCGGACCGCTCGGCGCCTATTTCCCGCCGTCGATGTTCGACCTTCCCTTCGATTACGAAGCCTTCACGCAGGCCGGCGGGCTGATCGGCCACGCCGGGATCACCGTTTTCGACGACAGCGTCGACATGGCGCATATGGCGCGCTTCGCGATGGAATTCTGCGCCGTCGAAAGCTGTGGGAAGTGCACGCCGTGCCGGATCGGGTCGACCCGCGGCGTCGAGATTATGGATCGGATCATGGATGCACGAGGGGGGAGATCCTCGATGCAGGAGCGCCTTGCCGGTCCACTGGGCAAGGCGCTCCACTCGCGCAGCCCCGACCGGATCGACGTGAGCATCCCGGCACAGACCGCGCTACTGCGCGACCTTTGCGATACGATGAAATACGGCTCGCTCTGCGCGCTCGGCGGATTCACCCCCTATCCGGTGCTGAGCGCGCTCGATCATTTCCCCGAAGATTTCGGCGTCCCCGCGCCTGCTATCGAAGCAGCGGAGTAGAATCATGGGCTTCACCCGAGAAATCGACCATGGCACCCCGCCCGCGCTGGCGACCGGCCGCGATATCACGCTGACGATCGACGGCGAGGCGGTGACGCTGCCCGAAGGCACGTCGATCATGCGCGCCGCGTCACTGACCGGCACCGCGATCCCGAAGCTTTGCGCGAGCGATAATCTCGAAAGCTTCGGATCGTGCCGCCTCTGCCTTGTCGAGATCGAAGGCCGAAATGGCTATCCCGCAAGCTGCACCACCCCGATCGCCGACGGCATGATCGTGCGCACGCAGACCGACCGGCTGAAGCAGCTCCGCAAGGGCGTGATGGAGCTCTATATCTCCGACCACCCGCTCGACTGCCTGACCTGCGGTGCGAACGGCGATTGCGAATTGCAGGATCAGGCGGGCGCGGTTGGCCTGCGCGACGTGCGCTACGGCTATGACGGCGCGACCAACATGGGGCAGGCGAAGGATCATTCGAACCCCTATTTCGATTTCGATCCGTCGAAATGCATCGCCTGTTCGCGCTGCGTGCGCGCCTGCGATGAGGTGCAGGGCACCTTCGCGCTGACGATGGAAGGCCGCGGCTTCGACACCAAGGTATCACCGAGCCAAGGGCAGGATTTCCTGTCGTCCGAATGCGTTTCCTGCGGCGCCTGCGTGCAGGCATGCCCGACCGCGACGCTGATCGAGAAGAAGGTCGTCGAGGTCGGCACCCCCGAGAAGGCGGTGGTCACCACCTGCGCCTATTGCGGCGTCGGCTGCACCTTCCGCGCCGAGATGCGCGGCGAGGAACTCGTCCGCATGGTGCCGTGGAAGGACGGAAAGGCGAACCGCGGCCATAGCTGCGTCAAGGGCCGCTTCGCCTGGGGCTATGCCCAGCATCAGGACCGCATCCTGAAGCCGATGATCCGCACCAACATCACCGATCCCTGGCAAGAGGTGAGCTGGGAAGAGGCGATAGCGCGCGTGGCGAGCGACTTTCGTCATATCCAGGCCAAGTTCGGGACCCGCGCCGTCGGCGGCATCACCTCGAGCCGCTGCACCAACGAGGAAACCTTCCTCGTCCAGAAGATGATCCGGCAGGGTTTCGGAAACAACAATGTCGATACTTGCGCGCGCGTTTGCCACTCACCGACCGGATACGGACTGAAGACGACATTCGGAACCTCGGCGGGAACGCAGGATTTCGACAGCGTGATGCAATCGGACGTGATGCTGGTGATTGGTGCCAATCCGACCGATGGCCATCCCGTCTTCGCGAGCCGCATGAAGAAGCGCCTGCGACAGGGCGCCAAGCTCATCGTCGTCGATCCGCGGCGCACCGATCTCGTAAAATCGCCGCACGTCGAAGCCGAGCATCATCTGCCGCTGCGCCCCGGCACTAATGTCGCCCTTCTTACTGCGATGGCGCATGTCATCGTCACCGAACGCCTTTTTGACGAGAGCTTCATTCGCGAGCGCTGCGATTGGGACGAATTCCTCGACTGGTCCGACTTTGTTGCCGAAGCTCACCGCTCTCCGGAAGCGACAGAAGCCCTCACCGGTGTGATGTCGGAAGAGGTTCGCGCGGCGGCAAGGCTTTACGCGACGGGCGGGAATGCCGCGATCTACTATGGCCTCGGCGTTACCGAACATAGTCAGGGCAGCTCGACAGTGATGGCGATCGCCAACCTCGCGATGGCGACGGGCAATGTCGGGCGCGAGGGCGTCGGGGTGAACCCGCTGCGCGGCCAGAACAATGTCCAGGGCGCGTGCGACATGGGCAGCTTCCCGCATGAATTCTCGGGCTACCGCCATGTCTCGGACGAGGGCGCGCGCACCCTTTTCGAGAATGCCTGGGGCGTGAAACTAGACAGCGAGCCGGGACTGCGCATCCCGAACATGCTCGACGCCGCGACCGACGGGCATTTCAAGGGGCTGTTCATCCAGGGTGAGGACATTCTGCAGTCCGATCCCAACACACATCACGTCGCGGCGGGCCTCGCCGCGATGGAATGCGTCGTCGTGCAGGATCTGTTCCTCAACGAGACCGCGAACTACGCGCATGTTTTCCTGCCCGGATCGACCTTCCTCGAAAAGGACGGCACCTTCACCAACGCCGAACGCCGCATCCAGCGCGTCCGCAAGGTGATGGCGCCGCTCAACGGCCATGCCGACTGGGAGATCGTCCAGCTGGTCGCACAGGCGCTCGGCCTCGACTGGGACTACAAGCATCCGTCGGAAATAATGGACGAGATCGCGGCGCTGACCCCGACCTTCGCGGGCGTCCATTACGACCGGCTCGACGACGAAGGCTCGCTGCAATGGCCCGCGAACGATGCGGCGCCCGACGGCACCCCGACGATGCACATTGGCGGGTTCGTGCGCGGCAAAGGCAAGTTCGTCGTCACCGACTATGTCCCGACCGACGAGAAGACCGGGCCGCGCTTCCCGCTGCTGCTCACCACCGGGCGCATCCTCAGCCACTATAATGTCGGGGCACAGACGCGGCGCACCGCGAACACCGCCTGGCATCCCGAGGATCGCCTCGAGATACACCCACTCGACGCCGAAAATCGCGGCATCAAGGAAAGCGACTGGGTGAGCCTCCGAAGCCGCGCCGGCGAGACCACCCTGCGGGCGCTCATCACCGAGCGGGTGGCGCCCGGCGTCGTATATACGACCTTCCACCACCCCGACACGCAGGCGAACGTAATTACGACCGACTATTCGGATTGGGCCACGAACTGCCCCGAGTATAAGGTCACTGCGGTGCAGGTAGGCCTCTCGAACGGTCCGTCCGATTGGCAGGAAGATTATGCCGATCATGCGCGCAAAAGTCGACGCATTGCACCCATCGAAGCCGCCGAATGATGACGGGAGCGGTTGAAGACGGCGTGATGTCGACCGAGGATCGACTGATCTACATGGCCAACCAGATTGCCCGCAATCTAGAGGCGCTAGGTCCCGAACACTCCGTACAGATGGTGGCAGATCATATACGCGATTTCTGGGATCCATCGATGAAGCGTCGGATCGTTGCGCTGGCAAGCAGCCGGCCCGAAGCCCTCTCACCCATCGCGAGCGCAGCGGTTGGTCGGATCGCGCCCACTTGACCGTACCGACAACCAGTTACCCCTTTCGGCGCATCGCGGCGAGCGGAGACATTTCCCATGTCGAACGCGAACTGGCCGAAGAAGTCCCGATCGCCCTCGAGTTTAACGGTATCGGATATGCGGTGCTGATGGCGACGCCGCACGATATCGAAGACCTGGTTGCAGGCTTTCTATTGGCCGAGCGACTGCAGTTTGCGGGTGACACTGTCATCAACGTCTCACTTCACCGCGCCGAAGCCGGGCTGGTTGCCCGTGCGACGCTGCCCGCCGATCGCGCCGGCGCCCTGCTTGACCGCATCCGTCACCGCGCGTCGGATTCCTCTTGCGGCCTATGCGGAATCGAAAATCTGGAGCAGGCGATGCGTCCGCTTCCGCCCGTTGCGGCGAAGTGCGAGGCCGGCAACGATGCGGTCTTCAACGCCCTCGCCGAACTTTCCCGCTTCCAACTGCTGAATGCACGTACCGGCGCTGTGCATGCTGCGGCCTTGGTCGATGCGAGGGGATCGATCCGCATCGTCCGCGAGGATGTCGGAAGGCACAACGCCTTCGACAAATTGATCGGTGCCATGCGCCGCACGGGTGCGGCATGGGATGGCGGTTTTGCGCTCCTGTCCTCGCGTTGCTCCTTCGAGCTCGTCGAGAAGGCCGCGCTCGCGGATTGCCCGATGCTGGTCACTATCTCGGCTCCCACGCGTCTCGCCGTCGAGCGGGCCGCAAAGGCGGGGCTTGAACTCAGGGTCCTTGCGCGTCCGGATGCGCTGCTCGCGAGCGAATATTGACCATGCGGATTGCCGGTGTTGTCTTCGCAGGAGGCAATTCGCGCCGCTTCGGCCGCGACAAGGCTCTGGAGCTTTTTCGAGGCGTGGCCCTGATCGAGTGGGCGCTGGCCGCGCTTGGTCCATATGTGGAGCGGCGATTTGTTTCAGGACGCCTTTATCCTGGCCACGAGACGGTCGTCGACCGTCCTTCCGGCGGCCTTGGTCCCTTGGCAGGATTGGCGGGCGCGCTGCAGGCCGCAGCGGGCGAAAATTACACCCATCTTCTGTCGCTCCCTAGCGACGCTCCGCTGATCCCCGACGGGCTGATGACGGCGCTTGGCAAGCGAAGCGACGGGGCTTTTCTCCAGACATGTCCGGTGATCGGGATGTGGCCCACGCATTTCGGCGGCGATCTTGAGCGGTACTTGGCGGCAGGCGGTGACAAGTCAGTGTTGGCTTGGGCCACCAAAATGTCCATTCAGCCACTTGGCGGGTTCGGCAATATCACGAACATAAATTACGAGGCCGACCTCGCAAGGATCGCTACCTCGCATGACTGAGAAGATCAGCGTGAGTGAAGCGCTCGACCGGATCGAGAGCCACGTCGCTCCCTTGCTGCCGCGCATGATCCGTCTCGATGCCCAGGCTTATGGTCAGATCCTCGCTCGGACGACGACTGCGGCCGCAGACACGCCTCGGTTCGACTGTTCCGCGATGGATGGCTTCGCGCTCGCGACTTCCGAAACTTCGACCGCAACCGAGCAGCGCCCCGCGCAGTTCGAACTCGCGGCCGACATTCCCGCAGCGAGCAGACAGGACAAATTGGAACTAGGAACTGCCGCCCCGATCAGTACCGGCGCACCTCTGCCGGCTGGAGCAACGGCCGTCGTTGCCAAGGAGCAATGCCGTGTGGACCGGGGAAAACTTCTCATCTCAGAACCAGTCACGCCTTGGCGAAATGTCCGCCGACAGGGCGAAGATATGGCGAGCGGCGCGTTGGTTGCGAGCCCCGGGAGCTTTCTGTCCCCCGCGCTGATCGGAGCACTCCTCGCCTATGGTGTAGCGCAAGTCGAGGCGCGCTCGCTCCCCAAGGTCCACATCCTGCCGACAGGTTCTGAGTTCGCCTTGCCAATTCCTGCGGCATCGGTGCCGCGGATAGACTGCAACGGGCCAATGATCGGCGCAATATGCCGCTCGCTCGGCGTCGACTTTCACATCCAAGACCCGGTGCCCGACGACGCCGACATATTGTACGCAGCACTCCAAAGCCTTCAGGGAACGCCCCGCGCTGACCTCATCCTCTCAACTGGCGGCGTGTCGGTCGGCCCACATGACCTTGTCCGGGCGGCACTCGAAAAGGCCGGTGCGCGTATCGTGTTTCACGGTATCGCCATGCGGCCGGGCAAGCCGATATTGTTCGCGGTATTGCCCGACGGCCGTCCGTTCTTCGGGCTGCCGGGCAACCCCGTTGCAGCGTTGGTCGGCTTTCGATTTTTCGTCCTGGCGGCCATCCGCCAGCTGGTCGGCATAGACCGCGAATTGGGCCGCCCCATCGCCGCCCCCCAACCACCGCGAGAGGGTATCACGCAGTTCCTCCGCGCTCGCATCGCGGGAGATGGCTCGATCGTGCTGTCCGATGACCAGCGCTCGCACGTCATGCGCTCACTCATCGATAGCGACCATTGGGTATGTCTCGATGGCACTGGGCCGGAAGCAACCGCAACTATATTCCGCCAATCGCCAAGTTTGGCCGAGTGACGCCGCGTACCGGCCCCCCGACAGCCGGGATCCAATAACAAAACGCCGGTCGCTCGGATCCGGCGGTGGAGCGAGGTCATGCGCGAGCTTGTCGGCCGGTCGCTCTGACGCCGGAGCGTTTCAGCTTTTTGGCAGGAGTGCGAGCACGACCCGGAGGTCCGCCTCCGTGCCACAAGCTTCGATCGGTCGCCGTCCGCCGAGCTTCGGATGGGCGCTGTTGAGGAAAAGCTGCGATCGCGCAGGGTCGCGAAACGCGGTGTTGGTGGTTGAGGTCAGCCGCTTGCGCAAATCCTCGACAAGTTCCGCGGCGACCACACGCTGTTTGCGCGCGGTTTCGGCCAGGCCGATCTGCGCGAAACCCTTCCAGTATCGGTCGTCG
This sequence comes from Sphingopyxis sp., assembly GCF_050725615.1. Lineage (GTDB taxonomy): Bacteria > Pseudomonadota > Alphaproteobacteria > Sphingomonadales > Sphingomonadaceae > Sphingopyxis. Next base: position 26,887 of record NZ_JBOHHU010000057.1, read on the forward strand.
CTTTCACTCGCCCATTCGAGAATGGGCTGGCCTTCGACAATTTTGCCTTCCAGCCATGCCGGCGCCTCGTCCTTCAGCGCGTGGGTTGCAGCCTCAATGAACTTCCTTTGGCGAGCCGCCTTCGCCTCCGCTAATTTCGCCTGCGCCTTCCGGTTCCGCTCTTCGCGCTGCCGCGCCGCCTGCCAAAGGATCGGCGGCACCGTGAACCAGTGGCCGAACTCGGTAGGCCGATCCAGGAACCCCTCTAGCTTGGCGCCTACCAGATCGGCCTTCACATCATCGACCCATCCCTGATCTATCTTGGGGTGCTGCGGCCTCTCGAGGATAACCTCCCCTATTGTCGCTTTCTGCGGGTCTCGGATCGCCTTTGCCGTCAACCCCCTGCGGGGGTTCGCCCTCGCGTGCCGCTCGGTGACGGCGGCGCCCGGCCCCTCTTTCTGGCGCCATCGGGGATGGTCCCCGAGCAACCAAGGAGACTTCACATGGCCACCATCGCAAATCTCACCCTCAAGGCGGACGGCAGCTACGAAGGCAATCTCGCCACCCTCAGCGTCACCGCGCCGATCGCGATCGTCCCGAACTGTCAAACGGCGTTCAAAAGGGACCCCCGATTGGAGTGGGCCCCTCGGGCCGGACAGGGTCACGCAGCTGATTTGACCATGGGCCGGGAGTGTTGCTGCTCGAACTGCGCAGGGCTGACATAGCCGAGCGCGGAATGTAATCTGCGTTGATTATAGAT
>NZ_JBOHHU010000058.1:0-26713 GCF_050725615.1 Sphingopyxis sp.
GCAATCCAGAGCGTGCGTAAACCGCCCTGGATTGCTTCGCTTCGCTCGCAATGACGAGGTGTTCAATTCCGCATGATAAACCCGCCGTCGACGTTGAGCGCCTGTCCCGTGATCCAGTCGCCCGCCGGTGAACAGAGCAGCAGCAACGCGCCCACCAGATCCTGCGGCTCGCCGCGCGGCTGCTTCACCACCCGCGCCATCGCCGCCTGCACGAAGGGGCTTTCCTCGGGCGTCAGCGCCTTGCCCGCGTCGGACATCGTCATCCCCGGCGCGATCGCGTTGACGTTGACGTTCATCCGCCCAAGCTCGGTCGCCAGCGTCGTCGTCAGCCCGAGCAAGGCGACCTTGCTGATCCCGTAAGTCGTCTGCGCCGGGAAGCCACCTGCGGAGAGCTGGTTGACGATCTTGCCGCCCCCGCGCGCCTGGAACAAAGGCACCGCCGCCTTCGAACAGATCAGCGCGCCTGTCAGGTTGACGCGCATCAGCCTGTCGAAATCGGCGATGCTTGTCTGGATCGCGGGGGTGCCCACTGCCTCGACCATCAGCGCGGCATTGTTGACGAGAATATCGAGCCCGCCGAAGGCCGCGCTCGTCGTCTCCATCATCGCCGCCACCGACGCCTCGTCTGCGATGTCGACCTGCACCGCGATCGCCTTGCCGCCGGCGTCGTTGATTTCGCCCGCAACGCGCTCGGCGCCTTCCTTGTTGAGATCGGCGACCACGACGTTCGCGCCTGCATTGGCGAGCCCCACCGCATAGGCGCGCCCGATGCTGTTGCCGCGTCCGCCCGCGCCGGTGACGATCGCGACCTTGCCGTCGAGCCGGAACTGGTCGTTGGTGAAGTCAGGCATAAATCTCCCCTCCCGCTTGCGGGAGGGGCCGGGGGAGGGCCTGTCCCGAATATTGTAATGGTGGGGAGGTAACAGACCCTCCCCTAACCCCTCCCGCAAGCGGGAGGGGAACTTAGCTCACTTCGGAAAGATCGGCGCGCCGACGCCGATGGTGACGGTCTTGTAGTGGAGGAATTCGTCGATCCCCGCCTTGCCGCCTTCCTTGCCGAAGCCCGAGATGCCGATGCCCCCGAAAGGTGTGTGCGGATTGATCTGGAACCCGCCATTATTATAGACGCCGCCCGCGTTCAGCCGCTCGGACAGGCGGTGGACGCGCTGCAGATCGTTCGACTGGATATAGGCGGCGAGGCCATATTCGCTGTTGTTGGCGATCGCGACCGCCTCATCCTCGCTATGGAATTTCATCACGACAACGGCGGGTCCGAAAATCTCGACCTGGCTGATCTCGTGATCGGGGTCGGCATCGACGATCAGGGTCGGCTCGATGAAATTGCCCTCGGCGAGGTCACCGCCGCAGCGTCCGCCGCCGAGCAGAAAGGTCGCGGCGCCGTCGGCCTTGGCGCGATCGAACATGCCGGTGATCCGCTCGACCGCCGCCTTATTGATGACGGGACCGACCGCGACGGTCGGATCGAGCGGGTCGCCGACCTTGAACTGGCCGATGATCGCTTTCAGCCGCGCGACAAAATCGTCATAGATGTCGGCATGGACGAGCTGGCGGGTGGGGAGGGCGCAGCCTTGCCCCGACAGGCAGCCGACGGTCCAGAACACCGCGCGCTCGGCGGCCGCCTGGATGTCGCAATCGGGGAAGACGAGGCTTGCCGACTTGCCGCCGAGTTCCATGACGCTCGGCTTGATCTCCTCGGCGCAGGCCGTAAGGATCTTGCGCGCGGTGATCGGCCCGCCGGTGAAGCTGATCTTGCGGATCTTCTTGTGCCGAACGATCGCGTCGCCCGCTTCGCCGGTGCCGGGGAAGATTGACAGCACCCCGTCGGGCACCCCCGCTTCCTTGCACAGCCGCGCGAACATCTCCGGCGCGAAGGGGGTGATTTCGGCAGGCTTGCAGATCACGCAATTGCCCGCCGCGAGCGCCGCCGCGACCTTCATGCCGAGCGAGATCAGCGGGCCGTTCCAGGTGATGATGATGCCGACGATGCCGATCGGCTCGGGCACGGTATAGCTCAGCTCGCCGCGCGTATCGAAGGTCGAGATCAGCTCGCCGGACATCTTGTCGCACCAGCCGGCATAATAGCGCGTCCAGCCAACCGCGGTATCGACCCCGCGTTCGCCGACCATCAACGTCGTACCGCCGTCGAGCGCCGCCATGCGCGCCAGCTCCGCCTTGTTCGCTTCGAGCAGGTCGGCGAGGCGATTGAGGATATCGCGGCGCGTCTCCGGCGCGGTCCGCCGCCAATCCTCTTGCACCGCGACAGCCTTGGCGACCGCTTCCTCGACTTCCTTCGCGCCGGCGAGCGGGATATCGGCCTGTGTCTGCTGGCTGACCGGGTGGAGGTGCGGATGCGTGCCGCCGCTGCCGCTCGTCCGCTGTTCGTGCCCCAGATGCAGATGCACTGCGGGTGCTGCGCTTGCCATGTCTCTATCTCCCAATGAAATGTTCAGGCGTTCCAAGCCAGATGCAGATGTTCGAGCGCCATCACGCTGCCGCCGCGGCACGTTTCGTCGCCCTTGGTGACCTGCCGGAAATGGCCGATGCGGCCGAACCAGGCGCGGTAGAAAATGATCAGTTCCATGCGCGCGAGATGCAGGCCGAGGCAGGTGTGGATGCCCGAGCCGAAGGCGGCGTGGCGGTAGAATTGCCGTTCGACCGACACCGTCTTCGGATCCTCGGTCAGCGCCTCGTCCCAGCCGACGAGCGGCAGCGGCGCGAGGATGCAGTCGCCCGCGCGCAGTTGCGCGCCGCCAAGCTCGGTATCCTCGGTGACGTAGCGCGGCGTCGCGACGAAGGCGTAGCGGCGCAGCAATTCCTCGACCATGTTCGGGATCACCGCCGGGTCGTCGATCGCGCGCTGGCGCAATGTCTCGTCATGCGCGAGGTGGCGCATGCCGAAGCTCATCGCGTTGGTCACCGTGTCGAGCCCGGCGAGGAACATCAGGAAACCGATCGACATCAACTCCTCGAAGTTCAGTTTGCGTCCATCGACGTCGCCTGCGATGATCTTGGAGATCATGTCGTCCCTGGGCTCGGCCATGCGCGCCTGGATCAGCTCGGCAAGGTTGCCGACGATTGCCTGCGCGAGCTGGTTGCGGTTTTCGTTGCTCGCCTGCGAGTGGAAAAAGCCGGTGACGAGGGCGCGGAATTCCTCGAACTTCTCCATCGGGAAGCCGAATAATTCCATGAAGACCGCGACGGGCAGGCGCGAGCCGATCGCCTCGACGAAATCGCATTCGCCCTTGCCGACGACCTCATCGAGCAACTGGTCGGTCCACGCCGCGATGCGCCCGTCGAGCGGCTCGATCGCCTTGGATTCGAAGAAAGGCCGCAGCATCTGGCGATAGGGCCGATGCTCGGGCGGATCGAGCATCTCGGGGATCATCTTGGGCTGGTCGGGATTGGGCGGGATCGACAAATAGCGGCTCGAGAACAGCTCGGGATGTCGCACCACATGCTGCACCGTTGCGCCGGTGTTGCACACCCAATGGCCGCCATGCGCGCTGGTCCAGAACACCGGCGGCGCGGTCTCCTTCAGCTCCCAATAACGATCGTGGCAATCGGCCAGCACGCCGGGGTCGGCGATATAATCGAATTCATACACCGGCGAACGCGCCGACGTCTGCGACTCGGTCATTGTCTCTCTCCCATTGACGTAAGTAAACGATGGTTTACATGTCGAGTCAACGGGGAGAGTTTATGGAAACGACGATCGAAGCACCGGCCCGCGACGCCGACCGCACCCGCGCAGCAATTCTTCATGCTGCGCAGCAAATTTTCGCGGCGAAAGGCTTTGCCGAGGCGGGGGTGCGCGACATCACCGCGCTCGCCGGGGTCAACCCGTCGCTGGTCAGCCGCTATTTCGGCGGCAAGCTCAAACTCTTCGAAGCTGCGCTCGACGCGGCGCTCAACACCCGGCTGATGACCGACCTGCCCAAGGACCAGTTCGGCAAGATGATCGTCGCGCGTTTTGCCGACGAGGACGACCGCGTCAGCCCACTGCCGATGATGTTCAGCGCCGCTTCCGACCGCGAGGCGCGCGCGATTGCGCAACGCCTGCTGCGCGAACGCGTGTTCGAGCCGCTCAAACACTGGTTCGGCGGCGGCGACGCCGATGTGAAGGCGGCGCGCTTTATGATGGTCTCGCTCGGCTTCTTTGCCTATCGCGACCAGCTCCCGCTCGCCGAATTCGCCGGCCGCGTTGAACCGCGCCTGCGGCAATGGCTCGAACGCGAGTTCCAGGCCATCGTCGACGCGTGACATCGCATCAGACCAGCAGGGCTTCGCGCGCCGCCGGGGCGATGAACTGCAACAGATGCGCACGCTTCAGCGGCAGGTGCGCCGCCGCCTCGTCGGTCATCCCGATGCCGCCATGGACCTGGATATTCGCCCGCCCATTGTCGAGAGCCGCCTGGTCGGCGAGCCGTTTTGCTGCAGCCACATGGAAGGCCGCGTCTGCAGCATTTTCGTCGAGCGCGCACGCCGCATAATAGAGCTGCGACCGCGCCGCCGCAGCGCGCACCGCCATGTCCGAGCACATATGCTTCAAGGCCTGGAACCAGCCGATCGGCCGATCGAACTGCTCGCGCAGCTTGGCATAGTCCGCCGCCATGTCGCGCGCCGCGTCGGCGCAGCCGACCGCATAGGCCGCACTCAGCAATTGCAGGTGCAGCGGCGGGGCAGGGGCGTCCCCGGTCCATAGCGAGGTCGTCCATTCGTGGCGGCTCTGCAGGGTCGACAGGTCGATCGTCGGCGCATGCGGGATTATGTGCAGCGTCCCGCTCTGGTCGGTGAATCTGTCGGGCAGGTCGAACAGCCGCAGACCGCCGGACCCGCCCATCAGCACCGCGCCCGATCCTGCCGGGTCGAGCACGCGCAACGGATCGGGCTCGCTTGCGGTCAGCGCCAGCGCGACCTTGCCTTCTACGACATCGGGGAACCAGCGGCTCGCCACCGCCGTCGAGAGCAGCCCGATCGGCGCAAGGAAACGCCCGAGCTTGGCGAACACCAAAGCCTCGGTCGCGTGGTCGATGTCCATCCCGGGCGCGGTCAGGCCCGTCCAGCCCATCGCCTCCAGTTCGGCCCACAGCCCGTCGGGCCGCGCCCGCGCGCCTTCGAGCGCCATATTGTCGCGGCACCAGTCGGCGGTCGCGGTCTGGAAAGCGATCTGCTCGTCGTTCGGGGTCAGGTCCATGCGCTTACCTCGATTTCGGAAGGCCGAGCAGCCGCTCGCCGATGATGTCGCGCTGGATCTGCGCCGTGCCGCCCGCGATCGTCGCGGCGAAACCGCGCAGATAATCGCCCACGGCGTCATCGTCGCCATAGGCGAAGTCGATGATCGCCTCGCTCATCAGCAGCACCGCCATGCGTTCGAGCCGCTGTCCGAGTTCGGAGGTGAAGAGCCGGATCACCGACGCCTCGGGTCCCGGCTGGCCGGTGCGCGCGACTTCGGAGATGTTGCGATATGTCATCGCGCGCACCGCCGCGACCTCGGCGCGCAGCTGCGCCAATTGGTCGGCGATGCGGTCGTCCTTGATCATGCCGTTGGCGCGCGCCGCCGCGATCAGTTCCTCGATCTCCTGCGACTGCTTGACCTGGTCGGCGATAAAGCCCGTGCCGCGCTCGAAGCTCAAGGTCGACATCGCGACCTTCCACCCGTTGCCCAGCCCGCCGACGACATTGGTCAGCGAAATGCGCACATCGTCGTAGAAGACCTCGGCGAATTCGGTCTGCCCCGACATCTTGCGGATCGGCCGTACGGTGATCCCCGGTGCGTGCATGTCGCAGATGACCCAGCTCAGCCCCTTGTGCCGCAGCGAGCCCTCCTCGGTCCGCAGCACCAGTTCCTGCCAGTCGGCGACATGCGCGAAGCTCGTCCAGATCTTCGACCCGTTGATGACCAGCTCGTCGCCCTCGATCCGACCGCGCGTCTTGATGCCCGCGAGGTCCGACCCCGCGCCGGGTTCCGAAAAACCCTGGCACCAGATCGCCTCGCCCTTCAGGATGCGCGGCAGGTGATACGCTTTCTGTGCCTCGCTCGCGTTCAGGATCAGCGTCGGGCCGCCATGGTTGATCCCGACGAAATTCGCCCCGATCCACGGCGCATGCGCTGCTGCATATTCCTCGAGCCAGATGACCTGCTGCACGATCGACAGGCCGCGCCCGCCATAGTCGGTCGGCCAGTTGATCCCCGCCCAGCCGGCGTCGAACAAGCGCCGCTGCCACGCCTTGTCGAACCCGATCGCGTCGCTGGCGTCGAGCGGGCGCTTTTCGGCGGGTACATGGGCGTGCAGCCAGTCCCGACATTCCTCGCGAAAGCGCGTTTCCTCTGGCGAAAATCCGATGTCCATCAGCCGGGCTTCTTCGCAGCGGCGATCGGTTCGCCCTTCTTGCGCATCGCCGGGTCGAAACCCGCGTTGCGCATCAATTCATGGTTCAGCCCGGCGGCGATCCCCATGCCGTCGGTGTCGTAGATCAGCCGCTTGTTCTCGGCATTGCTGTGGCGGCTGTTGCTGAGGATCAACGCGGCCAGTTCGGCGACCTTCGTGTCGAGCGCGTCATCGGCGACGCAATAGTTGACGAGCCCAATCGCGACCGCATCCTCGCCCGCATAGGGCTGGCAGGTCAGCATCATCTCGAGTGCCTTCGCCTGCCCGACCCGCCGCGGTAGCCGCTGCGACAGCCCCCACCCCGGAACCAGCCCCCACTTCCCGTGCGTGTCGGCGAAGCGCGCGCTCGTGCCGCAGACGATGAAATCGGCCGCGAGCGCGAGTTCGAGCCCGCCGGTGTAGCAAGTGCCGCGAACCTTCGCGATCACCGGCTGGCGCAGCTTCGTGAGCCGCTCGACGATCAGCATTTCCTGCCGCAGCCAGCCGAGCGCATCGGCGTGCGGCGGCGATTTCAAATCATGCCCCGCGCAGAAATGCTCGCCCGCGCCGGTGATCACCACCAGCCCGGCATCGCCGACACCCTCCTCGATATCGCGGATATGCGCGCGAAATTCGCGGAACAACTCGCGGTTGATCGCGTTGCGCTTGTCGGGCCGGTTGAGCGTCAGCGTGCAGACGCCGTCCTTGTCCTCGCGCAGGACGAGCAACTCGCTCATGCGCCGTCCCCGCGCGTCTTCGCGATCGCCTCACGCGCGCTGCCGCTTTCCATCGCGCGCTTGCCGAATTGTTCGCGGATCGGCACGAACTCGGGCATCACCAGCGACCGGCGTAGCCAGTTCGCCGCATCGACCACCAACGTATGCCCGCTGATATAGGTCGCATAGGGCGAGCAGAGGAAGGTCGCCGCCCAGCCCAGTTCGCGCACTTCGCCGACGCGCATCCCGGGGATCGTATTGTCGCCGCGCTCGCCCTCGCGGTGGCGCGTCATATGGGCGGGCAAATCGTCGTGCGGGAAGCGTCCCGGCGCGATGCAATTGACGCGGATGCTGTCGGGCGCCCATTCGACCGCGAGGCTCTGCGTGAGATTGGTCACCCCCGCCTTCGCCGCCGCCGAGTGCGACGTCCCCGGACCACCCGTCCAGCTGTACGTCGCGCCGATATTGAGGATCGCCCCCGGCAGCCCCGCTGCGAGCCGGCGGATCGCAAATTCGCGGCTGCAATTATAGGTGCCGTTGAGCACGATATCGACGACGGTGCGAAAGCCGTTCGGGGTCATTTCCTCGGTGGGCGCGGGAAAATTGCCTGCGGCATTGTTGATCAGCACATCGACCGGGCCGAGCTTGGCCTCGATCTCGTCGAAGGCGCGGGCGATCGCATCGGGATCGCGCACGTCGCAGGCGACCGCGATGACCTCGGCGCCGACCGCCTCGATCGCGGCGATGCCCGCCGCCAGATGGTCGGGCTTGCGGCTCAGCACCGCGACCTTCGCGCCCAGCCGCGCGAACTCGATGGCCATGCCCTTGCCAAGCCCGGTGCCGCCGCCGGTGACGGCGACAACCTGACCGGCATAGGTGCCATCGGGCAGCGCCTTGGCGCCTAAGGGGGGAGGGTGAGGGAGCATCAGATCCTCCCCGGCACGGGGAGGGGGACCACCCGAAGGGTGGGGGAGGGGTACAGGAGTTCATACGGGGCGCCCGACTGCATGTGCCCCTCCACCATGCTTCGCATGGTCCCCCTACCCCGTTGGGGGAGGATCGCTCGGACTTCCATCGCTATTTCCCTTTGTAGCTCGGCGCGCGCTTCTCGCGGATCGCGGCGCGGGCTTCCTGATAGTCTTCGGTCTTGAACAGATAGCTCTGCGCGTAGAGCTCGGCGCGCGTGCCGGTGCGGATCGTCGGGCCGTGCATCAGGTTGATCATCTCCTTCGCCAGCGCGAGGTTGATCGGCGGCCGCGCCGCGATGTCGCGCGCGATCTCCAGCGCCTTGGCGTCGAGTTCTTCGGGCGGAACGACGAAGTCGACCGCTCCCCATTCGAGCGCGGTCGCGGCGTCGATCTTCTGCCCCGACATCACCATATATTTGGTGCGCGACGGCCCGATCAGCGCGGTCATCATCTGCGTGCCCCCGGTGTCGGGCAGCACGCCGTATAATATCTCGGGCAACGCCAGCTTCAGCGTCGTGTCGCTGATGCGGATATCGGCCGCGAGCGCCAGTTCGCACCCGCCGCCGATCGCGCCGCCTTTCAGCGCCGCGATGATCGGCTTGGTCGATTCCTGCATCTTCAGCCGCCCTTCCTGGTGCCGCCGGATGAAGTGGAAATCGCTCTCGTCGCGCGCGCGGTGGCCGAGCACATTGGTGTCGCGCCCCGAACAGAAGCTCTTGCCATTGGCGCGGATCAGGATCGTGCTCGACTCACTCTCGTCCAGCGCCTCGCCCAGCAATTTCTGGAACAGCGACGACATGGCGTCGTCCATCGCATTGTGCCGGTCGGGCCGGTTCAGCGTCAGGATGCGCAAGGCGCCCTCGCGCTCGCTTTGGATCAGTTCGGCCATCTCCACTCCCATTTTCTTTTCGGGCAGGGCTTGCACGACATATATAACTAAGTCAATTATGTCGAAACGGTAAGGGAGAGAGAAAATGGCGGAGCTCAGCGGAAAGACCGCGCTCGTCACCGGCGCATCGCGCGGCATCGGCGCGGCGATCGCGCGCCGACTCGGGCACGCGGGCGTGCATGTCGCGGTCAATTATGCGGGCAGCAAAGATGCCGCCGACACGCTCGTCGCCGAGATCGTCGCCGATGGCGGGCAGGCCTTTGCCGTCCAGGCCGACGTCGGCACCATGGCGGGCATCACATCGATGCTCGCGGCCTGCGATACGGCCTTTGGCGGCACCCCCAATCTCGACATCCTCATCAACAACGCCGGGGTTGGCGGCGAGGGCGATGCCGGCAGCCTCAAAAAATGCGACGAGCAATTGTTCGACCGTATGATCGCGGTGAACCAGAAGGCGCCGCATTTCATCACCCAGCTCTGCCTCGATCGCCTCCGCGACGGCGGGCGCATCATCAACATCGGCTCGCTCGGGGGGCGCTCGGCGCTGCCGCCCTTCGCCGCTTACGCCGCGACCAAGCGCGCGCTGCAGAGCCTCACCCTATCGACCGCGGTCGTCGTCGGCCCCCGCGGCATCACCTGCAACCTTGTCGCGCCCGGCGCGGTCGATACCGAATTCAACACCGCGCTGCTCGAAAAGCCCGGCTGGGCCGAGGCGACCTCGAAGCTCACCCCGATGAAGCGCCTCGGCGTGCCCGAGGATATCGCGGGCGCGGTGATGATGCTCTGCCGCGATGAGGCGCATTGGGTCACCGGCCAGATCGTCGAAGCCAGCGGAGGGCTGTTCCTGTGAGCGAATTGACTGGAAAGACCGCGCTCGTCACCGGCGGCTCGCGCGGCATCGGCGCCGCGATCGTGCGGCGGCTGGGGCAGGCTGGCGCGCATGTTGCGGTCAACTATGCGGGCAGCAAGGACGCCGCCGAGGCGATGGTCGCCGAGATCGAAGCTGCGGGCGGCAAGGCCTTTGCGGTGCAGGCCGACGTCTCGTCGCTCTCGGGCATCGAGGCGATGTTCACCGCTTGCGACGCGCAGTTCGGCGGCGCGCCCAATCTCGATATCCTGATCAACAACGCCGGGGTCGGCCGTGGCGGGCGCGACGGCACCCTCAAGGGTGCGGGCGAGGACTTGTTCGACGAGCTTTTCGCGGTCAATGTGAAGGGTCCGCATTTCGTCACCCAGGCCGCGCTGCCGCGCCTCCGCGACGGCGGGCGGATCGTCAACATCGGCTCGATGTCGGGCAAGGTCGGCCAGCCCTTTGCCGCCAGCTATGCGATGACCAAGCGCGCGATCCAGAGCCTGACCTTCAGCACCGCGCTCACCGTGGCGAAACGGCAGATCACCTGCAATTGCATCGCCCCCGGCGCGGTGGCGACCGATTTTATCACTGCGCTGCGCGACCAGCCCGGCTGGGACGAGGCCACCGCGAAGCACACCCCGATGGGACGTCTCGGCGAGCCCGAAGATATCGCCGGCGCGGTGATGATGCTGCTCGGCGACGATGCGCGCTGGGTCACGGGGCAGGTGATCGAGGCGAGCGGAGGCCTCGCGCTCTGATGGCCTTGATGACCGAAAAATTGCGCGCGATCATGGCGCTCGACCCCGACCGGACGCAGATCGATTTCGGCGGGACGGATTATAGCTGGCAGCAGATCGCCGAGAATGTCCGCGCAATTGAGGCCGCGCTCGATACGATGGGCCTGCCCGAGGACGCCCGCGTCGGGGTGATGCTGCGCAACCGCCCCGGCCATGTCGCGGCGATCGTCGCGGTGCTCTCGACCGACCGCTGTCTGGTCACGCTCAACCCGATCCTGCCCGACGCGATGCTCTTCGCCGACGTCGAGACGCTCGGCCTCCCCGCAATCATCGCCGACGCCACCGACCTTGCCCGCCCCGGCCTCGCCGAAGCGCTCGCCCGCACCGGTTCCGCCATCATCGAAATCGACCCGCATCTGAAGGGCGTCCGCGTCGTGCAGGGCGAGGTGCGCACGCAAATCCAGACCTCGCCCGGTGTCGCGATCGAGATGCTCACCAGCGGCACCACCGGCACGCCCAAGCGCGTACCACTCAGCCGAGACGCCTTCGACGCCAGCTTTCGCGGCTTCACCAAATATGAGCGCGGGCGCAGCTTCGATGATCCGCCGCGGCTCAATTCGGGCTGCACGATGGTGGTCAATCCGCTCACCCATATCGGCGGCATCTATGGCTGCATCGGGGCGCTCGCGGCGGGGCGGCGGATCGCCTTGCTCGAAAAATTCAGCGTCGAGGCCTGGGTGTCGGCGGTGCGCCGCAACCGCCCCGCAGTCGCCTCGGCAGTCCCGTCGGCGGTGCGCATGCTGCTCGACGCCGACGTCGATCCTGCGGACCTGTCGAGCCTGAAATCGCTGATCACCGGCACCGCGCCGCTCGCGCCCGACCTCGTCGACGCTTTCATGGCGAAATACGGCATCCCGATCTGCAGCAATTATGGCGCGACCGAATTTGCGGGCGCGATCGCCGGCTGGACGATCGACGATTTCCGGAAGCTCTGGCCTGAAAAGCGCGGCGCGGTCGGCCGCGTCCACGCCGATATCGAGGCGCGCATCGTCGATGCAGAAAGCGGCGCGATCCTGCCGCACGGCGCCGAAGGCCTGCTCGAGATCAAGGGCAAGCAGCTCGGCAACGACCTTATATGGCTGCGCACCACCGATCGCGCCGTCCTCGACGCCGACCGCTTCCTCTTCATCCGCGGCCGCGCCGACAATGCGATCATCCGCGGCGGCTTCAAGATTCATCCCGACGATGTCGTCGCCGCGCTGAACGCCCATCCGGCGATCCGCGAGGCGGCCGTCGTCGGCGTTCCCGACGAGCGCCTTGGCGCCGTCCCCGCCGCCGCGATCATCCTCAGGGACGGCGCCCCCGCGCCCGCGACCGGCGACCTCAAGGCGTGGCTCAGGGACCGGCTGATCGCCTATCAGGTTCCTGTCCATATCCGCATCGTTCCCGATTTCCCGCGCACCCCGTCGATGAAACCCTCGGCGCCCGGGCTGCGCGCCTTGTTTGCAGGAGAAGGCTGATGGAAAGCTTTGCCGGAAAATCGGTGATCGTCACCGGCGGCGGCAAGGGGGTGGGGCGCGGCATCGCCGAAGCCTTCGCTGCCGCCGGCGCCGAAGTCATGCTCGGCGCGCGCACCATCTCCCATGCCGAGGATGTGAAGGCGGGGATCGAAAAGGCGGGCGGCATCGCCGAATGCTTCGCCGCCGATATTGCCAAGCACGCCGATTGCCGCGCGCTCGTCGAAGCGACGGTGCAGGCGTTCGGCGGCGTCGATATCATCGTCCACGCTGCCGCCGACATCCCGCACGGCGGGCTCGGCCATGTCGACGACGAGCGGCTCGAAGCGGGGTTCGCCAGCATCGCCAAGGCAGCCTGGTGGCTGCTCGACGCTGCACGCCCGTATCTGGGCAACGCACGGGACGGCGGCCGCTTCATCGCCATCGGATCGATCAATGGCACCTTCAACGTCGTGCCCAATATGACCGCCTATGGCATGGCCAAGGCCGCGCTCGACGCCTTCATCCGCGCCGCAGCGGGCGATGTGGTGGGCGAGGGGATCACCGTGAACGCGATCAACCCCGGCCTCGTCGCCAGCGACCGCGCGCGATCGGTGCTCGGCGACGACGGTCTCGCCGCCTATGGCGCAACGGTGCCGGTCGGGCGCGCGGGTACGCCCGCCGACATCGCGCATGCGGCGCTGTTCCTCGCCTCGGCGCGTTCCGACTATATCACCGGTACGACGATCAAGATGGACGGCGGCTCGACCGTCGCCGCCTCGCCGGGACGCAATGACATCCTGCAGAACCGGCTCAAGCTCCAGCAAGGAAAGGCGCCCTAGGGTGGATCTCGGGATCAAAGGCAGGGTCGCGCTCGTCTTCGGCGGGTCGAAGGGCATCGGCCTCGGCTGCGCGCACGAGTTCGCGCGCGAGGGCTGTCGCATCGTCATCGCGGCGCGCACGCAATCGACGATCGACGACGCGGTGGCCGCCGTGCAGGCGGCCGGCGGTCAGGTCATCGGCGTTTCCGCCGACTGCACGAGCAAGGAGGGCATCGCCAAAGCCGTGCAAGCTGCAACTGACGCCTTCGGTCCGCCCGATATCCTGATCTTCAACGTCGATTCCGGTCCCAAGGGCTCATTCCTCGAGGTCGACGACGACACTTTCGCCGCCGCCAATACCAACAATGTCATGGCCTTCCGCTGGGCGGTGCAGGCGGTGATCCCGCATATGCGGGAGCAGGGCTGGGGCCGCATCCTCACCATCGGCACCAATTCGGTGAAGGCGCCGCACCGCAAGCTCGCGCGCGCGGCACAGAACACCTACCGCGTCGGCGCGCTCGCACTGTCGAAGACGATCTCAGCCGAACTCGGCCCGATGGGCATCACCGTCAACACGCTCGGCACCGGTGCGATCGCGACGCCGCAGTTCAAGGCGGTGTTCACGAAGATCGCCGAGGCGCAGGGCCAGACCTATGACGAGCATATCGCCGAGCGCACCAGCCATTACCCGATCCCGCGCATGGGCACGCCCGAGGATATGGCGGCGGCCGCCGCCTTCCTCTGCTCGGACCGCGCCGGCTTCATCACCGGCCAGGTGCTCGTGATCGATGGTGGCAATCTCGAAGTTCTGCAGTAACGATTAGCAATCAAAGGATATGACATGAAATTGGGAAATGACATTGCGGCGGTGGTGACTGGCGGCGCCTCGGGCCTCGGCCGCGCGAGCGCCGAGGCGCTGGCGGGCGAGGGCGTCAAGGTCGCGATCTTCGACGTCAATGAAGAGGGCGGCAAGGCGGTCGCCGACGCGATCGGCGGCGTCTTCTGCAAGGTCGACATCACCAGCGAGGACAGCGTCGTCGCGGGTTACGAAGCCGCGCGCGCCGCGCATGGCCAGGAACGCATCCTCGTCCACTGCGCGCAAATCTCGAAGGGCGGCAAGACCGTCCGCTTCGACAAGACCAGCGGCGGTTATGTCCGCTATTCGACCGAGGACTATGCCTTTTCGGCGCAGGGCATCCTGATTGCGAGCTACCGCCTCGCGTCGCTCGCGGCGCTCGGCATGGCCAATGCCGATCCGCTCAACGACGATGGCGAGCGCGGCGCGATCGTGCTGACCGCCTCTGCGGCGGCGCAGGATGCGCAGATCGGGCAGGTCGGCTACGGATCGCTGAAAGCCGGCGTCAACGGCCTCGTCCTGCCGCTCGCGCGCGACCTGATGGACCTCGGCATCCGGGTCAATTCGATCATGCCCGGCATCTTCGCGACCCCGCCGATGCTTGCGGTCAAGGATCGGGCGCCCGCGATCTTCGAAGGCCTCGCCGCCTCGGTGCCCTTCCCGAAACGCCTCGGCCATCCGCACGAATTCGGGTCGCTCGTGCTCGAACTCGCGCGCAACGGCTATTTCAACGGCCAGACCCTCCGCCTCGACGGCGCGATCCGTATGCCCCCCAAATAGGATAATGACTTGAACGCACCCCAGCAATTTCCTTTCGCGCGCCAGTCGGCAGGACCCGCACCGCTTCGCCGGCCGGGTTCGATCCGCCGCACCAGTTCGATCGACTCGGACTGGCCCGACGGCTTCGGCCAGCCATGGATCATGGCGGGCCGCGCGCGCGACCTGCTCACGCCGTTCGCGGGTGAGCCGGTGGTGCTGGACAGCGGCGCGTTTCGCATCCGCACGTCGCCCGCGCGCGAGATCATGGAGATCGAGGTCGCCCCGCTCCATGCGCGCGCGCAGGAGATGGTCGGGGTGCGGGCAGGGGGCGCGAGCCGGCAGGCGCTGGCCGCGACGCTCGGCGACCTGCGCGGTACGCCGCTATTCCAGGTGCTTGACGATTTTGCCGGCGCCAGCCTTGTCGCCGGGTGGATCTGGTCGCGCTGGGTCCCCGACTGGCACGAACGCATGCGCGCGAACCGCGAGAGATTGGGGGCGGGCAGCAAGGGCCGCATGGTTAACATCTGCACCGGCTTCACCGAGGGCGGCAGTTCGCTGTCCGAGGACGGCAGCGTTGACCATAGCGACCAGTCGGCGACCGAGGTGGGCCCGCTCGTCCATCCCGACGATCTGATCGGCTGGCACGACCTGCCAGTCCAGGAAGGGCGTCCGCTCGCCCGCCGCGCCCGCCGCATCGACCTGTGGCGCGCCGAAGGGGTCATCAAGGTCGACGCCGGGTTCCAGGACAGCGGCCCCAATCCGGCCGGCACCCGCACCGCGATCCACGAATATCGCGTCTATGCCGAAATCGACGAAGCCGACGGCACCTTGCTCGCCCTGCAGGCCTTGCCGCTGATCCTGCCGTTTCGCGAATGTCCCGGAGCCTCGATGAAGGCGGCGCGCATGGTCGGGCAGAATGTCGCGGAATTCCGGCAGGCGGTGCTCGACACGCTCGTCGGCACCATTGGTTGTACGCACCTCAACGACGTGCTGCGCGCGCTGGCCGACGTGCCCGCGCTCGCAGCGATGTTGCCGGGAAATGACGATTGACGCCATTTCCGTAACGTTCTGCGACAAATTTCAGCAATCCACTTGTCTGACGTGTTAGACTTAGTTATATAACTGGCCAAGCGAGGACGCCAGGAAGCCTCGTGGGGAGGATGTTGACCATGATTTTCAAGCAAAAGCGCGATTCGGCCCGATTGCTGGTGGCGGTTTCGATGGCCGCGATGGCGCTCTCGTCGGCGTCGGCCTTCGCGCAGGGCACCACCCTTGCTGTCGACGAGACCGAATATGACGATGATGCGATCGTCGTCATCGGCGTGACCAAGCAGGATGCGAACATCCAGGACACCCCGATCGCGATCACCGCGTTCAGCGGCGAAAAGCTGACCGAGCAGGGCATCAACAAGGTCGACGAAATCGCGACCTTCACCCCGGGCTTCAACATCCGCGGCGCCGGCAACAACCCGACCGCCCTGACCCTGTCGATGCGCGGCCAGATCCAGAACGACAATATCGCGACGCTCGAACCGTCGGTCGGCACCTATCTCGACGAGCTGTACATCGCGCGCGCTTATGGTCTCAACACCGAGCTCGTCGATGTCGAAAGCGTCCAGGTTCTCAAGGGCCCGCAAGGGACCTTGTTCGGCCGCAACACCTCGGCGGGCGCGGTGCTGATCCAGACCGCCAATCCGCGCTACGGCGAAGTTTCGGGCAAGGTCAGCGCCACCTATGGCCGCTTCGACGAGCGGACGGGTCAGGCGGTCCTCAACCTCGGGCTCAGCGACGAACTCGCGATCCGCGGCGCGCTCTATTATCAGAAGCGCGACGGCTACAAGACCGACGTCGACAGCGGCCGCAAATATGAAGGCCGCGAGACGTGGAACGGCCGCGTCAAGCTCGGCTGGAAACCCACCGACACCTTTGAACTGATCCTGTCGGGCGAATGGTATGACACCTTCATCGACGGTCCGGCGCGCCAGAATCTCTTCTTCAACGCGCCGCCGAACTTCGGCGCCGCCAAGCCGATCGTCGACGGCATCGCCGCGACCGACCGCGCGCAGTTCGACGGCAATCCCAACCGTGTCTCGATCACCCCGCCGACTGCCGTTCGCGGCGCCGATCCGCGCGGCATCTTCAACGACACCCGCACCCAGACCTATGCGGCCAAGTTCATCCTCGACACCAGCTTCGGCCAGGTGCGCTGGATCAACGGCTATCGCGGCATCCAGAGCGAAAATCTCGTCGACCTCGACGGTTCGAGCTTTGCGGGCCACTTCACCGAGGGCACGCAGGACCTGAAGCAATATTCGTCCGAGCTGCAGGTCACCGGCACCGGTTTCGACGATCGGCTGAACTTCGCTGCGGGTCTGACCTATTTCAAGGAAACCGGCTTCGATCAGTCGCGTTCGAACCTGTTCGGCGCCACCTTCACCGCGGGTCCGACGGTGCCGCCGCAGTTTGTCGGCGCGACCAACTGGTCGAACTTCAGCGGCTCGCTCGATAACAACAGCTACGGCATGTACACCCAGCTCAACTTCAAGCTGACCGATGCCCTCCGCATCACCGGTGGCCTGCGCTATTCGATCGACGACAAGGGTGTGACCACCCAGTCGGGCGACGTCGCCAACAACACCGACGTCTTCGTGCGGTGCAGCCCGTTCGCCACGGCGATCCCGTGCCTGCGCACGAACAAGGAGGATTTCACCAATCTCTCCTACACCTTCGGCGTCGACTATGACGTCACCGAAGATGTCCTGCTCTATGCCAAGCACAGCAAGGGCTATCGGTCGGGCGCGCTGCAACTGCGCACGCTGACCTTGGCGGACTCGATCCCGTCGCAGCCCGAAATCGTCTATGAACAGGAAGTCGGCATCAAGACGACCTTCCTCGACGGCCGCGCCCACTTCAACATCGCGGGTTATCACAATGTCGTGAAGGGTGCGCAGCGCAGCCCGGTGCTGGCGCCGAACGGCCAGAGCCAGACGGTGATCGAAAATGCCGACACCGAAACCTGGGGTGGTGAATTCGACGCCGCGTTCGAAGTCACCGATGGTTTCACCGTGTTCGCCAACGGCGCGCTGACCGATCCCAAATATACCCGTTACGAAGGCAAGGGTGTGTCGGGGGCCTTCGGCAGCCAGGTCATCGTTCCGGTCGACAAATCGGACTATGCGTTCGTCGGCATCGTCAAGAAGCAGTTCTCGGTCGGTGCGAACCTCAAAAAGGACCTCGGCAGCGTCGGTCTCGATGCCAATGTCGTCTACGCCTGGCAGGGCAAGATGCCGCAGCTGGAGGCGCCCACCAGCCTCTATACCTCGACCGGTATCGGCGGCCTTGGCCTGACCCCGGCGCAGGCGGCCCAGGTCGCGGCAGTGAAGAATTCGGGTTCGCTCGGCATCCTCAACGCGCGCGTCGCGCTCAGCTTCGGTCCGGAAAAGAATTTCGAACTGGCGCTGTGGGGCAAGAACCTGACCAATGACCAGGAACAGCAATATACGCTGCTGCTGAGCAATATCTACATCGGCACCTCGTACAACGAACCGCGCAGCTATGGCGTGACGGGGACCTTCAAATTCTGAAGACCACAGGGCGCTCCTCGGAGCATTGGGGGAGGGACGGCTTGCCGGACCTCCCTCTTTTTTTGCCCCGATTTTGACCTGCGTTCCCCCCGCGAAAGGAAGAATATGCCTTCGGACTTGTCGAGCCGCCGCGGCCTTACGCTGGCCCTGCTCATCGTCGTTGCGATCCTCAGCTATGTCGATCGCCAGGTCTTCACGCTGTTCCAGGACGATATCAAGGTCGAGCTCGGTCTCGACGATGGCCAGCTCGGGCTGCTCACCGGCATCGCCTTCGCGGCCTTCTACGCGATCGCGGCCTTTCCGATCGCACGCTACGCCGATCGCGGCGACCGCCGCCTCGTGATCGCGGTGTGCGTCTCGATCTGGAGCGTCGCGACCGCGCTCTCGGCCTTCGCCAACAATTTCCTGCAAATGCTGCTCGCGCGCATCGGCCTTGCCGCCGCCGAGGCGGGGGCCGGACCGGCGGGCATGTCGCTGCTCACCGACATTTTCCCCAAGGACCGCCGCACGACGATCATCTCGGTGATGCTCGCCGCCAACGCCGTCGGCCTGTCGGGCGGGCTCGCGCTCGCGGGCTGGCTGTCGCAATGGTATGACTGGCGCACCGTCTTCCTGATCGTCGGCCTGCCCGGCATCGGCGTCGGGCTGCTCGTCTATCTGCTCGCTGCCGAACCGCGCCGGCGCGGCGTGGTCGAGCCGGTGGCACCGCCGCAGACCAGCCTTGGCGAGGTCCTCCGCACCATGGCCGCCAGCACCTCGCTGCGTTGGGTCGGGCTGCTGCTCTGCATGGTCCCGCTCACGGGCTTCGCCTTCATTCTGTGGGGGGCCTCCTTCTTTCAGCGCGTCCATGGCATGGACAAGACCGAGACCGGCTTCTGGCTGGGCGGTGCGATGGCGGCGGGGCTCGTCATCGGCAATCTTGTCGCGGGCTGGGTCAGCGATCGTTATGGTCAGGCCAAGCCCGGCTTCAACGGCTGGTTCGCGGGGATCGGCCTGCTGGTCAGCTTTCCCTTCGGCGTCGGCTTCGCGCTCGCCGGCAACCCCTATGTCGCGCTCGCCTGTTTTGTCGTCGTGAAGTTCATGATGACGCTCCATCTCGGCCCGATCATCGCGCTCTGCTTCGCGCAGGTGCCGGTGCAGATGCGCGCGATGATGTCGGCGACGATCAACATGTTCATCGGGCTGGCGGGGGTCGGAATGGGCGGCACCGTCGCCGGCTATCTCAGCAAGGCGTTCACCCCGGGCTATGGCGAGCTGTCGCTGCAACCCTCGCTGGCGATCCTGTCCTGCTGCCTGCTGGTGGGCGGGATAGCGGCGATCATGGCGGGCCGGACCGCGAGGCCGCTGGCGGAATAACACCCCCCCCCCCCCCGCAGGCGGGAGGGGCAGCGAGACTTACGAACTTGTTCGTTAGTCGCAGCGGGGTGGGCTAGGCTGCAAGGTCGCGTGCCCACCCCGCTCGACCAAAGACCCGGCTGCGTCGGACCAGGTCTCACAACCCTCCCGCTTGCGGGAGGGGGGAAGGGCGTTAAGCCGCCACCCTCTCGCTCGTCGCCACCTCGGGTGTTATCCCGAACAGCCGCGCCGCATTCAGCCCCAGGATGTTCCGCCGCACCGCGTCGTTGACATCCATGCCCTCGAACAATTCGTCGACGATCCGGCGGCTGATCGGGAAGGTCCCTTCGGCGTGCGGATAATCCGATCCCCACATCACATTCTTCGCCCCCGGCAGTCCCGCCGACGCCGATGCGATGCACGCGCGGTCGTGCTGGAAGCTGGCCCAGATCTGGTCGTCGACGATCTGGCTCGGCGAACGGCTGAGCTTGGGAAACACGAAATTCGCGTGCGCCACCGACACCTCGTCCATCCGCTCGGCGAGCGCGACGAGCCAGCTCGCGCCGCTCTCGATGAACGCGACCTTCGCGCCCGGATTGCGGTCGAGCACCCCGCCCGACACCAGATACATTGCGCTGTGCTGGGCATCGTTCATCTGGTTGGTGTAGTTGATGATCCCCGCGCCGGGCCCGCGCTCGACGATCACGCTCTCCAGCCCCGTCCCTGTGTGCATCACGAACACGATGCCGAGCGACGCCGCCCTGGCGAAGATCGGGTCCCAGGCTTCGTTATTATACTTCGGCAGCCCCGGCGGCGTCACCGCCGGCAGCATTGCGGCGGTGAACCCCTTCGACGCCAGATAGTCGAGCTCGGCCCGCGTGTTCGAAAAATCGAGTACCGGCAGCATCCCGCAGCGCACGAAGCGGTTCGGATGGCCGCCGAGAAAACTATCGTTCCAGTCGTTGTAGAGCCGCGCCGACGCCGCTTCGGCATCGGGGCTGTCCAGGCAGTAAAGCCACAGGCCGAGCGAGGGGAAACAGATTTCGCTGTCGATCCCCTCCATCTCCATATCCTCGAGCCGTCCCGCGATTTCGCGGATCCCGCGCCGCTGCGCATCGCCGAGCTGCTTCTCGCGATGCTGCCCGACGCGCAGGCGATAGATGATCTTGTCCTTGGTCCCGGTGACCAAATATTCGCCCTCCATTCGCGCATGGATCGCATGATCCTTGAGCGACGCGGGCAGGCCGTCGAGGAAGATGTCCGACGGTTCCATGATGTGGCTGTCGGCGCTGAACACAAAGGGTTTCACGGGCTCTCTCCTCACGACTCGCTGTTGGGCTTTCGGCGATTAAAAGATACCTAGTTATATAAGTCAAGCGCTACACAGGCTGGACATATAGCATAATGAGGCTTAAACAGATACCTATATGGCCATAGCAACCGAAACCCTCGCCACTCGCACCGCGCGGAACCTCGCAAACCTCAGCCTCGCCGCCGATCCCGGTGCCCACCTCGGCGCCGAAGACGATCTGCTCGCCCGCTTCGGGGTCAGCCGCCCGACGCTGCGCCAGGCCGCGAAGCTCGTCGAACGCGACCGTCTCATCAGCATCCGCCGCGGCGCGCAGGGCGGCTATTATGCCGAGCGCCCCGACGCGCGCGATGCGATCCAGTCGCTCGCGCGTTTCCTGCGCATGAAGGGCGCCAATCTCGGCCATGTCATCCAGGTCACGCGCCCGGTCTCCGAAGAGGCGGCCGTCGCCGCCGCGCACCGCCGCAGCGCCGCCGACGTCGAAGCCTTGCAGGCCTTCGTCGCCACGATCGACGCCCGCGACACCCCACGCGAACTCATCGCGGCCGAGGTCGAAATGGCGCGCCTGATCTCGGGCATGAGCGGCAATCCCGTGGTCGAGCTGATCCTCGAAATCGGCTACAGCTTTGGTCTCGACGAACGCGGCAGCGACCTCTACGCCGATCCCGACCGGCGCGCACGCACCCGCGCGATGCAGCGCAGCCTGTGCCAGGCGATCATCGACGGCGATGCCGACATCGCCCGGCTGATGATGCGCCGCCGGTCGGACCAGTTCGACGCATGGCTGCACCTGGGCGGCACCGAGGAGAAGAAACAGGCATGAGCATCGTCGAATATCGGGGTTTCGCGGGCGTCCGGCTCGAAGCCGAGGTGATCGGTGCCGAGAACGATCCTGCGGTGCTGCTCGTCCACGGCGCCGGCCAGACCCGCGCCGTCTGGTCGGGCGTTGCGAGCGCGCTCGAGCAGGCGGGCCGCCGCGTCATCAGCCTCGACCTGCGCGGCCATGGCGGCAGCGAATGGCCCGAGGATGCGCGTTATGATTTCGAGGCGCTGGTCGAGGATCTGCGTGCCGTGCTGTCGCAGATGGGCACGCGCCCCGTCGTCGTCGCCTCGACTTTGGGCGGCTGGATCGCGAGCGCCGCGCTCGAACGCGACGCGGCTGTCCTCGCCTCGGGCCTCGTCCTCGTCGACTCGCCGGTGCAGGTCGACCCGGTGCTGGCCCGCCGCGTCGGCGAACGCATCCGCGAGGCTGCGACGCTCGCACCCGGGCAGGCGCAATGGGACGTCCGCCTGTTCGACACGCTCGACACTTCCGCCATGGCCGACCGGCTCGATGGTGTCGCTGCCAAGATCGCGCTGCCGACGCTCTATGTGCGCGGCGCGATCAGCGAATTGGTGTCGAAAGCGGACGCCGCCGCCTTCGTTGCGCAGCTTCCCGACGGCGAACTGGTCGAGGTCGAAAATAGCGCGCTCGTGGTCACCGACGACCGCGCCGATGCGCTCGGCGGTTACCTGATCGACTTCCTCGAACGCCGCGCTCCGCGCGGCTCGCCCGAATTTCGCGCCGGCAGCGACGCGCGCACCTTCCGCGACGCGCTCGGCTGTTTCGCGACCGGGGTCACCGTCGTCACCGCCATCTGCCCCGACGGCAGCCCGGTCGGGCTGACCGCGAACAGCTTCACCTCGGTCTCGCTCGATCCCCCTTTGCTGCTCGTGTGCGTCGCCAACAGCTCGAGCAGCGCCGATTATCTTCGCACCGCCGAGCGCTTCGCGGTCAATGTGCTTCAGATCGGCCAGCAACCGACGTCGAATCGCTTTGCCGGCAAGGGCGAGGATCGCTTCGGGGTCACCCCCTGGGAGATCGGCGAATATGGCACCCCGGTGCTCACCGGATCGCTCTCCAGCTTCGAATGCTCGCGCGACGCGGTCCACGACGGCGGCGACCATTTCATCCTCGTCGGACGGGTCCTGAAGGCTATTTTCGAACCGCGCCGCGACCCCTTGCTCTACTTCCGCGGCAAATATCGCAAACTCCATTTCGCTTGACGACTGGACAAGCAGCCGTCAGCATCATATCCAACCTAGTTATATAACTAGAATCGGAGGAGAGGCGGATGGCCTGGGTCAATCAGGACAAATGCGCGATCGTGGGGGTCGGGGCGACCGACTATTATGTTCGCGGCAAAAGCTGGCCGCGCACGATCAATGATATGGCGGCCGAGGCGATTATGAATGCCTGCGCCGACGCGGGGATCAGCCACAAGCAGATCGACGGCTTCTCTTATTATTCGACCGCCGGCGCGGGCTATCTCGACAAGTTCGACACCGCGAGCCTGATGGAAACATTGGGCATGCCGCATATCAGCTGGTCGGCGACGCTGACCAGCGGCGGCGGCGGCTGTCCCGGCGCGATCGGCCTCGCCACTGCGGGGCTGATGAACGAGGATTGCACCTACACGGTCACGCTGATGGCGCTGCAGCAATTGCCGCAGCACCGCCTCGGCGTCGTCTTCGGCGCCGCTGCGCCCAATCCCGAAAACAGCTTCCTCCAGCCCTCGGGCCTCGTCGGTCCCGGCCATCTGATGTCGGTGCTCGCGCGGCGCCACATGCATCTTTACGGCACCACACAGGACGCCTTCGGCGAGGTGGTGATGGCGACCCGCGCCAATACGCACAACCGGCCCAAGGCGGTGCGCAAGGAGCCGCTGACCAAGGAACAATATGACGCCTCGGTGATGCTCGCCGATCCGCTCCGCCGCCTTGACTTCTGTCTCGAAACCGACGGCGCGGTCGCGGTCATCACCACGACGATGGACCGCGCCAGGGACTGCCGCCACAAGCCCGCCGTCGTCCACGCCGCAGCCCATGGTGGCCAGCGCGAATGGGGCCGCGCCTTCGCGTGGATGGGCATGCCCGATCCTTATTTTGCAAGCTCGGGCCACAAATTCACCGCCGACCGCGTCTGGGCGCAATCGGGGCTGACCCCGAAGGACATGGACGTCGCGCTGATCTACGATCATTTCAGCCCGATGGTGCTGATGCAGCTCGAGGATTATGGATTTTGCGAGAAGGGAGAGGGCAATGACTATGTCCTCTCGGGCAAGCTCCGTTATGATCCCGCGACCGGCAAGGGCGTCAATGGCGGCGTCCCCGTGAACACCCACGGCGGCAATCTCAACGAAGCCTATATCATCGGCATGACGCATATCGTCGAGGGCGTCGAACAGGTACGCGGCACCGCGATCAACCAGGTCAGGGACGCCGAATTCGCGCTCGTCTCGGGCGGCCCGGCGTCGCTCCCCGTCTCCAGCCTCATCCTGCGCAAGGACTGACCGAAATGACCTATGGCCCCGCCCGCGCGCTCCCCGGCGACCAGATCCGCATCACCACCAACCCCGACACCGAGCCCTTCTGGCAGGCGGCGAAGGAGGGCAAGCTCACTGCGTGCCAGTGCGGCGATTGCGGCCATTTCCGCATGCCGCCGACCGCGATCTGCCCCGAATGCGGCAGCCGCGCCAAGAACTGGCCGACGCTCCCCGGCACCGCGACGATCTTCAGCTATGCAATCTGCAACAAGAACCCGAAAAATGGCGAGGATTATGTCTATGTCCCCGTCGTCGTCGACCTCGACGGCGCTCCGGGCACCCGCCTCAACGCGAACGTCTCGGGCTGCGATGCCGAGGACGTCCATATCGGGATGAAGGTCAGCGTCGACTGGACCCCGATCCAGGACGGCTGGGTCCTCCCCAACTTCAAGGCCTGACGCGATGCTGGGCGACCTTCGCATCGTCGAGATCGGGCAGGGCATGGCGGTCCAGGTCGCCGGGCTGATGCTGGCCGAACTCGGCGTCGACGTTCTGAAGGTCGAGCGTCCGGGCGGCGACCCGGCGCGCGGCACGGCGCCCTTCGCCAACTGGAACCGCAACAAAAAGAGTCTCCTGCTCGATCTCGACACGCCCGAGGGGCGGGCCATGCTCAACGAACGCCTAGCCGGCGCCGATGCCTTGCTCCACCAATTCACGCCATCGCGCGCCAAGGCGCTCGGCCTCGACGACGCCAACCTCGCCGCGCGGCACCCGCACCTCGTCGTCACCGCGATCACCGGTTCGCCCGCGAACCATCCCGATGTCGAGCGCAGCGACGACGAACTGCTCGTCGCCGCCCGCGTCGGCGCGATGTACGAGAATGACGGCCACCGCGCCGGCCCCATCGCCTATCGTTACCAACAGGGCAGCTGGTCCGCCGCGCATCTCGCCGCCGCCGGCCTGCTCGCACGCCTTGTGATGCGGCTGCAGACCGGGCAGGGCGGCCCCGCGCACACCTCGATCTTCCAGGGCTTCCTCGCGACGCTGCCGCTCGTCTGGGCGCGCAACAGCGAAGGCCCGATGCCCAATCCGGTGACCTATTCGCCCGGGCCCCGCCCGATCGCGCAGCAGCTCTTCCAGTGCGCGGGCGGCGACTGGCTCCAGATCATGGATCCGACCCGCCAGTTCGATTACGCCACGATGCCGACGATGTGGGACGTCATGGCCGAGACCGACGTCGATCTCGAGACCGAGGCCGGACAGGCCGAAGCCTTCAAGCTCCGCCCGCTCGAGAATTGGCTCGCCGACCTCCGCGCCGCCGACATCGCCGCCGAACCCGCCTTCCCGATGGGCGAGGTGCTGCGCCACGACGATGCTGAGGCCAACCGTTACGTGGTCGAAGTCGACGACCCCGACCTCGGCCCGACGCGCCAGCCGAACACCCCCTTCCACAGCGACGCCGACCTGCCGCAGGGCCGCCCGGCCCCGCGTCTCGGCGAAGGCGGCGACGTCGCTTGGCCTGCGAAAGCCGCACCGGCCCGCGGCACCGCCTCCGCCGAAGTGCTCGAAGGCGTGCGCGTCCTTGACCTCGGCATGTTCCTCGCCGGTCCGATGGGGCCGTCGATGATGGGCGACATGGGCGCGAACGTCATCAAGGTCGAGGCGCTGACCGGCGACCGCATCCGCTTCATGCACCGCTATTATCAGGCTGCGGCGCGCAGCAAGCGCAGCCTCGCGCTCGACCTCACCAATCCCGCCGCGCAGCCGATCCTCGAACGGCTCCTGAAATGGGCCGAACTGGTCCACCACAATATGCGCTTCAAGGGCGCCGCGAAGCTCGGCCTCAGCGAAGAGGGCATCCGTCAGTACAACCCCGATATCGCGTTCAATTACTCGAGCGCCTATGGCCAGCGCGGCGCGCGCGGCAACTGGCCGGGCTATGACTCGATCTTCAACGCGATCGCCGGCTGGGAGTTCGAAAATGCCGGCGAGGGCAATCGCCCCGTCTTCAACCGCCCCGGCACGATGGACGTCGCGACCGCGCAAAGCTGCCTCGTCGAACTCATGGCCTCGCTCTACGCAAAGCGCACCACCGGGCGCGGCTACACGACCCAGACCTCGCTGCTCGGCATGGCCGCCTTCACGCAGGGCGAGCGGCTGATCGGCGCCGACGGCGAACTCACCGACACCTATCACCTCGCCAGCGACCAGACCGGCTTTTCGCCGTACCACCGTATCTACGAATGCGCCGACGGCGCGTGGATCGCCGTCGCCGCGCACAAACCCGACCAGCAGGCCGCGCTCCGCGATCTACTTGGCGAAGATTTCGAGGCCGGAGCCAAGGCGTGCAACGCCGCCGACCTGCTCGCCGACCTCGAAGTTGCCGACGTCCCCGCCGACGCCGTGAATTTCGAGAATGCGATGCACCGCTTCTTCGACGACCCGCTCAACCGCGAACTCAATCTGATCTCGGTGCTGCCGCAGCCGCTCTACGGCATCGTCGAGCAGCCCGGCGCTTTCTGGAATTTCGGTGACACCCCCGTCCTGTTCAAACGCTGCTGCCCCGCCGTCGGCGAGCATAGCGACGAGATCCTCCGCGAAATCGGCTATTCGGATGCGGAAATCGCCGCCTTCCGCGAGGCCAGGATCGTGGGCTGAGTAACATAAGCCCCTCCCCTTTAGGGGAGGGGTTGGGG
>NZ_JBOHHU010000059.1:0-26618 GCF_050725615.1 Sphingopyxis sp.
GAATATGACCAGCATCGGCATCGTCGGCAGCCAGGGCCGGATGGGCATCGTGCTCGCCGCCGCCGCGGCGGAAGCGGGGGCGGGGCATTGCGGCATCGACAAGGGCGGCAATGCCGAAAAGCTCGCCGTCGCCGCCGACGTGCTCGTCGATTTCTCCTCGCCCGCCGCGCTCGAGGCGACGCTCGACGCCTGCGTCGCTGCAAAGACCCCGATCGTCATCGGCACCACCGGGCTGGAGGAGCGCCACCATTATCTGATCGACGACGCCAGCCAGGACATCGCGGTGCTCCAGACCGGCAACACCTCGCTCGGCGTCACGCTGCTCGCGCATCTGGTGAAGGAGGCGGCGAGCCGGCTCGACGCCGACTGGGATATCGAGGTCGTCGAAATGCACCATAGGATGAAGGTCGACGCCCCCAGCGGCACCGCGATGCTGCTCGGCGAGGCGGCGGCGGAGGGGCGCGGCATCAGCCTCGCGACTTGCTCCGAACGTGGCCGCGACGGCGTCACCGGGGTGCGCGGCCATGGCAAGATCGGCTTCGCGAGCCTGCGCGGCGGCACCGTCGCGGGCGACCATGACGTCATTTTCGCGGGCAATGAGGAAATGATCACCCTGTCGCACCGCGCCGAAAACCGCATGATCTTCGCGCGCGGCGCCGTCCGCGCCGCGCTCTGGCTGCTCCATCAGAAGCCCGGGCGCTACACCATGCCGCAGGTGCTCGGCCTTTGACCACCGTCACCGCATCGGCCTGCACATGGCGCGAGGAAGGCGGCGGCGAGGCGGCGGCGGCGCGTATCCTGCCCTTTCTCGAAGAGATCGGGATCGAGGTCGACTGGATCGGCGATCAGAAGGAACAATTGCTCGAAGGCCTCGCGATCGTCGAGGGCCGTTTGCTGATCGACCCCGACACCCCCGTCTGGCCCGGCGACCTGCTCCACGAGGCGGGGCATATCGCTGCCGTCGCGCCCGAAGACCGCGCGACGCTCGGCCCGCTCGTCGCCGATCCGACCGACGAGATGGTCGCGATCGCCTGGTCCTATGCCGCGTCCCTGCCGTGCGAGCTGCCGCTGCGCCAGCTGTTCCACGACGGCGGTTATCGCGGCGACAGCGCGGCGCTGATCACCGCTTATGCCACCGGCCGCTATATCGGCGCGCCGATGCTCGGGGTCTATGGCATGACCGCCGACCTGCGCACCGCGCTTGCCGAAGGGCTGCCGGCCTTTCCCGCGCTCAGCCGCTGGCTGCGCTGATCGCTTGCGCCCCCGGCGGCGAAGTGTACGGAATGGATAAGACAGTCAGAGGAAAACCGGCATGAGTTTCGATCCCGCCATCGCCACCGCCGCCTATATCGACGGCCTCGGCTCCGCCGCGCTCGCCAAGGCGGCCGCCTATACCACCGGCAGCGAATGGCTGTTGCTGTGGAACGTCGTCGTCGCCGCGATCGTCACCTTCCTCTTCGTGCGGTTCCGCATCCTCGACCGCGTTTCGGCGAAACTCGAACGGCGCGGCTGGGTGGTGCGCACCTTCCTGATCTGCGCCGCCTTCCTGCTGCTTTCGGCGCTGCTCACTTTGCCGTGGGATCTCTACACCAATTTTTTCCGCGAAAGCGCCTATGGCCGCACCAGCCAGCCGCTCGGCGATTATCTCGGCCAGTCGGCGATTTCGCTGGTGATCGGCACGTTGTTCGGCGCGCTTTTCTTTCTCGGCATCTATGCGCTGATCCGCCGCGCCGGAAAACGCTGGTGGATCTGGTCGGGCGGGCTTGCCGCTACCGCGATCCTCGCGATCCTGCTCGTCTCGCCGATCGTCATCGAACCGATGTTCAACGACTATAAACCGCTCCCCGCCGGCGAAGTGCGCGACGCGCTCGAGGTGCAGGCGAAGCAGGCGGGCATCGAACCCGACCGCATCTTCGTCTTCGACGGCTCGCGCCAGTCGAACAATTTCACCGCCAATGTCTCGGGGCTCGGCCATTCGGCGCGCATCGCGATTTCCGACGTCGCGCTGAAAGGCGCCTCGCTCGACGAGGTCAAGGCGGTGACGGGGCACGAGATCGGCCATTATGTGCTCGGGCAGATCTGGTGGTTGATTGCGGTCTTCACCCTGCTCGCGGTGGTGCTCTTTTTCCTCGCCGACCGGCTGTTCGGCCGCGCCGCGCGCCTGTTTGGCAGCGATGCGACCATCGGCGACCCGCGCGGCTTCCCGGTGATGATGTTCCTGCTCTCGGTGTTCAGCCTGCTCGCGCAGCCGGTGCAGAATTGGGTGGTCCGCAAGGGTGAGACTGAGGCCGACCTTTATTCGGTGCAGACGGTGAACCTGCCCGACGCGATGGCCAGCGCGCTGGTCAAGACCGCCGAATATCGCAACCCGCGCCCGAATGCGGCCGAAGAGTTTCTCTTCTACTCGCATCCCTCGGTCGAACGCCGCGTCCGCGCCGCGATGGAGTGGAAGGCGGCGCACCCCGCCGGACCGCCGTCCGCCGGAAAATGAAAAAGGCCGACATCTTTGAATTCTACCGCCGTCTCGCGGAATTGAATCCTAGCCCCGAGACCGAGCTGCAGTTCGGCAACACCTACCAGTTGCTCGTCGCGGTGGTGCTGTCGGCGCAGGCGACCGACGTCGGGGTCAATAAGGCCACGCACAAACTGTTTCAGGAGGTGACGACTCCGCAGCAAATGGTCGACCTCGGCGAGGAAGGCCTCAAGCAGCACATCAAGACGATCGGGCTGTTCAACGCCAAGGCGAAGAATGTCATCGCCTTGAGCGAAATTCTGGTCCGCGATTTCGGCGGCGAGGTGCCCGCCGACCGCGACACGCTCGTCGAATTGCCGGGCGTCGGGCGCAAGACCGCCAATGTCGTGATGAATTGCGCCTTCGGCGCGGAGACCTTCGCGGTCGACACCCATATCTTCCGCGTCGGCAACCGCACCGGCCTCGCCGCCGGCAAGACGGTGCTTGGCGTCGAAAAGAAGCTCGACAAGGACACGCCCGGCCCCTTCCGCGTCGGCGCCCACCATTGGCTGATCCTCCACGGCCGCTACATCTGCAAGGCGCGCACCCCCGAATGCTGGCGCTGCCCGGTCGACGACTTGTGCAAGTTCAAACCCAAGACCCCGGCGCCGAAAGCGAAGAGGGCGGCGGCGTAAAAAGGGTTTCGCGCAAAGACGCAAAGACGCGAAGAGGCTGCGCCATCATTCAGGACCGGCGCGCCGCCGGAGGCGACCAAAAAAAAGCGCTTCGCGCGGTTCGGGGCGCAACCCCGATGCTACGGACCAACATCTTCGTGTCTTTGCGTCTTTGCGCGAAACATTCATCGCTCCCGTCGGCCTCGCGCGACGCCCCTTGCACAACCCGCTGCACCCGCCATAACCCGTTGCCATGCGAAACCTTACCGCCCCGCTCGCCCTCGCCGCCGCCCTTGTTGCCGCTGCGCCCGCCCACGCCAAACCCGCCGACACCGACACGGCGAAGAAGATCCTGATCGACAGCATCGCCATCCCGACCGTCGAGGGCCGCGGCAAGGTGCCCGAACTGGCGGCTTATTACGCGGGTGTGCTCAAGGCGGCGGGTTATGCCGACGCCGATATCGAGATCACGCCGATCGGCGAAACCGCGACCTTCGCCGCGACGCTTCAGGGCACCGGTAAGGGCAAGCCGATCGTGCTGCTCGGCCATATGGACGTGGTCGAGGCCGATGCGAAGGATTGGACCCGCGACCCCTTCGTGCCGGTCGAGGAGGATGGTTATATCTTCGGCCGCGGGTCGGAGGATAATAAGTTCGACGTCTCGATGATGGTCGCGACGATGGCGCAGCTCAAGAAGGACGGCTTCAAGCCGAAGCGCTCGATCATCCTGCTGCTCTCGGGCGACGAGGAAACTTCGATGATGACGACGCGCGCGCTCGCCGCCAAGTACAAGGGCGCCGAATTCGCGCTCAACGGCGACGGCGGCGGCGGGCTGATCGGCGAGGACGGCAAGCCCAAATATTACGGGCTGCAGGCGGGCGAAAAAACCTATGCCGATTTCGTGCTGGAGGTTACCAACCCCGGCGGCCACAGCTCGCGGCCTTCGGCCACCAACGCGATCGTCCAGCTCTCGAACGCGCTGGCGAAGGTCGGCGCGTACCGTTTCACGCCGCAGCAGAATGAACTGACCAAGGTCGGCATGCCGATCGTCGCCGATCAGGTCGGCGGCGACATCGGCGCGGCGCTGAAGGCCTTTGCCGCCAATCCCGCCGACGCCAACGCCATCGCGGCGATTCGCGCCGACCCCGAATATGTCGGCCAGATCGGCACCACCTGCGTGCCGACCCTGGTCAAGGGCGGCCATGCCGAAAATGCGCTGCCGCAGCGCGCCACCGCGAACATCAACTGCCGCATCTTCCCCGGCGTGCCGGTCGAAACCGTGCGCGCCGAACTGGAAAAGGTGATCGCCGACCCGGCCGTCAAGGTGAACACCGACCCCGACGCCAGCGCCAGCGACGCCTCGCCGCTGCGCCCCGACGTCGTCGCGGCGGTGACCAAGGCGGTCCACGCCCGCGCGCCGGGCCTGCCGATCATCCCGTCGATGAGCGCGGGTGCTACCGACTCCTATCATTTCCGCATCCAGGGCGTGCCGAGCTATGGCGTCGCGGGCCTCTTCTCGAAGGCCAGCGACAGCTTCGCCCACGGCCTCAACGAACGCGTCCCCGTCGACGCCATCGCCCCGGCGCTCGCACATTGGGACAGCCTGCTGCGCGATCTGTCGAAATAAGAGTCAGACGAGGGCCGCGACCGCGCGCTCGACCATCGCCACTGCCGCCTCGGCGCCGAAGCTTTCGGCGTCGAGCGACAGTTCGAGCCACAGCCCGTCGACCATCGCGGTCAGCAAAACCGCCAGTTTTGCGGCCTCGGCGGGCGTCGTTCCGCACGCGATCAGCAAATCGCCCAGCCGCGCGCGATAGCCGGCGTAACTTTCGGCGTGGATCTGCACCATCCGCGCGTCGCTGCGGGCCAGCGCCCAGAACGCCGTCCACGCCCCCAGCAGTTCGGGATCGGTCACCGGCGGGCGGAAACTTGCGGTGAGATAGGCGTTCAATCGCGCGCGCGGATCGGCGCCCGCGCCCGCGACCGCAGCGGCGAAAATCCTATCCATCCGGTCGCTCGTCGCGCGGTAGGTGGCGGCGACCAGATCGTCGATTCCCGCGAAATAATGGCGCAAAAGCCCGGGCGATACCCCCGCCTTGGCGCATATCGCGCGGACGTTCGTTCCCGCCAGCCCCTGCTCGGCGAGCACCGCCGCCGTCGCCTCGATCAGGCCCGTCCGGCGGGCATCGGCGCTTTCGCGCGTAAAGGCTTGGCGAGCGGGCTGCATATTGTTATACGCTTGTACAACAAGGATCGACTCATGGCAACGCTGCGCGACACTTTCACCAACATCGACCCCGCCCCCAAAGATTCTCTGGACGGCTGGTCTTTGCCCGCCTGGACCTACAGCGACCCCGACTTCCACGCTGCGGAGATGGAGCGCATCTTCCGCCCCAGCTGGCAGGTCGTCTGTCACGACAGCGACATCCCTCATGCGGGCGACTGGCACAGCATCGACTATTGCGGCGAAAGCATCATCGTCGTGCGCGGCGCCGACCGTGTCGTGCGCGCCTTCACCAACGTCTGCCGCCACCGCGGCTCGCGCCTCGTCGACGGCGCCACCGGCTGCGCGAAGAAACTCGTCTGCCCCTATCACGCCTGGACCTACGACCTCGACGGCCGCCTGACCGGCGTTCCCGATTCGGCGAGCTATCCGACGCTCGACAAGGGCAAGGCGGGGCTCGTCCCCGTCGGGCTCGAACAATGGCGCGGCTTCTGGTTCGTTCGGCTCGAGGATGACGGCGGCCCGTCAGTTGCGTCGATGATGGCGCCCTATGAAGCGATGGTCGCCCCCTATCGCTTCGAAGACCTCGGTGCGCTTGGCCGCGTCACGCTCCGCCCGCGCGACGTGAACTGGAAGAATGTCGGCGACAATTATTCGGACGGCCTCCACATCCCCGTCGCGCACCCCGGCCTCACGCGCCTGTTCGGCAAAAGCTATGGCGTCGAGGCCGAGGACAATGTCGACCGCATGTGGGGCGACTTGATCGACCGGCCGTCGGTGAACTGGTCCGAGCGCATGTACCAGCGGCTGCTGCCCCCGGTCCCGCACCTGCCCGAAGATCGGCAGCGCCACTGGCTCTATTTCAAGCTGTGGCCCAATGTCGCCTTCGACATCTATCCCGATCAGGTCGATTTCATGCAGTGGCTGCCGACCGGCCCCACGACCTGCCTGATCCGCGAAATCAGCTATGTCCTGCCTGATGCGCGCCGCGAGATGAAGGCCGCGCGCTACCTCAACTGGCGCATCAACCGCCAGGTCAATGCCGAGGACACCGAACTGATCACGCGCGTCCAGATGGGCATGGCGTCGAAGAGCTTCACCATGGGCCCGCTCAGCGACAAGGAAGTCTGCCTCAAGCATTTCTGCTCGCGCATGCGCGACATCATTCCCGAGGCGCGTCTCGAAACCGCACCTGCGCCGGGCTGGAGCCGCCGTTGAGCGCAGCCGCGCCCGTGGTGATTGTCGGCGGCGGTCCCGCCGGCATGGTCGCGGGGCTGCTCCTCGCGCGCGCCGGGGTACGCGTGACGGTGCTCGAAAAACATGCCGATTTCCTCCGCGATTTCCGCGGCGACACCGTGCATCCCTCGACGCTCGAACTGTTCAACGAAATCGGGCTGCTCGAGGAACTGCTGAAAGAGCCGCACGCCGCAATCGACACGATGACGCTCAACCTGCTTGGGCAGCGCTATACGATCGCGACGATGAAACATCTGCCCGTCGCGGCGCGCTTCGTCGCGATGATGCCGCAGTGGGACCTGCTCGATTTCATCGCGGGGCAGGGCAAGCGCTACCCGACCTTCGACCTGCGCATGTCGACCGAGGCGACCGGGTTGACCTATGATACCGCCGGCCGAGCTAGCGGCGTCACGCTTGCGAGCGGCGAGACGCTGCCGGCGCGGCTCGTCATCGCCGCCGACGGCCGCCGCTCGGTTCTCCGCGTTTCCGCCGAACTGCCGCTGGAGGATCTCGGCGCGCCCATGGACGTGCTCTGGTTCCGCATCCCCGTGCCCGCGGGCATGGACATGTCCGACATCGCGCTCGGCACGATCGACAAGGGCGGCATGGTCGTCGCCATTCCGCGCGGCGATTATTGGCAATGCGCGCAGATCATCGAAAAGGTCGGCTTCGCCCCGATCGAGGCGCAGGGCATCGCGGCTTTCCGCGATCGCATTGTCGCCATCGTCCCCGGCCTCGCCGCCGGAATCGATGCGATCCAAAGCTTCGATGAGGTGAAATTGCTCTCGGTGGCGCTCGACCGGCTGACGCGCTGGTCGCGCCCCGGGCTGCTGGCGATCGGCGATGCCGCGCATGCGATGTCGCCGGTCGGCGGGGTCGGGATCAACCTCGCGGTGCAGGATGCGGTGGCGACGGCGAATATTCTCGCCGCGCCGCTTGCGGCTGGCGCCGACCCTGATCCGTTGCTGGCGCGTGTGCAGGAGCGCCGCTGGACACCCACCACCCGCATGCAGGCGATCCAGCGTTTCGCGCACCAGCGCGTGATCGAACCGATGCTGCGCGGCGAAATCACCCGCGTGCCGCTCGCGGTGCGCCTGCTCGATGCCATCCCGCTGCTGCGCCGTATTCCCGGCCGCGTCCTTGGCCTCGGCTTCGGCCGCCAACATGTTCAATCCCCGCTTGCGAGAGAATTTCCATGACCAAAGCCTATGACGCCCTGATTATCGGCGCCGGCCACAACGGCCTCGTCTGCGCCTTCTATCTCGCGAAGGCGGGGCTGAAGGTCCGCATCGTCGAGGCGCGCGACGTCGTCGGCGGCGCCGCGGTGACCGAGGAATTCGCGCCGGGTTTCCGCAATTCGGTCGCGAGCTACACGGTCAGCCTGCTCCAGCCCAAGGTGATCGCCGACATGAAGCTCGCCGATCATGGCTATCGCGTCATCGAACGGCCGATCAGCAATTTCCTGCCGCAGGAGGATGGTGGTTATCTCAAGCTCGGCGGCGGGCTCGAACGCACCCAGGCTGAGTTCCGTAAATTCTCGGCCCGCGACGCCGAAGTGCTGCCCCAATATTATGACGCGCTCGAAAATGTCGCCGAACTGCTCCGCGACCTCGCGCTGCGCGTGCCGCCCAATGTCGGCGAAGGTTTCCGCACCCTGATCGACGGCGCGCGGCAGGGGCGGCGCTTCGCGGGGCTCAGCCTCGAACAGCAGCGCGACGTGCTCGACCTGTTCACCAAGTCGGCGCGCACGATGCTCGACGCTTGGTTCGAGAGTGAGGCGGTCAAGGCGGCCTTCGGCTTCGACGCGGTCGTCGGCAACTACGCCAGCCCCGACACCCCGGGCAGCGCTTATGTGTTACTCCACCACGTCTTCGGCGAGGTGAACGGCAAGAAGGGTGCGTGGGGGCACAGCATCGGCGGCATGGGCAAGATCACCGAGATCATGGCCAAGGTGTGCCGCGACCTCGGCGTCGAGATCAGCCTTGAAAGCCCGGTTGAGAAGGTGCTCGTCGACGGCGACAAGGCAGTCGGGGTGAGGCTCGTTGGCGGAGAGGAGATCGCCGCCGCGCGCGTCATCGCCAATGTTGGGCCGAAACTGCTCTACGAACGGTTGATGGACGCATCCGACTTGCCGGGCGATTTCCAGCGCCGCATCCGCGGTTTCAAGGCCGGCAGCGGCACCTTCCGCATGAATGTGGCGCTCAGCGAACTGCCGAAATTCACCTGCCTGCCCGAACCGGGCGAGCATCATCAGTCGGGCATCATTCTTGCCCCGACGCTCGACTATATGGACCGCGCCTTCCTCGACGCGAAGCAGTTCGGCTGGTCGAAGAAGCCGATCGTCGAGATGCTCATCCCCTCGACCGTCGACGACAGCCTCGCGCCTCCCGGACAGCATGTCGCCAGCCTTTTCTGCCAGCAATTCGCGCCGGAATTGCCCGACGGTCGCGACTGGGACGACGAGGAGGGCGCCGCCGCCGATGCCATCATCGATACCGTCGAGGCGCATGCCCCCGGTTTCCGCGCCAGCATCGTCGGCCAGACCCGCCTGTCGCCCAAGGGCCTCGAACGCAAGTTCGGGCTGATCGGCGGCGACATCATGCACGGCAATATGACGCTCGACCAGCTCTGGGCCGCGCGCCCGGTGCTCGGCAACGGCGGTTATCGCGGCCCGGTGAAGAACCTCTACATGTGCGGCGCGGGCGCCCACCCCGGCGGCGGCGTCACCGGCGCGCCGGGACATAATGCCGCCGAGGTGGTGCTACGCGACCGGGGTTTCTTCGCGCCCAAGTGGCGCGTCTGATCCGAAACCCATCGGCTGCGGCAGCGCCGGGCGTGCCGCGCGCTCACGCCGCAGCCGGTCGACCAGCGTTGCATCGTCCGGTGCCTCGGAAAAACGTGCTTGCCGCGCGACGACCGCGAAGTCGCCGAGCGTCAGTCCGCCGAGCCGGTCGAGCGTCGCCGGTGCCTCACGCCCGAAGAAGTGGACGAACGCCAGCCGGGCCCGCGCTTCGTCGAGCGCGCGCATCTCGATCTTGAACACGAAGCGCCGCGCCGACGCGGGGTCGAGCTTTGCCGCATGGTTGGTCGCGGCGGCGAAGGGCAGGGGATGATCCTCCATCCAGGTCAGCAGCTCGTTGACCTGGCTGACCTCCCAGCTCTGCGACGCGCCCTGCCGGTCGGCGAGCAGCGAATCGACCTCGTCGAAGAACAGTATCGCCCCCTGCCGCTTCGCCTCGGCAAAGGCGCGGGCGATCGCCTGTTCGGTCTCGCCGACCCATTTCGACATCAGATCCGACGCGCGCTTGACGTGCAGCGGCCGGCCGAGCCGCCGCGCCAGCGCCTGCACCGCCTCGGTCTTGCCCGTCCCGGGCTCGCCGGTGAGCAGCAACGAGAAATCGGCGGGCGCGTCGGAGCGAGCCAGCGCGCCGAACAGCGCCGCCAGGTCGGTGTCGGCGCACAGCAGGCCTTCGTCGAAGGCGCGCGGCGGGCGCGCTTCGATTTCGCGCCCGTGCATCGCGCCCAGAACCGATCCCGCGAAGCGGCTCGCGCTGGCCGAATCACCGGCCAGGCTCGCCGCGCGCGCCGCGACGCGGAACAGCGATGCCGCCTCGGGCGCGCGCGCCGCCAGCGCCTGTAGCACCGGGTCGACCGCGACCGCTTCCTCCGCACTGACGCGCTCGAGCATCGCCGGGCTGTGCGCCATGCCCGGAAAGTCCATCCGGATCGACAGGCTGAACCGCCGCAGGATCGCGGGATCGACATCGGTGATGCTGTTCGACGTCCAGAGGACCGGGACGACATTGTCCTCGAGCAGCCGGTTGACGAACAGCTTGGACCCCGACCGGTTACGGATGCGGCCGTCCTGTTCGATTTGCGCATTGCCGAGCAGATCTTCCATCTCGTCGAACAACAGAAGTGCGCGCCCGCGCTTTTCGAGCGTCCGCAGCGCCAGGCGCAGCGCGGCCACGCGGTCGAAACGGCTCGGTTCCTCGCCGTCGTTGTCGGCCTCGCCGACCGCATGCAGCGGCTCGCCGAGCGACGCCGCGAGCGTGCGTGCGAGCTCGGTCTTCCCCGTTCCCGGCGGGCCGTGGATCAGGATATTGATCCCCCGCGCGCCGCCAGCCATCGCCCCGCGCAGCAGTGCGAGTGCGAGGTCGGCGTCGCGCTGCTGCGCGGGAAAGTCGGCGATCGCATGGCGCGCGGTCTGCCGCCGGCCGAGCAGGCCGTCGATCAGGCTGTCATGCTGCCCGGTCTTGGCGTCGAGCAGCCGCTCGAACGACCAGCAGAGGCCGAACTCGACCTTGCCATCCTTGCTCGTGCAGCGCCCGACGAGGTCGAGCCGCACCACTTCGGCGGTGCGCAGGGCATGCGGGGCCAGTCCGGTGAGCGTTCCGACCAAAGCCTCCATGTCGAGCGCCTCGGCCTCGATCAGCTTGACGAGGCCGCGCGTCAGCGGCCCGCGTTCCATCGCGGTGACGAGCAGCAGCAGCGCACGCTCCTCGGCGGTGAGGTCGAGCGCGTCGGCCAGCCGGTTCGCCTGCAACAGGCTTTCATCCTCGCGTGCGTCCGGGGCCGGGGTATGAGCCCCGAGCAGCGCGGCGCGCGCGATGGTCTTGTCGTTTAACTCGAGCGCGGCGGCGCGCGCGCGGGCCCAGCCGAGCAGGGCCCGGCCGGTCTTGGTCTTGCCCGGATGATCCGTGGCGACGGCGCGCGCGAGTGCGCGAGCCCAATGGCTGTCGTGCAACATAGATACCTGCCTGCGGCCGGCGGACGCACGGCGCCCGACGGCAGAAGTGTTGATAGCGGGTTGGAAATTGCGGCAGCGCCCGGGCGCACCGCGTCAGGAAAAACGCGCTACGACAGCGGGCGGATGCCGCAGGGATTCAAACCCTGATTTGTTCGGCGGTCCGACACATTACGTCTCCAAAAAGGCCCTAATCCGGGCCAACGGGATTTTGCCGATAGGCGATTTCGGGCTTGTAGGCAAGTTTCAGGCGGTCGCGGGCCTTGCGCGCCGCATCGCGAGATAGATCGGCAGTCCCGCAGCGGTCAGACCGATGCTCCAAAGACCGGGCTCCCATTCGGCGCCGTAAAAGGCCCAGCAGCTATAAAGGAACCCGGCGACGGTCACCACGACAAAAGCCGGCGAGGCTTTGATCGTCCCGTCGCGCTCGAGCTTCAATGCCGCGAGCGCGCCGACGATGTAAAAGATAATTGCGGTCGATGTTGTCACCAGCACCATGAACTTGAACAATTCGGCGAGCCCGCGCGAATAATTGGCGTAGACGACGATGCTGGCCAGCGCGCTCGAGACGATTTGGGTGAACCACGGCACGGCGAAGCGGTTGTCGCGGGCGAAGACCGGCGGCAGCAGGCCGCGATGCGCCAGGTCGCGCGGGATTTCGCCCTGCAGCAGGACAAAGCCGTTGAGCGCGCCGAGGGCGGCGATCGCCGCGAACAGCGCCACGGCCTGCCCCGTCGACGGACTGACCAGCGTGCCGAAAAAGGTCGCATAGGCCGCGTTCGACGCTTCGAGCGTTTCGAGCGGCAGCAGCAAGGTCACCGTCGTACAGGAAAGCAGATAGAGCATTCCCGTGGCTGCGGCGGCGATCAGCGTCGCGCGCGGGATCGTGCGTTCGGGGTTGCGCACCCGGTCGCCGACGACGCAGCTGCTTTCAAAGCCGAGCAAGGCGAAGAGGGTCAGCGTCGCGGCATGGCCGATATTGTCGAGGCTGATCGGCTTTGTTCCTGCCATCGTCGGCGTCGGAGCGTCGCCGGTGCTGTAAAGCCACAGCGCGACCAAGACCGCGCCAACCACCGGGATCAGCTTGAGCCCGAGCGTCACCAGCTGGGCCCCGCCGGCGCGGCGTACGCCCATCAGATTGACCAACGTGAAGAACCAGATGAAGCCGATCGCAAGCAGTGCGGTCCCGATGCCCGCGTCACCGAGCGAGGGAGCAAGAATCGACAGGTTGCTGATCGCCGCGACGGCCAGCGTTGCGACGACGGTCCAGCAACTGATCCAATAACTCCAGGCGACGATGAAGCCGACGGCCGGACCGAAGGCCGTCGCGGCGTAAGTATAGGTCGCGCTGCCCCCCGGCAGTTTTTTCGCCAGTCGCGCAAAGGCGACCGCGAGGCACAGGGTCCCCGCGATCGACACCCCCCAGCCGATGATCGCATTCCAGCCGAGCGGCGCAAGGTCGCGTGGCAACAGGAACACGCCGGACCCGATCATGTTGCCCATGCCGAGCGCGACGCACATCAAAAGGCCGAGCTTTTGGCCCGGCCTTTCGTTGTTGGTTGCGATATCGGTCACCCGATCAGAACTTGGCGCCCAGTCGCGCCCCGATCGTCCGGGGCTGGTTCACCAACACCTGTACGCGCCCGTCGCACTGGCCGCAGTTTGAGAAGCGCGCCAGTTGTGCGCGCTCGTCGAACGCATTTTGCAGAAACAGTTCGAGGCTGTACGAACTCCATTCGAACCCGGCCGCGAAATCGACCGTCGTCGATCCCTCGATCCGGCCCAGCGCGGTTGCGGTGGGGACACGGATGTCGGGGGTGGCCGAGCTGCGATGCGCGATCACCGACTGGAAGTGCATCTCGCCGGGCCCGACCGGGAATTGGTACCGCACCGTTGCATTGCCGTTGAACTTCGGCGTCACGGGCAGGCGCGTTCCCTTGATCGCGGCGATCGAATTGCCGGGATCGGTACATTGATAGGTCGGATCGTCGATATCGCACAGATTGTTGCGTGTTTTGGCGTCGGTATAGGAGGCCGCCGCCTTGAAAGTCAGGCCGTCGGCGGCCCGGATGTTGACGTCCGCCTCGATCCCCTTGATCCGCGCGTTCGGGCCATTGTGGATCTCGGTAAAGCTGTTCTCGCCCAGGAACGAGAATTGGAAGCGCTTCCAGTCCTGCATATAGATGGCCGCGTTCAGCCTGACCCTGCCGTCGGCCAGCGTCGTCTTGATACCCAGCTCGTAGTTGGTCAGGAAGTCGGCATCATAGGGGGCGATCGTGCCGCGCCGGTTGATGCCGCCCGGACGGAAACCGCGCGACCAGGTTGCATAGGTCATCACATCGTCGCTGGGCTTCCAGGTCAGGTTCACGCGGTGGGTGAACCCCGTGTCCTTGGTGCGTTTCGGGACCAGTTCGCCGTTCACGAAATCGGCAAGGTTGGTACAGGGGCCACCATCGACGGCGGCCGGCAACAGCGTGCCCCCGGGATTGTCGCGCAAGGTCGCGCCCGTCGTCGTGTAACAGCCCGCGACACCGGTTCGCGAGCTGCCCGCGCCGTTGAACGGCGGGCCGTTCGGGTTGCGGCCAAAGCCGAAGAAGCCGATCAGGCTGTTGTCATATTTATAATAGCGTCCGCCGCCGGTCAGCGTCAGCGTCGGGGTGATGTCGAAGCTCGCTTCGCCGAACGCCGCATAATCCTTGTCGACGCGTTTCTGTTCAGTCAGCCACAGCGTGCCAGGCAGGCCGTTCACCGACAGCGCGTCAGCGAGGCCGGGGACCTTGTAATCCTGGTGGATCTGGTTGCTCTGGCGCTGGTAGAACAGCCCGGCGACGACGCGGAAGCGTTCGTCCTGCGGCGATGAGACGCGCAGTTCCTGGCTCATCTTGCGGAAATGGTCGGTCCCGATGATGAACTGGCGCGGGTCGATGGTGTTGCCGGCATTGTCCGAAAAATAGAAATAATTCGCAAGTCCGCCCACCGATTCATAGAGCTGGTCATAGGCCTCGGCATAATCGGTATAATCGTTGATCTGATAGGCCTTGCGGTCGAGATAGGCGCCCGCATAGGTCAGGTCGAAATTGCCCAGCTTGCCCTCGATCGTCAGCGCCGCCTGGATGAATTTGTCGCTGCGTTCGTCGGGATAGAAGCGCTGGACCTGCAGGTCGCCGACGCGCGGGTCCTGCGCGAAGGTGCCGCTGCTGGTCTGCTTCTGGTACAGCAGGGTCGGCGTAACCGTCCAATTGTCGTCAAGGTCGACCTTCAGCGCGGCGCGGCCACCATAAATTTCGGCGTCGTTGAAATTCTTCTTTACGAAACCGGCGTTGTTGACCGAGACGCCGTCCAATATGCAGCCGTCGATGTCGCCGTTCCCGTCGCGGGTGGGCGTGCCGCAGAAGGTCCGCGTGCCGGGTACATTGTCGATATAGCCCGCATCGCGCTGGTACCAGCCGACGAAACGAACCGCCGCCATCTCGCTGATCGGGGCGTTGATCATGCCTTCGATCTTGCCACCCATGCCGCCGCTCTTGACGGTGTTGAGTTCGCCATCGACGCGGCCTTCGAAACCGCTGGTATCGGGCTTGTTGGTGATGATGCGGATCGTGCCGGCCTGCGACGAGGCGCCGTACAGCGTGCCCTGCGGCCCCGCGAGCGATTCGATGCGCGCGATGTCATAGACATGGACGTCGAGCGTGCCGCCGATCGTCGTCACCGGCTGTTCGTCGAGATAGACGCCGACGCTGGGCAGCGAGCCCGAATGGTTGCCGTCGCCGCCGCTCGCGACGCCGCGCATATAGACGGTGGTGACGCCCGGCTGGCTCGACTGGAACGACACGCTCGGCAGCAGTTTCGAGAAATCCTCGAAATTGGCGACGTTCAGCTGGTCGAGCTTGCGCGTGCCGAGCGCCTGGATGCTGATCGGAACATTCTGCAGATTTTCTTCGCGCTTCTGCGCCGTGACGATGATCTCGTCGTCATAGCCTTTGTCATCGGCTTCCTGCGCCAACGCCGGCGTCGAGGAAAGGACCGCGCTCGACAGCGATGCCAGAAGCAGCGCGCGGCGCGAAAAATGGACCCGCATAAAGACCCCCCTATATGTGCGATCGCCGTTGCTGCGGCGGAACGGGAAGCTTGAACAGTTTCACCGCGCCGTCAATCGCGCGGCCACCAAATGGCGATCGCGGGCCGCCGTTTCGCGGGCACTATGACAAAATTGCAACAATCCTGTCAGGGGGTGGCCGGATATTGCGCGAGGGCTGGTCCCAGCGCCTCGACCAAAGGCTTCAGCCAGGGTTCCATCGCGCGCCACTGGTCGACGCCGTCGCGGTTGATCGGCCGTCGTACCTGCTCCGAACTCGCGGTGCGCACCGCGCGATCGTTGCTATGGAAATCGAGGCAGGCTTGCTCGAACGGCAGGCCCAGATGGGCGAGCAGCATGCGCACCTCGCCCTCCAGATCGTCGATCAGCCGTTCGTGGAACAGGCGGTGGACATGGTCGGGCATCATGCCGTCGAAATGATCCATCAGATCGACATAATCGGCATAATAGCGACCCATGTCGACGAGGTCGTAGCTGAACGCCTGCCCGCGCGCGAAATGCTGTTTGAAGTTGGAAAAACAACAATCCATCGGGTGGCGCCGCGCGTCGATGATCTTCGCATGGGGCAGAATCAGCCGGATGAAGCCGGTGTGCAGCCAATTGTTCGGCAGCTTGTCGATGAAAAAGGGCTTGTCGGTTTTCCGCTGGACCCGCGTGTCGTGGAGATATTGCTCGCCGAGGGCGCGGGCGTCGTCGGCCGACAGCTTGGCGACGCCGCCCATGCTGCGCGCCTGGGCATGGAGTTGGGGAATGTCGGGCAATTCCATCGTGCCCTCGACCATCGAATGGCTCGCCAGGATCTGCTCGATCAGCGTCGATCCCGCACGCGGCATGCCGACA
This sequence comes from Sphingopyxis sp., assembly GCF_050725615.1. GTDB lineage: Bacteria > Pseudomonadota > Alphaproteobacteria > Sphingomonadales > Sphingomonadaceae > Sphingopyxis. The sequence goes on from NZ_JBOHHU010000059.1 coordinate 16,270, forward strand.
ATGAAAATCGGGTCGCCGGCAGGGGCGCCATGGCCGCGCCGCGCGGCGAGAAATTCGGGGGTATAGAGCGACTTCGCGTGGTCGACCGCCGCCCGCGTCTGTTCGGCATCATAGGGCAGCAGTTTTTTGCGCAAGGCGTTGCCCGTCGCATAATGATCGAAGGCCTCGGCGGCCTGCTGCCGGTCCTCCCGCGCCTTGCCCAGCGCGAAATGCAGGTGGAACCGGTCCTCGGCTGCGATATTGTCCTGCGCCAGCCCGTCCTGCATCGCGGCGATGTCGGCGTCGTCGAATTTCAGCGTCTTCAGATTGGCGAGGCTCCACCATACTTCGCCGAGCGCTGGCGCCAGCGCCAGCGCCTCGCGATAGGCCGCGATGGCGTCGGCCTGTCGCCCGACAGTCTTGAGCATATGGCCATAGGACATCCAGATCTTCGGCTGTTTGCCGAAGCTTTGCAGCACCTGTTCGTAGAGCTCCAGCGCCTCGTCGAATTCGCCGACCCGGCCCAGCGCCGCCGCCTTCAGATTGGCGTTCATCAGATTGTCGGGATCGACCCGTTGCAACTTTTCCAGTTCTTCGACCGCTTCGCCCGAACGACCCTGGCGGTGGAGCACGGTGGCGAGGTTCGACCGCGCAGCGAGGAAGTCGGGCGCCAGGTCGAGCGCGCGGCGTAGCAGGGCTTCGGCATCGCGATAACGTTCGATCCGCGCCGCCAGTTCGGCGAGCATGCGGATCGCCGCGACGTCGAACGGATCGCGCTTCAGATGCGCCTTGAGCAACGGCTCGGCGTCGTGGAGCCGTCCCTCGTAGAGCGCGAGCGCGGCCGCCATCAGGTCGGGATTGCGCACCCCCCGGCTAATCGCGACCTGCGCCTTGCCCGCGCTCATCGCCTCACCCCTTGGTCCGCGCCTTATCGACCGCTTCCTTCAACGCCGCATAGCCAAGCTGTCCCTGCAACAGCTGGTCGCCGACGATCCAGGTCGGGGTCGCGTTCAGTCGCAACTGGTTCGCGATCGCGAGATTATTGTCGAGTTCGCGCTGAAACAGCGCCTCGTTCGCAGTTGCGTCGGCGCTGCCGTCGGTGACCACACCGGCCTTTTCGGCCGCCGCAGCGATCGCGCCGGGATCGAGCGACGAGGCTGCGAACATCGCATGGTGAAAGGCGTCATATTTGCCCTGCCGCGCGGCGGCCAGCGCCATGATTGCGGCGTCGCGGCTCTGCGGCGCAATGATCGGCAGCTCGCGGAATACGACCTTCAGCCGCCGGTCGGTGCGGATCAGCCGGTCGAGGTCGGGCAGGCTCGCGCGGCAATAGCCGCAGGCATAGTCGGTGAACACCGTCAGCGTCACATCGCCGTCGGCATTGCCCGCCCACGCGCCGGCATAGGGCTTTTCGAGCGCCGGGCGGATCGCGTTGATCGCCTTGGCCATTTCGCGGTCGCGCTGTGCCGACAAGGCTTCGGGAATGATTTGCGGGTTCGCCTTGATATAGTCGGCCACCACGGTCTCGACCTCGCTCTTGCTGAGCCCGCCGCCGAAACGGCCGCCGAGCCAGAAGGTCGCGCCGAGCAGCAGGATCGCACCAAGCGCAACCATCCAGAGGGGCGCGGGCAGGGCAAAGCCGCCGCCACCCGCTTCGCGGCGCGGCTGGCTCGGGCGATGCGGCATACGCTCATCGGGTGCGGGTGCGGGTGCGGAGACCGAGGGCGGCGGCGTGGCAGATGCCGCCTTGGTGGTTTTGGCCGGCGCCGACTTGGGCGCGGCGAGCTCGATAGTCGGCTCGCTCGCGAACAGGGGCAGGTCGGGCGCGGCGGGCTTGGCGGCGGCGGCAGCCGCCTCTTCCTGCGCCTCGCGCGCGAGCAATTGGGCGAGGCCCGAGGCCGGCGGTTCGGCTTCGGCGCGGGGCGCGGGGCGCAATTTGGTTGCGGCCTCGCCCAGGCTGTCCTTGCCTACCCTGGCCGCTTGCCCCAGCGCTTCGCCGGCCTTGCCCGCGACATCCCCCAGCCCGCGCTGAGCGTCGCTCGACAATTTGCCGACCTTTTCGCCGAGCGCCATCTTGTCCCAGGCCTTCGCGCTGGCGGCGGCGGCGGCGGCGCTGCCCCGCGCGGTGCCGCGCCCGAACGCCTTGGCGGCGCGCGCGGTGGCATCGGCGGTGCGGCCTGCGAGTTCGCGCGAGCGGCGCGGGATTTCCATCGCCTCGACGCGCGCCGGGACATCGGCTTTTTCGCCGACACGGATCGTCCAGTCGGCAAAGGCGCTGCCGCCATCGCGGATCGCCCGCCACAGTCCACTGGCACCGGCCTTCAACCGGTCGGTGTCGACCGCGGGCTTCGCGGTCAGCCGCTCTTCGGTCGGATAGCGCGACACGTCGAGCCCCACCGGGGGCACCGCGCGCGGCTTGGCCAGACCCTCATCGGCCGCTGCCGGGATCGCGCCAGCGTCGGCGGGCACCGGGGTCGGCGCCGGGTCACGCAGCCACGGCTGGTAATAATCGTCTTTTCTATCAGTCACTTGTTGCCCTTATGCATCGTCGATACGACGCATTCCCCGCCGTCATGCCGTCGAATCTAGCGCCGTTTGCGCTCGCGTTCCACCTCGGCGCGCGCGACGAGCGAAATATCCTGTGCACGAATCCAGTCGGGGGACCCTTCGGGCAGGCCCTGCATCGCCATGTCGGCGTTACGCAGCGCGAGCGACGCCTGTCCACCCTCGAGGCTATAGCGTTCCGCCGAGGCGAGTGCGGCGCGCGGCTGGTCGCCCTTGTTCGCATAGACGATGCCGAGTTGATACCAGGCAAAGGGATTCTGGTTGTCGAGTGCGACGGCGGTCTTCAGCACCTCCTCGGCCTCGGGGTAATTGGCTGGATCCTCGGTGGCGATCAACGCATGGCCCAATGTCGCGGCGATCAGCGGCTGCGACCGCGACCCCGTCACCGCCTTGCGCAGGGCGGGAATCGCTTCCTTGGGCCGCCCGGATTCGAGCAGCACCTGGCCTTCGAGTTCGAGGAAATAGGGATCGTCCGGATTGGATGCGAGCAGGCCTTCGACCTCGGTCAACGCCTTTTCGGGATAGGCGCTTTTGTGCCAAGCATAAGCGCGGGCATAGCGCGCGGGGATGCTCGTGTTGCTCTCGGGGTATTTGCGCAGCGTCCGTTCGGGGTCGGCGATATAGCCCGACAGCTTCGCCTTGATCCGCTGGAAGCGCGCCTCAATCGCCGGATCGGCGGGCTTTTCCCACGCCGGATCCACGACATAGACTTCGCGCAGCGCCTGGATGCGATCGCCTGACATCGGGTGGGTGCGGCCATAAGCTTGGTCGTCGTCCTGTTTGACGCCATAGCGGAATTCGAGATTCTGGAGCTTCTTGAAAAAGGCGAGACTGCCGCGCCCGCTGATTCCCGCCTTCGACAGATATTTCGCGCCGGCCGCGTCGGCGGTCGATTCCTGCACGCGGCTGAACGCCAGAAACTTGCCGAGCGCGGCTTGCTGACCCGCCATCATAATCCCCATTCCGGCGTCGCCTGCACCCGCCGCGACCGCTGCCGCGCCGAGCAGCAGGCTGAGCAGCGAAATGCCCGTCGCCGCCTTGGCGCCTTCGTTGACGCGGATCGCATGGCCGCCCATGACATGGCCGAGTTCGTGCGCCAGCACGCCCTGCACCTCTTCGGCGCTGTCGGCGGCCTCGATCAATCCGCTGAAAACATAGATGTCCTGGCTACCCGCGACAAAGGCGTTGATGCTGCGATCGCCGAGCAGATGAACCCGCACCTGCCCCGGCTGCAGCCCCGCCGCCACGAGCAGCGGGTCCATCATGTCCTGGAATAACGCTTCCGTCTCCGCGTCGCGCAGGATCGACTGCGCCGCGACCGGCCGGACGGCGACCGCGACCAGGACGATGAACGTCACCAGCATCCGGACCAGCGCACGCCAGATATGGGCCCGGTTCGCGGGCTGCGGCAGGGAAAAATTCATCGGGTGCGTCCTTGCGCCGAGCGCCTGAACCTCAACTGAAGCCATGAAGGCCTTGTGGGGTTCAGGACGCTCGGAGGCAAGGGCGCGATCGCTGCAATGCGATCACTTGCCGCCAATCGGCGTCCGCCGATCAGTTGCCAAAGGTGCGCTGCCACCAGCCGCGGCGGGGTTCGCCATCGGTTGCCTCTTCGCCCTCGACGGAAACGGGTTCGCCGTCCTGTGCTGCGACCTCGGTAGATGCGGTCGCAGCCGCTTCGGCTGCTGCTGCCGCTGCGGCCTTGGTCTTGCGCGGCGCGCGCTTCTTGGGCGCGGGCTTGGCGGGCTCGGCTTCCGCCTCGACCGCGACTTCCACCGGCACTTCTGCGACAGCCTCGACCGGCGCCTCGGCAGCTGCCGCGGCTTCGGCCTCTTCGGCGGCAATCTGCGCCTTGGTCCGGCGCGGCTTGCGCTTCGGCTTTTCCGCGACGGGCGCTTCCTCGACCACTGGTTCGGCGGGGGCTTCGACTTCGACCGGGGCATCGACTTCGACAGCTTCGGCTTCGGCCTCGGCCTCGGCGCTCTCGTCGCGCGGCTTGCGGCCACGACCACCACGGCGGCGGCGCGGCTTGGCGCCCGCTTCTGCCTCGGCGGTTTCGGCATCGGCCGTCACCGGCTCATTGTCGTTCTCGCCGGCTTCGCTTTCGGAGTCGTCACCTTCGCCTGCTTCGCCCTCGGCGCCCTCAGCGATCTCGTTGCCATCTTCGTCGCGGCGACCGCGACGGCCACGGCGACGACGGCGGCGGCGCTTGCGGCCTTCTCCGTCGGTATCCGCGTCGCCATCTTCGGGTTCACGGCGCGCCGGGCGTTCGGGCTTCTCGGCCTGAGCTTCGGCCTCTTCTTCCTCTTCCTCGAAATATTCCTCGTCGTCGTCATCCTCGATCGGTGCGATCGGGGCGAAGCTGCGGCGGACGACGGGCGGCGGGCCGCCGACCTCGATCGCCATGCGCGCACCCTCGGTCTCGCCGTCGGGCAGGATTTCGACCGAAACGCCGTAGAGTTCCTCGATTTCGCGCAGTTCGCGGCGCTTTTCGTTGAGGAGGTAGAAGGTCGCTTCCTGGCTGGCGCGCAGGATGATCTTGCTGCCCTTGCCGCGCGCGGCTTCCTCTTCGATCATGCGCAGCGCGCTGAGGCCCGCCGACGAAGCGGTGCGGACCAGGCCGGTGCCTTCGCAATGCGGGCAGGGGCGCGTCGAGGCTTCGAGCACGCCGGTGCGCAGCCGCTGGCGGCTCATCTCCATCAGGCCGAAGCCCGAGATACGGCCGATCTGGATGCGCGCACGGTCGTTCTTCAGCGCGTCCTTCATCGCGCGTTCGACCTTCCGGACGTTTGAGCCATGATCCATGTCGATGAAGTCGATCACGATCAGCCCGGCCATGTCGCGCAGACGCAGTTGGCGCGCGATCTCGTGCGCGGCTTCGAGGTTGGTGCTGAGCGCGGTCTGTTCGATATTATGCTCGCGCGTCGAGCGGCCCGAGTTGATGTCGATCGACACCAGCGCCTCGGTCGGGTTGATCACCAGGTAACCGCCGGATTTCAACTGGACGACCGGGTTGAGCATCCCCGCCAGCTGATCTTCGACCCCGTAACGCTGATACAGCGACACCGGGTCGGCATATTGCTGCACGCGCTTGGCGTGGCTCGGCATCAGCAATTTCATAAACTGCTTGGCGGCCTTATAGCCTTCGTCGCCCTCGACGATCACTTCCTCGATATCCTTGTGATAGATATCGCGGATCGCGCGCTTCACCAGGTCGCTGTCCGAATGGATCAGCGCCGGGGCGCTCGATCCCAGGGTCTTTTCGCGAATCTCGTCCCAGACGCGTGCGAGATAGTCGAAGTCGCGCTTGATCTCGACCTTGGTGCGGCTCATCCCGGCGGTGCGCACGATGCAGCCCATCGTCGGCGGCAGGTTGAGCTCGTCGACCATCGCCTTCAATTTGCGGCGGTCGGCGCCGTTCGAAATCTTGCGGCTGATGCCGCCGCCATGCATCGTGTTGGGCATCAACACGCAATAACGGCCGGCGAGCGACAGATAGGTGGTGAGCGCGGCACCCTTGTTGCCGCGTTCTTCCTTGACGACCTGCACCAGCATCACCTGGCGGCGACGGATGACGTCCTGGATCTTGTAGCGGCGACGCAGCGACATGCGGCTTTCGCCGTCCTCGTCCTCGTCGCGGCGGCGCCCGCGGCCACGACCGCCCTTGCGGCCGTCACGTCCGCGTCCGCGGCCCTTGCGGTCGCTACGGCCGTCCTTATTCTCTTCGGCGCCTTCCTCGGCGTCGCCATGCTCGTCGTCGCCGTCCTGCTCTTCGCCGACGGTTTCGGGGGCGGGGACATCGCCATTCTCATCCTCGTCGGGACGCTCGACCTCGGCGATATCGCCTTCCAGCTCGTCGAGGTCGTCCTCGGCGCGCATCGCGGCTTCGGCCGCATGCTCGGCCTCTTCGCGGAGCAGCGCTTCGCGATCTTCCTTCGGAATCTGGTAATAGTCGGGATGGATTTCGCTGAAGGCCAGGAATCCGTGACGATTGCCGCCATATTCGACGAACGCCGCCTGCAACGACGGTTCGACACGGGTCACCTTGGCCAGATAGATATTGCCCTTGAGCTGCTTGTGCTCGGCGGACTCGAAATCAAACTCCTCGATGCGGTTTCCCTGGGTGACGGCGACACGGGTTTCTTCCCGGTGCCGCGCGTCGATCAACATGCGCGTGGTCATTATTATCACTCCAGGCGCGCCTTGGCGCGCCAACAAAAAAGGCCGCGACCCTCCGTGAAGAAGGGCTGCGGTCGATAGGGTTCATATGAAAAAAGACGTTATTGCCTTGTGCGGCTCGCGCCCGGTCCTGGACGCGCATGCGGTCTTCCGTCCGACCGACAGCATGCGCGAAAGCGCCTGCGTCGCGGAGAGAAGAGGGCATGGCAAGCCTCATGCGGCATCAACCTGTTTTAGCGGGACGACCGGCCGGCGCATGTCGACCGGTTCGGGATCGTCCTGCGCTGCCCGGGCATCCGGGTGGGCCGACGGCAGGTTGCCAGGCCTGGATTGTCGGGCACCGGGGGAGAGCCACCATTCGGTCCGTCAATCCGGTGCCGGTTGGGCGCGTTCCCCGCATAAGGCCCGACGGGTCAGGCAATGACACCGTCAGCGTTGGGGGTGCTAGCATCGGCGTCACCCGACGGCAACAGCAAGCACTGGAAAAATATGGGCATGCACTGGCCGATGGCAAGGGGCGCCGCGCGCCACATCATGCTAAACTGCGGGTTAACCCTGCCCTTTCACGCTGACTTGACGCGCCATCCCTAATGACCGGTTCATCGTGATGACCCGCAGGTGGCCTTGGATGTTTTCAGATAAATGCTGGACCAACAGCCGCACCCGGCGGCATAATCGTGCCATGCTTCTCGCGTCGCTCTTCTTCTCGTCGCTGATGGCCACGCCGGCGGTGCTGGCGGGCAATATCGGGGCGATCGAGATTACGGGGGGCGAGGTGACGGTGCGCTTCGACGATTTTGTCGCGAGTGCCTCGACCTTGCTCCTTCCGGCCCCCGATCGCATCGCGCTCGACATTTCGGGCGCGCAGGCGGGCCACTCCCCGCAGGGCGCGGGCCTTGTCCGTACGGTGCGCCAGGGACAGCAGGGCCCCGACACCGCGCGCGTCGTGCTCGACCTCGACCAGCCGGCGCTCGTCTCGAACGCGCGCTTCGCCGCCGACGGGCGCAGTCTCTCGTTCAAACTGCAGCCCGTATCCGCCGACGAATTCCAGCGCGCGTCGCGTAGCCCCCGCATCGAGTTGCAACCGCCGGCGCAGTTCCGCGCCAAGCCACCAGAGAAACGCTACAGCGTCACCGTTCCGATCGGCAAGCCCAAGCCAGCGGTCGGGCTGCCCCGCATCGAAGGGCCGAACAATCCCCGCTTGCCGCTCGTCGTCATCGACGCGGGGCATGGCGGGCACGACCCCGGCGCGATCAGCCCGCACAGCGGCAAGCGCGAAAAGGACATCACGCTCGGCATCGCGCGGGCGATTCGCGACGACCTGATCGCGTCGGGCCGCGTCCGCGTCGCGCTCACCCGCTCGGACGACCGCTATCTGGTGCTCGAGGAACGCTATGGCATCGCGCGCCGGCTGAAGGCCGACCTGTTCATTTCGGTCCATGCCGACGCCGCCGAGAATCAGCAGGCGAGCGGCGCGTCGATCTACACCCTCTCCGAAGTCGCCTCCGACCGCGAAGCGGCGCGGCTCGCAGCGCGCGAGAACAAGGCCAATATCATCAACGGCGTCGACCTCGGCGCGCATAGCAACGACGTGTCGTCCATCCTGCTCGACCTCACCCAGCGCGAGACGATGAACGTCGCCTCGGACTTCGCCCGCCTGCTCCAGCGCGAGGCGTCGGATGACGTTAAATTCCGCACCACCGCGCATCGCTTCGCGTCCTTCGTGGTGCTGAAGGCGCCCGATACGCCTTCGGTCCTGTTCGAAACCGGCTTCATCTCGAACGAGGGCGATTCGGAATTCCTCGCCTCGGCGGCGGGGCAGAAAAAGCTCGCACGCGGTGTCCGCGACGCGGTGCAGATCCACTTCGCGCGCCAGATCGCCGCGATCAACTAGCCCTTGACCATCCATCGTCACCCCGACAGCTTTGCGCCGGGCTGACGGGAGAGAAAGATGGGCTGGAGCAACTGGTCGGGCACCGTCGCCGCCGACGATATCTGGATGAGCCCGATGAACGCCGGACCCGTGGCGGCCATCTCGATGCACCAATATGCCAAAATGCCCTGGGCCGGCCTCTTCGCCGATACCGAGGCGATCTTTCGCGCCCATGGCGGCCGCCCGCATTGGGCGAAGCGCCACAGGCTGGCGCGCGACGACATCGACGTGCTCTATCCTATGGCCGAGCGCTATCGTTGCGTCCGCCGCGCCGCCGATCCGGGCGGCAAATTCCTCAACCCACATCTGGAAGCCCTTTTCGCATGACCGACGATTTGACGCTGCATGGGTCTCTGATTGGCCAGCAGGGTAGTCGCGCCGACCTCAACACCCCGGTGCTGGTCCTCGATATCGGCGCCCTGGACCGCAATATCGCCATGATGGCCGGGCTGACGGCGGCGCGCGGCATCGGCTTGCGTCCGCATGGCAAGACGCACAAGAGCGTCGATATCGCCAAGCGCCAGCTCGCGGCAGGCGCTGCGGGCGTCTGCTGTGCCAAGATCGGCGAGGCCGAGGTGCTTGTGGACGGCGGCATCACCGGCATATTGATCACCTCGCCTGTCGCCGCGCCGCGCGCGGTCGAGCGCCTCGCCTCGCTGGCGAAGCGCGCCGAGGGGCTGATGGCGGTGGTCGACCACCCCGCGGTTGCGGCGCGAATCGACGCCGCGCTCGGCACCCGCCTCGACGTCATCATCGACATCGATCCCGGCATTGCGCGCACCGGCGTCGCCTCACCCGACGCAGCGGTGGCGCTGGCCGAAGCCGTCGCGGCCCTCCCGAACCTGCGCTACTGCGGTGTGCAATTCTACTGCGGCTCGCAGCAGCATATCGAAAGCTATGCCGAACGCCACGCCGCGATCGAGGAACGCACGGCCTATTTGCAAAGCGTCATCGCCGCGCTCGCCAATGCCGGCTTCGCACCCGAAATCGTCACCGGGTCGGGCACCGGCACGCATCATATCGACCTCGATCTCGGCGTCTTCACCGAATTGCAGGCGGGCTCCTATGTCTTCATGGACAAGCAATATCTCGACTGCGACCTTGTTGGCGACGGGACGGTGCCCTTTGAAACGTCGCTCGGCGTCGATGCGCGCGTCGTCAGCGCCAACCATGGTGGTCTTGTTACCATCGACGCGGGGTATAAGGCGCTCTCCACCGACGGCGGCGTTGCGGTCGTCCGGCGCGGCGCGCCCGAAACCGCCTTTTTCGCCTTCATGGGCGACGAACATGCCGCGCTGATCGCGCCGGGCATCGGCGAGGCACTTGCGCCGGGCGACCCGGTGACCCTCACCGTCCCGCATTGCGACCCGACGGTGAACCTCTATGACCATTATCATGTCGTTGAAGGCGAGGCTCTCGTTGCGATCTGGCCGGTGAGCGCGCGCGGCAGGGCGCGCTAAGTCCCCCTCCCGCAAGCGGAAGGGGAGTCATCCACCGCAACCATGCTTCCCTTTCGCCCGGACACGCTTTAGAGGCTGCTCACGATGGTCGCCGACAGTCCGCCCAATTTCCGCCTGCGCCTGCGCCGCGACAGCAATGCCGTCATTGGCTGGTTCCGTACGATGTGGACGCGCCGCTGGTTCCGCTGGCTGGGCTATCTCGCGCTCACGGGGCTGCTCGGCCTCTTCCTCAT
>NZ_JBOHHU010000060.1:0-26447 GCF_050725615.1 Sphingopyxis sp.
GCCCTGAGCTTGTCGAAGGGCGCCTATCCGAGAAGCGCCCTTCGACAAGCTCAGGGCTACGGTGCAGAAACAGGCGTTAGGACCGCGCCCGCGCCTGGCGATAGGTGCCGAGCAGCCGCAGCGTCTTGGTCTGGAAATCCAGCTCCTCGAGCGCGCGGTCGATGCGCTCCTCGCCCGGCGCTCCGACGATATCGGCGTAAAAGGTCGTCGCGGTGAAACTGCCGCCGACCTGATAGCTTTCGAGCTTGGTCATGTTGACGCCGTTGGTCGCAAAGCCGCCGAGCGCCTTGTAGAGCGCGGCGGGGATGTTCTTCACCTCGAAGATGAAGGTCGTCATCAGCGGTACGTCCTGCGGCAATTCGGGCAGCGGTGCGCGCGCCAGCACGACGAAGCGCGTCATATTATGGTCGGCGTCCTCGATCCCCGTTTCGTGCAGCTTCAGCCCGTAAAGGTCGGCGGCGTGCGGCGGCGCCAGTGCGGCGAGGCCGACCTCGTCGCTGTCCGCGACCCACGCGGCGGCGCCGGCGGTGTCGCTGTGCGCGACGGGATCGATGCCGTTGCTGCGCAGCCATTTGCGGCACTGTCCCAGCGCCTGCTCATGGCTCATCGCGCGCGTCACCGGGCCAAGGTCGCGACTCATCAGGCCATAGCGAATGCGCAGGAAATGCTCGCCGACGATCGACAGGCCGGATTCGGGGAGCAGGAAGTGGATGTCGGCGACGCGGCCGTGCAGGCTGTTCTCGATCGGGATGATCGCGCGATCGACGCGGCCGTCGCGCACCGCCTCGATCGCGTCCTCGAACGAATAGCAGGGCAAGGGGAGCGAGTTCGGGTCATATTCGCGCGCCGCCAGGTCGCTGTTCGCGCCGGGCGCGCCCTGAAACGCAAGGCCGCGCGCCGGCTCGGCGAGCGCCGCCGCCTTCATTTTGTCGACCAATGCCTGCGCCGATGCCGAATAACTGCCCATATCTGCCTTCCCGCGTAGAGGGGGCGCGCATAGCGGCGCGGCGCTTTGTACGCAACCGGCGTACGCAACCGATGCGAAGGCCGTTTCATCCTCTTGCGCCGCCGTGCCCGCACCAGTAAGGGAGCGTCCAAATCAGATATGAGCGTCCATGGGCGGGCGCCAGCGAACGGGGCTGCAAAGCATGGACAATCGCAACAATACCATCGCCGGCTGGGTGCTTTTTGCGGGCATCTGCGCGCTCGGCCTGACCATCGGGTCGGGCATGGTCTTCGCCGACCATCACCCCGAGAAGGAAGGTTATCCGATCGAGGACGCCGAAGCCGGCGGCGCGACCGCCTCGGCGGTGCCGCTTCCCAACCTGCTCGCCGCCGCCGATGTCGCCAAGGGCGAGGCCGTGTTCGCGAAATGCGCCGCGTGCCACACGATCAACCAGGGCGGCGCCAATGGCATCGGCCCGAACCTCTACGCAGCGATGGGCGACGAGATCGGCCATGGTCGGGGCGGCTTCGCCTTCTCCGATGCGCTCAAGAATGTCGGCGGCAAGTGGGACTTCGAAAAGATGGACCATTGGCTGACCAGCCCGCGCAAATTCGCCAACGGCACCAAAATGTCGTTCGCCGGCCTCGGCAGCGCCGAAGACCGCGCGAACCTGATCGTCTATCTGAACGCGCAGGGATCGAACCTGCCGCTGCCCGCCGCCGAAGCCGCTCCGGCTGCTGATGCGGCCGCCGCTCCCGCCGACGGCGCGGCCGCTCCGGCCGCCGCCGACAAGGGCGCTGCTGCCCCGGCCGAAGGCGCCGCAGCCGCTCCCGCCCCGGCCGAAGCCAAGAAATAATGCGTATCGCGCCCGTCGTTCTGGCGGGCGCCCTCGCGCTCGCGGGGTGCGGCAAGAGCGACAAGCCTGCCGCCGATACTGCGGAGGCGCCGTCGGGCGCGCCCGAAGCGACGGTCGAACCGACCGCGGCGATGGGCGCCGAGGTTTTCAAACGCTGCGTCGCCTGCCACACGATCGACAAGGACGGCGCGAACGGCATCGGCCCGAACCTCCACGGCGTCGTCGGCCGCGCGGTCGCATCGCACGCAGGCTTCAGCTATTCGTCGGCGATGAAAGCGAAGGGCGGCGTCTGGGACGATGCCGCGCTCGACATCTATCTCAAGCAGCCGATGATGGCGGTTCCGGGAACGCGCATGGCGTTCGCGGGCATCCCCGACGATCTCGATCGCAAGGCGCTGATCCTGTATCTGGACGAGCAAAAATGACGCCCCCTCCCTCCCCTTCAGGGGAGGGGCTTCAGCCCGACTACTCCGCCTCGACCTTCGCGTAGAAATCCTGGATGATCTCCCACGCCTCGTCGGCGGTTTCGACGAAGTGGAACAGCGACAGGTCGCGCGCGCTGATCACGCCCTCCTCGACCAGCGCGTCGAAATTGACGACGCGGGTCCAGAACTCCTGGCTGAACAGCACAATCGGAATCGGCTTGATCTTGCCGGTCTGGATCAGCGTGAGCAGCTCGAACGTCTCGTCGAACGTCCCGAAGCCGCCCGGGAACACGCACACCGCGCGGGCGCGGAGCAGGAAGTGCATCTTGCGCAGCGCGAAATAGTGGAACTGGAAACTCAGCCCCGGGGTGACATAGCGGTTCGGCGCCTGCTCGTGCGGCAGCACGATGTTGAGTCCGACCGATTCTTGACCCTCGTCGTCGGCGCCGCGATTCGCCGCTTCCATGATCGACGGCCCGCCGCCCGAACAGACGACGAAGTTGCGGCAGCCATTTTCATCGGGCGGCACCTGGCTCGCGATGCGCGCCAGCTTGCGCGCCTCTTCATAATATTTCGCCTTGGCGGCCAGCCGCTCGGCGATCCGCTTTTCCTCGGGCGTCCGCGCGGCGTCGAGCACGCCCTGCGCCATGTCGGGTGACGGAATACGCGCCGAGCCATAGATCACGAGCATCGACTCGATCTTGGCCTCGTCGAGCATCAATTCGGGTTTCAGCAGCTCGAGCTGGAAGCGCACCGGGCGCAAATCTTCGCGCAGCAGGAATTCGGTATCCTGGAACGCCAGCCGATAGGCGGGGTCCTGCGTCTGGGGGGTCGATACCGCCTGCTTGGCGAAATGCGCGTCATCCTTGGCTTTGTGGAAACGCGAACGATGGGGTTGATTGTCTTTTGTCATTGGCGGACGGCTAGCCGTTCCGCGTGACTTTGCCAAGACTGGGGGCAGGACCGGACGCCCTAGCGGCAGTAACCGTTGCCGCTCATGTCCATGTGGAAATGATTATAATGCGCGGCATTATAATCGGGACTGAGCACCGTGCCGAAGCGCCGGCATGCCGATTTGTGCAGCGCGCGCAGGAAGTCCTGCGACGCCTTGTCGCCCTTCCACCCGCCGTCGAGCATGATCCGGCGTCCATCGGCGAGCACGAAACCCGACACGTCGACCGCGTTCGAATAGGCGTGCTGCGACAGCCGGCCCGACCGGCCGCCATAGATGTTGCGACAGCTGTAGGTGCCGAAGGTTTCGATCTTCACGACCTTCTGCCCGAAATATTTCTGTGCTGCGGGCTTCACCGCATATTGCGCCCAGGCCGCGAAATTCTTCGCCAGCGGACAGGTCATCGCGCCGAGGCCCGAGGTCGGCGTGCCGATGTCGAGCAGCTTCACCGAATCGATCGAACTGCAACCGCCGCCATGGTCCTGATTCGGCAATGGGGTGAATTTCACCCCCGCCTGCTTCAGGTCGACCGCACATTGCTGCGCCTCGGGACTGTTGAACGACGGCGCGGAGGTCATTTGCGGGCGCTTCGGCGTGCTCGCTGCGGGGCGGTTGGCGTCGCTGCGCTTCATCACGTCGGGGCTGCCGAAACAGGCCGAAAGCGACAGCGCCGCGATCGTCGCCATCAGGTTTCGGGGCCGAAGAAGCGCGAGTTTCGCCATGGCGTCAATTTACCGACACCATGGTTAACAAGTCTTAAAGCACGGCATCGGCTCGTCGATAATTTCGCCCGGGCGGCGCAATTTGTTTGACAGTTACGCGGCGCTCCCTAAACGCGGCGCCGGGCCACGCGGTCCCAACGCCGCGCGAGCTCTCTGCAAGGAGAGACTATGATGACTGAAGTGCCGACACCCGAATTGCGCCCTGCGCGCCCGTTTTTCTCCTCCGGACCCTGCGCCAAGCCGCCGGTCTGGGCCCCCGAAAAACTCCAAACCGAATCACTGGGCCGCTCGCATCGCGCCAAGATCGGCAAGGCGCGCCTGCAGCTCTGCATCGACCTGATGCGCGAGGCGCTGCAGCTCCCCGACACCCACCGCATCGGCATCGTCCCGGGCTCCGACACCGGCGCCTTCGAGATGGCGATGTGGACGATGCTCGGCGCCCGCCCCGTCACGACGCTGGCCTGGGAAAGCTTTGGCGAAGGCTGGGTCACCGATGCCGCCAAGCAGCTCAAGCTCGACCCCACCGTCATCCGTGCCGATTACGGCCAGCTTCCCGACCTCACCCAGGTCGACTGGTCGAACGACGTTCTCTTCACCTGGAACGGCACCACCAGCGGCGTCCGCGTTCCGAATGGCGACTGGATCGCCGCCGACCGCGAAGGTTTGAGCTTCGCCGACGCGACCAGCGCGGTGTTCGCCTACGACCTGCCGTGGGACAAGATCGACGTCGCGACCTTCAGCTGGCAGAAAGTGCTCGGCGGCGAAGGCGGCCATGGCGTGCTGATCCTCGGCCCGCGCGCGGTCGAGCGGCTGGAAACCTACACCCCCGCCTGGCCGCTGCCGAAGGTCTTCCGCCTCGTCAGCAAGGGCGCGCTGACCGAAGGCGTGTTCAAGGGCGAGACGATCAACACCCCCTCGATGCTCGCGGTTGAGGATGCGATCTTCGCGCTCGAATGGGCGAAGTCGCTCGGTGGTCTCGACGGCCTGAAGGCCCGCAGCGACGCTAACGCCGCAGCGCTCGACACGATCGTCGCCGAGCGTGACTGGCTCAGCCACCTCGCCGCCGATCCCGCCAGCCGATCGAAGACTTCGGTCTGCCTGTCGGTTGCGGGCGCCGACGAGGGCTTCATCAAGAAGTTCGCGGGGCTGCTCGAAGCCGAAGGCGCGGCCTATGACATCGCGGGCTATCGCGACGCCCCTCCGGGTCTTCGCATCTGGTGCGGCGCGACCGTCGATACCGCCGATATCGAAGCGCTCGGCCCCTGGCTCGACTGGGCTTACGCATCGCTCAACGCCTGACCCCCTTTGACCGTCATTCCCGCGAAGGCGGGAATCCAGCTTTTCCATCGTCATACCCAGCACCATACGAGAAAGCTGGACCCCCGCCTTCGCGGGGGTGACGAGAAAACAGGAATAGAAACATGACCGCACCCAAAGTTCTGATTTCCGACAAAATGGACCCCAAGGCCGCCGCGATCTTCAAGGAGCGCGGCATCGACGTCGACGTCATCACCGGCAAGACCAAGGACGAGCTGATCGCGATGATCGGCGCCTATGACGGCCTCGCGATCCGCTCGGCCACCAAGGTCACCGCCGACGTCCTCGCCGCCGCGACGAACCTGAAGGTCGTCGGCCGCGCCGGGATCGGCGTCGATAATGTCGACATTCCGGAGGCGTCGAAGAAGGGCGTCATCGTGATGAACACGCCGTTCGGCAACAGCATCACCACCGCCGAACATGCCATCGCGATGATGTTCGCGCTCGCGCGCCAGATTCCCGAAGCCAACGCCGGAACCCAGGCGGGCAAATGGCCGAAGAACGACTTCATGGGCGTCGAACTGACCTCGAAGACGCTCGGCCTGATCGGCTGCGGCAACATCGGCAGCATCGTCGCCGAGCGCGCGCTGGGCCTGCGCATGAAGGTCGTCGCCTTCGACCCCTTCCTCACCCCCGAGCGCGCAATCGAGCTCGGCGTCGAAAAGGCCGATCTCGACACCCTGCTCGCCAAGGCCGATTTCATCACGCTGCACACGCCGCTGACCGACCAAACGCGCAACATCCTGTCGGCCGAGAATATCGCCAAGGCGAAGAAGGGCGTGCGGATCATCAACTGCGCACGCGGCGGGCTGATCGATGAAGCCGCGCTCAAGGACGCGCTCGACAGCGGTCATGTCGCGGGCGCGGCGCTCGACGTGTTCCAGACCGAACCGCCGGCCGCCGACCATCCGCTGTTCGGCGCCCCGAACTTCATCTGCACGCCCCATTTGGGCGCGTCGACCGACGAGGCGCAGGTCAATGTCGCGATCCAGGTCGCCGAACAGCTGTCCGATTATCTCCTCACCGGCGGCATCACCAATGCGCTCAACGTCCCCAGCCTGTCGGCCGAGGAAGCCCCCAAGCTGCGCCCCTATATGAGCCTCGCCGAAAAGCTCGGCAGCCTCGTCGGGCAGCTCGCACACGACAATCTCACGACGATCTCGGTCGAGGTCGAGGGCGCCGCCGCCGAGCTGAACCTCAAGCCGATCACCGCTGCGGTGCTCACCGGCCTGATGCGCCGCTATTCGGACAGCGTGAACATGGTCAACGCGCCGCACCTGGCGCGCGAACGCGGCCTCGACGTCCGCGAAGTGCGCCACGACCGCGACGGCGACTATCACACGCTGGTCCGCGTCACGGTGGCGACGAGCGACGGCGACCGCTCGGTCGCGGGCACCTTGTTCAGCAACGGCGATCCGCGTCTGGTCGAGATGTTCGGGATCAAGGTCGAGGCCGATCTCGACGGCCATATGCTCTACATCGTCAACGAGGATGCACCGGGCTTCATCGGCCGCATCGGCACGACGCTGGGCGACGCCGGCCTCAACATCGGCACCTTCCACCTCGGCCGCCGCGCCGCGGGCGGCGAGGCGGTGCTGCTGCTCAGCCTCGACTCGCCGCTGCCCGAACCGCTGCTGTGGCAGATCTGTCAGCTCCCCGGCGTGAAGACGGTGAAGGGTCTGAAGTTCTGATCTCTTCAAACCCCTCCCCTTCAGGGGAGGGGCAGCGAGACTTGCGGGCTTGCCCGCTAGTCGCAGCGGGGTGGGCCAAGAGGTCTGTGCTAGGCCGATGGCCCCACCCCAACCCCTCCCCTGAAGGGGAGGGGCTTTCACTTGCGGCACGCACCGCGTAGGAGAGCCCACCATGCCTCGCACCCCCGCCCTGCTGCCCGAAGGCCTCCGTGATCGCCTGCCGCAACAGGCCGAAGCCGCCTCGCGCGTCACCCGCGCGCTCGTCGATGCGATGCGCGCGCATGGCTATGGCCGCGTCTCGCCGCCGCTCGCCGAGTTCCGCGAGACCCTTGGCGGCGACGACGACCGCAGCGCCCGCGACCTGCTCCGCTTCACCGACCCGGTGTCGCAGCGCACCCTCGCGCTGCGCCCCGATATCACCCGCCAGGTCGGCCGCATCGCCACCTCCTTGCTCGCCCAGGCTCCGCGCCCGCTGCGCCTTTGCTACGCCGGGCAAATCGTCAAGCTGCGCGCCAGCCAGCTCCGCCCGGCGCGCGAGATGCTGCAGGTCGGCGCCGAGCTGATCGGCAGCGACAGCGTCGCGGCGGCGCGCGAGATCGTCACCGTCGCGATCGACGCGCTCGATGCGGCGGGAATCGGCCCCGTCACCATCGACTTCACCCTGCCCGACGCGGTCGACCTGCTCGCGGCCTTGCTGCCGGTAGAGGCCAGCCTCGACACACTGCGCGACGAACTCGACGCCAAGGATGCCGGCGCGCTCGTCCGCATTGGCGCCGCCGCCTATCTGCCGTTGCTGCGCGCCACCGGCCCGTTCGACCAGGCGATCGCCGACCTGCGCGCTTTCGATACGACCGGCGTACTCGCCAGCCGCATCGACGCGCTGGAAGAAATCGCCGCCCCGATCCGCGACCGCGTGACGCTGACGCTCGATCCCACCGAACGCCACGGCTTCGCTTATCAGAGCTGGTTCGGCTTCCAGATTTTCGTCCCCGGCCAGGGCGACGCGATCGGTCGTGGCGGCGGTTATGCCATTCCGGTGGGCGAGGACCATGAAGAATCGGCGGTCGGTTTCTCGCTCTATCCCGATCCCTTGATCGACGACGGCCTCGGCGCCGAGGACGACGCCGAACGCCGGATCTTCCTGCCGGCGGACCATGACGCCGCGCTCGCCGCGAGCCTGCGCGCCGACGGGTGGCAGACGGTGGCGGCGCTGTCCGAAAGCGACGACGCCCGCGCGCTGGGCTGCGGCTACCGGCTCACCGCCGACGGTCCCCTCGAAGCCTGAAGCGCACCCTCACATCCGTTCGTATCTCGACTTCGCTCGATATGAACGGGGTTTAACAAGCCCGACTAGAAATCCGAAACCCCGAAGCGAGGAATCCCTTGGTTCACCCCCGGCGGATCGAGTACCGTCACGTCGAGTTCGACCGGCTCCCTGATCCATTGCGCGAGCGTCGTATGATCGGCGAGATCGTCGTCGGTCAGCGGATGTACCAGCGCGCGCAACCCCGTCGCCGTGATCGCCGCGACCACCGCATCGCGGTGCGACTTCAGGAAATGCACCTCATATTGCGCAATCGGATGCGGCCCCGCCGCCGCGTCGGTCATCGCCCCGACGAACAGGATCGCCGCATCGCGCCCGAAATCGTCGCGCAAAGCCACAGCGATATCGCGCTCGGCCGGGTTGTAATAGATATGCGCGTGATAGGGCGCGTCGAGGTCGGTCATTGGGACGTTGCTTTCCATTCGTCATCCCGGGCTTGACCCGGGGCCTGCCTGTCTTGAAGGCAAAGGCGGGTCCCGGGTCAAGCCCGGGATGACGAAGGGTGTAGCACCGCTAATATTATGTCCCGAACACCCGCTTCAACCACGCATCCACCGCGCCCGTCGCAGCATAGCTCGGGTCGCCCAACCGCCGATTAATCTCGCCATGGCCCTGCAGCCCCTCGCCGGGGAAGCTGCCATGCTCGACCTTTCTCCCGCCCGCTTCGAGCGCCGCACCCAGCGCCTTCGCCTGCCGCACGCCGTCGGGGCGCTGGACATAGAGCAGCAGAAACGCCGGCGCATTGGGCGCCACCGCTTGCAGCGTCGGCGACAGTTTCGCTTGCCGCGCCGGATCGGTCCCGAAAGCCTGCTTGTAGGTCGCCTGCATGACCGCCGGCCCGTCCTTCATCTGCCCGGGCACGTCATAGGCAGCACCGTCGATCGGGATCACCCCCGCGATATCGGCGAAGCTCAGCCCCGCCGCGCGCAAATATCGCTCGTCGGTCCCCACCAGCGCCACCAGATGCGCACCGGCGCTATGCCCCATCAGCACGATCCGGCGCCGGTCGATGCCGAGCGCATCGGCCCTGTCGACCAACGCCTTCACCGCACTCGCGACATCGGCCGCCTGCTGCTCGACGGTCGCAGTCGGAACCAGCCGGTAGTCGATCGACGCAAAGGCATAGCCCGCAGCGGGATAATGCTCCGCCTTATACCGCCCCGTCGCATTATCCTTGCTGCCGCGCTTCCACCCGCCGCCATGGACAAAGACGACCAGCGGCGCCGCCCCCTTCGCATGGGCGGCGCGCCAGACATCCAGCGTCTGCAAGGGGGCGCTGCCATAGGAAATCGTTTCGCTTCCGGGCGCCTTCGGCCCCTCGTCGGCGCCCATCCGCTGCATCATACGGTCGCGCAGTCGTTCGCGCGCCTCGGCAAAGGGGCCCGGAACGATCAGGCTCGCCGCGATGAACGCCGCCAGCGCGGCTCCTGTCATCAACCGCAGTTTTCGCATCGTCCACAATCTCCGCTTTCCCTGACGGCAACATATCTAGCCCGAAATTGTCGCAAATCCGTCCCACCAAGCTTGCCTCTGCGGCCAAATCCGCTAAGGCCGCGCCGGGCCGGCGCTGGTCGTTTTGGGGCCCCAGTTCAGCAGGACAGCATCATGGCAAATGTCACCGTCATCGGGTCGCAATGGGGCGACGAGGGCAAGGGCAAGATCGTCGACTGGCTCGCCAGCCGCGCCGACGCCGTGGTGCGTTTCCAGGGCGGGCACAATGCCGGCCATACGCTCGTCGTCGGCGAACAGGTGTACAAGCTGTCGCTGCTTCCCTCGGGCATCGTCACCGGCACTTTGTCGATCATCGGCAACGGCGTCGTCCTCGACCCCTGGGCGCTGCGCGACGAAATGGCCAAGCTGCGCGGCCAGGGCGTCGAGATCAACGCCGACAATTTCGCGATCGCCGACAATTGCGCGCTGATCCTGCCGTTCCACCGCGACCTCGACGCGCTGCGCGAAACCGCCGCCGGCGCGGGCAAGATCGGCACCACCGGCCGCGGCATCGGCCCCGCTTATGAAGACAAGGTCGGCCGCCGCGCGATCCGCGTCTGCGACCTCGCCCACCTCGACAAGCTCGATCCGCAGCTCGACCGCCTGACCGCGCATCACGACGCGCTGCGCGCCGGCTTCGGCGAACCGCCGATCGACCGCGAACGCCTGATCGCCGACCTCTCCGAAATCGCCGATTTCGTGCTCGAATATGCCCAGCCCGTCTGGAAACGCCTCAAGAAGGTCCGCAAGGCCGGCGCGCGCATCTTGTTCGAGGGCGCGCAAGGCGTGCTGCTCGACGTCGATCATGGCACCTATCCCTTCGTCACCAGCTCGAACACGGTCAGCGGCACCGCCGC
The DNA here is from genome assembly GCF_050725615.1 of Sphingopyxis sp. GTDB lineage: Bacteria > Pseudomonadota > Alphaproteobacteria > Sphingomonadales > Sphingomonadaceae > Sphingopyxis. Next base: position 10,582 of record NZ_JBOHHU010000060.1, read on the forward strand.
CAGCGGCTCGGGCCTCGGCCCCGGCGCGGTCGGCTTCGTGCTCGGCATCGCCAAGGCCTATACGACGCGCGTCGGCAGCGGCCCCTTCCCGACCGAGCTTGAGGACGCAACGGGCCAGAAGCTGGGCGAGCGCGGGCATGAATTCGGCACCGTCACCGGGCGCAAGCGCCGCTGCGGCTGGTTCGACGCGGTGCTCGTCCGCCAGAGCTGCGCGGTGTCGGGCGTCACCGGCATCGCGCTGACCAAGCTCGACGTGCTCGACGGCTTCGACACGATCCGCATCTGCACCGGCTATCGCCTGCGCGGCAAGATCCTCGATTATTTCCCCGCCCATTCGGCCGACCAGGCCGAGGTTGAGCCGATCTACGAGGAAATGGACGGCTGGCACGAAACGACGGCGGGCGCGCGGAGCTATGCCGACCTGCCCGCGCAGGCGATCAAATATATCCAGCGCGTCCAGGAACTGATCGAAACCCCGATCGCGCTCGTCTCGACCAGCCCCGAGCGCGAAGACACGATCCTGATCCGCGATCCGTTCAGCGACTGAGAAACGGGCCTTGGGCTTGCCGGGTGCCGCCAAAGGCGTAGGATCGTGTCGATGCGATACCGCGCCGCCCTGCCCCTGCTGCTGCTGACCGCCTGCAACTCCGCCGCGTCGCAGCCACCGTCGGCGACGAAGGATGCCAGCGCCACCCGCCTGCTGGTCGACAAGAGCGATCGGCTGCTGATCGCCTATCGCGGCGATCGCGAAATCGCGCGCTACACCGGCATCCGCTTCGGCGACGCGCCCGAGGGGCACAAGCGGTTCGAGGGCGACGAGCGCACGCCCGAAGGACGCTACACGATCAACGGCCGCAACCCGGCGAGCGCCTATCATCTGTCGCTGCGCATCTCCTATCCCAACGCCGCCGACCGCGCTTATGCCAAGGCGCAGGGACGCGCGCCGGGCGGCGACATCTTCATCCACGGCCAGCCGAACCGCTGGCCCGGCCCAACGCTGACGACCGACTGGACCGACGGTTGCATCGCGCTTTCGAACCCTGAGATTGAACAGTTGTGGGCCCTCGTCCCCGACGGCACCCCGATCACCATCCGCCCCTGACCCGGAGTTTCCTATGACCCGCCACATCCTCGTCTTTTATGGCAGCTACCGCCGCGACCGGCAGGGGATCAAACTCGCCCGCTGGCTCGTCGACGCGATCGCCGCGCGCGGCGACAGCGCCGAACTGATCGACGCCAAAGCCGTCGACCTGCCGATGCTCGACCGGCGTTTCAGCGATTATCCGCCCGGCGAGGCGCCGCCCACGATGGCCGAACTGGCGGCGAAGATCGCGGGCGCCGACGGCTATGTCTTTGTCGCGGGCGAATATAATGGCGGCCTCCAGCCCGGGCTCAAGAATCTGGTCGACCATTATCTGGTGGAATATGCGTGGCGCCCCGCCGCCATCGCCTCTTATTCGGCAGGACCCTTTGCCGCCGTCCGGTCGGCCACCGCCTGGCGGACCACGCTCGGCGCGATGGGCATGGTCGTGACGTCGACGGCCTTGTCGCTTGCCCGGATCGGGGGGGCCTTTGACGCCGACGGTGTGCCGACGGGTGAAGATGGCAGCCGGATCGAGAAAGGCTTCCCGCGCTTCGCCAACGATCTCAATTGGTGGATCGACGCCGCGAAAGCGCAGCGCGCGCGGACGGGCACGCCCTTTTAGCCCGATTTGAGTTCCGCAGTCAGGCGCAGACTGGCGCGCCAGAAGAAGAAGGCGGGGATCAGTCCGAGCCACGCAGCGCCATAAAGCACCCAGCGCACGCTTTCCTGTCCGGCATAAGGTTGAAACAGGTCGGAAAGGATGCCGAACAGCAAGGGCCCAAAGCCCAGTCCAATCAGATTCTGGCCAAACAGAACGACCGATGCGGCCACTGCCCGTGCCTCCGGCCGCACCAGGCCCTGCACACAGGCGAAGGCCGGGCCATAATAAGCGGCATTGAGAATCGTGGGCACCACCAACAAGGCAACCGCAATGCGCCAGTCGTGAATCAGATAGCTTGCGAACAGGATCGGCGCAGCCACCGCCATTCCGAACGCCGGCAAGGTCAGTATGTGTCGCTTGTCGCGCGGCCCAAATTTCTCGGCAGCTTTCCCGCCCAGCCAGGTCCCGAAAACACCAGCCAAACCAAGCGCCACCGCCAGCGACAAGCCGACCTCGGTGGTCGAAAGGCCATGCGAACGAATGAAGAAGCTGATCGTCCACAAAGCTTTGCCATAGCCCAGAAAGGCCGTGACCGAAGCCGCTATGAACAGGTAGACAAACGCGCGAGAGGCGAAAACTTCCTTCAATGCCGCTTTGGTCGACAATTTCGACGCGGATTTCTCCATGGCTTCGGAAACCGCTCGTGGTTCCTGCAAGGATCGCGGGTCGCGCAACAGCAGCATCACCAAAACAGCCAGCAACAGACCGGGCGCTCCGACCAGCATCAAGGCGACGCGCCACCCGTATAGGTCGTTGACGATCCCCCCCGCCACCAATCCCAGCAGCGAACCGATAGGAACACCCAGCCCATAAAAAGCGATGGCAGAAGAGCGTTTTTCCGGCGCAACTTGATCCACGATCAGCGAGTGGGCTGCGGGTGTACAACCGGCCTCGCCTATCCCCACACCGACGCGAGCCAATATCAATTGCCCGACATTTTGCGCGATCCCGCACAATACCGTCATCCCTGACCAGATCGCCAGAGCAAAGGAGATCAGCTTTACCCGATTGGTCGAAGACCGGTCGGCATAACGCGCAAACGGAATGCCCAGCAGCGCGTAAAGAAATGCGAAGGCAAGTCCGGTGATCAGCCCCATGTGCCAATCCTTCAGACCCATCTCGTTCTTTATGGGATCGGCGAGGATGTTGACGATCTGCCGGTCGAGGAAATTGAAGATATAGACGATCAGCAGCACCCACAGCATCGTCCGTGTCTGCGCGGACACGCCTTCGGTGGGCGGCGACCCGACGCTCCCGGCAAGGGCAGCTTTCTGGTTCATTTTTATCTCCCGTGGCGCCATGGGAGCAGACCGGACGCCCCGGTGTCAACGCCGTTGCGACGCGCCGAAATTCGCCGCTTGCAATTGCCGCTACGGCTGGCAGCTTCGCGGCCATGCAAAAAATTTCGCTGCTCGCCGCTGCCGCCCTGCTCGCCGTCTTTCCCGCCACCACCCCGGGCGCCGCGATGCCGCCACCGCTGCCGGACATGGAAGGCAAGGATGCCGTGATACTGCAGGCCGAAATGACGGCGGGGACGGTGAACAGCGACGTGATCGCCGCTTCCTATCTGGAGCGGATCCGCAACCTTGACGACAATGGGCCGAAACTGAACGCCGTCATCGCGCTGTTCCCCGATGCGACGGCCCGGGCCTATGAGCTCGATCAGGAACGCGAGGCAGGAAAAACGCGCGGCCCGCTGCACGGCGTCCCCATATTGCTGAAGGACAATATCGAAGCGGCCGGACCGGTGCCGACCACCGCCGGCTCGCTGGCGCTCAAGGACAATATCACGAACCGCGACGCGCCGATCGTCGCGCGGCTGCGTGACGCGGGCGCGGTCATCCTGGGCAAGACCAACCTCAGCGAATGGGCGAATATCCGCTCGAACAATGCGACCAGCGGCTGGAGCGCGGTCGGCGGGCTGACCAGAAACCCCCACGCGCTCGACCGCAACAGTTGCGGCTCGTCATCGGGCAGCGGCGCGGCCGTCGCGGCGAACCTCGCGCCGCTCGCCATCGGCACCGAAACCGACGGCTCGATCACCTGCCCCGCCGGGGTCAATGGCGTCGTCGGGTTCAAACCGACCGTCGGCCTCGTCAGCCGCACCCATATCGTGCCGATCAGCCACAGCCAGGACACGGCGGGACCGATCACCCTGACCGTCCGCGACGCCGCGGCGGTGATGACCATCATCGCGGGCAGCGACCCCGCCGATCCCGCAACCGCCGAGGCCGATGCGCGCAAGACTGACTATGCCGCCGCGCTCTCTCCCGAGGCGTTGAAGGGCAAGCGCATCGGCGTATTGCGCGATCGCATCGGCGACCGGACCGACGTCGCGGCGCTGTTCGATGCGGCGCTCAAACAAATGGCCGATCTGGGTGCGACGATCGTCGAGATCACCGACAGCCGCAAAGGGCTGGACGAACTGGGCGACGCCGAATTCGAAATATTGATGACCGAACTCAAGGCCGATATGGCGGCGTATCTCGGCGGCGTGCCCGCGAAAGACGGCCCGAAAACGCTCGCCGACCTGATCGCCTTCAACAAGGCGCATCCCGAAGAGATGCGATGGTTCGACCAGTCCTCGTTCGAACTCGCCGAGACCAAGGGCGGATTTGACAGCCCCGCCTATGTCGAAGCGAAGGCGAAGGCCGCGCGGCTCGCCGGGCCTGAGGGCATCGACAAATTGTTGAAGGACAAGCGCGTCGACCTGCTCGTCGGGGTCACCAACGGCCCCGCCTGGACCAGCGACCTCGTCAACGGCGACCATTATAGCGGCCCGAGCGTCAGCCAATTGCCCGCCGTCGCCGGCTATCCGCACCTCACCGTCCCGATGGGCGCGGTCGAGGGCCTGCCGATCGGCCTCTCCTTCATCGGGACGAAGTGGAGCGACGCCGAGGTGCTGGGCGCCGGCTATGCCTATGAGCAGGCGAGCCGCAAGCGGGTGACGCCGACATTCCGGGCGACCGTGACGCCCTAGCTCAGCCCCGGTTGCGCCGCCGCTGCCAGCCCATTTCCTCAAGCTCGAGCAATTCCATCGGCACATGGATCGTGCGGATCGCCAGCCGCACCTCGAAAAGGAAGAGTGCCAGCGACAACAGCAGCAACAGCATCGCCAACGCAAAGACCCACGCCGCCGCCAATCCAAGGTCGAAACCCGCCACCGCCTGCGTGAACAACAAGGCGACGAGCAGGCAGACGACGATGCCGCACGCCACCGCGGCGCCGATCGAATTGTTGATCACGTCGATGCGGCGATCGACCACGCGAAGCTCGGCGACGATGCGTTCATGCTCCTGACCGTCCGTCGTGCCCCATAGCTCGATGAGCGCCCGCGACCGGTCGACGACGCGCGCCAACCGGCCGGTGAAGACATTGAGCAGGCTGCCGGTCGCCACCAGCAGGAATACCGGGGTGACCGACAGCTGGATCGTCTCGGCAATGGCGCCGAGCCCGGCGCTCATCAGCCCTCGCCGCCCGCCGCAGCCGCCGGGGTGTTGATGCCGTGCATCTGGAGGAACTTGCGAATGTTGCGCGCCGCCTGGCGGATGCGCTGCTCATTCTCGACCATCGCGATGCGGACGAAGCCTTCGCCGTCCTCGCCATAGCCGACGCCGGGCGCGACCGCGACTTTGGCATGGGTCAGCAACTGCTTCGAAAATTCGAGGCTGCCCATCTCTTTCAGCGCGGGCGGCAGCGGCGCCCAGGCGAACATCGACGCCTTGGGGCTCGGAATCTCCCAGCCGGCGCGGCCGAAGCTGTCGACCATCACGTCGCGCCGTTTCTGATACAGCTCGCGGTTCCTGGCGACGATGTCCTGCGGCCCGTTGAGCGCCGCGCACGCCGCCGCCTGGATCGGGGTGAAGGCGCCATAGTCGAGATAGGATTTGACCCGCGTCATCGCCGCGATCAGCCGCTTGTTGCCGACCGCGAAACCCATGCGCCAGCCCGCCATCGAGTATGTCTTCGACATCGAGGTGAATTCGACCGCGACATCCTTCGCCCCCGGCACCTGCAGGATCGAGGGGGTCGGATTGCCGTCGTAATAAAGCTCCGAATAGGCAAGGTCGCTGAGCACCCAGACCTTATTCTCCTTCGCCCAGGCGACGAGCCGTTCATAGAAAGCGAGGTCGACCGATTCGGCGGTCGGGTTCGACGGATAATTGACCACCAGGATCGACGGGCGCGGCACGGTGAAAGCCATCGCGCGGTCGAGCGCGCGCCAGTAATTTTCGTCGGGGGTCGTCGGCACGCTGCGGATCGTCGCGCCGGCGATGATGAAGCCGAAGGTGTGGATCGGGTAGCTGGGGTTCGGCGCCAGCACGACGTCGCCCGGCCCGGTGATCGCGGTGGCGAGGCTCGCGAGCCCTTCTTTCGACCCCATCGTCACGACGACCTCGCTCTCGGGGTCGAGTTCGACGTTGAAGCGGCGGGCGTAATAATTGGCCTGCGCGCGGCGCAGCCCCGGAATGCCCTTCGACTGCGAATAGCCGTGCGCGTCGGGCTTCATCGCCACTTCGCACAATTTTTCGATCACATGCGCGGGCGGCGGCAGGTCGGGGTTGCCCATTCCCAGGTCGATGATGTCTTCGCCCGAGGCGCGGGCGGCCGCACGCATCGCATTGACTTCGGCGATGACATAGGGCGGCAGGCGCTTGATGCGATAGAATTCATCTTCGGACATGGGAAACTAGAACAACTCCTTTTCGTTACATCTGGAAATAGCGCGAACGGCTTCTCGCCAGCCGCGCTGTGGCTTGTTATAGGCATTATATCGGCACAGACCAGCGAGAACCGGCATGAACGACACGGGTAAAGACGGCACATCGGAAACGCCAAATCCCTTCATGCCGTCGCCCGACGATCTGCAGCATTGGACGAGCGTGATGGGCCGGGCGCAGCAGATGATGCTCGACTACGCGATGAGCCAGACCGGCGAAGGCAAGGCGAACGCCGCCGCGCTGTTCGACCCGGCCGGCTGGATCCACAATCCCGCAACCCAGGCCTGGGCCGACCAGTCGGCGAAAATGTGGGAACAGGGGGTCGCCTTCTGGACCTCGCTGGCGACCCTGACCCCGGGCTTCACCCCCGACGCGCCCACCGAAGCGCCGAAGGACAAGCGCTTCGCCGATCCCGAATGGACCGCCAACCCGGCCTTCGCGCTGATCCGCCAGACCTATGGCCTGCTTTCCGACCAGTTGCTCGCGACGACGCGGCAGATGTCGGGCCTCGACGAGGGCGCCCGCAAGAAGATGGAATTTGCCGCGAAGGGCATGGCCGACGCCTTTTCGCCCTCGAACCTGGCGCTCACCAACCCCGAAGTGATCAAGCGTGCCGTAGAGACGCGCGGCGAGAGCCTGCTCAAGGGCCTCAAGCATATGCTCACCGACCTGTCGCGCGGGCAGCTCAGCCATGTCGATCCCGACGCGTTCGAGGTCGGGGTCAACATCGCGACGACGCCGGGCAAGGTGATCCACGAGACCGACCTGTACCAGCTGATCCACTACACCCCGACCACCAAGGATGTGTACGCCGCGCCGCTGGTCATCTTCCCGCCGTGGATCAACCGCTTCTACATCCTCGACCTCAACCCCGCGAAAAGCTTCGTGCGCTGGGCGGTCGAGCAGGGCCTGAGCGTGTTCATGGTGTCGTGGAAATCGGCCGACGCTTCGATGAAGGACGTCGTCTGGGACGATTATATCGCGGCGCAGGTCGATGCGATCGACACGGTGCGCGACTTGCTGGACGTCCCCGCCGTCCACACGATCGGTTATTGCGTCGCGGGCACCACCCTCGCCGCGACGCTCGCGATGCTCTCCGCGAAGGGCGAAGCCGACAAGGTCCAATCGGTCACCTTCTTCACCGCACAGATCGATTTCGAGTTCGCCGGCGACCTCAAGATGTTCGTCGACGACAGCTATCTGGCGCTGCTCGAACAGCTGTCGGCGCCGGGCTTTCTCGACGGCCGCTATATGGCCGCGACCTTCAACAGCTTGCGCGGGCGCGACCTGATCTGGAACTATGTCGTCAGCAATTACCTGCTCGGCAACGACTATCCGCCCTTCGACCTGCTCTATTGGAACGGCGACACCACCAACCTGCCCGCGAAGTGGCACCGCCAATATCTGGTCGACCTGTATCGCGACAACCGCATGGTGATCCCGAACAGCCTGTCGGTGGGCGGCACGCCGCTCGACCTCCGCAAGATCAGGACCCCCGCCTATATCCAGGCGGGGCGCGAGGATCATATCGCGCCGCTCGCCAGCGTGTGGCGCCTGATGGACCATCTGTCGGGCCCGAAGACCTTCCTGCTGGCCGGGTCGGGGCATATCGCCGGCGTGGTCAACCCGCCCGCCGCCGGCAAATATCAATATTGGACCGGCGACAATGACGCCGCGACCCTGCCCGAATTCGAGGCGTCGTCGCAGGAGACCAAGGGCAGCTGGTGGCCGCACTGGATCGACTGGATTGTCGCACAGGATGGCGCAAAAACCGCCGCCAAGGGCTCGCGCATTCCCGGAAAAGGGGCTAAGAAGGCAATCGAGGATGCCCCCGGCCGCTATGTCAAACAGCGGTAAAATAACGGGAATAAAAGGCCAATAAGGCCGCGACCAGAATTTTTTGTGCGCTGCACAAAAATATCCTTGAAATCGCCACGCCACTCCTATATTGTGCACTGCAACATACAGGAGTTACCCCGATGGCTACCAAGATGGATAGTGCTGAAAAGGCTTTCGAAGCCGCGACGCTGGAAACCCCCGCCAAGCCGGCGGTGACTCCGGCCGCTCCGGTCGAAGCCGCTGCCCCGGCAGTGGTGAAGGCTGCCCCGGCGCCCGTGAAAACCCCGACGGTGAAGGCAAAAGCCAAGCCGGTCGCCAAGAAGGCAGCGGCCCCCAAGGCCGTCGCCAAAAAGGCCGCCCCCAAGAAGGCGGTCGTCAAGACCATTGCCCCCAAGCCCCTGAAGGCCGCACCGAAGCCGGTCGCCGCCGCCACCAAAGGATTCAAGACCATGAACGACACCGTCAAGAAGTTCGCCGACGAAGCGAAGACCCGCGCCGAAGCCCTGACCGCCGATTTCCAGGCGAAGTCGAAGGACGCGCTCGCCAAGACCAGCAAGCTCGCCGAAGAAGCCGTCGAGTTCAACAAGGCGAACCTCGAAGCCCTCGTCGAAGCCGGCAAGATCGCCGCGAAGAACGCCGAAGTCCTCGGCCAGGAAGGCGTGACCTTCGCTCGCAAGAGCTTTGAAGACACCACCGCCGCGCTGAAGGGCTACACCGCCGTCAAGTCGCCGACCGAATTCTTCAAGCTCTATGCCGAAAACAGCAAGAAGGCCTTCGACGCCGCTGTTGCGCAGACCTCGAAGACCAGCGAACTCGTCGTCAAGATGGCGAACGACAGCTTCGCGCCGATCTCGAACCGCGTGTCGGTCATCACTTCGAAGATGAAGGCAGCCTAAGGGCCTTTTTCTTCCCGTTGGCGCGGGCGTCTCTCCCCTCCTCCCAGCCTGCGCCGACACACCAAGACCGCTCGCTTCCCCCCGGAAGCGGGCGGTTCTTGTTTTCGGATCGTGCAGGAAAAGGGGGTTAATGATTCCCCGCCCTCTTGCGAATCCGTCGCGGCGTGCGATATTCCGGTGACAATGTTTCCAGTTCAGACCCTTCCCCCGATCCGCGCCATGGCGGAGCCCGATAATGTCCGCGCCATGGCGGACAAGGACGACGGCACGCCCGGCACCCCGGGCGTCGGCATCGCGACGCGCACCCGCGCCAAGGCCAAAAAGCCGTCGATGTACAAGGTGCTGCTGCTCAACGACGATTATACCCCGATGGAATTCGTCGTGATGGTGCTCCAGCGCTTCTTCAACATGGACATCGAACAGGCGACGCAGGTCATGCTCCACGTCCACCAGCAGGGCGTCGGTGTCTGCGGCGTGTTCAGCTATGAGGTCGCCGAGACCAAGGTGAACCAGGTGATGGACGCCGCGCGCCAGAACCAGCATCCGCTGCAATGCACGCTGGAAAAGGCGTAGCCGCTATTCGGTCGCGGACTTTTGCGCCGCGGCAAGCAAGTCCGGCAACTCGGGAAACAACCGGCGGTACAGGACGTCGGTTGCCGCCCTGTCGAGCAAGCCGATATCGGCGCCTGTGAGTAGCCGTCCAAAGTTCTGCCCGGCGGGACTTGCGATGAAAGTGCGCGCAGCAACAAGGTCGGTGGCCGACAGCAATCGATAAAGATTGGCCAGTTGCGCCCGAATATTGGACCGTTCCTCCGGCCAAACCGCGTCTACCCGGGCAAGAATGGCCAGATGAAGTGCGCGGAGCACCGCAGGGTCGCGAACGTCGGGATGCGCCGTCACCAGCCAACCGGTCACCTCGCTGGATACCGCGAAACCCGTCCGATACCGCAATTCTCCTTCGTCCAGGGCGATCAACTCGTCGGCCAATTTACCAGCTTCGACCACCGCAGTCGGGTCGGGTGGTGGCGGCGGCGGCGGGATAGCCTGCACCGGCATGGCAAAGGCCAGCAGAGAGGCCAGACTGACGAGTGATCGGCCGCGCAAATTCGCCCCCTTCGCATCAAGGCGACAGCGTATCAGAACGCGGCCGTCGGTCTAGCCCGACCGCGCCGCTTGCTCGGCCTTCAGCGCCGGCGACGGCTCGCCCTTCAGATCGCCATAGCCGAGCGCCGCGCCGCAGCCCGGACAGATGACCGCGGTGCCGACGTCGGTCCCGCACGCGCGGTGGATATAGCGCATCGCCGGCCCGCCGCCGGTCTCGCCCTCGCGATAGGCCCAGCGCTCGGCCCAACCGCGCATCGCATACAGCACATCGAACAGATCCTTGCCCTTGGCAGTCAGCCGATATTCGTGGCGCAGCGGCCGATCCTGATAGGCATGGCGCGCGACCACCCCCTCCCCTTCGAGCAATTTGAGCCGCGCCGACACGAGCTGCGGCCCGAGGCCGGTGTTCGCCGCGATGATCTCGAAGCGCCGGTTGCCGAAGAACAGGTCGCGCAGGATCAGCAGCACCGCGCGGTCGCCGAGCAGCTCGGCCGAGCGCCCGACGGGGCAGAAAGTGTCCGAAAGATCCGCACGCTTGGGCATTTCCTGTCCATAACTCCTTTCGCCGGGGAGCAGAAATCCCTTGTCGCTATGATTATCATAGTTACTATGCTGCACCAAGAGGAGAGTCGCATGTCCCAACCAGCCGCAGTCATCATCGGAGCCGGCGACGCCACTGGCGGTGCGATCGCCCGCGCTTTCGCCGCCGAGGGCCTGACCGCCTGCGTCAACCGCCGCCCCCGCAACCTCGACCAGCTCGAAGCGCTCGCGCAGTCGATCCGCGACGACGGCCACCAGGCGCGCGCCTTCCCCGGCGATGCCCGCGACGAAAACGACATGATCGCGCTGTTTGACCAGGTCGAGGCCGAAGTCGGCCCGGTCGAGGTCGCGGTGTTCAACATCGGCGCCAATGTGAACTTCCCGATCGCCGAGACGACGGTGCGCGTCTACACAAAGGTCTGGGAAATGGCGTGCCTCGGCGGTTTCCTGATGGGCCGCGAGGCGGCGAAGCGCATGGCCCCGCGCGGCCGCGGCACGATCCTCTTCACCGGCGCGACCGCGAGCTTGCGCGGCGGATCGGGCTTTTCGGCTTTTTCGGGCGCCAAGGGCGCGCTGCGCATGCTCGCCCAGTCGATGGCGCGCGAGCTCGGGCCGCAGGGCATTCACGTCGCGCACACGATCATCGACGGCGCGATCGACACCGACTTCATCAAGGGCCGCCACCCGGATTTCGACAACGCCAAGGCCGCCAACCTGATCCTCAACCCCGACGCGATCGCCGCCAATTATGTGATGCTCCACAAGCAGCCCAAAAGCGCCTGGACCCACGAACTCGACCTCCGCCCCTGGGGAGAAAAATGGTGACAAAAGCCCTCGAACTGATCTTCGATTTCGGCAGCCCAAACGCCTATCTGACGCTGAAGGTGCTGCCCGAACTGCTCGACCGCACCGACGCCGAGCTGATCATCACCCCCTGCCTGCTCGGCGGCATTTTCAAGGCGACGGGCAACAAGGCGCCGATGGTCCAATATGCCGAGGCGCCCGCCAAAATGGCCTATGAAAATCTGGAGATGCGGCGCTTCATCGACAAGCATGGCCTGACCCGATTCCGCCTCAACCCGCATTTCCCGGTCAACACCCTGCTGATCATGCGCGGCGCGATCGTCGCCGAGGACGAAGGCGTGCTCGACGATTATGTCGACGCGGTGAACCGCGCGATGTGGGAGGAAGGCGTCAAGATGGACGACCCGGAGGCCGCCGCCGCCTTCCTCACCGCCAACGGCTTCGACGGCCCCGCGCTGCTCGCCCGCACGCAGGAGCCCGACATCAAGGCGAAGCTCGTCGCCAACACCGAAGCGGCGGTCGCGCGCGGAGTGTTCGGCATCCCGACCTTCTTCGTCGGCGATCAGATGTTCTTCGGCAAGGACCGTTTGGCGCAAGTCGAGGAAGCGCTGGTCGCCAGCTAGGACACGTCATTTGCGACGAACGAAGCGGCCCGGCTGAGCTCGAAATCGACCGCGATCGATACCCGTAACCCCGGGGCATCATAGGGTTTTGTCCAGTGTGTGTAATAGGAAGGCATCAGCACCAGCAGCCCCGCGCGCGGCCGGACCCGCGCTTGCGGCCATCCGGGTCCGGACGCGCCGCCCTCCGGCGCCCCCACCATCAGGTCTCCGCCTTGCTCGCCATCGGGAACGCCAACGGGATAATAGACGCAGGTTACCCAGCCGCGCTTGTGCGAATGCCGGTCGAGCCGGCCCGGCCCCTCTGAGATCAGACCCCAGGCATGGATAACATGCTGATCGCTGACATGACGCGCGAACGGGTGATCGCTGCCGGCCCAGCTGGCTAGATAGCGCCGCGCCTCGGCTTCGATCGCGTCGATCAACCGCGCCACGGCGGGGCCGGGATCGTGCGTGAGTTTGCCGACGCGCAGCATGTCCAGGGCCGGTCCATTGACTGTCGGCTTGGCGGAAGCGGTCGCCCGCGCAGCGATCTCGGCCGCGACGAGGTCCGCCAGCGGTTCGTTCGCCACCGTCAGATCGTCGAGCATGACCGTCTGGAAGAGCCTGGTCGAATCGAAGATTCGCGCCGCTTCCTCGGCCCTGCCCAGTTCGATCAGGCTTCCCGCGTAGCGCGCGATCATCCGCGAGTTGATCGCCCCGCGTTCGAACAACGCCTCATACTCGCGGCAGAGCTGGCCGGGGGATTGCGCCTTATGGACGGCGGCACTGACATCGTCCCCCGTGCCCAGGCCCAGTTCGCACAGCGCCTGCGCCGCGTGCGCATGGCCGGCGGATTCGAGCATCGCGATATGGATACCGATCGGCAGGCGCGTTTTCGACGCCCCCATGCTCGCCCGATACTGCGCGATGCCGCCCGCAATGTCGCCCGACAGCAACAGGCGAACGGCGGCAAGCGCGCGATCGAGCGGCGCGGCGGTGTCGGCTCTGGCTTGGTCGTGGGTCAGTCGCGCGCTCCTATCCACACTCGGGATAATCGCAACGCCCGACCGGCGCCAGCCCGATGCCGCCCTCCTCCTAACTGAAGTCGAGCTGGATGATCTGGCTCGGGGTCGCGCGGCAATACATCTCCAGCGACCGCGCCCCGTCGGGATAGGTCGCGGTCATCGCCGCGCGGATGCGCCAGCCGCCGTTGCCTTGTTCGAGGCTGACCAGTTTGTCATATACCAGCCGCGTGCCGCCGGTGACCCCGATCTGGCGCGCCGCATCGTTCATGCAGTTCTGCACCGATGGCCGCGCCGCACTCGGCAGCGCCGACAGGTTGGCGCTCAGCGTCGCGGGCGGCCCGGCGGGATAGGTCGTCGGCGTCTCGGTCGCCGCCTCCTCGCCCGCCGGTGTTTTCTTCTTCTTGCCCAGCAACAGCGCGAGCAGCCCGCCGGCGACCACGACGCCGCCGATGATCAGCCCGGTGCTCGGCCCCTTGTCCTTCTCGGGCTCGGGCCCCGGCAGCGGAGTCAGATTGTTGTAACCATAAGCGAATTCGGCGCGGCAGCCATTGTTGACCCAGATATAATTGGCGTCATAGCCCCATTGCCGCCCGGCGTTGCACTTGCCGCCGAGGCGCCGCAGCAGTTCGACGCGCCCGTTGGTCGGCACATTGCATTGCTCATAGCGATTGCCACGCGATTCGCAGCGGATCGTCCCGGCATAATCGTCGACCGGCCCGGGCAGCGGTACCGGATAACCGCCATTGTTCGCATATCCATAGCCGAATTCGGCGCGGCAGCCGCCCGTCACCCAGATCTGGTTGGCGGTGAAGCCCCAGTCGCGTCCCCTGGAGCAGCGCCCGCCGATCACCCGGATCAGGTCGACGCGATTGTCGGTGCGGACGTTGCAGCGCTGGATCTTGCTGTTCCGCGATTCGCAGCGCAGCGTGCCGGCATAGCCCTGGTCGCGCGGCGGCTGAATCTGCGGCCCGCCCGAGCCTGGATAGGGATAGCTGGTCTGGGCAAGCACCGGCGGCGCGAGTTGCGCCGCGATCAACGACGCCGACGTGGTGATGGTAGCGACAATATTCCTCATGTCCTTGCCCCTTTTTGTTGATGTTGAACCAGCCCTGATACTGTCTCCATAACGCGCGATATTTGCACCGATATTTCCATGTTTCGATTGTCATTGCCATGGGAAAAGCCGCGACCGCCCGACATCGCTTAACCATCGCCGCCCGCTTGCGCGCCCGCCCCCATCCGCTAAAGACTGCGCATGGATCAAATCGTCATTCGCGGCGGCCAGCGACTCAAGGGCCGTATCCCCATTTCCGGCGCCAAGAATGCGGCGCTCACCCTGCTGCCCTGCGCGCTGCTCACCGACGAGCCGCTGACGCTCAGGAACCTGCCGCGGCTCGCCGACGTCGACGGGTTCGGGCATCTGCTCAACCAGCTCGGCTGCTCGACGACGATCGAGGGATCGCGGCCCGAGGATTTCGGCCGCGTGATGACCGCACGCACGACCACGCTGACCTCGACCGTCGCCCCCTATGACATCGTCCGCAAGATGCGCGCCTCGATCCTCGTGCTCGGCCCGCTGCTCGCCCGCGCCGGCGAAGCGACGGTGTCGCTGCCCGGCGGCTGCGCGATCGGCAACCGCCCGATCGACCTCCACCTCAAAGCCCTCGAAGCGATGGGCGCCGAGATCGAACTGGCGTCGGGTTATGTGAAGGCCGTCGCGAAGGGCGGCCGGCTTGCCGGTGGCAAATTCACCTTCCCCGTCGTCTCGGTCGGCGCGACCGAAAATGCGGTGATGGCGGCCGTGCTCGCCAAGGGCACCTGTATCCTCGAAAACGCCGCGCGCGAGCCCGAGATCGTCGACCTGTGCAACTGCCTCGTCGCAATGGGCGCCCAGATCGACGGCATCGGCACCGAGACGCTGACGATCGAAGGCGTCGACCGCCTCCACGGCGCGACCTATCGCGTGATGGCCGACCGCATCGAGGCGGGCAGCTACGCCTGCGCCGCCGTCATCACCGAGGGCGACGTCGAACTCGTCGGCGCCAAGGCGAGCGAGATGGAAGCGACGCTGAGCGCGCTGCGCCAGGCCGGCGCGACCGTCGAGGCCACCAAGACCGGCATCCGCGTCGCGATGACCGGCCGCGCCGAGCCCGTCACGCTGTCGACCGCACCCTATCCGGGCTTCGCGACCGACATGCAGGCGCAGTTCATGGCGATGGCGACGCTGGGCAGCGGCGCCAGCCTGTTCACCGAAACCATTTTCGAGAACCGCTATATGCACGTTCCCGAGCTGGCGCGCATGGGCTGCGACATCGACGTGCGCGGCCGCAGCGCCGTGGTGCGCGGGGTCGACCATCTGGTCGGCGCGCCGGTGATGGCGACCGACCTGCGCGCCTCGATGAGCCTGATCATCGCCGGGCTCGCCGCGCAGGGCACGACCGAGGTCAACCGCGTCTATCACCTCGACCGCGGCTACGAGCGGCTCGAGGAGAAATTGCAGGCGGTCGGCGCGGATATCGAGCGGATCAGCGCGGGTTAGGCTTAGTTCGGCCAGTTTCACCGTAGCCCTGAGCCTGTCGAAGGGCGCCTA
>NZ_JBOHHU010000061.1:0-25432 GCF_050725615.1 Sphingopyxis sp.
GGCGCCGACGGCGCGTTCAACGCCGCGGTCAGCTTCACCACCAACACCAACTGGCAATGGTTCGCGGGCGAAACGACGATGTCGAACCTGTCGCAGATGCTGGGGCTAACGATCCACAATTTCCTGTCGGCGGCGACCGGCATCGCGGTCGCCTTCGCACTGTTTCGCGGTTTCGCGCGGCGCGAGACGAAGACGATCGGCAATTTCTGGGCCGATACGACGCGCGTCACCCTCTATCTGCTGCTTCCCATCTGCATCGCTTATGCGCTCTTCCTAATCGCGAGCGGCGTAACGCAGGCGCTCGCCGGATCGGTCGACGCGACGACGCTGGAAGGCGCCCGCCAGACCATCGCGCTCGGCCCCGTCGCGAGCCAGGAAGCGATCAAAATGCTCGGCACCAACGGTGGTGGCTTTTTCAACGCCAACAGCGCGCATCCGTTCGAAAACCCCACTGCGCTCACCAATTTCGTGCAAATGCTGTCGATCTTCGCGATCGGCGTCGGGCTGACCTGGTGCTTCGGCAAGGCGGTCGGCGACACGCGCCAGGGTTGGGCGATCCTCACCGCGATGGGCCTATTGTTCATCGCCGGGGTCGCGGTCACCTATTCGCAGGAAGCTGCGGGCAACCCGATCCTCCACCAACTTGGCGCTGCCGGCGGCAATATGGAGGGCAAGGAGGTCCGCTTCGGCATCGCCGCCTCGGCGCTGTTCTCGGTCGTCACCACTGCGGCGTCGTGCGGCGCGGTCAATGCGATGCACGACAGCTTCACCGCGCTCGGCGGGCTGGTGCCGCTGTTCAACATGCAGCTCGGCGAAGTCGTCGTCGGCGGCGTCGGCGCCGGCATCTACGGCTTCCTGCTGTTCGCCATCCTCGCGGTGTTCGTCGCGGGACTGATGGTCGGGCGCACCCCCGAATATGTCGGGAAAAAGATCGAGGCGCGCGAGGTCAAGCTGGCGGTTCTCGCGATCGCGATCCTGCCGCTCGTCATCCTGGGGTTCACCGCGATCGCCAGCGTCATGCCTGCGGGGCTTGCGGGGCCGCTCAACAAGGGACCGCATGGCTTCTCGGAGATCCTCTATGCCTTCACGTCGAGCGCGGGCAACAACGGGTCGGCCTTTGCCGGACTGAGCGCGGGCACGCCCTTCTACAATGCCCTGCTCGGCATCGCGATGTGGCTCGGCCGCTTCTTTGTGATCGTGCCCGCGCTCGCTATCGCCGGCAGCCTTGCCGCCAAGCGCCACACCCCGGCGACCAGCGGCTCCTTCCCCACCACCGGCGGCCTGTGGGTCGGCCTGCTCGTCGGGGTCATCCTGATCCTCGGCGGCCTGACCTTCCTCCCCAGCCTCGCCCTTGGCCCGATCGCCGATCACCTCGCAGTGACCAGCGGCCAGCTCTTCTGACGGACATACAGCCATGAACGCTCCCACTTCGATGTTCAGCGCCGCCCTCGTCGTCCCCGCGATCGGCGACGCGTTTCGCAAGCTCGACCCGCGCCAGCTGATGCGCAACCCGGTGATGTTCGTCACCGCGGTCGTCGCTTTGCTGCTCACCCTGTTGCTCGGGCTCGGCGAGCCCGGATTGCCCCTCGGTTTCGAAATCCAGCTGGTGATCTGGCTGTGGTTGACCGTGCTCTTCGGCACCTTTGCCGAGGCGCTCGCCGAAGGACGCGGGCGGGCGCAGGCGGCGTCGCTGCGCGCAACCAAGGCCGAGCTGCGCGCCAAGCTGATGCTCGGGGTCGGCGATACATATGAGATCGTCGCCGCGAGCCAGCTCGAGAAAGGCGAGATCGTGCTCGTCGAGACGGGCGACCTGATCCCCGCCGACGGCGAGGTGATCGAGGGGGTCGCGTCGGTCAACGAAGCCGCGATTACCGGCGAAAGCGCGCCGGTGATCCGCGAGGCGGGCGGCGACCGCAGCGCGGTCACCGCCGGCACGCGCGTCATTTCGGACCGCATCAAGGTCCGTATCACCGCCGAGCCGGGCCAGGGTTTTCTCGACCGCATGATCGCGCTGGTCGAGGGCGCCGAGCGGCGCAAGACCCCGAACGAGATCGCGCTGACGATCCTGCTCGTGGGCCTCACGATCATCTTCCTGATCGCGGTCGCGACGATCCCCGGCTTCGCCTCCTACGCCGGCGGCAGCGTGCCCGTCGTGCTGCTCGCGGCGCTGCTGATCACCCTGATCCCGACCACGATCGCGGCGCTGCTGTCGGCGATCGGCATCGCGGGCATGGACCGGCTGGTGCGTTTTAACGTGCTCGCCAAGTCGGGCCGCGCGGTCGAGGCGGCGGGCGACGTCGATGTGCTGCTGCTCGACAAGACCGGCACGATCACCATCGGCGACCGCCAGGCAAGCGAGTTTCGCGCGCTCGCCGGCATCGATAGCGACGCACTCGCCGAGGCGGCTTTGCTGTCGAGCCTCGCCGACGAGACCCCCGAGGGGCGGTCGGTCGTCGCGCTCGCACGCGAACGCTATGCGATCCGCGTCGCGGCGCTGCCCGCAGGGTCGGAGGTCGTCCCCTTCACCGCGCAGACGCGGCTGTCGGGGGTCACCGTCGCGGGGGTGACGATCCAGAAGGGCGCGGTCGATTCGGTGTTGCGCGCCTTCCCGCAGGACGAAAATCCGGCGGTGCAGGAATTGCGCAAGATCACCGAGGAGATCGCACGTTCGGGCGGCACGCCGCTGGCGGTGGTGCGCGGCGGGCGGCTGCTCGGCGCGATCCACCTCAAGGACGTGGTCAAGGCGGGGGTGCGCGAACGGTTCGGCGAACTGCGCAAGATGGGCATCCGCACCGTGATGATCACCGGCGACAATCCGCTGACCGCCGCCGCGATCGCCGCCGAGGCCGGGGTCGACGACTTCCTCGCGCAGGCGACGCCCGAGGACAAGCTGGCGCTGATCCGCAAGGAACAGGCCGAAGGGCGGCTGGTCGCGATGTGCGGCGACGGTACCAACGACGCCCCTGCCCTCGCCCAGGCCGACGTCGGGGTCGCGATGAACACCGGGACGCAGGCGGCGCGCGAGGCGGGCAATATGGTCGACCTCGATAGCGACCCGACCAAGCTGATCGAGGTCGTCGGGCTGGGCAAACAATTGCTGATGACGCGCGGGGCGCTGACGACCTTTTCGGTCGCCAACGACGTCGCCAAATATTTCGCGATCATCCCGGCGATCTTCGTGGTGCTCTATCCGCAACTCGGCGTACTCAACGTGATGGGCCTCGCGACGCCCGAGAGCGCGATACTGTCGGCGATCATCTTCAACGCGCTGATCATCCCCTGCCTCGTTCCGCTCGCACTGAAGGGCGTGCGCTATCGGCCGATGGCGGCGGGCCCCTTGCTTGCGCGCAACCTGTCCGTCTTCGGCCTCGGCGGCCTGATCGCGCCCTTCGTCGGCATCAAGCTGATCGACCTCGCCGTTTCCAGCCTCCATCTTGCTTAAGGATCACCCGATGTTGTCCGACCTCCAATCCGCCGTCCGCCCCGCTTTGGTGCTGACCCTGCTGTTCGCCGCATTGCTCGGCATCGCCTATCCGCTCGCGCTCACAGGCGTCGGCCAGCTGCTGTTCCCGAAACAGGCCAATGGCAGCCTGATCCGCGAAGGCGAGCGCGTTGTCGGCTCCGAGCTGATCGGGCAGAAATTCAACAGCGACCGCTATTTCCATGGCCGCCCTTCGGCCGCCGGGGCCGAGGGTTATGACGCCGCCGCTTCGGCGGGATCGAACCTCGGCCCCGCCAGCCAGGCCCTCGCCGACCGCGTGAAAGGCGACGTCGCCACCCTTGCCGCAACGACACCGGGCCGCCCTGTCCCGCCCGACCTGGTGACGACCTCCGCCTCGGGGCTCGATCCCCATATCAGCCCCGAGGCGGCCTTTTTCCAGATCGGCCGCGTGGCGAAAGCGCGCGGGATTTCGGAGACGGCGGTCCGGGCGCTGGTCGATGCCGCGATCGAACGACCGGCGCTCGGATTTTTGGGCGAGCCGCGCGTCAATGTCCTGTTGATCAACCGTTTGCTCGACCAACGGCCGGGCGCACGGTAAGAGAGCGCGATGACGCAGGCAGCCAATATCCTGATCGTCGAGGACGATGCGCATATTCGCCGCCTGCTCCGCGCGACGGTGCAGCGCGCCGGGCATCGCGTCGCCGAGGCCGCCGATGCGCGGGCGGCGCTGTCGCTGCTCGATATCGAAAAGCCCGACGTCGTACTCCTCGACCTCGGGCTTCCCGATCGCGACGGGCTCGAACTGATCGGCCCAATCCGCGCCCGATCGACCGCGACCCTGATTGTCGTATCGGCGCGCGACGACAGTGGCGAGAAGGTCGCGGCGCTCGATCTGGGCGCCGATGATTATCTGACCAAACCCTTCGACACCGAGGAATTGCTCGCGCGCATCCGCACCGCGCTGCGTCACCAGCGTGCCGCGACCGGTGGGGAACGGCCGTCGGTGATCGAGACCGGCCCGATCCGGATCGACCTCGACCATCGCCGCGTCGCGCGCGATGGTGCCGATGTGCATCTGACCCCCAAGGAATATGCCGTGCTCGCCCAGCTCGCGCGGCGACCCGACCGGGTGATCAGCCACACCCAGTTGCTCAAGGACGTTTGGGGTCCGGCGCACGAAGACCGCGTCGAATATCTGCGCATCGCGGTGCGCGGTTTGCGCCAGAAGCTGGAGGACGACCCGGCGCGGCCGCGACTGATCGTCAACGAACTGGCGGTCGGGTATCGCCTGTCGTTGCGCGACGAGGGCTGACACGCCCTCTGCGGACGATCCCGGCGAGTAAAGCGCTTGCTTTGATCGCGGCGGAACGGCAGCGTTGCGTCTGCGGGCAGAAAGCATATGGGCGTGGAATGCGATTGGATGGCTGGAAATCGATTGCCGCCCATTTCGGGCGGGAACGCACGACGGTCATGCGTTGGGCGAGCGAACGCGGGCTGCCCATCCATCGCATCCCGGGCGCCGGACGCGGCAGCGTTTATGCGCTGACCGACGAACTCGACGCCTGGCTTGGCTCCGGGCTGCCCGACGACGGCGACCGCGAGGTGTCCCCCGCCGCACCGGCCAAGTCCAGGCGCTGGACAAGAGTGACGGCGGCGGCGCTGCTCGCCGCAACGACATTGGCGATCGGGGTCTATGCCTGGCCCGACGCGCCCGCGCCCGACGCCCGCGCGCTCTTGCCCGAAAACGGCCAGGCGGCGAGCATCTATGTCGAGGCGCGCGCCGACTGGGCGCGGCGGACCCCCGACGCGATTTTGCGGGCGATCGAGAAATTGAAGCGCGTGACGGCGATCGAGCCGCAATTCGCACCCGCCTATTCGGCGCTCGCCGACTGCTATCTGCTCGCGCGCGAGTTTGGCTCGCTGCGCGACGTCGAGGCGTTTGCCCGGGCCCAGACGGCGGTCGACACCGCGCTCAAGATCAACCCCGACCATGCCGGCGCGTTGCGGGCGCGCGGCTTCATCGATTATTGGTGGCGCGGCGACCGCGCTGCGGCGGCGCGCGATTTCGAGCGTTCGCTCGCGCTCGACAGCCGGTCGGCGCAGACCCTGTTCTGGTTCGCCAATGCGCTGATCGACAACGGCGATTTCGACGACGGCATGCGCCGCTTTTCGGAGGCGCGACTGATCGAACCGGCATCGCCCGCGATCGCCGCCGATGTCGCCTGGGCGAGGTGGTCGGTCGGTCAAACCGCGCCGGCCAAACAGGCCTTGCTCGATCTTCGCCGCGAGCATCCGGGGCTCGCCACCGTTCCCGACTATCTGTCAGTCGTCGCCCTTTCCGACGGCGACGTCGCCGGATTTGTCCAGGAGGTCGAGATCATGGCGAGGCTGCGGCAGGAGGACGGGATCAGCCGTTACGCGGCAGCGCTGCGCACCGCATCGGCCAAGGATCACCTCGCAGCGGCGACGTTCGTCATCGACGACGCGCTGGCCGAGGTTGAGGCGGGCGACCGCCAGACATTGGCGTGGCCCGCCTTTGTCGCGTCGGCAGTCGGCGATCGCGACCGCCTGCTCGCGCTGCTGCGGAAGGCCGAGGCCCGCAACGAGCTGTGGGGCTCGGCCGGCTTGCGCCGCCATATCGCCGCGCGATGGGGTGGAGATTCGGCGATCGCCACGCTGCTGCGGCGACGGGTCGCACCATCGCTGGTACGCGCCAGATAACAATTTGCGACTTCCGAACCGCCTGAAACAGGGCGATTATCCGCAATACGCAACAATTTGCCACAAGGGGCCTAGCGGCATGCCGACTTAGGATTGCGGACCATTTCGCGATCCACAGGAAGGCCGCTCACCGATGCTCCCAGCCCGCTCTTCCGACTTTGCACCGCGCCACATTGTTCAGGCGACGGCGCTGCTCGGTGCGGCGTTGCTGGTCTTTGGCGCAGCGCCCGCCGATGCTCGCAAGCGCGAGCCGACCCCGATCGACCTGTCGTCGGAAAGTGCCGACGCCCTGGCGTCGCAAGCTGGAGCCGCGCTGCAGAGCGGGGACAGCCCGCGCGCCATTTCGCTGTTGTCCGAACTGGTGGCGCGCCAGCCGCGCAACGGCAGCAACCAGGCGCTGCTGGCGCTGGCGTGGCAGATGCGCGGCGACAAGGATGCGCAGGCGATGGACATGGCGCAGGCAGGCTACGACCTCGCCGCCCGCGCCGAGCCGGGGCAATATTGGCCTGCGGCGATGGCCGGGCGCGTTGCGTTCGACCAGGGGAAATATGATCAGGCGATGGATCATTTCGCCCGGGCGACGTTGCTGCGTCCGAGCGATGGCCGCGCCGTCGCCTCGCTCGCGGCCGCCGCCTATATGTATGGCGACGCCGGGCTCGCGGCGCTGGCCGCCGACCGCGCGGTCGCGATCGCCCCCGACGACGCCGCGTCGCTCCGCCTCGCCGCCTTCACCGCCGCCGCGATCGGTGAGCGCGACAAGACGCTGGCGATGCTCGACCTGCTCGACCGCGCTGCGCCAGCGGAGGCGGCGCGCGACCGCACCCGCGCGCTGCAACTGCTCGAAACCAATGCGCTGGATGCCTCGCCACCGGGCGGCGAAACCGGCGGGGCGGGCATTGCGGCTTCGCCCGACCAGATCTCGATCGATGTGGCGATCATATTGGCGCAGAATACCCACCGCGAACGCACCGGGCTGAACCTGTTCGACGGCCTCGGGCTGCAATATGGGTTCAACCGCCAGGGCACGCGGACGATCACCCGCGACAACGCCGGTAGCAACGGCAACAGCTATCAGCGCGTGCTGACCGCCTCGATCACCATCCCGCAGCTCAACTACAACCTCAACCTGTTCAACCGCGGTGGCCAATATTATTCGGTCGTCGCGCGGCCGCAACTCACCGCCTACCGCGGTGAGGAGAGCGAATTTTTCGTCGGCCGGTCGGTGCGCGTCGCGGTCGGCGGGGTCAATCTCGGTTCGCTCGAACAGATCGACATCGGCATCGAAATGAAGGTGACGCCGGTCGAGATCACCGCCGACGGCACGCGCATCCGGATCGAAACGGGACGCAGCTTCGTCACCGCCGATCCGGCAGGGTCATTCAGCGAGGCGTTGACCCTGTTCCGACAAAAGGTCGTGGCGACCGCCGAAATCCGCTTTGGCGAAACGCTGTTGCTGTCCGGCCTGACCGAGACGGTCGACGACAAGACATTTTCCAAGACGCCGGTGCTCGGCGATGTGCCGCTGGTCGGCAATCTGTTCAACGAACGCAACCTGACCCAGCGGCGCGATTCCGTCCTGGTGCTCGTCACACCGCAACGCCCGATCGCCCTGCCCGGCCGCGCCTGGGCGCGGTCGGACCAGATCGAGAAGCTGGCGGCGCTCTGGACCGATGTCGTCGATCCGATGAGCAACGCCGAAGCGGCGCGCAAGCGTCTGGAACATGTGCCCTTCTTTACCCGCATGACGCGCGCCGACGTGGCGATGCCCATGCCCGATGCCCGCACCGCCGCGCCCGAAATGCTGGCGGAATTAACGACACGGTCGCTTCACCCCTGACCCGAAGAGAGGAAAAGACCATGACCATGATCCATCCCGATCGCCGCGCCATCCTGTGGGGCGGCACGTCGCTCGGCCTTTGCAGCCTCGCGGCCGCCGGACCGCTCAAAGCGATGATCCAGGACAAGTCGAAATATAGCGGCAAGCCGTTCGGCCAGTTGTTCAAACCGACCGCCGGCGGTTTCGGCATGGTCGGTCCGTGGGGCGAAGTGCGGGCAACACGGCTCGACGAGGGCCTTACCCCCTATCTGATCCAGACCGCCAACAAGGCCGGGCTGTTCGATTACACCGGCCGCATGCCCTTCGTGTCGCTGCAGGGTTCGACCCAGGAAATCCGGCTGACCCCAGACGGCGTCGCCTTTGGCAAAGCCAAGCCCTCACCCTGGGACAAGGCGAGCGTCGCGGCGCTTAAAAATGCGCTGAAAAAGGATCGCAAGGCGATGCAATCGGCGATGCAGATGCGCTCCGCCATGGCGACATCCCTTGCGGCCGTGGCGGTCGCGACGAAGGCCGCCCCGGCGAAGCAAGTGGCGAGCGGCATCTTTTCGGTCGTCGAGGATCTCGCCAAGGCAGGGCGCTGCACAACGACGACTGTCACGGAGTCGGTGACGTCGCTGGTCGAACGCACGGTCGACGAGATCAAGACCGCAGCCGAGCGCTACGCCGAATGTTATGACGACGCGGTGCGGACGGGCGCCTGCGGTGCGATCGCGGCATTCAACATGACGGCGGGGCAGGTTTGCGCTGCGACCTATTGCGCCGCGAAGGGGTTCGTCGATGTCGTCGTCGGGTTGATCACCATCGTCACCGAAGTCGTCGAAGAGGTGACGCGCGAGGTGACGACCTGCACTGCGCCGCTCGCCGGGCTCATCCCGAACGATTGGAATCTGCCCGATATCAAGCTGCCGGACCTGCCGCTGAAGGAGCTCAAACTCCTCGCCAAGGACGTGGCGAAGGCACTCGAGTTCATCAAGCAATTCAGCGACGATCTTTTCAGTTTTCTCGGCCCCTATGGCATGTGCCTGATCGAGGGCAAATGGACGATCGAACAGATGCCCATCCCGTTCATCCAGGGCGTCGGCATCCCCTATGGCGTGAAAGTTTGCATCAGCGCATCCTGCGCCCGCAAACTCGCGGCGCAGAACCTCGTTGCCGAGGCCGGTTCGGCCTGGGGCGCCGCGCTCAGCGCACTCGCGGCGCTCAGCCCCGAATTTGCCGCAGGGGTCGCATCGATCGGGATCACCCCGGCCCCGGCGATCGCGGCCGCCGTCGCCGCGCTGTCGCCCGCCGTCGTCGGCGCGATGGCGATCATCCTCGCCTTCATCATCATGGCGCTGCTCTATGCCAGCGCGATCGCGGTCCAGCTGGCCTTTCTCGTCCAGTTCAACCCCGGCGCGCTGTCGGATGGCGAAGTGTGCATCACACATCCCTCGATCGCGCTCGCCGCGATCAAGGCAGCCTCACTCAGCTTGATCCCTGCGGAACTCGTACCGCCAATCGTCCTGGGGTGACGCCACGCGCTTCCCAACGGACATAGAGGAATGACCATATGAAACGCCGAATGATTTTCGCCCTGCTCGCCTGCGCCGCGACGAGTTTCGCCGCGTCCCCCGCAACGATCCAGGCGCAGACACCACCGACCAGCTTCGTGTCCTATGACAACGTCCCCTTCGGTCCCGGCGACCGGGCAATGAAGCTGTCGATCCAGCTTGCCGCCGGCGAGACCAACGCCAACACCGAATTGTGGGTCCTCTATGGCCAGGACCGCGCCGCTATCACATCGGCAGGTCTGGGCGGGAGGGTGGCGCAAGCCCGCGTCCGGCTCGACACGGTCAGCGGCGCCGGGGTCGCCAGCGGCACCTTCGTCTTCCCGCATAGCGACAATGGCCGGCCGAACATGACCGACACCAACCCGGCGACCATCTCCTCGGGCCGGACGGTGCATTACAAACTGGTCAAGAAGCGCGGCGCCACGGTCACCCTGTCGCCGGTCGTGACCTTCACCATGCCCGACAAGCTGACGATCGCCAATTTCGGCGACAGCTATGCCAGCGGCGAAGGGTCGCCTTATGCGAGCGGCGACAAATGGGACAATGAGCTGTGCCATCGCAGCGGCAATTCGGGGCAGGCCCGCGCGGTGAAAACGATCAAGGAAGAAAATCCCGGGATCGCCATCGCATTCAAGAATGTCGCCTGTTCGGGCGCCCAGGTCGCCGAAGGCATATTGTTGTCGCAGAAGAAAGCGACCTGGTTCGGCGAAGGCGAAGAGCTGCAGACCGTCGTGAAACCACAGTTGATGGCGGTGCGCGACTGGATGGCCGGCAACGGCTATGCCGAACTCAACATCGCCATGGTGTCGGGCGGCGGCAACGACGTGAACTTCGGCCTGTTCGTCGAAAAATATTTCGTCTTCTTTTCCGAATTCAAGGCCGACAGCCCCGAATATAACAATCTGCGCACCTCGATCGCCAACGACGTGCCGCAACTCTATCGCAGCCTGCAGCAGGCGTTCGAACAGAATTTCACTTATGATCGCGTGCTGGTGTCCGAATATCCCGATCCGATGCGCGGCGCCAACGGGCTGTTCTGCGACGCCGAACATAATGCAATGAACTCGGCCTTCCTGATACCGCTGAACGATGCGGTGCGGACAACGATCGGAGCATTTCCGAAATTCCGCCACGTCGGCGGCGCGATGGCCAAGTCGCGTTACAACGGGCTGTGCAACGACGAGATCCCCTATTTCAACAATGACCTGATCGCATCCTTCTGGACACAGGGCGACGCGTTCGGGATCGTCCACCCGAACCGTCGCGGGCACCGCGAAATCTATAAGCCGCTGTATGAGGCGCAGTTGCGCGAGGCGCTCCGCGACATCCAGATCAAATGGGCGAAGATCAAGGCGAGGGAGGACGCCCGCGCGAAGGCGGCGACGGAGCAATTGGTCGCGCGCACCGAGCTTGCCACGGCGATGCGCGGAGGGCTGCCGTTGAAGGCGATCCGCGTCACCCGGATCTCGCCCGCGATCAAGCTCAGCAGCGCCGAAAAAATGGCGTCGAGCAAGCAAATCGCGGCGGCTGCGGTCGCCGCGAAAGGGAAACCCGTGCAGACCTTCGGCATCCCCGACAACCGGATGTCCGACGACGGCGAATAGGTCGACGTCAAGCCCATAGGAAGGGACGGGCGGCGGCAACGCCGCCCGACGCCGTTGCGGTCAGCTCGCCATATCCTCCGGCAACAAGTGCTGCGAAAGATAGGCGGCGATCGGCCCGGGCAGCGGAACCGGGCCGGACGGTCCGGTCGCGACGATCACGCTATCGGCGCAGCCGATGCATTGGCCGCCGACGAACAGCCCCTGCCCGATGACAAGCGAACGGGTGCCGACGCGGACGATGCCGGTCGCGACGTCGATCGTGCCGGGATAGCGCGCCTGCCCTAGGAAGGCAGTATCGACATTGGCGATCACCAGCACCGGGCTGTCGTCCTTCGCGACCTGCACCCGGGCTTCGGCGAGCAGTGCGAAGCGCGCTTCCTCATAAAATTGGCCGGTCGCCACATTGTTGAGGTGGCGGAACATGTCGACGTCGGAAAAGCGGATCGGTACCGCTTTGTGGAGCGGATAGGCGGCGGGATCGAGGCGCGCGGGAGAGGGTTTCATCGGGTTTCCAATCGGTCGCGCCACGCGGATATCGCGGCGCGGGTAGCCTCGGGCGCTTCGCGCTGCGGGACATGGCCGCAGCCGGACAGCATGTGCAGCACGACGTCGGGGAGCGCGGCCGCCATTTCGCGCGAGCGCTCGGGGACAACGATCGCATCGCCCTCTCCCGCCAGCACCAGCGCCGGAACCGTGAGGCCGACGAGCAGGCCGCAACGCTCGACGCGTGTCGACGCCGCCGCCTGCTGCTCGGCAAAGAGCTCCGCCCCGCAGCGGAGGAGCATGGCGTGGAAATCGGCGAGCAGGTCGGTGTCGGCCCGGCTGGTGCGCGACAGCATCGCGCGCGCAAGACGTTCGGCGAGCGTGGCGAAATCGGCGCGCGCCTGCGCGATCGCCGTTTGTCGTCCGGCCCTCGCTTCATCGCTGTCGGCGGTGCAGGCGGTACTCAGCAGGGCAAGACCGGCCAGGCGATCGCGGGCGCGGGCGGCGATCTCCAGCGCGACATAGCCGCCCATCGAATGGCCGCACAGCGCGAAGCGATCGGGCAGGTCGGCAAGGATCGCGCCGGCCATCGCGTCGATCGTCGGCCCGCGCGGCACGACGATGCGATCGACCGGCATGCCCTGCCAGCTCGCTTCGTCGGTGGCGATGCCGCAGATCGCGATTACCGGGACCGTCATCGCATCCTCCTCTCTCCGGCGGCGATGCTGCTATTCCTCGGCGATTCCCGCAAGGTCGCGCGCGAAACCCTTCTTCTTCTCGACGTCCATGCCGCGCAAAATCTGGATGCGCTGCGCCTGCGGCGATCCTGCACCGTGCATCGATTCGGTGAGGTAACCGACCGCATTGCGACCGAGGGTCATATTCTCGATCAGGCGCAGGATGCGCTGGCGATATTCGACCGGGACATTGTGCTTGCCCTTCATATATTTCTCGAGGATCGGGCCGATCGTCTCATTCTTGAAGTCGGCGTCCGACGGCATGGTCACCATGATCCCACCCGCGAGATCCTGGGCGAGGCGCGAGATTTCATAGGGGAAGCGCGTGACATTGTGCTTGCAGACATTGGCGAGCATCGCATCGTTCATATAGATGCCCGAGGGCAGTGGCTTCGCCTCGTGGCTCGACGCGATGGCGGAGGAATAGATGGTCTCGTTGAGGTGCGTCATCTCGACGAGCTTGTCCTTGATATGGCTCGCGGCCTCGGCACCATTATAGTCGGCGACCTGCGCTGCGGCGCCGACCATCACGTCGCCGAGCCCGGTTTTGCAGACGTAAGAGGCGCGGTGGTAGGAGGTGAAGCGCGCGACCATGTCCTGCGCAAATTCATATTCGCCGTCCATCAGCACATGTTCGTGCGGGATGAAGACATTGTCGAAGACGACGAGCGTTTCCTGCCCGCCGAAGCGCGCATTGCCCTGGTCGATGTCGCCCGCCTCCATCGCCCGCGTGTCGCACGACTGGCGGCCGTAGATATAGGCAATGCCGGTCGCGTCGCCGGGGACGAGGCCGACAATCGCGAAGTCGCGGTCGGCTTCGCTCATGTTCATCGTCGGCATGACGCAGATCCAGTGCGAGTTGAGCCCGCCGGTCATATGCGCCTTGGCGCCGGTGACGTAGACGCCCGCCTCGGTGCGCTTCGTCACGTGCAGGAACATGTCGGGGTCGGCCTGTTCGTGCGGGCGTTTCGAGCGGTCGCCCTTGGGATCGGTCATGCCGGCGCCGATGATGATGTTCGCGCGCTGCGCATGGCGCATGAAGTCGAGGTAGCGCTGGTGATAGGGCGTGCCGTGCTTCGCATCGATGTCATAGGTGATCGAGTGGAGGACGCTGATCGTGTCGAGCCCGGCGCAGCGCTGGAAGCAGGTGCCGGTGAGCTGGCCCATCTTGCGCTGCATGCGGTTCTTCATCACCAGATCCTGCGGCGAGCCGACGATGTGGAGGAAGCGGTTGACCGGCGCGTCGATGAGGTCGCTGTGCGCGGTCGCCAGCTCGGGCTCGGCGAGCGCGAGGTCGTAGGTCATCTTGAGCGCGTTGATCGAGGGGCGGATGATCGGATGGTCGACGGGCTCGTCGACGCGCTCGCCTAAGAGCCAGACCTCGACGCCGCGGCTCCGCAGCGAGGCGACATAGTCGTCGCCGGTAACGATCGGCTGGAAGCGCGACCAGCGGTCGGCGGCGGATTCCTCACGGGGGTGGATGGGCATGTGCAGTCTCCCGATGTTGTCGAAGGTGCCGCGTAGCGTGAATCCGGGGGGCACAAACAGGGCATGACAGGCGAGGAAAACTCACCATAATGCGCAGCCATCATGGCGACGATCGACGGTTATTATTTCGGGGTGTGCACCAGGGGGGCCGAGCGGGCCGGGATCGCGGTGCGCGACCTGGTCGCGGGAACCGGGCTGAACCCCAAGGATTTTGCGGCGCCGAGGTGGCGCGGGTCGGCGGAGGCGATGGCGCTGCTGGTGCGCCAGATCTGGGCGGCGCTGGGCGACGAGTTTATGGGTTATGCCGGACGATGCGTGCGGCCCGGAAGTTTCGCCTTTGCGTGCGAACTGGCGCTGGAGGGCGCCGATGTCGCCGACGGACTCGCGCGCGCAGCGCGTTTCTACAATCTGCTGGATGCCGGGATCGAGACGCAAATCGTCGCGACCAAGGAGGGGCTGGAGATCGTCGTCGACTTCGCCGAGCCCGCGCGCGACCCCGACCATTATTTCAGCGAATTCTGGATGATCATCTGGCACCGGCTCGCCTGCTGGCTGGCGGGCGAGACGATTTCGCTGCTGTCGGCCGAGTTCGATTATCGACGCCCCGACGCCTATTTCGAGGAGTTCAAATATCTCTTCCCGTGCCGCCATCGCTTCGACAGCGACAGGCGGCGGATCGTGATGGATGCCCATGCGCTGCACGCCCCGATCCACCGCTCGGCGACCGAGCTGGACGCGATGATCGCCGCCGCGCCGCTCGACATCATGTCGATTCCCGCGAGCGATGCGAGCGTCGCGCGGCGGGTGCGGCAGTTGTTGACGCGCGGCCCCGACCTGACGCTGGACGAGCTGGCGCATGAAACCGGGCTGTCGCCGCACAAGCTGCGCCGGTTGCTGCGCACGGAAGGCACGACGCTGGCGACGATCCGCGAGAATGTCCGGCGCGACAAGGCGATGCGGATGCTGACGAGCGGCAATGCGACGGTCGAAGCGATCGCCGAGACGCTGGGCTATGCCGAGGCACGGAGCTTTACGCGGGCATTCCGGCAATGGACGGGGCGCTCGCCCTCGGCCTGGCGCGCGGGAACGGGGTGAGCCCGCAAGCCACACCGCCTTTGACTTGCCGGGCCGCCGCCCTAGTTTCGCGCGAACGGTCAGGAAGGCGATGCGAAAGGACGGACAATAATGAGGTTTTTCTTCGACGACCGGCAGACGCTGCACGCGCCCGAACGCGAACTGCACAATGGCGAATTCGTGCCCTATGCCGAAAATGTCGAACGGCCGCGCTCGATCGTCGCGGCGCTGGCCGACTGGCAGCCGGTGCGCGATTTCGGGATGGCGCCGCTCGCCGCGGTACATGACGCGGATTATCTCGCCTTTCTCGAACGCGCTTATGACGGCTGGCTCGCGGCGGGGCGGACGGGCGATGCGATCGGCTACAGCTTTCCAGTGGTGCGGCGGCGCGCGCTGTCCTTCCGGCGCATCGATGCCGAGATCGGCGCGTACAGCTTCGACGCCTCGACCCCGATCGCGGCGGGAACCTGGCAGTCGGCCTATTGGTCGGCGCAATGCGCGCTGACCGCGCTCGACGGGCTCAAGGCAGGCGACCGCCATAGCTTCGCGCTGTGCCGTCCGCCGGGGCACCATGCCGGGCGCGACTATATGGGCGGCTATTGCTACCTCAACAACGCCGCCATCGCGGCGCGGCAGGCGCAGGCGCTGGGGCTCGGTCCGGTCGCGATCCTCGACGTCGACTATCATCATGGCAATGGCACGCAGGACATCTTCTACGACGATCCCGACATCTTCTTCGCCTCGATCCATGCCGATCCGGTGACCGACTATCCCTTTTACTGGGGCCATGCCGACGAGCGCGGCGAAGTCGCGGGCGAAGGCGCGACGCTGAACCTGCCGCTGCCGCGCGGCACCGACGCCGCCAGCTATCGTCCGGCGCTCGACGCCGCGCTGGGCGCAATCGCGGACCGGGACGCGCGCTGCCTGATCGTCTCGTTCGGCGCCGACACCTTCAGCGGCGATCCGATCTCGAGCTTCAAGCTCGAACGCGCCGATTATGGCGACATGGCACGGGCGATCGCAGGCCTTGGCCTGCCGACTTTGGTGGTGATGGAGGGCGGCTATGCGGTCGGCGACCTCGGCGGGAATGTCGCGGCGTTCCTGACGGGATTCGACTAGATTCTCTCCGATGCGAAGCGAGGGAGAGGTGGCAGCGCAGCGCTGACCGAGGGATCGGCTCCCTCCTGTCCGCGAAAGCCCCCTCCCCATCGCTTCGCGGACGCCCCCCTCTCCATCGCTTCGCGACAGCGGCGACTTGAACGATCGATTGCGGCCGCGAATATATTGGCATAACATGTGTCAATATATTGGAGGGGGATTCGCGATGAAGAGGCGAAGCGTGGCGGCACTGACCGCCGGTTTGATGCTGGCCCCGGTGCAGGCGGCGCCCGCCCCTGCCCCGGCTGCCGCCGTATCCGCGCGCCATCCCAATATCGTCATCCTGCTCGCCGATGACTGGGGTTTCAGCGATGTCGGGTCGTTCGGCGCCGAATTTGCGACGCCGAATATCGACGCGCTAGCCCAGGCGGGCATGCGCTTTTCCAACTTCCATGTCGCGGGGTCCTGCTCGCCGACACGCGCGATGTTGCAGACCGGGGTGATGAACCACCGCAATGGCCTGGGCAACATGCCCGAGACGATCCCCGACGCGCATCGCGGCCAGCCGGGCTATGACACGGTGATGAACCACCGCGTCGTGACGATCGGCGAATTATTCGGCGCGGCAGGGTATAACACCTACCTCACCGGCAAATGGCATCTGGGGAGCGACGCGACGCGCCTGCCCGAGGCGCGCGGTTACAATCGCGCCTTCAGCCTGGCCGATGCCGGCGCCGACAATTTCGAACAGCGCCCGATCGAGGGCATGTACGACACCGCCGCCTGGACCGAGAATGGCCAGCCGGCGACGCTGCCGAAAAATTTCTATTCGTCGACCTTCGTCGTCGAGAAGATGATCGATTATATCGACGCCGACCGCGCGAGCGGCAAACCCTTCCTCGCGTCGATCAATTTCCTCGCCAATCATATCCCGGTGCAGGCGCCCGACAGCGACATCGCGCGCTATGCGGCGCTGTACAAGGACGGCTGGACGAAGCTGCGCGAGGCGCGGGCGAAGCGCGCGGCGGCGCTGGGCATCATGCCGGCGGGCGCGCCGATGGTGACGATGGCGACCACGCCCGACTGGACGAAGCAGGGCGCCGAGGAGCGCGCGGCGGCGGTGCGGGTGATGCAAGCCTATGCCGGCATGGCGACCGCGATGGACCGCGAGATCGGGCGGCTGGTCGCGCATCTGAAGGCGACGGGTCAGTATGAGAATACGATCTTCGTCTTTCTGTCGGACAATGGCGCCGAGCCGACCAACCCGTTCAGCAGCACGCGCAACCGGCTGTTCCTGAACATGCAATATGACACGTCGACCGCGAACATCGGCCGGCGCGGCAGCTTTGCCGCGATCGGCCCCGGCTGGGCGAGCGCGGCGGCGTCGCCGCTGTCAGGGTATAAATTCAGCGCGGCCGAAGGCGGGCTGCGCGTACCGCTGATCATCGCCTGGCCGGGCCATCCGGAAATCCGCGCCGGGGCGATTAACGGCGGGCTGGCGCATGTCACCGACATTTTGCCGACGCTGGCCGAGCTGGCGGGGGTGCCGGAGCATGGCGGCAGCTGGAACGGGAAGGCGGTCGAGCCGGTGACCGGACGCAGCCTGGTTCCCATGCTGGGCGGGGCGGCGGGTAGCGTCCATGGCGACGATCCGCTGGGGTATGAGCTGTCGGGCAATGCCGCGCTGTTTCGCGGCGATTACAAGCTGGTGCGCAACCTGCCGCCGACGGGCGACGGCAAGTGGCGGCTGTACGACCTGAAGAGCGATCCGGGCGAGACCAAGGATTTGGCGGTGGCGATACCCGACCGGTTCCAGGCGATGATGGCCGACTACCGCGCCTATGCGAAGGCCAATGGCGTACTCGACATGCCGGCGGGCTATACCGCCGATGCGCAGATCAACACTTATGCGTGGGAGCAGCAGGGCAAGAAGCGCGCGATCAAGGCCGGACTGTGGCTGGGCGGCGGGATCGCGGCGATCGTGGCGTTGGTGTGGGCATGGCGGCGGCGGAAGCGCGCACGGGTCTAGCGCCCCCACTCCATTGCTACACCTTTGAGCAGGCAAAGATAGCGCCGGGCGCGAAACCGGCGGTCAGTCGCCCCAGATATGGCCGGTTTCGATCCAGCCGCGGCGTCCGCGCACGTCGAGCTGGCACCAGCCATTGGCGCAATCGCTGATCTTGCCGACGACGCCGGGTTCGGCGCGATAGAGGATCGCCGATGACGCGCTCGCCGCCTCGTACAGCGGACGAACCTCGTCCCCCG
The DNA here is from genome assembly GCF_050725615.1 of Sphingopyxis sp. Classification (GTDB taxonomy): domain Bacteria; phylum Pseudomonadota; class Alphaproteobacteria; order Sphingomonadales; family Sphingomonadaceae; genus Sphingopyxis. The sequence continues at coordinate 18,300 of NZ_JBOHHU010000061.1, forward strand.
TGACGATCGCGGTGCGGGCGCGGCTGAGCAGGCGCGCCGCCATCCAGCCCTGGGTGCCGTCGGGATCCTCGATCTTGCGCCAGGTTTCGTGGCGCGCGACGACCTTTACCGGCAAATCCTTGCGCCGATATTCCCAGATCACCGGCACGTCGGGCGACGGTCCCTTGCGCATCCGCGCCTCGTCGACGCTGATCGACGCCCAATAAGGCAAGGCGTCGTCCTGCGCGGTCGCAGGGCCGGCAAGGGTCAGGCAGAGGAAAATCGCGGCTAAGTGTCGGCTGGTCATGGTTAATCCTTGTCGCAAACGGCGCGCTTTTTCAACCGGTGACCGCATCGGCAGGACGCATTGTCCACAGGCGTCCTGCCAACGCCCCCTTGACCCCTTCCCGATCGCGCGCTCTATCGGCGCCATGCCCGATTCATCCCGCCCCCGCCGCCCGCGCGTCATCGTCACCCGCCAGCTGATGCCGCATGTCGAAGCGCGCATGGCCGAGCTGTTCGACGTCGCGCTGTCGGCGCAGGACCATGCCTTTACCAAGGACGAGTTGAAAGCGGCGGTCGCCGATTGCGACGTGTTCGTCCCGACCGTGACCGACGAGATCGACGCCGAGGTGATCGCCGCCGCGGGCGAGCGTCTGAAGCTGATCGCCAATTTCGGCGCCGGGGTCGACCATATCGACCTGTCGGCGGCGCGCGCCAAAGGCATCATGGTGTCGAACACGCCCGGCGTCTTCACCGAAGACACCGCCGACATGACGATGGCGCTGATCCTGTCCGTGCCGCGCCGGCTGGCCGAGGGCGAGAAATTGATGCGATCGGGCCAATGGCAGGGCTGGGCGCCGAGCGGCATGCTCGGCCACCGGGTCGGCGGCAAATTGCTCGGCATCATCGGCATGGGGCGCATCGGGCTGGCGGTTGCGCGCCGCGCGCGGGCGTTCGGCCTGTCGATCCATTACCACAACCGCCGCCGCCTGCCCGAAGCGATCGAAGAGGAATTGGGCGCGAGCTATCACGCCAGCGTCGACACGCTGCTGCGCATCGCCGACGTGGTGACGATCCATTGCCCGCACACCAGCGAGACGCACGAAATGGTGGGTGCGGCGCGGATCGCTTCGATGAAGCCGACGGCGTATCTGATCAACACCGCGCGCGGCGAGATCGTCGACGAAGGGGCGCTGGTCGCGGCGCTGAAGGCCGGACGCATCGCGGGTGCCGGGCTCGACGTCTATACGCACGAGCCCGCCGTCGACCCCGAACTGCTTGCGCTCGACAATGTCGTGCTGCTGCCGCACCTGGGCTCGGCGACGATCGAAGGGCGCGAGGCATCGGGCGAAAAGGTCATCGCCAACATCCGCGCGTGGAGCGACGGGCATCGCCCGCCCGATCAGGTGCTGGAGGGGTGGGCTTAATTGGGTCCACAGGTGTTGGCGCCGGACCGCTCTGGATTGCTTCGTCGCTACGCTCCTCGCAAGGACGAGGCATTATAACTCTTCGTCATTGCGAGCGAAGCGAAGCAATCCAGGGCGTCACTCGCTGCCGTCGAGAATGTCGGGCCACAAATCATTCCAGCGCGGATTGTCCGCCTCGATCAAGGCCAGCTTCTTCAACCGGCTGCCGCCCTTGATCTGCTTCTCGCGCGCGATGGCGTTCACCATCGTCGCGTGCATTTCGAACCAGACGAGCAATTTGCAATCGTGGCGCTGCGAGAAACCGGCAAGGCCCTCGCGATGCTGCCAGACGCGGCGCACCAGATTGGACGTCACGCCGGTATAGACCGTCCCGTTGCGCCGGTTCGCCATCATATAGACCGCTGGCAGGCGTTCGCGCATGGCCGCTCTGGATTGCTTCGCTTCGCTCGCAATGACGGGGTGTTTTAATCCCCCGTCAGAATCCGGTCGACGAGTTGCTTCACCGTCGGGGTGAAGTTGTTCGAGTAGAAGGGATCGGTCTTGAAGTTGAACGCGGCGTGGCCCGCGAACATCAGATTCTGTTCGGGATCGCCGCCATGCGCGATGTCCTGCAGCGTTTTCTGGATGCAGAAGCTGCGCGGGTCGGCAAGGTAGCCGGTGGTGTAATCGTCATGGTCCTTCCACGACGAAAAGCCGCAGTGCGACAGGCAGCCCATGCAGTCGGTCTGGTCCTTGCGGATCGTCGCCTTGTCGCTGTCGGTGACAAAGACGACCGTGTTGTCGGGGGTCTTCAGCGCCTCGGTATAGCCCTCGGCCGCCCAGTCGCGCGCGCGGGCGCGGTCGTGCGGGGTGACCCAGAAATTCTTGCCCTTCACCCCGACATCGAGCTGGACGATATGATCGCCGGCTTCCTGCTTCGAATAGGGAATCTGGCGTTCCGAGCGCGCTTCGAGGTCGCGCAGGAACGGGGTGCGTACCGCGCTCGAATAGAAACCGGTCGGCGAGAAGCGGTGGAGCAGCACGTCGCCGTCGTCGAGGGTGCGGAGGCGATCCTTCCACGCCTGCGGGATCGGGCTTTCTTCGGTCAGCAGCGGGCGGGTGCCGTACTGGAAGACGATCTGGCCGAGTTCGGGATTGTCGATCCAATCCTCCCAGTCGCGCAGATACCAGACGCCGCCCGCCATCACGATCGGCACGCTGTCGGCGATCCCTTCGGCGCGCATCGTGTCGCGGACCGCCTTGACGCGCGGATAGGGATCCTGCGGGACCAGCGGGTCTTCGGCGTTCGACAGGCCGTTGTGGCCGCCGGCAAGCCAGGGATCCTCATACACCACCGCGCCGAGCAGGTGCGGCACCTTGTGATAGGCGCGCTTCCACAGCGCGCGGAAGGCGCGCGCCGAGCTGATGATCGGCAGATACATGACATTGTGGCGCTCGGCGATTTCGCTGAGCTTGTACGGCATGCCCGCGCCGCAGGTGACACCCGCGACCATGCCCTGGGTCCGCGCCAGCACGCCTTCGAGAATCTGCTGGGCGCCGCCCATTTCCCACAGGACGTTGATGTTGATCGCACCCTTGCCGCCCGACACCTCATAGGCGCGTTCGACCTGCGCCACCGCGCCCTCGATGCCGTACTGGATCAGCTCCTCATGGCGTTCCTTGCGGGTCAGCGCGCTATAGACCTGCGGGATGATCTTGCCTTCGGCGTCATAGCTGTCGGCGTTGACCGCCGACACGGTGCCGATGCCGCCCGCGGCGGCCCAGGCGCCGCTCGACATATGGTTGGTTGCCGATACGCCCTTGCCACCCTCGACCAGCGGCCAAACTTCACGCCCGCCGTAAAGGATGGGCTTCAAACCTTTGAACACGTAGACCTCTTTCTCTCCACCCCGTCGCGCGTCGCGCCCGGGGCCCCTTTGCCGCTTCCGTAAGCGGAAGCCGGCGACGAAAGTCAATGGACGCGCGCCTTACTCCCCGGAGAACAGGCGGCACCCTTCCAGCGCGCGACCATAGAGATTTTCATAGGCGGCGACCATGGTTGATTCGTCGAAACGTTCGGCGGCGGCGTGGCGGTTCGCCTCCCCCACGGCGCGGCGAAGCGCGGCATCGGCGGCGAGGTCGGCGAGCGCGGCGCGGAACGCCGTTTCGTCATCGGCGATGAAGCGACGGTTGGGGGCCGAAACCATGGCCGCCACGTCGCCGACGACCGGGCTGGCGACCGGCAGCCCGACCGCCATCGCCTCGATCACCGCGATCGGTGCCTGTTCGCTGCGCGACGACAGCGCGAGCAGGTCGAAATGGCCGATCCAGCGCGCGGGTTCGGCCAGGAAGCCGGGCATGACGAGGCGGCCGGCGATGCCGCAGGCGGCGGCTTCGGCCAGAATCGCGGCGCGCTCGGGCCCCTCGCCGACGATGACGAGGCGGACATGCGCGGGCAGCGGCGCGACCGCGCGGACGAGGCGCGGCAGATCCTTAACCTTGCGCAGCCCCGCGACGGTGCCGATCACCACCTCGCCGGGGCGGCGTTCGAAGCCCGGGATGGGCGCCGTGGGACCGCCGGCATAGGCGGCGACGGCGATGCCGTTGCGGATCAGCTGCGTGCGCCGCGCCGCGCCCCATTCGGCGGCGGCGATCCGTTCGAGCAGCCGCGACGGCACGACGAGCGCCTCGGCGGTCGGTAGCGCAAGGCGGCGGAAGGCGTTGCGTTTCCAGTTGCGCCGCACGGTCTCATCCTCGTTGAACCCGTCCTCGTGATGGATCAGCGGCGGAATACCCCGCGTCCGCGCGAACAGCCGGTGCGCCATCACCCCGTCCATCGCGCCCCAATTATAACTGAGCAGCAGGTCGAACCCCGCCATATAGCCGGCGAGGGCGCGATATCGCTTCAACCCCGGCTTGCCGTGCAGCGCGGGTGCCGCGTCGCCCGGAAAATCGACGGCGATGCCCGGATCGATCGCGGCGCGCGCGCCGAGCGCATCGGGGACCGCCGAGAGGATGGTGTGATGCGCGCGGTCGCCCATCAGGTTCATCAACCGCGTCGCGCGCGCCTCCTTGCCGCCGAGCGAAAAGCTCGAATGCAGGTGGAGGATGCGGACCGGACGCGTCTTGTCGCTCACGCTGCGGGCAGGTCCGCCGCCCAGGCATCGATCGCCGCCAGCGCCTCGGGCTCGTCCATCGTCGGGGCATGGCCGACGCCGGGGACCTCGGCCAGCCGCGCCCCCGGCAATTCCGCCGTCATTCTGGCGGCGGCATCGCGCGCGAGGATATCGGACAGTTCGCCGCGCAGCACGAGCAGCGGGATGCCGCCGAGCGCGCGATAGGCGGGCCACAGGTCGACCCCGGCGTCGCCGCCGTTCGGCACCCGCAGCGGCGCCGCGATCTGCTTGTCATAATCGGTGACGATCCGCCCCTCGGCGGTCAGGCGGTGGGTGCGCTTGGTCAATCGCAACCAGTCGTGGATCTCGAAGCCCGGATAGACCGCCGCGTTGAGCTCGCCAAAGGCGCGCGCGGCGTGGATCCAGGTCGGCTGGCTGCCCCCGGTGCCGATATAGTCGCGAATGCGCTCCAGCCCCGCCGCCTGCAGTTCCGGCCCGACGTCGTTGAGCACCGCGCCGACCAGCCGCCCCGGCTGCGTCGCCGCGAGCAGCATCGACACCAGCCCGCCGAGCGAGGTGCCGACGGTCGCGAACCGGTCGACCTTCAGGTCGTCGAGCAGCGCGATGACGTCCTGCACATAGGTCAGCGGCACATAGGTCATCGGGTCCTTGGTATAGGCGCTCTCGCCCCGCCCGCGAAACTCGACCGCGATCACCCGGCGATATTGCGCCAGATGCGGCGCGAGTTGTTCGAAATCGCGGGCGTTGCGCGCGAGGCCGGGCAAGCACAATATCGGCGGCGCATCGCCCGCGGCCGGCGGACCGGCATAGATGCGCGCATGCAGCCGCACGCCGTCGGACGACCACCAATAATGGTCCGCCCAGTCGCTGCACCCATCCGATCGGTGATCCTGCTTGACCGAAATAGCGGCTTCCCTTCTTCGCCCGTCCTTGCCGGGATTCGTGCCACCTATCGCCAACCCGGCGCGAGCGTGCAAGCGATGCTTGGACCTCCGCTTGCCGCCCCAGGTTTTCACCGATAAGAGGTTCCGGCAATGCAGCGACCGCCCTACGACATCGCCCCCCGTCCTCCCTGCGGCCACCGCGCGTCCCGGGGGGTGACGCCATGACGGCGGAGCTGTTCAGCCACGAGCCCGCGACGGGCGCCGAAATCTGGCGCCGCGCAATCAGCGATGTCGATCAGGAGGTCGAAATCGGTCGCCGCGCCTGGCCCGAATGGGCGGCCAAGCCCCTGACCTTTCGCACCGAAACGATGCGCCGCTTCGCCGACCGGGTGAAGGCCGAGGCCGAAACGCTGGCGACTTTGATCGCGCGCGAAACCGGCAAGCCGATGTGGGAAGCGCGCACCGAGGTGGAATCGGTCGCGAACAAGGTCGATATCTCGATCAACGCCTATTCGGAGCGGACGTCGAACCGCCGGATCGAGGGCGCGATGGGGCTGCGCAACGCGGTGCGCCACAAGCCGCACGGGCTGCTCGCGGTGCTCGGCCCCTATAATTTCCCGGCGCACCTGCCCAACGGCCATATCGTCCCGGCGCTGATCGCGGGCAATTCGGTGGTGTTCAAGCCATCCGAAAAGACCCCCGCGACCGGCGCCATGCTCGCCAACCTCTATCATAGCGCCGGGGTGCCCGAAGAGGTGCTGCGCCTCGTCATCGGCGGCCCCGACGAGGGCAAGGCGCTGGCCGGGCATCCGGGCATCGACGGGTTGCTGTTCACCGGATCGGCGCGCACCGGGCTCGCGCTCAATCGCCAGTTCGCCAACCGCCCCGACAAGATCCTGGCGCTCGAAATGGGCGGCAACAATCCCATTGTGGTCTGGGACACCCCCGATCTGCACACCGCCGCGATCCTTGTCGTCCAGTCGGCCTTCCTCAGCGCCGGGCAGCGCTGCAGCAACGCCCGCCGCCTGATCGTCAAGGACAGCATGGCCGAGCGGCTGGTCGAGGAGGTGCGCAAGCTGGCCAACCGGCTGATCGTCGACGAACCCTTTGCGACGCCCCCGCCCTACATGGGCCCCGTGATCGACAATGAGGCGGCTGACGGGCTGACCGAGAGTTTCCTGATCCTGATGTCGAACGGCGGCAAGGTGATCCGCCACATGACGCGCCCCGTCAAGGATCGCCCCTTTCTGACCCCCGGGATCATCGACGTCACCGACATGCCCGAGCGGCCCGACATCGAATTGTTCGGGCCCCTGCTGCAAGTCGTGCGCGTCGACAGTTTCGAAACCGCGATCGCCGAGGCGAACAACACCGCCTTCGGCCTGTCGGCGGCGCTGATCGGCGGAACGCCGCAGCTTTACGACCAGTTCTGGGCCAATGCCCGGGCCGGGGTCATCAACTGGAACCGCCCGACCAACGGCGCGTCGTCGGCGGCGCCGTTCGGCGGCATCGGCCTGTCGGGCAACCATCGGCCAAGCGCCTTCTACGCCGCCGATTATTGCGCCTATCCGGTTGCGAGCAGCGAAAGCGAAGCCGTCCGCGCGTCGATCGGCGTCGGGTTGCGCGATCCCGAAGAGCAGCAACTGGTGACCAAGAAGTATCTCTGAAACCATTTCGTCAGCCCGGACTTGATCCGGGGTCCCGCTTAGCAATGATGGAAAAGC
>NZ_JBOHHU010000062.1:0-25229 GCF_050725615.1 Sphingopyxis sp.
GCGCAGCGACGCGGCGCCGATATCTCGGGCCTGCGCGCGCGCCAACTGACGCGGGGCGACTTCACCCGCTTCGACCTGATCCTCGCCGCCGACGTCCACAATCTGCGCGACGCGCGTGCGCTCGCTCCCGCCGACGCGACGGCGCGATTGATGCTGATGCTCGACCTGGTGCCCGGCCGCGCCGGCGACAGCGTGACCGACCCTATTACGGCGCCGCCGACGGCTTTGCCGAAACATGGGACGACGTCAGCGCCGTCGCGGCGGCACTGGTCGCCGCATCGACCGGGTCGAGCGGATAGCGCGCGACGGGGTGATAGCGCGAGCCGCCGTGCCCCATTTCGCTTTCGTACAGCGTGACCTGGTCAAAGGTGAAGGGCGTGCTCGCCAGATCGCTGTGCAAGGCCAGGAAAGGCGCGACCGGCCCCGAACTGCGGTTGAGGCGCGCCAGCGTCACATGCGGCACGAAGGCGCGCGTTTCGGGGGCGACGCCGACGCGGGTGAGCAACTGATCGACCTTGCGGTGCAACGCGGAGAGGGGGGCGTGGGGCTCGACCCCGGCCCAGATCATATGCGGCCGCCCGCGATGCTCGAACAGGTCGACCCCGGCGATTCGCGCGGTGATCGCCCGTCCGTGCAGCGCGCCGAGCGCTGCGGCGATATCCTCGGCGCGATGATGGTCGACCTCGCCGATGAAACGCAGCGTCAGGTGAAGCTGATCGTCATCCTGCCAGCGCGCGCCCGAAATGCCGTGCATCGCGGCGATCAGCGCGGCGCGGATCGCGTGCGGCGGGCGCAAGGCGACGAACAGGCGGTGGGTCGACATGACGATCCCAGCATAGGCGCTTCGGATGGCGCGCAAAGCCCCCTTGTCCGGCTTCGTCCGGTTTCGCTTGAAAGCGGGGGAAAAAATAACGATATTGCGGCTATGGCCGGTATGGGCTGGCCAATGATGGAGTGAAAACAATGGCTAATTGGAACGACCCCAATATGGCGGCGTCCGGTTTTGGCGCCGCAGCGAGTGCAACGGACCAGGCCGTCGATGCCGGCCTGCGGTCGTACATGCTGTCGGTTTACAACTATATGGCGTCGGGCGTGCTGCTCACCGGCATCGTCGCGCTGGTCGCTTTCCAGTCGGGCTTCACCGCTTCGATGGTGACGAGCCCGCTGTGGTTCGTCGTCGCGCTGGCGCCGCTGGCGTTCGTGCTGGTGCTGAGCTTTGGCATCAACAAGCTGTCGACCGCAGCGATGCAGGGCCTTTTCTGGGCCTTCGCCGTGGTGATGGGTCTGTCGATGTCGACGATCTTCATCCGCTTCGGCATGGGTTCGATCGCGCAGACCTTCTTCGCGACTGCGGCCGCTTTCGCGGGTCTCAGCCTCTATGGCTATACCACCAAGAAAGATCTGTCGGGCTTCGGCACCTTCCTGATCATGGGCATGGTCGGCATTATCGTCGCCGTCCTGCTCAACGCCTTCATCTTCCAGTCGCCCGCGCTGATGCTGGCGATCAGCGTGGTCGGCGTGCTCGTGTTCGCAGGCCTCACCGCCTATGACACGCAGAAGATCAAGAGCATGTATTTCTACGTCCGCGGGACGGACATGATGGGCAAGACCGTGATCATGGGGGCGCTGAACCTCTATCTCGACTTCGTCAACATGTTCACCTTCCTGCTCAATCTGCTGGGCAGCCGCGACTAAGCGGACCGACGAACAGAATGATAGGGAAAGCCCGGCGAAGCGATTCGCCGGGCTTTTTCTTTGGCGCGGGAGCGATAGGCATGAAGGCGATAGGGTGGGCGTTCGGGGTAGCAGCCATGCTGGCGGCGACGCCGGCGGCGGCGACCGACACCGATCGATGCGTCGTCGAAAAACCCGCCGACGGCGACCTGAAAGCTTATGCCGCCCGCTATTTTCCCAAGGCGGACGCCGCCGCGATCGACGCGCTTCTCGCCTGCCTCGGCGATTCCGACCCAGCGGTACGCGACGGCTTTGCCTTCACCCTTTGGTCCGAAGGATTGCGCGGCCAGCATCTGTCGCCCGCCCTGCTGCGCCACGCCAACAGGCGTCTGCAGGCGATGATCGCCGCGCCCGACGATGACGCGGGCTTCCGCAGGCCCTTCGCCGCGCTGGCGCTGTCCGAAGTCGCGCGCGCCGACCGTATCGAGCCCTATCTGACCGAAGCCGAACTCCATGAACTCGCCGAAGCGGGCGCTGCCTATCTGCGCGGAGTCCGCGACTATCGCGGCTTTGTCGCTGGCGAGGGCTGGCGCCACGGTGTGGCGCACGGCGCCGACCTGATGCTCCAGCTGTCGCTCAACCCGCGCCTGTCGCGGACCGACGCCGACCTGCTGCTGGGCGCGATCGCGGCGCAGGTCGCGCCCGCCGGATCGCCCTATTATCATCATGGCGAGCCGTCGCGCCTCGCCCGGCCGGTTCTTTTCCTCGCGAAACGCGCCGAGATCGACGATGCCGCGTGGGCGGCATGGTTCAAGGCCTTGCACCCCGATGGCAGCGCGCGCTGGCAGGACCCTTATGCCGGTGACACGGGCCTCGCCGCGATCCACAACACAACCGCCTTCGCGAACGCCATCTACGTCAGCGCGGCCGGGACGCAGGACCCGCAGGTCAAGCGCCTCGCTCCGCTGGCGGTCGAATTGCTGAAAGCGATACCCTAGAGCTGGCGCACCCGCCACTCTTCGGCGGTGATTTCCCAGAGTTCGGTCGGCAGCGATCCCTCGACATAGTCTTTTTGCCCGCGCCATATGATGCGCATGCCGCTGCCGGTCGAAATGGCGCGCGAGGCCGCATTGTCGACGGCCTTCGGGACGCGCAGCACCGGTTGACCCAATATGTCGAACCAATAGTCGGTGGCTGCGTCGCTGGCCTCGCGCATCAGGCCCTTCCCCCAATGGTCGGGGTCGAGCCAGAATCCCCGGTTTTCATCTTCGCCGAGCATCATACTGACGACGCCGATCAACCGGTCCGGGGTGTCCTTGGCACGAATCGACCAATGCCACGCCTTGCCCGCAGCCATGGCAGGAAGCGCCACGTCGCGGACAAAGGTCAGGGCTCCATTCGGCGGATAGGGCCAGGGAATGAGAGCGTTCAGATGGCGCACGATCTTCCATTGCGGAAAAACCGCCTGAATCGCGACATGATCTTCCAACGCCAGCGGGCGAAGCCACAGCCTTTCGGTTGAAAGCTCCGCGACCGGTGCCGTCATTGCGCCGCCTGCATCTCGGCGATCAGGCCATTGTCGATCGCCTTAGCCGCTTTGTAGCCCGCGCGTTCGCGCAAGGTGGCGGCATAGGCCTCGAACGCCGGGCGCGACGGGATGGTGCCGAACTGCAGCCCCCAATCGATCTGGCTGCCGACATAGACGTCCGCCGCGGTGAATTTGTCCCCCGCAACATAAGTCTTGCCCGCGACCGCTGTCTCGAGCGCGTCGAGCGCCATCTCGAGCGACCCGAAGCCCGCCATCCGCTGCTGATCGGCGTCGGGCTCGATCCCGAAATGTTTCGCGGTGATCGCCTGTTCGACCGGCCCGGCGGTGAAGAACAGCCAGCGATAATAGTCGGCGCGCGCATCGGCCTCGGGCGCCAGGTCGGCGTCGGGAAAGGCTTCGGCCAGATAGGCGCAGATCGCGGCGCATTCGGTCACCACCTTGCCGTCATGGACGATCGCCGGCACCTTGCCCATCGGGTTGATCGCCAGATAGGCGTCGCCCTTCATCGTCGTGCCATAGTCCATGATGTGCGTGTCATAGGGTGCGCCGACCTCTTCGAGCATCCAGCGGACAATCTGGCCGCGCGACATCGGGTTGGTATAGAAAATCAGCTCATCGGCCATCGTGCATCTCCCATGATCGCGAATCGATAGACCGAACATAAAGGGAACATCGCGATCGGTCCACCCGGACTTGTTTTGTCATGCGGTCCGGTTAAGGCAAGGGGATGAGCGACGAACGTATCTGGACAGCCGCCCTACTGGTGATCGGCGACGAAATATTGTCGGGCCGCACGCAGGACAAAAATGTGTCGCAGATCGCGACATGGCTCGACGTGCAGGGGATTCGCCTGCGCGAAGTGCGCATCGTTCCCGATGTCGAGGACGAGATTGTCGACGCGCTGAACGCCATCCGCGCTCGCTATGATTATGTGTTCACCACCGGCGGCATCGGCCCGACGCACGACGACATCACGGTCGATGCGGTCGCCAAGGCGCTCGGCGTCGGCGTGATCATCCACCCCGATGCGCGCGCGATTCTCGAACGTTACTACACCGGACGCGGCATCGAGTTGACCGAAGCACGGCTGCGCATGGCGCGCACCCCCGACGGCGCCGAACTGATCCCCAACCGCATGTCGGGCGCGCCGGGCATCCGCATCGGCAATTTGTTCGTGATGGCGGGGGTGCCGCATATCACTGCGGGCATGCTCGACGCGCTGACCGGCGAGCTCGAAGGTGGGGCGCCGCTCGTCGCGCACACGATCGGGTCATGGGCGCCCGAAAGCGAGGTCGCCGACCTGCTCCGCCAGGGCGAGAAGGATCATGCCGGGGTCGCGATCGGCAGCTACCCCTTTTTCCGCGACGGCAAGGTCGGCGCCAATTTCGTCATTCGTTCGACCGATGTCGACAGCGTCGCGGCGTGCGTCGCGCAGGTGACCGCAGGACTCGAAGCCGCCGGCTATGCGGTGACCGACGGCGGCATCTGATCGCTCTCGCCCGTCCGCGCGACGCGCGGCAGGCGGCGGAGCATCGCGATGGCGAGCAGGCCGAACAGCGCGGCGACGAGGAAGGCGGCGCCGGGAAAATGCACCGGGGCCTGCTTGCCGGTGAACCACGCCATCGTCCCGATCAGCAGGCCCGGCGCGGCGATCTGGCCCAGCCCCATCGCCATCGCCGAAATGCCCTGCACCTCGCCCTGCGTTTCGGGGGTGGCGCGGCGCGACATCAACGCCATCAGCGACGGCTGCACCGGCGCCTGCAACGCGACCGGGATCAGCAGCAGGAAAGCGCCGAGCGTCGTGTCGACAAAGGCGTAACCGACATAGACGGCGACTGCGATGGCGATGCCGATCGTCGCCGCGTCACGCTCGCCGAAGCGCTTGACCATCGGCCCGACGACGAACGCCTGTCCCAGCGTGATTGCGACCCCGACCGCGGCCAGGCTCGCGCCGATCATCCTTGGCGACCAGCCGAGCTGCGCGATGCAATAAAAGCTCCACGTCATCGGATAGACGAGGCTCGCGATCTGCCACAGCACCAGCACGCTCGCGACGCCCCCCATGCCGGGCAGGCCGCGCATCGTCCGCCAGGCGCCCAGCGGATTGGCGCGCCGCCAGTCGAAGGCGCGGCGGCGTTCGGGCGCCAGCGTCTCGGGAAAGAGGAAAAAGCCATAGAGCATGTTCGCCGCCGCGAGCGCCGCCGCCGCGACGAAGGGCGCGCGCGGGCCGATCTCGCCCAGGAAGCCGCCGATCGCCGGCCCGACGATGAAGCCGACGCCGAACGCCGCGCCGACGAAGCCGAAATTGCGCGCGCGCTCCTCCGGCCTGGTGACATCGGCGATCGCCGCCTGCGCCGCCGCGAAACTGCCGCCGAAGATCCCCGACAGCGCGCGGGCGATGAACAGCCAGGGCAGCGTATGGACGACCGTCAGCAAGATATAGTCGGCGGCGAGCCCGGCGAGCGACAGCAGCAGCACTCGCCGCCGTCCGAAGCGGTCCGACAGATTGCCGAGGATGGGCGACGCGACGAAGGTTGCGACCGCCATCACCTGCCCGATCGCGGTCGCGATGCCCATCGCGCTAGCAAGGTCGGTGCGGCCGATCTCCATCACCAGGTCGGGCAGCACCGGCATGATGATGCCGAACCCGATCGCGTCGATGAAGATGGTGGCGACGATGAAGAACAGGGTACGCGGAGCGGTCACAAATCATCCTATGGCTGGCGGCGGGGGAAGCGCGGCTTGCCCTTTGGCGCGGCAACGCCTAGCGGCACCGATCCCCCCCTCGCGCGTTGGCGATAGATGAAACTCGAAATTTCTGCTTCCCTAAACTATCGTTTGCCTGAACCGGTCGACCTGATGCTCCAGATCGAGGCCGCCGATGGCCATGGCCAGCGCGTCATCGATGCGACGCTCGACCTTGGTGTTCCCGATCGGATGTCGCGGGTGCCGACGCCGAACGGCCTGTGTGAGCCGATCTGGCTGCGCGAGCATGGCGAGCTGCGCGTGGCCTATCGCGCGCGCGTCGCGATCGACCGCCCCGCCGCCGATCTGGCGCGTCTCGCCGCCGTTCCGCTGCATCGCCTGCCGGCGGAGGCGGTGCCCTATCTCAACGAATCGCGCTATTGTCCGTCGAACAAATTCCATGCCTTCGTCGATCGGCGCTTCGGCGAGCTCGAGGGCGGGGCGAAGATTGCGCGGATGCGCGACTGGATCGAAAGCCGCTTCACCTATGTCGCGGGGACCAGCACCGCCGAGACGGGGGCGCTCGACAGCTTTGTCGAGCGGCGCGGCGTGTGCCGCGACTATGCCCATGTGATGATCGCGCTCGCCCGCGCCGCGCATATCCCCGCGCGCATGGCCAGCGCCTATGCGCTCGGCGTCGAGCCGCAGGATTTCCACGCGGTCGCCGAAGTCTATCTCGCGGGCGACTGGCATCCCGTCGATGCGACCGGCATGGCGCGCGGCGACGCGATGGCACGCATCTGCGTCGGCCGCGACGCCGCCGATATCGCCTTCCTCACCGCCTATCGCGAGATCGAACTGATCGAACAATCGGTCGAGGTGAAAGAGGCCTGACCGCGCCCGCCGGGGGGGCATGGCAAAGCCTGTAGCAATCGAATAGTCTGCAAATCTGCAAAAGCACGGACTTCCTATTAACGACCGAAGTCCAGTCGGAGCCAGGGTACAGAGAGGGGCCCAACCGCTCAATAACCGGGCGGGCGTGCCGTCCCGAGCTTTGTTTGACCCCAACCAGCTATTTCGCCTCCTGTTCGGATATTGCGCCGCGGCAGATGCGAACCAATTCGAACATCCTCTGAGAGCGGGCTCGACCGCTTTCCGTACGTTGAGCAAAAAAGGCGCGGATGTTCGGCTCGGTCAGATCGAGCGCAACGAAACCTGCGGCCACTTCGGATGCCATCTGCAACAGCGAGGGGAAGTTCACTGCGGCGACGTCGGGGGCAGATGAAGGCCTGTAGCCGGCCGTTGCGAGTGCGATCACCGAATCCGTTCGATCCCTGTCGGCCGGGATCGATGCTTCCGGAGCGATCGGCCGGTGGCGGAAATGTTCGACTATCATCCGTTCCTCGTCGATCGGGAAGAGCTGCAGAAAGTTCCAGTCGCCCGCCGTTGCACTCATGTCCGCGAGGATCGGCAGGTCGAGGTCGTGATCGAGCCGGAAGTCGCGATAGCGCGTCAGTCTTTCGATCTCGAGGTGCGACTGGATGCGAAGGTCGCTCGCATCGACGATCAGGCGCGCACGGAGCGTTCCCCCGCTGTGGACGATCTTGTCGCCGGCGATCTTCTCTATCGTGCAGCCGGCGAAGCATTGCGATGCCTGTGGGTGGTCGACCATTTCGAGGTGGAACTGCCGGGGATCGACCAGCAGCACCGCGTCCTCGAACCGTTCCGATCGTCCGGGATAGTTCACGAAGCAAGCGGGCCAATATTTGACGATCGCCGGATCGAGGATCGAACGGATCGGGTCCGGAATTTCGTTGGCGATCGCCGCTTCGAGGAAAGATCCGCCGAAATGCCCTTCCTTCTCGATCAACGCGAAGTCGATATCGGGCCGGTGCGCGCGCAAGGCCAAGCCGAGGAGGCTTCCGAACAGACCGCCGCCGATGATGGCAAGGTCGTGCAAATGCCCGGGCGCGGTCATCATATGACAGCCATAGAGCAATGGGCGGAGCGGCGCCATGCACCGCGTCCCGCCGACGCGGCCAAGCTGTCAGAAAGCAATGATTCGAATCGAGATCGGGCGCTCCGAGTCGCTGCCGAGTCGCGTTGCAGGACTGCAACAACCTCCCGCAAACACCCCCTGAAATTAACCATTTCGCTTAAGCGCGTTGCGGTGAAACGAGTCAGGTATGCGACGAACCGAAAGCGCGGATTCGCTAGGCTTTTATCCCCATTTGCGCATCGGCCGTATCGGCATGAACCATGCCAGTTGCAGTCAGAAATTAAAAAAGTTGATTCATATTAGTAAAAGTCCGAAACTTCTCGGACCGGTTGGAGGACCGGTGGACCGAAGCCGATAGTCCCGTGGGGGGGCGACTCGCTTTGCGAACATGACTGAGAACCGGGTCGCAAGGTTTGCAGTGGGCGAAAGTCGACTGCGCGGGGCTTTTGCCGATGCGCTGTCGTCACCGCCATGGATATCGGCTGGTCATCGACCAGAATCGTGGGAGGGGTTGGGATGCACATGCTTCCCAAAATCATGGCGCTTGCCTTGCTGGCTGCGTGTGTGCAGGCCGTTCCGGCCGCGGCGCAGACGACCGCCTATGCCGCAGGACAGGGCAGCCCGAACCAGATCGTCCTGTCGATCCCCGTCACGGCTTCGGTCGGCGGCCGATGCGCCTTCGCCACCGGAGGCGCGCCCTCGGGCACCTATGATCAGCCGAATTTCGATGTCATCGGGCTCAATCACGACTTCACCTTCGCGCTCGAATGCACCGGCCCCTCGCGGGTTGCGGTCGTATCGACCAACGGCGGACTCAAGACCGCCGGCAGCGCGCCCACCGGCTATTCGACGCTCGCGCCCTATGACGTGACGCTCAACCTTGTCGGTTCGAGCGCGACCGCGAACCAGACCTGCCAGGTCGCGACTCTCGTCACCGGGTCGACTTGCACCTTCCTCGGCCCCGCGTCGACGGCGCAGGGCCTCCGGCTCGCATCCAATTCGATCAACCAGACCGGAACCTATCTCAGGGTTTCCGCCCCGCCTTACGCCGGGGCGACGCAGCTTGTGTCGGGCAATTACGCCGACACGCTGACCGTGACGGTGAGTGCTTCGCCCTGATGGTCAGGGCAAATCCGGCCTGCCGCACCCTCGGGGCAGTCTGGACCGATCCATTGCCGGGGGGACGGCGGTTGTTTCGCCGAAGTAGAAATGATCGCCAGCCAACTGGCAAAGAATGAAGGATGAAGATGATGAAAAAACTTGCTTGCCTTTCGATCGCGGCAGCCTCGCTGTTTGCGATCGCCTCGCCCGCTGCGGCGCAGACCACCACCGGTACGGTGCAAATCACTGGCACCGTCGCGCCGAAGTGCCTCGTCGTTCCCGGTGCGGGCAGCACCTTTGGCACCACCGTGGCGCTCGGCGAACTCGCCCAGGCCGACGGCACGCTGGCGACCGACCTTGCCACCCGCTTCTCCAGCGTCGGCGGCGCCGGCCTTGAAGCGCGCGTCGTCTGCACCAGCGCTGCGCCGACGATCGCGGTCGATGCGACGCAAATTACCTCGGCGACCACTGCGGTAGCCGGCTATGCCAACCGCATCGACTATACCGCGCATGTGTTCGTCGATACGACCTCGACCAACGATGTCGAGTTCACGAACAGCAGCACGGCCGCCGCGCTCGCCGCGACCCCCATCGGGGGCCGTCTCGCCAACAATGGCGGCAACAACATCACGATCACCGCGACCAATTTCGCGACCCCGGCCGCGACCGATCTGCTGGTCGCCGCGACCGACTATTCGGGTCAGATCGTGGTTGTGATCGCGCCGGGCGCCTGAGCCCGAATTCGGAGAAACGGACATGCGTAAGCTGATGACCATGACCGCGCTCGCGACTCTCGCCACGGCGGCTCCCGCCGTGGCGCAGGTCACCGGCACGGTCGATATCGACGGCTCGGTCGCGGACCGCTGCCTGTTCACCACCGATAATGCGGTGATCTCGGTCGGCGAACTCGCGCTCGGCGGTTCGGGATCGACGGCGGGCAAGCTCGACACGAGCAAGCTCGACGGCCAGACCCGCACGCTCGTCGGCTGGTGCAACGGCACCGCGGCGACGATGGAGGTCGAGGCCTTCGCGCTCCAGAACACCGACTTCACCGGCACCGCGCCGACGGGGTTCGACACGCGGATCGACTTCACTGCGACCGCTGAGGCCAATGACGGAACGGCAACCGACACCTCGCTCGACGCGGGCAAGGGCGCCGCAGCTGCGGTCGGCCTGTTCACCGGCAACATCGACGTCACCCTGTCGGCCTCCTCGACCCCGACGAGCGGCCTGCTCGTCGCGGGCGGCTATGTCGGCCAGGTCGTCGTGACGCTGACGCCGAACGTCAGCTTCGGCGGTTCGGAACAGCCGCCGCTGTAAGCGGTAACAGGCAGGATTTTCAGGAGATTGACCATGCGTCGATTGGGTTTGCTTCTGGTGGGATCGCTCGCGCTTGGCGCGGCGCCGGCCTGGGCGCAGGACGACACCGATACCGCGAATGTCGCGGTAAACGGCAATGTCGCGCCGCTGTGCATTCTCGGTCCGCCGTCGCCGGCGACCGTCGACCTCGGCCAGATGGTCGCGACGTCGGGCAGCCGGATCGGCCGGATCGCGACGCTGCCCAATCAGCTGGTCAGTCTCCCGGGATCTTTCTGCAACTTCGCCGGATCGGCGATCGACGTCTCGGTGACCGCGCTGGTCGCCGACGACAATACGACGCTGCAACCGGGCTTCGCGCGGGCGGTCAACTACACCGCCAGCGTCGAGAACTGGGCGGCGACGGCGGCCGTCGCGACGAGCGCGGCCACCACCGACGGCAGCGACCCGACCGAAAACAGCATCGGCGCGACGCAACCGCTGCCGAAAATCGCCGACCTGTCGGTGACGCTCTCGGGCTTCACCGTGCCGTCGGACCTGCTGCTCATCGCAGGCAATTACCAAGGCGCCGTCGTCGTGACGCTCGGCCCCGCCGCAAGTGGAGAAGGTGACAAATGATCAAGGCAGCCCCCCTCTTCGCAGGCCTGGTCGCCGCGGCGATCGCGGCCCCCGCCGCCGCCCAGTCGACGAGCGACACCAGCGAGTTCGCGGTGATCGGGAATGTCCCCGCGCTCTGTTCGGGCGGGACGATCTCGGGCGCGAACGCGACCTTCGACCTCGGCGTGCTTGTCGATACGTCGACCGGCCTGCTGCGCACGGACCTAGCCACGCCGAGCAAGGTCATCACCGGTTCCTTCTGCAGCGCGCGCAGCACAATCAACGTCGATGCCGACGCGATGGCCGCGCAGAATTTCACCGCGACACCGCCGGCGGGTTTCTCGCGCAGCGTGAACTATGTCGCGACCGCGTCGGGCTGGACGGTCACCCCGGCGAGTTACGACACCGCGCAAGCGGTCAACAGCGCGGCGACGCAAAGCCGTGACACGGCGTTCACCGGCGACATCACCGTCGCGCTCAGCAATTTCGCGACCGGGGGCGGCAACGCGCTGCGGCTCGTCGCCGACACCAATTATCTCGGCACGGTTACCGTCACGCTGGCGGCTGCGGAGTAACGATCGTGCGGCGCCTCGCCCATCTCGCGACCAGCCTTACGGCAGCGGCGACACTTTGGGTCGCACCGGCGCAGGCGCAGACCACCGTCGTCGCCAAATCGATGCCGGTGACGGGCAACGCGCCGCAGGTGTGCACGCTCCAGCGCGCCAGGCTGGCGCAGGGCAGCCAAGTCAATTTCCGGGCGTTGACGGGCAATCTGCTGCAGATCGACACGCTCGTCGATCCCACGACGCTCGCGGCCAATGCGGCCACGGCGGAGGTCGAATTCGGCGCTGTCTGCAACTTCCCGCACCGCATCCGGCTCGAATCGCAGAACAACGGGCTCTGGCAGACCGATGGCAGCATGAACCAGCCCGCCGACGGCTTCGCTTATGCGCTGCCCTATCGCGCCGAACTGACCTGGGGCGAAGTCAATGGCGCGCTCGACGCCAACGCCAATGTCCGGCGGATCGCCGAACGCCGCTTCAACATCGACCAGGCAACGGTCGGCGAGGTCGAACTGCGTATCCTGATTGAGGCGGGCGCGTCGAATACCCGCGCCAACGCGCCGGTGCTCGCGGGCTCGTACCGCGACACGTTGCGGATTTTCCTGGAGCCACGCTGATGAAGGCCTCTATCCGCCTCGCCGCATTCGCCGTAGCTTTCGCGACGACACCCGTCTGGGCGCAGGATTTTTCGGAATCCGACCAGGCTCTCGAGTTGGTGGGGGAGGCGCCTGCAGCCTGCGTGCTGCGGGCGCCGTCCGCGACCGCCGGCGTCAACGCCAATTTCGATCCGACCGGTCCCGCCAGCGGCGAGCTGCGTATCGTGCAGATGGTCGATCCCAATACCGCCGAGCCGCTACCGACCTCGATCACGCTTTCGCTGCCGGTGACCTGCAACGCGTCGCACCGCATCGAGCTGCGCAGCCAGAACGGTGGGTTGCTGCGCGACCGCGGCAACGCGCGCAATCGGCAGAACGGCAGCGGCTTCGGCGAGTTCCTGACCTATCGCGTCGGCCTCAACTGGGCGGGGCAGCAGCGCGAGGCGACCAGCGAGGAGGCGCGCAACCTGATCGTCGCCGCCCCGCGCGGCGCGGCGGGCGACGCCACGATCAGCTTCTCGCTTCCGGGCGGCGGCGGCCCTCTGATCGCGGGCCGTTATTCCGACGCGATCATTGTCGAATTCCAGGCGGCGAACTGACCAGCGTCCGGGTTTTGTGGGGATATTCATGCTCAAATTCTTCAAGTTCCTCTTCCTGGCCATGCTGGCGTTAACCATGAATCCGTTGCCTGCGCTCGCGATGACGGTGCAGCCGGTGGTCATCAATCTCAGCACCAGCGGCCGCGGCATGACCCAGGTCATCACGGTCGAGAATACTTTCGCGACGACGCTGCCCGTCGAACTGCGCATCCAGGAACTGAAGGTGACGACCGACGGCGTCGAGTTGACCGGCGTCGATCCGGGCGACCTTCTCGTCTTTCCGCCGCAGGCGCTGATCGAACCCGGCCAGACGCAGTCGTTCCGTGTCCAATATGTCGGCGATCCCGCGCTCGCGGCGAGCAAACATTATTATATCACCGTCGCGCAGCTTCCGGTGAAGCTGCCCGAGGGCCAGTCCGCGATCCAGATCCTCTATAATTTCCAGGTGCTGGTCAGCGTCGCACCCAACGGCGTGAAACCCGATCTTTCGGTCCAGTCGGCCGAGGTCGGCCACAATGCCGAGGGCAAACCGGTGCCCGTGATCATGCTCAACAACGCGTCGGCAGCGCACGGCTATCTGTCGAACGGCCGCCTGCGCATCGTGCAGAAGGACGCGTCGGGCAAGGAGGTGTTCCGCCAGGCGCTGTCGGGTCCGGAGGTTCAGCAGATCATCGGGTTCGGCCTGGTCGGCGCGAACCAGACACGGCGCATTTCGGTGCCGATCGAGTTGCCGTTAGACGGCGGCACGGTCGAGGCATCCTATTCGGCGGAAAGCTGAGATCATGTCGCGGGGGGGTGTCCAGACGATCCTTTTGGTGGGGGCCAGCACGGCCGCCCTCGTGCCGGCGTGCGCGATGGCGGCCGATGGCGCCGCGACCGGACAGGACGCGGTGACCATTCTCCAGCCCTATGCCGCGCCCGCGCGTCCGGGCGTACGCTACAACACCACCGGCCGCGCGATCACGCTCACCGTGCCTGCGAAGGACGGCGCCAATTATCTCGGCGACGTGCCGCTGACGATCCAGCCCGACGACACGCTCGAACTGCCGACGCGGCGGACGCTGCAATTGCTCGGTTTCGTGCTCAACCCCAATTTCTTCTCCACGATCGAGGATAGCTTGGGGACGCGCGCGACGCTGACCCCGGCCGACCTGTTGCCGTCCGGGATCACCGTCACCTACGACCCGCAGACGCTCGAACTCAATTTCACGATCCCGGCCGAGCGCCGCCTCGCCCGCTCGGTGATCGTCAGCCCGCTCGACCGCGAACGCATCGGCGAGGTGATCACGCCCGCCGACGTCAGCGGCTATGTCAATATTCGTGGCACGTTCGACTATATCCACGCGGGCGGCAATGAGGGTTTCGCGTCGCCGCTCTTCCTGCTCGACGGCGCCACACGGATCGGCGGCGTGGTCGCCGAATCCGAAGCGATCTGGCAGCCGGGGGTCAATGGCGTCGATTTCCAGCGGCTCGGCTCGCGCCTCGTCTACGACGACCAGAAGAATCTCATCCGCTGGACAGCGGGCGACCTGCAGACGATCGCGCGCGGTTTTCAGAACGCGCCCGACATCGCGGGCCTCTCGATCTTCCGGTCGTACAGCGTCCTCCAGCCGCAACAGATCATCCGCCCGCGCGGCGACCGCAGCTTCCGGCTCGACCGACCGTCGGCGGTCGAGGTCGAAATCAACGGCCAGGTCGTACGCCGGCTTCAGCTCAATCCGGGCGTTTACGACCTGCGCGACTTCCCCTTCACGCAGGGCGCCAACAATATCCGCCTGTCGGTTCTCGACGACAGTGGTCGGTCGGAAGTGCTCAACTTCAACCTGTTCCTCGACCAGACGCAGCTGGCCAAGGGGCTCAGCGAATTTGGCGTCTATGCCGGCGTCAAGGCGCCGCTGGGGCTGCGCGGACCCCATTATAGCGACGACTACATGGCGACCGGCTATTATCGCCGGGGGATGAGCGACTATCTGACGCTGGGCGTCAACGCGCAGATCGACAAGGACTCGCGCATGGTCGGGACCGAGGCGGTGGTCGCGACCGAGATCGGTACCTTCGCGACCAACCTTGCGCTGTCGGATATCGACCGCCTCGGCACCGGCTATGCCGGCACGCTGACCTTTCAGCGGCTGATCCAGCGCCGCGACGGGCAGGCCGATACGCTGAACCTGTTCGTCGAGACGCGCAGCAAGAAGTTTGGCCCGGTCGCCAGCTTCTTCATCGACAATCCCTATGATTTCGAGCTTGGCGGCGGTTATTCGCACGCCTTCACCAATCAGGTCTACGCCGGTCTGGACGCGCGCTATTCGCACGGGCGCGGCAACCGGAACGACCTGCACAGCTATCGTCTCAACGCAGGCTTCCGGATCTCGCCGACCGCGAGCCTGACCGGCGACGTTCGCTACGAGAAGGACAGCCGCGGCGACCGCATCGGCGCCTTCCTGTCGCTGACGATCCGCTTCGGCCGCTACACCACCGCCCGCGCCGATTACGAGACGCGCCAGAACCGCACCCGCCTGTCGTACCAGACGCTGAAGGGTCAGGGCGTGGGCTCGTACAACATCACCGCCGACGTCGACCGCTCGGACGTATCCTCGGGCTTCAACTTCAACGGCAATTATATCGCCAACCGCGCCGAACTGGGGCTGACGCACTTCGGATCCTTCACCGACGATTTCGGGCGGCGGACGAGCCAGCGCACGAGCTTCCGAATGGGCACCTCGCTGGCCTTCGCCGACGGCGCGGTCTCCGTCGGGCGGCCGATCTACGACAGCTTTGCGATCGTCAAGCCGCACAAGACGCTGAAGGGCACCGACATCGCGCTCGACCCGACGCCGTTCGGCTATACGGCGAACAGCGGCATGCTCGGCGCGGCGACGCATCCGAGCCTCAGTTCCTACGCCGACCGCACGATCACCGTCGACGCGCCGAATGCCAAGACGGGTACCGACCTCGGCCAGGGTTCGTTCAAGCTCTTCCCGTCGTACCGCAGCGGCTATCATCTGACCGTCGGGTCGGAATATGGCGTGACGGCGCTCGGCACGCTCACCGACGTCGACGGCGAACTCGTCGCGTTGGTGACGGGCAACGCCATCGAACTCGCGCATCCCGACCGGCCGCCGGTCACCGTGTTCACCAACCGCCAGGGCCGCTTCGGCGCGACCGGCCTGGCACCGGGCAAATGGCGCATCGAGATGCTCGACAGCAAGAAATCCGTGTTTGAAATCGATATTCCGGACAATGGCGAGAACATCGTCCGGCTTGGCGACCTGACGCCGGTGAGGAACTGAATATGACGATTTTCCGCCATCTGCTGCGTATGCTCGCCGTAGCATTGCTGTCGCTTGGGCTCGCCGCCGTCGCGCAGGCCCAGACCTGCGGCATTTCGGGCAGCGCGACCGCGCAGCCGGCGATCTATGATCCGTTCAATCCGGCGGGGCTGCCGACGACGACCGTCGTCCTCAATCTGACCCGCGTCAACACGTCGGGCGGCGGCGATACCCGCATCGTCAACTTCTATCTGAAGGGTATCAACACCGGCGCCGACGGTACGAGCATCGTTCCGATCACCGTCGCGGGCAGCGTTTCGTCACTCGGAACCGGCCAGAATATCTTCTATAATTTCAACGCGACACCGCCGACCGTGTCGCCGACGACGCTGACGCCGACCGCAACGCAGCGTTTCCTGCAGATCAACTTCACGGGTAACAACGCCGGCTCGGATACGGCGCAGGTGACCTTCCAGGTCACGCTGCCGAGCAACCTCGACGTCAATGCGACGACAAACCTCGCCTTCGACGCCTATTTCGGTTGCAACATCCAGGGCGGCAAGGACAATGGCCTGCAACAGCAGGGCAGTTTTACCAACGCCGTCGTCTTCCCGATCACGGTGCTGAGTGCGCTGCAGGCGAGCTATGCTGGCACGGCGCTTGATTTCGGCGAGGTCGGCGACAAGACGACGGTCGATGTGCTCGCGGCGCCGGCGACCTATACCACCCCGACGACGAACCATGTTCGCGTGCGCAGTTCGGGGCCCTATACGGTGGCGCTGACGTCACAGAACACGTACAAGATGACCTTCCCGGGCGGCAATCTCGCGACGCCCAATCACGTGCTGAACTATGACCTGAAGTTCCTCGGCCAGACGCGCAACGCGGCGAGCCCGACCTTCACGACGGTCACCTGCCAGCGCGCCGGCGTGCCGGCATCGGAGGCGGACATGCTGCCCGTCGTCGCCACCCTCAAGGAGGGCGGGCAGGGCAAGCTCGTCTCGCCAACCTATCTGGACACGCTGACCGTGACGGTCACGCCGCTCCTGTCGGGCGCGCCGTCGCAGCAGAATTGTCCCGCCTTATAGAGGCACGATGCGGAAGGACACCGACCCGCCCTCGACGCCCTTCGGCAGGTCGAGTTCGAGCGTCCGCGTCGCGATGCCTGCCCGGTTCGATTTGCTGATTTCGGTCGAACCCGACTTGTTCAACGGCATTTTTTTGCCATCGACGATGATCTTTGCATGCGCGAGCGACGGCGAATAATCGGCGTGAATCGCATAGCCGTTGGGGCTGTTGCAGAATTCGCGCAGCGCGCCGAGGCTGACTTCACCCTCGTGCGGCGACACCATCGTCTGTTCGACCGAGGCGCGGCACACGACCGGTACATAACCGCTGATACCGATCGTGAACTGGCCCGAATCGATACCGACATGGGGCATGGATCCCATGGCAGGCGCCGAAAGCGCCGCCGCGGCGACCATACCGAGAAACAGTTTCTTGTTCATTCACCCTACTCCATTGGGAGTGCTCCTAATGGCAGGGCCTTTTCAAGATATGGTGCAGGCACAGGGTAAACGGCGCGTTTAGGTCTGAGGTGCGCTGGAATGGCCGATTTCGCGGTGTTCGATGCCAAGCTCTTGATGTGTTGCAACTTTGGTCAGCGGTGCGGGAAGAGGGAGGGAGGCAAGATGGGCTATGACCCAGCGACGGTCGCCGCTTTTCTCGACGGCACGCTCGACGAAATGACGGCGAGGCGAATCGCGCGCGAGGCACTGTCGGATCCCGTTCTTGCAGCGGAGATCCGGAGAACTCGACGATTGCTTGCCGATAGCGATCAGGAGGAGAGCGAAGCGGCATCGGTGCCCGGCCTCATGTCCGATCGCGTCGACGCCAGGCAGGCTGGAGGACGAAAATCGCGCGCACGGATGAACACGGGGCGCCGATGGATCTCGATATGTTTATTCCTGATAGCCGCCGCGCCCGCCCTTTGGCTTGGCAAAAGCCAGTGGTTCGCGCCGCCGGCGCTCCTGTTGGACAACGACCATCTCGTTGCGGCCGGCGCGCTGGCAGACGCGCTGGACAATGCTTCGACGAGCGCGAAACCCGACGGCGATGGTTTCCGGATCGATATGACGTTCCTGAACACGGAAGGGCATCATTGCAGGGGATTCGAGAGCGGGGACCTGAGCGGAATTGCTTGTCGCACCGACGGGCGTTGGCAAATCCAATGGGCCTTGGTGGCCGATCGCGCTGGACTGCCCCTTTCTCCGACCGCGTCATTAGCCGATGCCGAGGCCGATCTTCGCGCCACGCGTGCCTTCAATCGCGCTCAGGAAGACGCGGCCAGGAGGGAGAGGTGGGCCGAGTAGTGCCAGCCGCCTGTTTTCGTCGAACGCCGTGGACATATGCGATTCGCGTGGCTTGGCATTGCGGAACGGCCCGATTCATCAATATGACCCCATATTCTGGCGCCACCGCATCGCATAACTTCAAGCGTAAATCGCCGGTCGCGGACCTTCCGCTTTTGACTTGCCACCCCCCACAGTTGCCGCGCGAACGAGACGAACACGCCGGATACGCTCTGCCATGAAGCGCCAAAGGTCATGGCCCAGCGGCATCGCAGATTTCGACCGGAACAAATTGCAATTGCCGGGCCGGTTGGGCCTGCGCTACTATTGCCAGGCGGTGGGGAGGCGCTGACGGGCCAATGGAACAGGTGGGGGCCACATGTCCGAGCCAGCCTGCGGCCTATGCCTCGCTATTCGGCACCTTTCAGTTCCGCACGGCCGACCACAATGAAATCGCCATTTCCAACCGCCGCGCGCGTGCGCTGCTGGGGATATTGTGCCTGGCCGGAAACGAGGCGATCGAGCGCGATTCCCTGAGCAAGCTCCTATGGCCTGGTCGCTTCGAGGCCCATGCGAGGGCCAGCCTGCGCCAATGCCTGCTCGATCTCGGCAAGCTGCTCGCGCCGCACGGGCCGGACATTCTGAACGTTTCGCGCAATAGCGTCGCGCTGCACCCCGGTGCGGTGCTGACCGATCTCGCCGCTCTGGAGGGCGCGCTGGCGAACGGCGATCTTATCGCGGCGATCGAACGGATCGATGCCATCGGCTCAAAGCCGATTCTCGACCAGATGGATTTCGGCCCGGCGTTCAAACAATGGCTTGCGCAGCGCAGCGGCGATGCCGAGCGGCGGCTGCGCGCGGCGGTCGAGGCCGGAATCGCGACGCTGAACCGGGCCGGCGACTACGAGACCTCCGCACGAGTGCGCGAGGCCTGGACCGCCCGAAGGAACGAAGCAGCGCCCGCCCGGGCCGCTGCGGCGGGCAGCGGACGCACGAGAATCGCGGTACTGCCCTTTCGGTCGGTCGGCGGGCGCGACGCCTCGGATTACTTCGCCGACGGCATCGCCGAGGAGCTTATCACGGCGCTGGGGCAAGTGCCGCAATTGCTGGTGGCCGGGCGAACCTCCTCGTTCCACTTCCGGGATTCGCCGCTGACCCCGGCCGAAATCGCGAAAGCCCTGCACGTATCCCACCTCGTCGAGGGCTCGGTCCAGCGACAAGGGGAAAGGCTGCGCATCCATATTCACGTGATCGACGGCGTCACGGGCTTTGAAAGCTGGGCCAAGGGTTATGATGGCTCGCTCGACGGCATCTTCGCGTTGCAGGCGACCGTCGCGCAGGCGGTGACCAGCGCGGTCGGCGATGCCTTAGGCACCGCAATGGCGCCGCCTCCGGCGCGCGGCATGACCCACAGCAAGCAGGCCTATGACCTGTTCCTGCAAGGCCGCGCGCTGAGTGCGCGGGTGTTCGGCGACGGTGTATTGAGCACCGCGGTCGGCCTGCTCGAGCAGGCGGTCACGCTCGATCCCGAATTTGCCGAAGCATGGATCGCGCTGGCCGAAGCGCACCAGCTGATCGCGGTCTATACGCCCTGCCTCGATCGAAAAGCCGAATCGGAACGCATGGCCGACTGCGCCCGCACCGCCATCGGCCTCACCCCCGGTCTTGGTTATGCCTATTCGTTGCTCGGCGTCCACCAATGGACGCAGAACGACGTCGTCGGAGCACTTGATCTGGCGTTCCAGGGCTATCGGCTCGAACCGAACAATCCGGCGGTCTGCATGCGGTTGGGCTCGTTCCTGCTCTATTGCGGACGCACCACCGAAGCGATGCAATATATCGAGGCGGCGATCGATCAGGATCCGGTCGATGGCCGGAAATTCAACCTGCGATCGGTCGGGCGTTTCAACCTGGGCGATATCGACGGCGCGATCGAGGCGGGTCTACGCATGGTCGACCTTGGTTTTCCATCGATGTGGCTCGCGGTGGCCACCGCCGCATCCGGTCAACACGACCTGGCCATCGAGCAATATCAGCAAACCCGCCTGCTGCTGAACAAGGTCATCTTCCCGCCCGCCGGGACCGAGCCGATGCCCCCCGCGATGATGGACGCCTATTGGCAGGTTGCCGCGCACGGCGTGTGCAGCGGCCGCGACGCGGATCGCGCGACCTATTGTGCGATGCTCGACATGATGCAGACGCAATTGCACGACCCCGCGGATGCCTCGATCGTCTTGCCCGCGATCTTCATGGGCTACCCCGAACGGCTGTTCGAGGCGGTTAGTCATGCAATCTCGCCCGCGAACACCCTCTGCCTGCTGTCGATCTGGGCCGACGTCGACCCGATCCGGCGGATCTGGCAGCATCCCGAATTCATTCCCTTTGCCCAGCGCATCGGCTTGGCAGCCGCCTGGGACAAATATGGCTGGCCCGACCTGCTCCCTGCACCCAGCAATCGTTTGGAGACACCACCCCCCTTGCCGAATTGACGCCCGATTGACGCTTTATTGACGGCCACGTGATTGACGAATGACGCTACGGAAACGAAAGTTCCGTAACGGGTATCGCAGACATTTTTGAGGCGCATGGCGTGGGCCGGGAACCCCCGGCTCCGGCGACCGGAAGCCTGTGTCTGCGCCGGGGAGCAGGTCATGGCGGCGAACCACAGGCACGTATCGGCAATCGGACGATCCGCAATGGGCAAGGCGTTCTGGCGCATCCTGCCGCTGATCCTGATCGCCTATCTCTTCGCCTATATGGACCGCGTGAACGTCAGCTTCGCGGCGACGCAGATGAACGAGGATCTGCGTTTCAGTGCAACGATTTACGGCCTTGGCGGCGGCCTGTTCTTCTTGGGCTATGCGCTGTTCGAAATTCCCTCGAACCTGATGCTCGTCCGCTTTGGCGCGCGCAAATGGATCGCGAGGATCATGATTACCTGGGGGCTGCTCTCGGCCGGGATGATGTTTGTCGCAACGCCGATGCAATTTTATGTGCTCCGCTTCCTGCTCGGCGTGGCGGAGGCCGGATTCTACCCCGGCGTCATCTTCTATTTCTCCGGCTGGTTTCCGCCCTGCCACCGCAGCCGCGCGGTAAGCCGCTTCTTCATCGCCTCGCCGCTGGCGTCGGTCGCGATGGGGGGCATGTCGGGATGGCTGCTCGCGCTCGACGGGACCGGCGGGCTGCACGGCTGGCAATGGTTGTTCCTGGTGCAAGGGCTGCCGACCATAGTGTTCGGGCTGGTTGTGCTGCGCTATCTGCCCGACGGCCCGGCGACCTCCGCATGGCTCACACCGGACGAAAAGGCGTGGATCGGGACCGAGCTGGCACGCGAACAGGCGCGGATCGGCGCCCCGGCCCGCCACGATGTGCTCGGCGCCTTCCGCAACCCGCGCGTGCTGCTGCTCGGCGCGATCGGCTTTCTGTTGATCGCGGTCATCACGACGGTCATCCTCAACGCCCCGCTGATCCTGCAGGCGGCGACGACGCTCGATACCAGGTCGATTGGCTATCTGGTCGCGCTGGGTGGCCTTTTGGGGGCTGCGGCTATCCTTGTCCTGGGCAACCATGCCGACCGGAACGGTGACCGCTGGGGCGCGGCCTTCCGGTGCGGAATCGTCCTCGCCGGCGCAGTGCTGGTCATGGGGCTGTCGCCGTCACCCCTGCTGGTTTGCATCGCCTATCTCGCCTTCGCGACCGTGTGCTTCGCGATCCCGATGCTTACATCGTCGGGCTGGGCCGAGGCGCTGCACGTACGCGAACTCGCGGTCGGAGCGGCGGCCATCAACACAATTTCGCAGATCGGCGCCTTCCTCGCTCCCTATGGGTGGGGCGCCGCGAAGGATGCGACGGGCAGCTTTCAGTTCGCGCTCGTCGCCGCTTCGATCGTCACATTGCTGATGTCGGCGCTGATCCTGCTGCTGCGCCATCGGCTGCACGGGCGGGCGGCCCCCGTCGACGCCGTGCCGGCCTAGCCTTTTTGCAGACCCCGCCCGATCTCCGGGCGGGAAGATTGGAGGGAAGAGACGATGAGGACGATAAAAACACTCGTTGCCGGGGCTGCGATACTGATCGCTGCCGCGCAGATCGCGCCTGCGATGGCGCAGGAATCGAGCTACAGGCCCGGAACGGTTTGGAATGCGGGTCGCATTGACGTGCTGCCCGGCCAGTTCGAAAACTATATGGACTGGCTCGCTACCAGCTGGAAAAAGATTCAGGAGCTGGGCAAGGCCGAGGGCATCGTCGTGGACTATCATGTCCTTGCGACCAATAACCCGCGAGCCGGTGAGCCCGACCTGATCCTGATCGTCGAATATAAAGACTATCAGACGACCGCGCAGCAGGAAGCGTTCAACAAAAAGGTCAATGCCATGCTGTCGCAGACCGACCGCACGGCTGGCACCGCCAGTGCGGAACGCGGCAAGATGCGCGAACAGCTAGGCAGCATCGAGTATCAGGAACTGATCCTGAAATAGGTCTGCCGGTGCGCGGACGCGGCGGGTGGCGCATCGATATCGCGCCGTCCGCCGCACTCCGCGCCGTCGGCATCCGGAAAGGGTGGTGATGGCGTCCATCGAAGACATCGCCCGCGATTTCACGGCCCTGCTGCGCGCCGGCGAGTTCGAGACCGCTGGCGATCGCTATTGGGCGTCGGACGTGACCAGCATTGAACCGACGGCCCTGCCCGGCGGCATTCGCGCGACCGCCTCCGGCGTCGATGCGGCGCGGATCAAGTGCCGAGCCCGCTTCGGCGGGGCCCGGATCGACGAGATCGGCATCGATGGCCCCTTCGTCACCGGCGACCAGTTCGTGCTTTTTCTCGACATGGTGCTCGTCGATCCCGCGAGTGGCGCGCGCCAGCCGTTCGCCGAAATCGCACTCTACACCGTACGCGGCGGCCAGATCGCCGAGGAGCGATATTTTTACGACTGACCCCCAAATTTCACGCCGGGCCTTCTATATGCGGACGTCGAATGGCCGATTTTTGCTGGTCCGGTTCAGCCGCAAGAGGGCGACTTTCAGACATCGTCCGGGATCTCGCAATTTCCGGTTTCAGGCGTCAGGCAGACATTCGGGCGAATCCGTCTGGGTGGAGACGATATGGAGACAAGAAACATTTCGCGTGCGCGCTGGCCGCACACATCGTTATGATTTATACATTTTTTGGGTCACCCGCCGCAACGCGCGCATTTCCTACCCAGATTTTGTCGCCAAATCGGCCGGCGGCAACGCGCCGTTCGGACCGATCCCGACCATAAGACCGGATAGTTTGGAAAAATACGTCATGCAAACGACGATGGAGCGGGCGAAGGGATTCGAACCCTCGACCCCAACCTTGGCAACTTGAACGCGACCCTCTTCGGCTGCTTCTTTTTCTACGCTATCGCCCTATAATTGCTTATTTTCTTGAGATTATCGCTGCGGCGCCCTATCCTAGCCTAGCCGCTGAAACGCCGTACAGCGCTGACAATTTGCTGACAATGCCTCGATTCGAGATTTTGTCAGCAAGAGGATTGAGAGCATGCCGACGAGCAAGTTGACAAAACGCACGATCGACGCGGTCATTTCGCCGGCCTCGAAGCAGCTCATCTATTGGGACACCGAGATCAAAGGATTCGGGCTACGCGTCCTTCCCTCGGGCCTGAAGACGTTCATCGTTCAGTATCGCAATGCAGAGGGCATTCAGCGCCGGATGAACCTCGGTCGCTTTGGCGTTCTTACGGTCGAACAGGCGCGCGATCTCGCCCGGCTCAAGCTGGCCGCCGTCATAGTCGGGCAGGATCCGGCCGATGAGGCTCGTCAGTCGCGCAACGCGATGACGGTCGCAGAGATGTGCGACTGGTATCTCACCGAAGCTCGCGCCGGAAATATCCTCGGCCGGAAGAACCTTCCCATCAAGTCTTCATCGCTCGACATGGACGAGAGTCGTATTCGGACCCACATCATTCCCTTGCTTGGAAAGCGCGTGGTCAAGCATCTGAAGATAGCGGATGTCGAGCAGATGCAGACGGACGTAAAGAACGGAAAGACGGCGAAGCCGCGAACCGGGGGGCGTGGCGGAAAAGCGACCGGTGGCCCTGGTGTTGCCGGGCGGTGCGTTGGCACGCTCCAGGCCATCATCGGGCACGCCAAGCACAAGGGCCTGCTGGAGGTTCACCCGACCCATGGCGCGAGGAAACTCGCCGGAAAAAAGAAGACGCGTCGGCTTAGCGTCACGGAACTCGAATTGCTCGGGAAGGCGATTGCCTATGCCGAGGCGAATGGTGAGAATCCTGTGGCCCTCGGGGTTCTGCGTACCCTGTTGTTGACGGGCTATCGCCGCGAGGAAGCACAAGCGATGCAGCGCCACTGGCTGCACGCAGATCGTGGCTATGTGGCCTTTCCCGACACGAAGGGCGGCGCACAGATCCGGGCCATCGGGCCCGCAGCGATCAGAGTGGTGCAATTGCAGGGGGAGCTTGCCGGAAACCCGCACATCTTTCCCTCGGCCGTCGGAAGCGGACCATTTACGGCGGCCAGCGAGTGCTTGAAACGTGTCTGTGGCTTAGCGGATATCAGCGGGGTGACACCGCACACGCTGCGGCACACATTTGGGAGCGTCGCGGGCGACCTCGGGTTTTCGGAACTTACTATCCGGGCGATGTTGGGCCACGCCTCACAGAATGTGACACAAGATTACGTGCATATCGACGAGGCCCTCAAGCTCGCAGTTCAGCGGACCTCCGACGAGATCGAACGATTGCTCACCTCCGGGCGCGCGAAGCTACAACGTCTGGACTGTCAAACGGCGTTCAAAAGGGACCCCCGATCGGCGTCGAAGAGGGACCCCCTTTTCGGATAATATGATGCTGGTTTGTTGAAGATGGCCTTGCGCTGCGTGCGGCGGAGGGCGGGCGTAGCCCGACCGGAGGCGCGCGCAGCGCAAGATA
>NZ_JBOHHU010000063.1:0-24757 GCF_050725615.1 Sphingopyxis sp.
AGCTCGCTACGCTCGCGCCCACCCCCAACCCCTCCCGCCTGCGGGAGGGGAGATAGATGTCGCGTTCCGCCCCGCCCGCTCGCGCTCAAACCACCGCATCCGCCAGATCAAGCGCTGCCGCGCGGTCGAAGATCTGCGCCAGCACCGGCTCGCTGTCCGACACGCGCATCGCGACATGAAATTCGACCGGGGCCAGTGCCGGCATGTCGGCGATCTCGATGAGCGCGCCGCTCGCCAGGTCGCCGCGCACCATCGGCTCGGGAAAGATGCCGACCCCGCCGTCCGTTCGTGCGATGTCGATCATGGTGCGGGCGTTGTTGCACAGGTTCAGCGATTTCGGCGCGATGCGCGAGGCGTTGATCGCGTCGCGCATCCGGCCGTGGATCGGCGAATGGCTCGCGAGCGACCAGACCGGGACCGCTGCGCCCTCCGCGAAAGCCGCAGCGACCGCATGGCTGGCGAGCCAGACGAGCGCGACCTCGCCGATCGGGCTGGTCTTGAGCGCGGGATGCGCGATCGGCCCGGCGGCGAAGGCGATGTCAGTGCGCCCGGTGAGCAATTGCTGGATCAGGTTCGCGGTCAGGTCGATTTCGATTTCGAGGCCGACGTTCGGCATGTCGGCCTTGAGCGCCGCGACAAAACCGGGGAGGCAGCTCGCCGCCGCGATCTCGCCCGCGCCGATGCGCACCACGCCGCTCGCCTCGCCATAACCGCCGCTGCCGAGCAGCGCGAGTTGCATGTCGCGCAGCAGCGGATCGCAGTCGCGCACCAGCTTGCGGCCCGCCGCGGTCAAAGACATCGTCCGCCCGTCGCGGCGGAACAGCGTCGAGCCGAGCCGTTGTTCGAGCTCGCGCATCCGCGCGGACACTGCGGGCTGGGTGGTGTTGAGCCGTTCGGCGGCGGCCGAAAAAGTGCCGAGCCGGTCGATCCACAGCAAGGTTTCGAGATGGTAGAGCGAGACGCGACTGATAGACATCATTTATGCATAATCGAAAATTAGAAAAATTAGAATTGATGGATCAAATACGCCAAGGTCGCCGCCGCAACCACGAGGAGTCCGTTCATGGGTAACAAGCGCTACGCCGACGCCGCCGCCGCTCTCGAAGGATTGCTCTTCGACGGCATGCAGATTTGCGCGGGCGGTTTCGGCCTGTGCGGCATTCCCGAACGGCTGATCGACGCGATCCGCGATGCGGGCACCAAAGACCTCACCATCGCCAGCAACAACGCCGGCATCGACGGCGAAGGTCTCGGCAAGCTGCTGCGTACCAAACAGGTCAAGAAGATGATCTCGTCTTACGTGGGCGAGAATAAGGAGTTCGAACGGCAATATCTGGCGGGCGAACTCGAGGTCGAATTCTGCCCGCAGGGCACGCTCGCCGAACGCTGCCGCGCGGGCGGCGCGGGCATTCCGGGCTTCTATACCAAGACCGGCGTCGGCACGCTGGTGGCCGAGGGCAAGGACGTGAAGAATTTCGACGGGCAGGATTATATCCTCGAGCGTGGCATCTTCGCCGACCTTGCGATCGTCAAGGGGTGGAAGGCCGACGAGAGCGGCAACCTCATCTTCCGCAAGACGGCGCGCAACTTCAACCAGCCGATGGCGACTGCGGCGAAGATCTGCGTCGCCGAGGTCGAGGAAATCGTGCCGACCGGCAGCCTCGATCCCGACGCCATCCACCTGCCCGGCATCTATGTGAAGCGCATGATCGTCGGTGCGCCCTATGACAAGAAGATCGAGTTCCGCACGGTTCGGCCGCGCGAGACAGCGTGATGCGTAGCTTCGCCCTGACGGCCGCGCTGTTGCTGGCGGGCTGTGCGAGCGCGCCGGCCGAGGTCGCGACGACTCCGCCGCCCGCCGCCGCGCCAGCCGAAGCCGCCAAGCCGCCGGTCGCGCTGCAATATCTCTATGGCTCGCCCGAGGCCGCCGTTGCGGTGCGCGCGACCAATGCGCGGATCGCCGACTATGGCATCTGGCGGATCAAGGCGCGGCCGAAGGACAGCGTCGTGCTGGCGCCCGGCGCGGGCATAGACGCCCCGGCGTTCGAGCCGTGCGGCGACAAACCCTTCGCGGCCGTGTTCGATGCCGACGAAACGCTCATCTGGAACCTCGGCCCGATGCGCCATTTTGCCCAACAAGGCACGAGCTTCGACCCCAAAGTCTGGGACCAATGGGAAAAGAGTGGCGCGGGCAAGGCGGTCGCGATGCCGGGCACGGTCGAGATGGTCAACGCCCTGCGCGCCGCAGGCATCACCGTCATCGCCAACACCAACCGCAGCGCTGCCAATGCGAAGGGCAGCGAGGATACGCTGCGCGCTGCGGGCCTTGGCGCGTTCAAGCATGGCGAGACGCTTTTCCTGATGGGCGACGACGCCGGCGGGTCGAGCAAGGACGGCCGCCGCGCCACGATCGCCGCGAAATATTGCGTCATCATCCTCGGCGGCGACCAGCTCGGCGACTTCAGCCAGCAGTTCAACGCCAAGGACCTGCCCGCCGCGACCCGCATGGCGCTCGCGACCAGCGCGGGCGCATCCACATTATGGGACAAGGGCTGGTTCCTGTTCCCCAACCCCGTCTATGGTCCATGGGAAAAACTGGGCTGGGACGACGCTTTCCCCTCCGACAAAAAATGGGAGCCTAACTGACATGGCCTGGACGCGTGATGACATGGCGGCGCGCGCCGCAAAGGAACTGCAGGACGGTTATTACGTCAATCTGGGGATCGGCATCCCGACCTTGGTGGCGAACCATATCCCGGCGGGGATGACGGTGACGCTCCAGTCCGAAAACGGCATGCTCGGCATCGGCCCCTTCCCACTCGAGGGCGACGAGGACGCCGACCTGATCAACGCGGGCAAGCAGACGATCAGCGAGCTGCCGCAGTCGGCCTATTTCAGCTCATCGGACAGTTTCGCGATGATCCGCGGCGGGCATATCGACCTCACTGTCCTGGGCGCGATGGAGATCGCCGAGAACGGCGACATCGCCAACTGGATGATCCCGGGCAAGATGATCAAGGGCATGGGCGGCGCGATGGACCTCGTCGCCGGCGTGAAGAAGATCATCGTCGTGATGGAGCACAACGCCAAGGACGGCAGCCCGAAGTTCATCCCGGCCTGCACCCTGCCGCTGACCGGCCAGAATGTCGTCGACATGATCATCACCGACCTCGCGGTGTTCAAGCGTGACGATCATAACAGCCCGTTCCGGCTGATCGAACTCGCCCCCGGCGTCACCGCCGAGGACGTCGCCGCAAAGACGACCGCCCATTATATTGCCTGACGTCGCGGCCAGCCCCGGCGCCGCCTGGCTGATCGTCGGCGGGTGGCTGTCGGTATTGGCCGCGCTGCTCCATGTCGCCTGCATTTTCGGCGGGCCAGACTGGTATCGCGTCTTCGGCGCCGGCGAAGGCATGGCGCGCGCGGCGGCGCGCGGCGATCTGCGGCCGACGCTGATCACCCTGGGCATCGCCGCCGTCCTGCTGGTCTGGGCGGCTTATGCCTTTTCGGGCGCGGGGTCGCTGCCGCGCCTGCCGCTGCTGCGGACGGGGCTGGTCGTCATCACGACCATCTATCTGCTGCGCGCACTGATTTTCGTGCCGCTGCACCTGTGGCGGCCGCAGCATAGCGACGCTTTCGCGATCTGGTCGTCGGCGATCGTCCTCGTCTATGGGGCGGTTTATGCCGTCGGGACATGCAAGGCGTGGCGCTTTTTGGGAGCCTGACCGCAGCAGGGGTGACGGCGGAGGAAGTCGCGGCTAAGACCACGACCAAAGATAAGGTCGCCATCCAGTCACGAGTCCATGAAGCGCTTTTTTATATTTCTGATCGCCGTCGCCGCGCTGGGGTTGTCGGGCTGGTATGGGCTTCGCGCCTTTGGCGGGAACCACCCGCTCGTCAGCGTCGCGATCCCGATCAAGCCGCCGGCGAACCTGCCCGACACCCCCGCCGAGTGGCGCGGGCGGATCGATTATCGCGCGCTCGACAAACAATTGTCGGACCTGTCGCAGCGGCCCGAAATGGCGGGGCTGGCGGTGGCGGTGGTCGAGGACGGCGAATTGCGCTTCGTGCGCACCTATGGCGTCGCCGACAGCGACACCCGGGCGCCGGTCACGCCGCAGACGCTGTTCCGCTGGGCCTCGGTCTCCAAGACCGCAACCGGCACCCTGGCGGCGACGCTGGCGAAGAATGGCCAAGTCGACCTGAACCGTCCGGTCGCCAGCTGGCGCACGTCGCTGCGCCTGCCCGGCGGCGCCGAAACGCATGTCACGCTCGACCAGCTGCTCGCCCAGCGCTCGGGCCTCACCAAAAATGCCTATGACGAAAAGCTGGAAGAGGGGCAGGATCCCGCGCTGCTGCGCATGAGCCTGGCCACCGCACCGCTGCAATGCGAACCCGGCACCTGCCACACCTATCAGAATATCGCCTTCGATACGGCGAACGAGATATTGGGCAAGGCGGCGAACGAACCCTTCTCCGATGCGGTCGAGGACCGGTTGTTTCGCCCGCTGGGCATGGTCAGCGCGGGTTATGGCATGGCGCGGCTGACGGGTGCCAAGGATTGGGCCAGACCGCACCGCAATGGGCAGATTAGCCGCCCGGTCAAGGAGGCCTATTGGCGCGTTCCCGCCGCCGCCGGGGTCGAAAGCGATATCGTCGATTTCGCCACCTGGATGCAGGCGATGATGGGGGAGCGCCCCGATGTGCTGCCGAAGCCGGTGTTGCAGATCGCCCATCGTCCCCGCGTCGGCACGGCGCGGCTCTATGGCGGCGCGCTGCGGCAGGCCATCAGCGACGCATCCTATGGTTTGGGCTGGCGCAATTTCACCTATGACGGGCATCGGCTGGAAGGCCATTCGGGCGCGGTTTCGGGCTATCGCGCGACGATGATTTTCGACCCCGCGACGCGGACGGGGGTGGTCGCGATGTGGAACAGCGATTGGGGGTTCCCCTTCCGCATCCCCTTCGCCGCGATCGACAGTTACCACAAGCGCGCCGACGCACACTGGCTCGACCTCAGCGAACTGCCCGCGCCGACGGGCGGCGCTCCGAAAGCGGTTGCACCCGACGACCTTGCCCACTGACCCGCCGCCTGTGTATCAGGCGCGCGTCGAAGGCCGGGAGGAGAATCATCGATGCGCGTCCTGCTGACCGGGTCCTCGGGGTGGCTCGGACGCTATCTCGCGCCGCTGCTTGCCCGGAACGGCCATGATGTCACCGGGCTCGACGTCGTCCCCGGCGCCGATACGCAGGTCATCGGCACCGTCGCCGACCGCGCGCTGATCGACCGGACGATGGGCGAGCATGGCATCGAAGCGGTGATCCACGGCGGCGCGCTGCACAAGCCCGACATCGTGCGTTATCCGCGCCAGGCGTTCGTCGATGTCAATGTCAGCGGCACGCTGAACCTGATCGAGGCGGCGGTCGCGGCGGGCAACGACCGCTTCCTCTTCACCTCGACCACCTCGCTGATGGTGCGCGCCGATGTCCGCGCGGGCGCGGGCGAAAACGGCGCGTGGTGGATGGATGAGGATTTCGCGCCCGTAGAGCCGCGCAACATCTATGGCATCACCAAGCTTGCCGCCGAACAGGCGGTGAAGCTCGTCCACCGCGAGCATGGCATCAACGCCCTGATCCTGCGCACCGGACGCTTCTTTCCCGAGGACGACGACACCCATGCGACCCCGAGCGGGCCGAATTTGAAGGCGAATGAATTGCTGAACCGCCGCCTGACGGTCGAGGATGCCGCCGCCGCGCATCTCGCCGCGCTCGAGGCCGCGCCGGCGATCGGCTGCGACACCTTCATCCTGTCGGCCCCGCCGCCCTTTGTACGCGAGGACGCCGAGGAACTGGCCCGCGACGCGCGTGCGGTAATCGCGCGCCACCATCCCGATGCGGCCGCGCTTTATGCCGCCGCGGGCTGGGTGCTCCCCGCGACGATCGACCGCGTCTACGACCCGTCGCGCGCCGAGCGCCGCTTCGGCTGGCGCGCGCAGACCGATTTCGGCGCCGTGCTTGCGGCGCTGGGCGATGGCGCTCCGCTGCCCTTCGCCCACGACCCCGACTACACCTCCCCCATCGTCGCCCAGGAGCGCGAAGCATGTACGAGCTGATCACCGCCAACCGCAATTATTCGAGCTGGTCGCTGCGCCCCTGGATGCTGATGCAGGGGCTGGGCATCGCGTTTGAGGACCGGATCGAGCCGTTCGCGCAGCCGGTGAATTATGAGGCGTTCCGCAGCTTTTCGCCGACCGGACAGGTGCCCGCGCTGCTCCACGAGGGGCGCACCATCTATGATTCGCTTGGAATCGCGCTCTATCTCGCCGACCGGCACGAGGGTGTGTGGCCGGTCGATCCCGACGCGCGCCCCTGGGCGCAATGCGCCACCGCCGAGATGCACAGCGGCTTTTCGGCGCTGCGCAACGATTGCACGATGAATGTCGGGGTGCGCGTGACGCCCAAGCCGATGTCCGATGCGCTGACCGCCAATGTCGCGCGCATCCGCGAATTGTTCGAGCAGGGGCTGGCGCGCTTCGGCGGGCCATGGCTCGCCGGCGCACAGTTTTCGGCGGTCGATGCGTTCTTCGCGCCGGTCGCCTTTCGCATCCGCACCTATGGCCTCGACGTCGGCGCCGGGCAGGCCTGGGTCGACCATATCCTGTCGCACCCCGCGATGCAGGAATGGGAGCGGCAAGCGCTGCTCGAGGAGTGGCGCGAGGAAAGCCATGAGGCCGAGCTGGCAGCGGCAGGGGTGATCACCGCCGATTATCGCACGGGCTAATCAGCGATAGCCTCGCGCACCACCGCGATTCCCGCCTCGCGCTGCACCTTCAGCTCGGCTTTCAGCTTCGCCGGGTCGCGCGCGAAGACGAAGCCGAAGCTGACCCCGCCCTCCTTGCCGATCGTCGCATGGTGGAGCTTGTGCGCCTGTACCAGTCTTTTGGCGTATCCCCCGCGCGGCACCCAGCGGAAATAGCGCTGGTGGACGAGGCCGTCGTGCACCAGCGTGTAGATGATGCCGTAGAACAGCACGCCGAGCCCAATCCATGTTCCCGGCTCCCACGCCGCCGCGCCGAGGATCATCGGGCTGCCCGCCGCGAACATCGAAATACTGAGCGCCGCGCCGAAGATCGCGAATAGGTCGTTCTTTTCGAGGCTGTTGGCGTGCGGCTCGTGATGGTCGCGGTGCCAGCCCCAGCCGAAGCCGTGCATGATATATTTGTGACTGCCCCAGGCGACAAATTCCATCGCCACGACGGTGGCGAGGACGAGGGCGAGGATGGCGGGCAGCGACATGGGGCGATTATAGGCCGATTGTGGCAGCCACACCATCATCTCCTCGTCACCCCGGACTTGATCCGGGGTCCCGCTTGTCCACGTCGCAAAGCGGGATGCCGGATCAAGTTCGGCATGACGAAGGGAAAATCAGAGCACGCGACCGAAAATTGCGTTTTGGATCGCCACTCGCTTGCATTGTTGTCGGGGGGGCTTAAGTGAACCGCATGACTCGGCCCCGCACCCTTTATGAGAAAATCTGGGACGCGCATGTCGTCGAACAGCGCCCCGATGGTACCGCCCTGATCTTCATCGACCGTCACCTCGTCCATGAAGTCACCAGCCCGCAGGCCTTTGCCGGGCTTCGCGCGAGCGGGCGCAAGGTGCGCCGTCCCGACCTGACGCTGGCGGTCCCTGACCACAATCTGCCCACCACGGCGCGCAAGGATGCGAGCGGCACGCGGTTGCCGATCGCCGACACTGAAAGCGCCGCACAGCTGGCGGCGCTCGAAAAGAACGCCCCCGAATATGGCATCCGCTATATCGACGCGACTGCGCCCGAGCAGGGCATCGTCCATGTCGTCGGGCCCGAGCAGGGTTTCTCGCTGCCCGGCACGACGATCGTCTGCGGCGACAGCCACACCGCGTGCCACGGCGGCATCGGCGCGCTGGCGTTCGGCATCGGGACGAGCGAGGTCGAACATGTTCTGGCAACGCAGACCCTGCTGCTCCAGCCCGCGAAGACGATGGAAGTGCGCGTCGAGGGCGAGGTCGGGCCGGGCGTGTCGGCCAAGGACATCATCCTGCACATCACCGGCACGATCGGCGCGGCGGGCGGCACCGGCCATGTCATCGAATATACCGGCAGCGCGATCCGTGCGCTGAGCATCGAGGGCCGGCTGACGGTCAGCAATATGGCGATCGAGGGCGGCGCGCGCGCCGGCCTCATCGCGCCAGACGAGGTGACTTTCGCCTATCTCAAGGGCCGCCCCTATGCGCCGAAGGGCGCCGATTGGGACGCGGCGGTGGCTTATTGGACAAGCCTCGCGACCGATGCGGGTGCGACCTATGACAAGGTCGTCGTCATCGACGCCGCCGATATCGCGCCGAGCGTCACCTGGGGCACCAGCCCCGAGGATGTCGTGCCGATCACCGGGGTCGTCCCCGATCCCGCGAGCTTCGCCGACCCGTCGAAACAGGCCGCCGCCGCGAAATCGCTCGCTTACATGGGCCTCACCCCCGGCACGCGGATGCAGGACGTGCCGGTGGAAAATATCTTCATCGGCAGCTGCACCAACAGCCGCATCGAGGACATGCGCGCCGCCGCCGCCGTCATCAAGGGACGCAAGAAGGCCGACAACGTCAAATGGGCGATCGTCGTTCCAGGTAGCGGCCTGGTGAAGGCGCAGGCCGAGGCCGAAGGGCTCGACCGCATCTTTACCGACGCGGGGCTCGAGTGGCGCGAACCGGGCTGTTCGGCGTGCCTCGCGATGAACCCCGACAAGGTGCCGGCGGGCGAACGCTGCGCCAGCACCAGCAACCGCAATTTCGTCGGCCGCCAGGGGCCGGGCAGCCGCACCCACCTCGTCAGCCCTGCGATGGCGGCGGCGGCGGCGGTGACCGGCAAGCTGACCGATGTGCGGGAGTTGATGGCATGACCCCGCTGAACCAGGTCGACGGCCGCGCGATCCCGCTGGGTCTCAAGAATATCGACACCGACGTCATCATCCCCGCGCATTGGCTGAAGGGCACGACACGCGAGGGTATGGGGCGCGGGGCGTTCGAGAGCCTGCGCACCGACCCCGCCAATCTGTTCGACAATCCGCCGTACCAGGGCGCGCCGATCCTGATCGCGGGCGACAATTTCGGTTGCGGATCGAGCCGCGAGCATGCCGCCTGGGCGCTCGGCGATCTCGGCATCCGCGTCGTGATCGCGCCTTCCTACTCCGACATTTTCTCGGGCAATGCGGTCAAGAATGGCATCCTGCCCGTCGTGCTGCCACAGGCGGCGATCGACCGGCTGCTGGAGGTTGCTGCGACCGATCCGGTGCATGTCGACCTGGAAAACCAGACGGTGACGACGATGTTCCAGGATCGCTTCGCCTTCGAGATCGACCCGTTCCGCAAGATGTGCCTGCTCGAAGGGCTCGACGAAATTTCGATCACCGAAAAAAGCGACGCCGCGATCGGCGCCTATGA
This sequence comes from Sphingopyxis sp., assembly GCF_050725615.1. Lineage (GTDB taxonomy): Bacteria > Pseudomonadota > Alphaproteobacteria > Sphingomonadales > Sphingomonadaceae > Sphingopyxis. Next base: position 9,475 of record NZ_JBOHHU010000063.1, read on the forward strand.
AGCGAAACTGGCGCAGGACCGGCCCTGGCTGCAACCCGCGCTGTAACCCCTGTGAGGAGAAGATGATGAAGGCTCTCTTGTCGACCGCCACCGGCGGCCCCGAAACGCTGGCCATCGGCGAATTGCCGCGACCGAGCGCCGGCGCCGGACAGATCGTGATCGACGTGAAGGCCTGCGCGGTCAACTTCCCCGACGTGCTGATCATCGAGGACAAATATCAGTTCAAGCCCGAACGCCCCTTCGCCCCCGGCGGCGAGGTCGCGGGGCTGGTCGCCGAGGTCGGTGAGGGCGTGACCGATTTCAAGGTCGGCGACCGGGTGATCGCGGGCTGCGGCAATGGCGGCATGTCCGAGGCGGTCGCGGTCGGCGCGCACAATGTCTATCACCTGCCCGACAGCCATGATTTCGCCGAGGGCGCGTCGCTGCTGATGACCTATGGCACCAGCATCCACGCGCTGGTCGATCGCGGACATATCAAGGAAGGCGACACCCTGCTCGTCCTCGGCGCGTCGGGCGGCGTCGGCATCGCCGCGGTCGAGCTGGGCAAGGCGTTCGGCGCGCGCGTCGTCGCGGGCGTGTCGAGCGAAGCCAAGGCCGAGATCGCGCGGCAAGCGGGCGCCGACGAGGTCGTGGTCTATGGCTATCAGCCGTTCGACAAGGACGGATCGAAGGCGCTCGCCGAAAAGTTCAAGGCGGCGGTCGGACCGGGCGGCGCCAATGTCATCTATGACGCGGTCGGCGGCGATTATGCCGAGCCCGCGCTGCGCTCGATCGCGTGGGAGGGCCGCTACCTCGTCGTCGGTTTCCCCGCCGGCATCCCGCGCCTGCCGCTCAACCTGACCCTGCTCAAGAGTTGCGATGTCGCCGGCGTCTTCTGGGGCGCCTTCGTCGCGCGCGAACCCAAGCGCAACCGCGCCAATATCGCTCGGCTGTTCGCTTTGTGGGAGCAAGGCAAGATCAAGCCGCGGGTGACCGAAAGCTTTGCGCTCGCCGATGGCGGCCAGGCGATCGCGAAGCTGGGCGATCGGAGCGCGGTCGGCAAGCTGGTCGTCACCATCTGAAATATCGTCCCGACCCCGCGCTGACCGCCGCGCTGCGCAACCTTGCGGCGGGCGGCCGGCTGGAGGTGCGGGTGACGCCGGGCGCGAGCCGCGATGCGGTGGTCCTCGTCGACGACATCGTGCAGTTGCGCGTCACCGCCCCGCCCGCCGACGGCGCCGCCAATGAGGCGGTGCTGCGGCTGCTGGCGGCGGCGCTCGACATCGCACCGCGCCACCTGACGCTGCTGCGCGGCGCGACCGCGCGGATCAAGCTGATCGGCGTCGCGCTTTCGTGAAACCGGGTTAACGCTTTATCAGTGGCTCGGGCTTACTGAGCAAGGTGTGACATTAGCGTTTTGCGCAGGACAGGCATGATGGCGACGCGCCGACCGACGAGTGACGAACAGAATGCGAGCCTCGCGAATATTTCGCGTACCCGCCGCGCGCAGCTGGTCGCCGAATTCGAAGGCGATCTGGGCATCGACTATAAGGCGCGCGCGCGGGCCGTCTATGAAGCCAAACGCTGGAAGGTCATCAAGACGATCATCGTGTGGACGATCGCGCTGATGTTCTTCCTGATCGCGTGCCAGAAATTGTGGCTGATGGGCCAGGCCGTCGATCAGCCATTCACCGACCTCAATCCGATCCACGATCTGTTCGGGAGCGATTAAGCGTCGGCCAACAGGCCTGCGGCGGCTATTCGGCGCTGAACTCCAGCGGATGGTCGGGCTTGGTCCTGACCCGATATTGTTCGGGAACATAGGATCGCGACAATGAATCGTCGGCGAACATGGCGGCATCCGGCGTCGTCCGGTCGATATGCACCGCCCAGTTGCGCAGCACCCACTCCTCCGGCTGCCCGACGCGGGTAAATTCGGTGCGTACGAGAATTCCGTCGCGATCGACCCAATAGGTGCGGTCGGCGGCGGAGGTCAGCGACACGATATCCAATTCGCCATAGCCGCTTTCCATTTTTCCGACATATTTGACGTCGGCGACCGCATTGGTGTCGATTCCGCAAGCGGAGTTGGCGACTTCGCGCCCGGTCCGAACCTTGCCCGTCGGCAGGTGCAGATGGCGTCCGGTCATCGCGGCGCAGTCCGCCACGACACGATCCCATGGCGTCTCGACGCGGTGGCGCGAGCCGCTATGGAACTCGGCGGTCCAGCCGTCGACGATGTCGCTCTGGTCGGGGTTGATCTCCGTCCAGACGAACAGTGAATAGTCGGTAGCTGGCGCCTTGGTGCGGGCGACCACCGCCTCGGCGCGCGCGTCCTTCCCAGCTGCGGCCCCGGCGCATCCCGAAAGAAGCCCGGCGGCGAGCCAGAAGCCGACCAGCCTCAATAAACGCGCGCCTTCGGTTTGATATATTCCGCATCGTCGGTCAGCGTATATTCGTGGACCGGGCGGTAATCGAGGCGGACGCCGCCGCCCTTGCCGCCCCAGCCGTCGAACCAGCTGATGCTGTGCTTCATCCAGTTCGGATCGTCGCGGTTCGGGAAATCCTCATGCGCATGGGCGCCGCGGCTTTCCTTGCGGTTGAACGCCGAATGCATCGTCACCGTCGCCTGGCTGATCAGATTGTCGAGCTCGAGCGTTTCGATGAGATCGGTGTTCCAGATCAGGCTGCGGTCGGTGACGCCGATGTCGTTCATCCGCTGATAGGTTTTGGCGAGCTTTTCCTTGCCCTCCGCCATCAGTTCGTCGGTGCGGAACACCGCGGCGTGCGCCGACATGGCGCGCTGCATCTCGTCACGCACCACGGCGGTCGGCGAGCCGCCATTGGCATTGCGGAAATGGTCGAGACGGCCGAGCGCGAGATCGGCGCTGTCCTTGGGCAGCGCGGCCTGCGCGGCGCCGGGCTGCAGCAGTTCCTTGAGCCGGTGGCCGGTGGCGCGGCCGAAGACGACGAGGTCGATCAGGCTGTTCGAGCCGAGGCGGTTGGCGCCATGGACCGACACGCACGCCGCTTCGCCGACCGCGAACAGGCCGGGCACGACGGTGTCCGGATTCCCGTCCTTCAACGTGACGACTTCGCCATGATAGTTACAGGGGATGCCGCCCATATTATAATGGACCGTCGGCACGACTGGCAGCGGCTGGCGCGTCAAGTCAACGCCCGCGAAGATCTTGCCGCTTTCGGTGATGCCGGGCAGGCGTTCGGCGAGCACGGCTTCCGCGATATGGTCGAGGTGCAGGTAGATATGGTCCTTGTGCGGACCGACGCCGCGGCCTTCGCGGATTTCGAGCGCCATCGAGCGCGAGACGACGTCGCGCGACGCCAGATCCTTCGCCGACGGGGCATAGCGTTCCATGAACCGCTCGCCTTCGGAATTGGTCAGATAACCGCCCTCGCCGCGCGCGCCTTCGGTGATCAGCACGCCCGCGCCATAGATGCCGGTCGGGTGGAACTGGACGAATTCCATGTCCTGCAGCGGCAGGCCGGCGCGCAGCACCATGCCGCCGCCGTCGCCGGTGCAGGTGTGCGCCGAAGTCGCGGTGAAATAGGCGCGGCCATAACCGCCGGTCGCGAGCACGACGGCCTGCGACCGGAAACGGTGGATGCTGCCATCCTCCATGCACAGCGCGATCACGCCGCGGCACGCGCCGTCTTCCATGATCAGGTCGAGCGCGAAATATTCGATGAAGAAGTCGGCGTCATATTTCAGCGACTGCTGATAGAGCGCATGGAGCATCGCGTGGCCGGTGCGGTCGGCGGCGGCGCAGGTGCGCTGGACCGGCGGGCCTTCGCCCATATTCTGCATATGGCCGCCGAACGGGCGCTGATAGATGGTGCCGTCCTGGTTGCGGCTGAACGGCACGCCGGCGTGCTCGAGCTCGTAGACCGCCTGCGGCGCTTCGCGGACCATATATTCGATCGCGTCCTGGTCGCCGAGCCAGTCGGAGCCCTTGACCGTATCGTACATATGCCATTGCCAATGGTCGGGGCTGTTGTTGCCCAGCGAGGCGGCGATGCCGCCCTGCGCCGCGACGGTGTGGCTGCGCGTCGGGAACACCTTGGTGATGCACGCGGTCTTGAGCCCGGCTTCGGCAGCGCCCATCGTGGCGCGCAGGCCCGAACCGCCGGCGCCGACGACGACGGTGTCATAGATATGGTCGATGATCTTATAGGCTTCGGTCATGTCACATGCCCCCCGGGCCGAGCGCCATGGGCGCCAATGCGATGCGGGCGATCGTGAAGATCCCGAATGCGGCGCCGCCGATGGCGTAGAAATTGAGCGCGACGAGCGCGAGCAACCGCGTCGCGTCGCCATGGACATAATCCTCGATCAGCACCTGCAGCCCGAGGCGCAGATGGACGAAGATGCTGACCACGAGCAGGATCAGCGCCAGCGCGACCATCGGTTGCGAGGCCCAGCGATGGACCGCCGCAAAATCGCCGAGTGGCAGGCGGAGCAGCGAGATGACGAGGAAGCCGACGAGCAGCAGGTTGCTGAGCGCGGTCAGCCGCGCCTGCAGCCAGTGGTGCGAGCCATGCTGGGCCGAGCCGAGGCCGCGGACCTTGCCGAGATGTGTGCCGTTGCCCATCAGAGTGCGCTCCCCAATATGTAGAGCCAGGTCGCGGCGGTCGCGAACACGCCGGCGGCGATCACGACGATCGACCACATCTTGTTGGTCTTGAGCTCATAACCCGCGCCCGCATCGAGGACGAAGTGGCGGAGGCCCGAGAACATGTGCTGGAAAAAGGCCCAGGTCAGACCGACCAGCACGATCTTGCCGAGCAGGTTGGTGATCATGTGGAAGGTGCCGGCATCGGGGCTCGGATCGTGCCAGACGCAGGCGACGAACGCCGCATAGGCCTCGGGGCCCGCCGCGATGGCATAAAGCCACCACAGGAACATGCTCGCGCCGACGATCGCCAATCCGTCCCCGCTCGCGCGGTGGAGGATCGAGACCGTCATCGCGGGTCCCCATTTATAAACCTGCAAATGCGGCGAGAGCGGTCGCCCGCTCGTTTGCTTGCCAGCCATATCAGCCCCGTTTCTGACTCTAGTCGGTCGATGGGCGCCGGTTTAGCGCCATGGCCGCGATATGCAATTGCTTAGGAGCCTTTGTTGCACGGCGCGGGAATATTTGCGACCCTGCGCCCCTTAGAACGGGGGAGACGGGCGTGATCAAGCGGAAAAACGCGGTTCTGGCCACGGCGACCGTCGGCCTGATGGCGGCGGCGCTGGCGCCCACCGCCATGGCCGAGGTCACCGAAGCCGAAAAGACCGCCAATGCCGAGGCGATGGCGACGGGCAAGCTGATCTATCAATATGACCAGGCGGCCTGGCACAGCACCGATGCGCTGCTGGCGTTGATCAAACCCGCCGACTATCCCGACCTGCGCGGCTGGGTCGTCGAACCGCATGACGACGGCAAATTGCTAGTCACCTATTTCGGCCAGCGGAACGGTCCGCGTTACGCGATCGTGCGTTATGTGATGCAGGGCGCGGCGGTGGTCGAAGGCGGGCTGGTGCCGAAAGGCGAGGATGCCGCCCTGTCGCCGCTCGCCAACCGGCTTGTCGACGCCCGCGACGCAGCGACTGAGCGCTTCGTGAAGGAAAAGCTGGGCTTCTGCACCGAGGGCAGCGCCAACAGCGTTATCCTGCCTCCCGACGGCAACGGACGGATACGCGCCTATATCATGTCACCGTCGGTGACCACGGGAGTCTTTCCGCTCGGCGGCCACTATCGCTTCGACATCGACGCCGCCGGGAAAGTCGCCAGTTGGCGGCCTTTCCTCAAGAGCTGCATGATGATCGACTCGCGCCCAGACAAGGAGATGAAGGAGAAGGCCTTTTTCGTCGTGTCGCACCTGCTCGACCCGCAGCCGACCGAAATCCATTATTTCGTGCGCTATAACGTGCCGATCGACATGGGCATCATCATGGCCGACGAGGACATCTGGTTGCTCGGAACCGACGGTTTCACCAACCCCAAGGGCAGCGAAATCGGAATGCCCTGATTATTTCTTGCCGCGGTTCGCGTAAAGCAGCGCGGCCACCACCGCCGCCGAACCGATACCGATCCCGGCGGCGGCAGCGGCGGTTTTCCAGCCCTTTTTCTTGCCCGCACCAGCATCCTTGTCGGCGGCCTCGGTCGCCTCGGCGGCGTCCTTTTGCGCCTGCAGTTCGCGCGCGGCGCGCAGGACTTCGTTTTCGCTTTCTTCGCCGGTGCCGGTTTCGGGGAGGTCTTCGCTGGGGGTCATTGCAGTCTCAAGTCCTTGTGTTCAGGCGAGTGCCTGCTCCACAGGCACATAGTCCGTCCCGACCGCTTCGGCTACGGCTTCGAACGTCACCTTACCATTCCAGACGTTGAGTCCCTGCGCAAGATGCGTGTCGCGTTTCAGCGCTTCCTTCCACCCCAGATCGGCGATGCGCAGCGCATGCGGCAGGGTGACATTGTTGAGCGCATAGGTGCTGGTGCGCGCGACCGCGCCCGGCATGTTGGCGACCGCATAATGGACGATGCCGTCGACGACATAGGTCGGGTCGGCGTGGGTCGTCGCGTGGCTGGTCTCGAAACAGCCGCCCTGGTCGATCGCGACGTCGACGAGCACCGAACCCGGCTGCATCGTCGACAGCATGGCGCGCGTGACCAGCTTGGGCGCCTCGGCGCCGGGGATCAGCACCGCGCCGATCACCAGGTCGGCCTCGGCGACGCATTGCGCGAGGTTGGCGCGGTTCGAGAAGCGCGTCTTGGCGCGCGCCTCGAAAAAGGTGCCGACGCGTTCGAGCACTTCGGGATCGCGGTCGAGGATGGTGACGTCGGCGCCGAGGCCCGCCGCCATCTGCGCCGCGTTGAAACCGACGACGCCGCCGCCGATCACGCACACCTTGCCCGGCGCGACGCCGGGAACGCCGCCGAGCAGCACGCCGCGGCCGCCATGCGCCTTTTCGAGCGCGGTCGCGCCGGCCTGGATCGACATGCGCCCCGCGACCTGGCTCATCGGCTTGAGCAAAGGCAGGCCGCCATGCGGGCTGGTGACGGTTTCATAGGCGATGCACACCGCGCCCGACGCCATCAGGTCGCGCGTCTGGTCGGGATCGGGGGCGAGGTGGAGATAGGTGTAGAGGATCTGGCCCGGGCGCAGCATCGCGCGCTCGACGGGCTGCGGTTCCTTGACCTTCACCACCATGTCGCAGGTCGCGAAGATCTCCTCGGCGGTGGCGACGATTTCGGCGCCCGCCTCGACATAGAAACGGTCGTGCGCGCCGATGCCCTCGCCGGCGCCGGTCTGGACCAGCACACGGTGACCATGGGCATGGAGTTCGCGCACGCTTTCGGGGGTCAGGCCGACGCGATATTCGTGGTTCTTGATTTCCTTGGGGGTGCCGATGATCATCTTGCGCTCTCCGTTATCAAACCGCCGCCGGTAGTCCGTTGGTCGCTACCGACTCTATGCCGCCGATATAGCAGCTTAGCGGCGCGAGGTGCTTGCATATCGTCGTCCGTTCCGCGATGAACGCGCACAAATCTCGCGCAATATGGCCAATGGACGCACGATGATGGATCGGATCGACGCCAAGCTCCTCGACATCCTGCAACGACAGGGTCCGCGCCCGGCAGTGGAACTGGGCGAGATGGTCGGGCTGTCGGCCTCGGCGTGCCACCGCCGCATCCGCGCGCTCGAGGCCGAGGGGATCATCACCGGCTATGCGGCGCGGCTGGCGCCCGAGCGGATCGGTCTGGGGCTCGACGTCTTTGTCGACATCAGCCTGACCTCGCAGAGCGAGGAGGCGCTGACCGCGTTCGAGAGCGCGGTGAAGAGTTTCGACGAGATATTGGAATGCCAGTTGCTGTCGGGCGCGTCGGATTACCGGCTGCGCGTTGCGGCGCGCAATGTCGCCGATTTCGACCGGCTGCACCGCCACTGTCTGTCGCGGCTGCCCGGCGTCGCGGCGATGCACAGCGCCTTTGCGCTGCGCACGATCAAGGCGTTCGAGGGCTATCCGGTGCGCCGCGACGCCTGAGCCGAAATTTCGCTCGACTGGTTAACGCCGAATTTACCCCTTCCCCACATAGTTCGGTGATGATTTTCGCCGGTGACAGCGGACGGCAGCGCCGCGCGCCAGGAACAGGACAAGGGAAGCAGGGTCATGGTGAAGGACAATCCCATTCATAAGCAGCAGATCGATCCGATCCTGATGGCGGACCGCTTTCCCTTCTACGACCTCGACGGCCGCCTCGCGGCGGACGGCGCCGAAATCGCCGAAATCGTCGCGGGGCGCGAGCCCGAGATGGCGCGCGCCTATTGGGACAGTTTCAACGGCCTGGCGCTGGTCGAGCGCAAGGTCGAAGGCGAGCTGCTAACCAGCTATATCGCCGGCAGCGCCAAACATATGCGCGAAAAATACGCCCATGCCGATGGCCAGACGGCGGCGACGATCGCCTGCCAGAACACTCATATGGCGCTGCGCGTCGGATTGCCGCTGGCGTCGGTGCTATCGTGCATCGGCGAAAGCCAGCGCGCCACCTTTCGCTATGTCGTCGAGGCCTGCGCCGGCGACGCCGAGCGGACGACCCGGCTGTGCGCCGCGATCAACCGGCTCGCGCTGCTCGAATTCGACATCATGGAAACCTATGCCGAGAAACTGAATCGCGCCGTGATCTCGGGCGAGCGACAGGCGCTGGCGGGCGATTTCGACCAGTCGATCGCCTCGCTGGTCCAGGAAACCGACGGCGTGCGCCGCGAACTGGCCCGGCAGGCGGCGTCGGCCGACCAGGCGGCGAAGGGCATGATCGCCAAAACGAGCGAAGTCGCCGCAGCGTCCGAACAATCGGCGATCGCGATGCGCGAAGCCGCCTCGACCGCAGCGGGCCTGATCCGCGCGATCGAAGACGCGCGCAGCGAGGTGGAAGCCAGCTCGCACGTCGCAATCCGCGCCTCCGAACAGGCGGGCGAAGCGGTCGCGATGTCCGAAACATTGTCGCACCACGCCGAATCGATCGAGTCGATCCTGGGGCTGATCCGCGAGATCGCCGGGCAGACCAATTTGCTTGCGCTCAACGCGACGATCGAAGCGGCGCGGGCCGGCGAATCGGGCCGCGGCTTTGCCGTGGTGGCGCAGGAGGTGAAAAGCCTCGCCAACGAAACCGCGCGCGCGACCGACGATATCGCGGGCAAGATCACCGCGATCCAGCAAGCGACGCGCGGCTCGGTCGCCGCCAACCAGTCGATCCGGCAGACGATCGTCGAGGTGCAATTGTCGGCACAGCGCATTCGCGACGCCATGGACGCGCAGGCGCAGACGGTCACCTCGATCACTGCGGCGGTCGATGAAACCGCGCTCGCGGCCGATTCGATGTCGTCGACGATCGCCAGCATCCGCAACGATTCGGGCATGGTCGCGGGCGAGATCAGCGTGCTGAGCGACGAATTCGCCAAGATGGGCGAACGGCTCCAGTCGCTCGAACAGGCCGCCGGCGAGTTCAGCCGCCGCGTCGCCTGACCGGCACGCCGACCACATGCTTGGCAAGGGGTTGGGGTCCGCTTAAGGGCGGGCCATGGCAACCCATATAATGATCACCGGCGCGAGCCGCGGCATCGGTGCGGCGATCGCCGAAACGCTGTCGACCCCCGCGACAAAGGTTGTCGCGCTGTCGAGCGCCGACGGCGACCTCGCCGACCCCGCGACGCCGGGGCGGATCTGGACCGACAGCCTCGGCAGGCTGGACGGCCGCATCGACGTGCTGGTGAACAACGCCGGGGTGTTCGAGGCGAATCCGATCGATGCGGACGACACCGACTGGCTTGCCAATTGGGGCCGCACCTTGCAGGTCAATCTGACCGCGAGCGCGCAACTCTGCCGCCTCGCAGTGCAGCACTGGCGGGCACGCCGGTCCGAAGGCCGCATCGTCAATATCGCCAGCCGCGCCGCGCATCGCGGCGACAGCCCGGCGCACTGGCATTATGCCGCGTCGAAGGCGGGTCTGGTCGCGATGACCAAGACGATCGCGCGCGCGCATGCGCGGGAAGGCATGTTGGCCTTTGCGATCTGCCCGGGGTTCACGATGACCGGCATGGCCGAGGAATATCTGGAAAGCCGGGGCGGCGACAAATTGCTCGCCGATATCCCGCTCGGCCGCGTCGCGATGCCTGCGGAAGTCGCCGAGATGGCGCGCTGGTGCGCGATGCAGGCGCCCGCGTCGATGACCGGCGCGGTGCTCGATGTAAACGGGGCGAGCTATGTCCGCTAGGCTCGCATGGTTCGCCGCGCTGGCGCTCGCCGGCTGCACGCCGCAGGTGGCCCCCGCCCCGATTACCGCGCCGACCGGCAAGGCGCTCTCCACCGCGTGCGACGGCCGCGACGGGTGGAGCGACCCCGCCCCGCCCGCGAAGATTTTCGGCAACACTTATTATGTCGGCACCTGCGGTATCAGCGCGCTGCTGATCGCGGCGCCCGACGGGCTGGTGCTGATCGACGGCGCCACCGCCGAAGCCGCGCCGGGGATATTGGCGAACATCCGCGCACTGGGGCTCGACCCCAAAAATATCCGCTATCTGCTCGCGAGCCATGAACATCTCGACCATGTCGGCGGGCTGAAGGCGCTGCAGGACGCGACCGGCGCGGCGGTCCTGGCGCGCCGCGAGGCGGTCGCGACGCTGACCAGCGGCGAGCCCGAGGCCATCGATCCGCAGCGCGGTGCGATCCCGCCCTTTGCCGGGGTGAAGGTTGCGCGCGAATTGAAGGACGGCGAAGTGCTGCCGATCCGGGACATCAGCCTGACCCTCCATGCGACGCCGGGGCATACACCGGGCAGCACCAGCTGGACCTGGCGGTCGTGCGAGGCGGGCGATTGCCGCACCATCGCCTATGTCGACAGCCTGTCGGCGGTGTCGGCCGACGATTATCGCTTTTCGGACCATCCCGATTATGTCGCGATGCTGCGCGCCACCTTCGCCAAGGTGCCGACCCTGCCCTGCGGCCTGCTGATCACCCCGCATCCGGGTGCGAGCAATTTGTTCGCACGGCTGGCGGGCGAAGCACCGCTGGTCGATGCGAATGCGTGCAAGACCTACGCCGAAGGGGCGGCAAAGCGGCTCGACGAGCGGCTGGCCAAGGAAGCGGCGGCGCGATGAGCTGGATCGTCTCGCTCCCCTGCACGCGCCCCGAGGCCGAGGCCTTGTCGGGAGAAATCCCCGAACTCGACGCGATGGCCGAAGCGCCAGTCGTGGTGACGCGCGAGATCGACGAGGATGCCGGGAAATGGCAGCTCGACGCCTATATGGATGACAAGCCGGGCGCGGCCCTCCTCAAACTGCTGCAGCAACTCGTTCCGAGCGCGAAGGGCGTCAAACCGACGGTCGCCGAACTGCCCGAGGAAGATTGGGTCACCCTGTCGCAGCAGGGACTCGAACCGGTGCAGGCGGGACGTTTCTTCGTCCATACCAGCAGCTATGCCGACCGGGTGCCGGCGGGGAGTACGTCCTTCCTGATCGACGCCAGCCAGGCGTTCGGCACCGGGGGGCATGACACCACGGCGGGCTGCCTCGCGATGCTCGACCTTATGGCGCGGCGGGGCGTCGTGCCGCGCAACATCGCCGACATCGGCACCGGCACCGGGCTGCTCGCCTTTGCCGGGCTCGCGCTGTGGCCGCGCGCCCGCATGATCGCGTCGGACATCGACCCCGCGAGCATCTTCGTGACCAGGGACAATGCCAGCATCAACGGCGTGCCGCTGGGGCGCGGCGGCGGGCGGCTGACGGTCGCAATCGCGCCGGGGACCGACCATCCCTCGATCCGGCACCGCGCGCCTTATGACCTCGTCATCGCGAACATCCTCGCCGGGCCGCTGATCACCCTCGCGCCCGATATCGCCAGCGTCACCGCGCCGGGGGGCCATGCGATTCTAGCGGGCCTGATCGCGCGGCAGATGGAGCCGGTGCTGGCCGCCTATCGCGCGCAGGGCTTTCGCCTCGTCGCGCGCGGCGGCAGCGCCGATTGGCCATGCCTGCTGCTCATCAAGCGCCGCCGGTACGGCTGGCGCCGCAAAGAACGCGCTTTGCACCGCTCGGACCCGGCGGATGCGAGTTTCGGAAGCTGGTAACGCCGCGTCAGGCTTGTGAAATCGTCAGCTCGCCGAAGGTCATAAAGATCATCGTCTGGCCCGAAGGACCGCGATAGGCGCCCTGCGCCTTGGCGAGGTAGCAGGCGAGCGCGGCGAATTGCCACCCATCCTCTTCCGACGCCTCGATATGGCGCGTCGTAAAGGCCTCCAGCCCATATTGCGCCCCGAAGTCGCGAACCAGCGCGGCGTGAGCGCGCTGCGGTTCGGGCACCGACGGATGATCCCATCCCCACAGCCAGGTCCCGTCGGCGGTGTTCAGCGTGCCGATCACCTGCACAGGGGCCGAAACCCGCCAGTCGCGATCATTGTGAAAAACGATGGTGCCGGCATCCAGATCGACATCCCACCGCGCACTACCAAGGCGCCATGTGGCGTTGTGCGCATTGGTCACCGCGTCGAGATAATGCATGCTGGCGTCGAGCGAGCGATCTGGTTCCGCCGCGGGCAGGTCGCCGTCATCGAGGTCGCTTGCGGCAATATGAATCGGCGCGATCACGGGCGGCGCTGCGGGCGCAGCGGCGCTGGCCTGGCCACCGCCCAGAAACCGCTTCAACTTGTCGAACATGCCGCCTCCCGCTTTCGTCACGATCGCGGAGGCGGAAAATGCAATCAGGCCTTCAATCAACTCGCGCCGTTGCATAGTCCTGGGTCCCGCGTGTGATCACATCGTCGGCGTCCAATATGTCGGCGATCGCGATCGGCGGCAAGGCGTCGTTCGCGGCATAGAGCGGCGCGAAGTCGGTGTTCACCGTGGTGTCGAGCAGCTGATCGAGGCTGTCGATGACGAAATAATTCTGCTGGAAATCGTCGATCCGGTAGTCGGTGCGCATCACCCGCGCGAGATCGAAGCCGATGCGGTTGGGGCTGTCCGAGTCGAGCGCGAAGACGCTTTCGGCGTAGCTCGACACGATGCCCGCGCCATAGATGCGCAAGGCGCCCGATTCGCGGATCAGGCCGAATTCGACGGTGTACCAATAAAGCCTTGCGAGCTGTTTCAGCGCGTCGAACTTCAGACTGCGCAGCCCGCCTTCGCCATAGGCGACCATATAGTCGGCGAACACCGGATCGGCGAGCATCGGGACATGGCCGAAGACATCGTGGAAGACGTCGGGTTCCTGCAGATAATCGAGCTGGTCGGGGGTGCGGATGAAATTGCCCGCAGGGAAGCGGCGGTTGGCGAGATGGTCGAAAAACACCGCATCGGGCACCAGTCCGGGCACCGCGACGACCTGCCACCCGGTCGCCGCCATCAACCGCGCGTTGAGTTCGCTGTAATCGGGAATACCGGGCTTTTCGAGACGCAGCACGTCGATGCCGCGCAAGAAGGCCTCGGCGGCGCGGCCGGGCAGCATGTCGGACTGGCGCGCGAACAGCCGGTCCCACATCTGATGCTCGTCGGCGGTGAAGGCGCCCCAATTTTGCGAAATCGTCCAGTCGGCCGCGGCGCCGGGCGGCGGGGTCTGGTGGACGTGGGTGAAGCCGTCTTTCATCGGGCTCGCCTAGCATAAAAAGGTTTCATATGAAACCGCCTCCATCGGGGTGCGTCAGCCGGATCGAACCATAGCCGCGCTCGATGAGCCCCTGCGCGGTCAGCGCGCGCAACCCCGCGCCCAGCGTCACGCGCGAGACGCCGAGCAGGTCGGCGAGCTGCTGCTGGGTCGCGGTGATCCGGTCGCCGCCGACGCTGTCGGCCGCCATCGCACGCAGCATCGCGAGCAGCCGGTCGGGGGTCGACAGCCGCCGTTCGGAATCGATGATATCGAGCGTCGCCGCCAGCTGGCGCGACAGGCTGCGCAGGAGCAGTTCGGCCCAGCCGACGTCGGCGGCCATCAATTGCCGCAGCAACGGCCGATCGATCGCGACGAGCCGAGCCGCACCGCTGGCGAGCGCATCGACCTGACGTGGGACGCCCGTAAAAAACGCAATTTCACCGAACAGGTCGCCGCGCCCCATCACGCCGAAATGGGTGAAGGCGCCGTCCTCGGCGAAGCGGCCGATCGCCACATGCCCGTCGACGACCGCCCAAAAGACATCGCCCGGATCGCCCTGATGCTGGATGAACTGGCCATCGGCAAAATCGCGCACGCGGGCCCGCGCAGTCAGTTGGACCAGCTCGTGCGGCGACAGGGTCGATCGCGCCGCCATCGCAAAATGATAAGTTCTTTGCATTTTCGTTCGCAACCCTGTGGCAAGGTCGCTGCAATGGCAAGCGACGACTTGCCGATGGCCATGGGAGCGCCGGGACATGCAACTGACAACCGCTCAATCGAGCCTGATCGTGCTGGCGATCTATCTCGGCTTCGCGTTGCTCGAACTCGCCTACACCCGGCTGTTCGCCAAGGACGAACAGACGCGGCACGACGGTATATTGGAAGTCGTCAGCACGTTGATGCTGCTGGTGGTCACCCAGCCGCTGATCCTGTTCACGGTGGGCATGATCGGTCATGCGGTGTTCCCGCACTATGCCAACGCCCTCGCGGATATTCCCTTTCTCGCCGCGCTCGCGCTGTTCCTCGTCTTCGAGGATATGATGCAATATTGGTGGCACCGCGCGAGCCACAGTTTTGCCTGGCTCTACAATCTCCACCGCGCCCACCATAATGCCCGCTATATGAGCGTGCGGCTCGTCTATCGGAACAACATCCTCTATTATGCCATGATGCCGAGCATCTGGTTCGCCGGGATCCTGGTCTATCTTGGCCTCGGCTGGTTCTATGCCGGTTATCTGGTGGTCAAGATGGCGGTGATCATCGGCGCCCACAGCGATTTCGCGTGGGACAAGCCGCTATACCGGATCAAGGCGCTGTCGCCGTTGATGTGGGTCGTCGAACGCACGATCAGCACCCCGGCGACGCATCATGCGCACCACGGCCGCCACCTCAGCGACGGCGCCGTCCACTACAAAGGCAATTTCGGCAATCTTCTGTTCTTCTGGGACGTCCTGTTCGGCACCGCAAAGATCACGCGCACCTATCCCGTCAGCTACGGCGTCGAGAATCTGCCGCTGGCGACGCTGGGCCAGCAATTACTGTGGCCGATCTTTCCCGAAAACAAGGATATGCATGCGGACATCCCGGGCGCGACCCCTGCCCGGGCAGCCACGCCGCATGCGATCGCGGCGGACTGACCGGGTCGCACCGCTCCGCCAGCGCGCGGCCCGGCAT
>NZ_JBOHHU010000064.1:0-24536 GCF_050725615.1 Sphingopyxis sp.
GATCTGCTCTTCGCTGAACCTGCTTCGTTTCATTGTCGTCCGACTCCTTTGCGTCGGACTCTACCAAAAACCAGTCACATTTCAGGGGAGCACGTCACCGATCATCGTCGATTACAAAAAGAGCAGCTCCGGAAGCCCCAGCATTTCATCGCTGATCGTCTCCTGTCCCTGCTGACGGATGATCGGGTGAACATCGTGGACAGGCATTCCAAGGCCTTGCGCGATCTGGAGCCCCGGGATGTTGCCATCCTGTGCCCGACGCACAGCCACTGCGCGAGCTATGCCGCCGCGCTGCGGGCCCTGGGCTTGCCGGTCCGCGTTGCGGAAGGAGGCTGGTGGCAAAGCAAGATCGTTCAGGCAGCATGCTTCGCGCTTCGTTTCGCCGTCGATCCGCCAGACAATCACGTAACGATCTGCACCGCAACGCTCGGCCCGGGCGCAACGCCGCTCGGCGATGCTCTTGGCGCTCTGGCCCGAGACGGCCCGATCGAGACACCAGAACTCATGGCATTGCAGGGACTTTGGCCTGACTCGCTTGCGACGCCGGCGGACAGACTGGTCCATCGGGTGATCCAGGTTGCCGGGCTGCGAGACTGGTGCGACCGGCTTGACGATCCCGCCCAAATGAGAGCGAGACTTCTTCGCTTCGAGGCTGAAGCGGCGGCATTCTTGGATGCACACCGGGATATGCGCGAAGCCTCAGGTTTCCATGGCCAGAGTGCCAACGTTTTCCTTGGGTGGCTCGAGAACAAGGTCGGCTTGAACGGTTCGCTAGCGCTCGAATTTGAGCGCCAAGACGGTTGGCGTTTGCGACCTCAAGAAGCCGCCTGAGACGCTTTGCCCCCTCAGTTCCCTTGATCGCTGGCAGATCCGCATAATAGGAAACCGCAGCGGATATGCGAGGCAATCGCATCGCGTCCCGGCCGAACTTAGCCCAGGTGCTCGCGATATCATCGGTTGATTGGATTCGCCGAGATGCCATCAGGGTGAATAGCAGCGAGCAATCTGCCAGAAACGACTCAAGGTGCACAATGTGCTCGAGCTTACCACTGCTGCCATTGCCGGGCAGTTGGTTGGTGCGCTCTACGGTGCATCGTCAATTCGGCAGTCATGGCTCGACAAGCTGGCCTGGCGCGACGAGATTGAAGCTCTTGCGCGTAATCTGGCTTTTCCGACGACTGCACGGATAGGCTAGTGGGGGCATTTCGACCAGACCAGTTCGTAGAACTCTTCGCGGGTGAACCTTTGGCTCATCTCGACAGGACTCCAGACTTCCATTCAGGATTGTGCGGCATAGGGCAGGAGGGCGCCTACCCTCGAAGAATGCTCCTACGACACCTCATCCTGAAAAGCCCGCAGATTGCAGATTCGACCAAACGATACGGTCCCGTCGCACAGTCAGGGCAGCCCGCCGCAAAGATCCCTTTTTTGGGGGTATCGATGGGGGTATTCTGCGCGATGATTGCAAGGAAATCGATGCACAGCAGATAGTTATAAGCTGGCAAAAGATCCCTCCTCCGCTACCAACTTCCACCACATCACGGTTCGATCCCGGCCGGCGGCATGGCTTGCGGCAGGGTGCGGATAATCGTCTTGATCCCGGGCGGCCCCATCGCCATATTCCTTGCATCGTCAACAAAGGAAAGGAGGTGGTCTGATGTCTCATTGTCACTTGCCGCGTGCGGCGGAATTTGAGCACGGCCTCCACGCAGGAGCCTGGCTCGCCTGAGCCGTCCGCATTCTGGCTGACAATGGAAGGGCCGTCCCGTGAGGGGCGGCCTTTCGCTTTTCGCGGGTATCGCAAGCGGTGGATCGGCGTGATATCCCGATCCGGCGCGCGAGGGGGGGAGAGGCACGAGATGACATCCGGCACGATGGACGGTCCGCATTATTCGCCCTTCACCGTCGCAGGCGGTCTGGTGTTCGTGTCGGGACAGCTGCCGCTGCGGCCCGGCCGCGATACGTCGCTGACCCATGCGCCCTTTGCCGAGCAGGCCGAACAGGCATTGCAGAATCTGAAGAGCGTGCTGGAACAGGCGGGCGTCGGTCTGGCGCAGGTGGTCAAGACCACGATATTCCTCAGCGATATCGATGATTGGGGCGAAGTCGACGCCATCTATGCCCGCGTTTTTGGCGACAATCGTCCGGCGCGCAGCGTGGTGCCCACCGGGCCGCTGCACTTCGGCTTCCGGATCGAGATCGAGGCGATCGCGCGCGCGAACTGAGCGCCGCGTCAGTCCGACAGGTCGAAAGCGGCGGTCGCCATGACCCGGCCGTTGACGATGAGGTCGACGGCGTGTCGCCCGATATGGTGGCGACGGGTGCTGAAATCGCGGATCGTCTGACGGATTGCCAGCGTCGCACTTTCGCCGCCGGCAAGATCGAACGCTTTCCATTTGAACACTTTGGCGGCGATCTTGCCGCCGGCGCGGGCATAGTGAATGCGATAGTCGACGACGAGCGACTGAGCGTCGCGTGCATCGGACGCCAGCGTCGCCGCGATCGCGATCCGGTCGCCGAGGCGGATGGTCGCGGGTTCGATCGCGAAGCGTTGCACCGTCACCGCCGCGCCATGGCCGACGCCGATCAGCGCGAGCGCGCGGGGATCGCCCGCCTTGATCAGCGTGCGCAGTGCGTGGCGGACGATCCATCGCGTCGCCGCCTCATCCTGCGACCAGCCCGCCAGCCGATCGAGCAGCCAGTCGGGGCGATCCTTGGCGATATCGTTGAGATGGTTGGCGACCGATTTGCGGACATAGACGGCGGGATCGGCCTTGAGCGTCTCGAGGATCGGGGCGCCGAGTGTCGGATCGGCCTTCAACGCCGGAACGCGCGCCGCCCAGGGCAGGCGTGGGCGGCAGCCTTCGCTGGCGAGGCGGCGGACATGCTCGTTGTCGTCGCGCGTCCAGCCGAGCATGACCGCGAGCGTGCGGTCGGGGTCATGGGCCAGAAACGGCCGGATCGCGAATTCGGCGGTGCCATAGCGCGTCAGATCGGCGAGCGCGGCCAGCGATGCGTCGAAATCGTCAAGGCCGTGGCGCGCGACATATTCGGTGACCGCGACCGCCTGGAACCCGTGGGTCAGATGCGGCGCCATCGTGCGGACGACCGGCAGCGCGGTTGCATAATCGGCGGGCAGCGCGGCGGCGAGCGCGTCGGCGATACGGCGCACGCGTTCCATGATCGAGAGCGCGTCGAGGCCGTCCGAAGCGGCGGAGAGGAACGCGGCGCGGTCGAAACGCGGCGACGCGGCCGAGCCGGCGTCGGCGATGGTCGCCAGCGCCTGCGGCCCGAGAATATCCTTGAGCAGGGCGGGGCTGTTCTCGGTCGTCACGGTGGGCAGGCTCCAGATCGTTGTTTTCGTTTCGACTATAGATACAGCGCGGAAAAATTACGCTAGGATCGCACGACCATGGCCGACGATAAGCCTCGATACAAAAGCTACAACAGTCCCGCCGGCGGCTGGGGCGCGGCGGCGGCGACGGCCAAGGTGCTGATGGAGCAGAGCGTCGTCGGCAAGGGATCGCGCGCCTTGCTGTCGATGAACCAGCCCGGCGGGTTCAAATGCCCGAGCTGCGCCTTTCCCGACGCCGATTGCAAGAAGGCGCTCGAATTCTGCGAGAATGGCGCCAAGGCGCTGGCGCATGAGGCGACGAAATTCCGCGTGACGCGCGACTTTTTTGCGCAGCACAGCGTCACCGACCTGATGGCGCAATCGGACTATTGGCTCGAGATGCAGGGACGGCTGACCGAGCCGATGCGTTACGACGCCGCGACCGACCATTATGTGCCGGTGAGCTGGGACGACGCCTTTGCGCTGATCGGCGATCATCTGCGCGCGCTCGACAGCCCCGACGAGGCCGAATTCTACACCTCGGGCCGCACCGCGAACGAGACGGCCTTTCTCTATGCGATTTTCGTGCGCGAGTTCGGCACTAACAATTTTCCCGACTGTTCGAACATGTGTCACGAACCGACGAGCCGGGGGCTGCCGCATTCGATCGGGGTCGGCAAGGGCACGGTGGTGCTGGGCGACTTCGAACATGCCGAAGCGATCTTCCTGATCGGGCATAATGCGGGGACCAACGCGCCGCGGATGATGACCCCGCTGGTCGAGGCGCGCAAGCGCGGGGTGCCGATCGTCGCGGTCAACCCGATGCCCGAGCGCGCGCTGATCAAATTCACCGAGCCGCAGGACATCGTGCAGATGGCGACCTTCGGCGCGACCGAGATTAGCAGCGAATTCGTCCATATCGCGATCGGCGGCGACCTCGCCTTCCTCAAGGGCATGATGAAAGTGCTGTTCGAGCGCGAGGCGGCGGGCGAGGCGGTACTCGACCGCGCTTTCATCGCCGAACATACGGCGGGGTTCGACGCGCTGCGCGCCGATGTCGAAAGCGCCGACTGGGCGGAGATCGTCGCGGTGTCGGGGATCGCCGAGGAGCAGATACGACGCTGCGCCGACATCTATATCCGCTCGAACGCGACGATCATCTGTTACGGCATGGGGATTACCCAGCATCAGGAGGGATCGCGGCTTGTCCAGCAAGTCGCCAACCTGCTGTTGCTTCGGGGCAATTATGGCAAGCCCGGCGCGGGTATCTCGCCGATCCGCGGCCATTCGAACGTGCAGGGCGACCGCACCGTCGGGATCGATGAGAAGCCGAGCCAGGCCTATCTCGACAAGGTCCGCGATGTGTTCGGTTTCGAGCCGCCGCGCGCCGACGGTCATCACGCCGTGGAATCGGTCGAGGCGATGCAGGCGGGGACCGCCAAGGTCTTCATCGGGCTGGGCGGCAATTTTGTGCGTGCGGTGCCCGATACCGACCGCGCCTATGCCGCGATGCGCAAGCTGAAGCTGACCGTCGGCATCGCGACCAAGCTCAACCGCGGGCATCTGGTGCATGGTCAGGACGCGCTGATCCTGCCGGTGATCGCGCGGTCGGAGCGGATCGAGACCGCGAAGGGGGAGCAGTTCGTCACGATCGAGGATTCGATGTCGAACGTCACCGCCTCGCGCGGCGTGCTCGATCCCGCGAGCGAGCATCTGTTGCCCGAGACCGAGATCGTCTGCCGGATGGCGCTGGCGACTCTGCCCGACAGCAAGGTCGATTGGGCGCGCTATATCGACGATTATGATGCGATCCGCGACAAGATCGCGGCCGTCTATCCCGCGCTCTACGAGGGTTTTTCGGAACGGATCAAGGCGCCGACGGGCTTTCATCTCGACATTCCGCCGCGTCGCCGCGTCTGGGCGACGCCGAATGGAAAAGCCAATTTCCTGATCCTGCCGGGACTGCACGCCAATGCTCCCGTCGCCGATCCGACGATGCTGCGGCTCGCCACGGTGCGCTCGCACGATCAGTTCAACACCACCATCTACAGCTATAACGACCGCTATCGCGGGGTCTATGGCGACCGGATGATCGTCTTCGTCAACGCCGAGGATCGCGTCGCGCGCGGTCTCGACGCAGGGGCGAAAGTGGCGCTGGAGACGATCAGCGACGATGGCGTGGTCCGGCGCGTCGAGGGGCTGACCCTGCTCGACTATCCGATGTCGCGCGGGGCGGTCGCGGGCTATTATCCCGAACTTAACCCGCTGTTGCCGCTCGCTTTCTATGACAAGGTCAGCGGTTGTCCGGCGGCGAAATCGATCCCGGTGCGGATCGTGGCGGCGCGGGCCTAGGGCGAGGTGACGGGCAGGAGGCCCTTTACGCCCGGCCGGCATATCGCGCCGGTCCGCTTCCTCGTCTTTGGTGCCGTTCTGATCGTCGCGGTCGGCGGCGCTTATGCGCTGGGATGCGCCATGCGGTCTGCCCTGCTGGTCGGGTTCGACGCCGCCGCGCTAGTTTTCCTGGCATCGATCGCTCCGCTGCTCTCCGCCGACGCCGACGCGATGCGTCAGCGATCGCAGGACAATGACGCGAACCGATCGGGTCTGCTCGCGATTTCGGCGCTCTTGTCGCTGGTGATCCTGTTCACCGTCGGTGCGCTGATCGCCAGTCCGGGCGATCTCGGCGGCGGCGACGTGGTGCTGATCGTCGCGACGCTGGTGCTCGCCTGGCTGTTCGCGAACATGGTGTTCACGTTGCACTATGCGCATCTCTTTTATCGGCAGGCGAAGGGAAGCGACCGGGGCGGGCTGGAGGTGCCGGGAACGCACGAGCCCGATTATTGGGACTTCCTCTATTTCGCCTTCACGCTCGGCATGACCTTCCAGACCTCGGACGTCAGCGTCACCGGCGCGCATATGCGCCGCGTCGTGCTGGGGCATTGCATGGCGGCGTTTCTGTTCAACATGGGAATATTGGCGTTCACCGTGAACGCCCTCGGCGGGTTATAAGTCCGCCAGCCGGTCGAGGTCGGCCGGGCTGTTGATGTTGGGCGGGACGAAGTCGGCGATGACCGCGCGCGCGCCGATCCGGCGCGCAAAGGCGCGCATCGACCGGTCGCGATCGTCCTCGAGCAGCGCCTCGAGCTCGCCGCGTGCCGCGACGGGCCACAGGCCGATCACCGGCTGGCTTTCGAGAAAGGCGGGCGCCGGGTCGAGCTGCGCGCGCAGGTCGGGAGGCAGGCGGACACAATCGACCGAGATGCTGAGCAGCTGGTCAAAGCCGTTGGCGGCGGCATGGCGGAGCGCCCCTGCGATGCCGCCGAGCGGGCCCCGGTCGGGGGCGGGCCAGTCGGCCACCATCGGTTGATTCTCGACCGGCCGGCCGACGACGATCAGCGCGTCGACGTGCGGGCGCAGCGCCGCGAGCGCATGGTCGAGCAAAGGGCGCCCGGCCAGCAAGGCGACCGCCTTGTCCGAGCCGAAGCGCGTCGCGCGCCCGCCCGCAAGTATCGCACCGAGCGTCTTCATCCGATCATGCCATGCGCGTCGCAGACGATCAGCGCCGAGTCCTCGCGCGCCAGCGTGACGAGGGTCAGTCTGGCGGCGGCGGCACGCTCGGCGGCGAGGCTGGTCGGGGCCGAGATGGTGACGAGCATCGGGCAACCCGCGCGCACTGTCTTTTCGACCAGTTCATAGCTGCAGCGCGCCGATAGCAGGATGAAGCCGCTGCCTGCATCGACGCCGCTGCGCGCCAGGGCGCCGATGAGCTTGTCGAGCGCATTGTGCCGCCCGACATCCTCGCGCACGCACCGGATCGCGCCGTCGGGGGCACAGAAGGCGGCGGCGTGGGCGGCGCCCGTGGCGCGGCCGAGCGGCTGATGATCGGGCAGCGCCGCCAGCGCCGCCGCGATCGCCTCGCGCGTCGTTGCGATCCGCGCGGTCATCGCGGGCAGTGGGCGCAATACCTGTTCGATATTCTCGATTCCGCACAATCCGCAGCTGCTTTCGCTCACCCGCTTGCGTGCGCGTTCGAGAGCCCTTTCGGCGCGCTCGGGGGGCAGCCAGAGGCGCAGCGCAAAACCGCCCTCGACCGGATGGACGTCGATGCTGCGGATTTGCGCGGCGGTCTCGACCAGGCCTTCGCCGAGGGCGAAGCCGGTCGCATAATCCTCCAGGTCGGAGGGGGTCGCCATCATCACGGCGTAGCCGATTCCGCACACCTCGACCGAGACGGGCGTCTCGACCGCGAGCTCGCGGGCGAGATCGGCGTCGTCGGTGCCGCCAAAGTCGAGACGGCGGACGGGGCGCGGCAGGCTCGGGGACGGGGTCATGCGCCGGTCATAGGCGCGTGGGTGACGGGCGCAAGCGGAGCGGGGAAGGTGCCCCGCTTCCTCGATGAGACGCAGGAGAGAGGGAAGCGGGGGCAGGCGCGCTTAAGCAGGGTCCCGATTGCCGAAGGATGAACGGACAGGGCGATCATTGTCGGAGCACTAGCTCGCCCACACCTGCGCATAGAGCGCCGCCATCTCGTCGGCGTCGGGCACGCGCGGGTTGTTGGCGGGCGAGCCCGATGCCGCCGCCTGCGCGCACATCGTCGGGACGAGCGCGTCCCAGCGCGCGGCGTCGATGCCCCATGCAGCCGGGCCGGGCACTTCGAGGTCGCGGTTGAGCGCCGTGAGTTCGCCCAGCAACCGGGCGACCGCCGACTGGTCGCCCTCGCGCTCGTCGGCGATACCCATGGCGCGGGCGCAATCGCCATAGCGGTGGAGCGCGGCGGGGGCCGACCAGGCGGTGACGGCGGGCAGCAGCATCGCGTTCGACAGCCCGTGCGGGACGTGGAAATGCGCGCCGATCGGGCGGCTCATCCCGTGGACCAGCGCCACCGAGCTGTTGGAGAAGGCGATGCCCGCCTGCGTCGCGCCGAGCATCATCGCCTCGCGCGCGGTGGCGTCGTTCGGGTCGGCGCAGACGCGGCGGAGGTTGGGGGCGAGCGCGCGCATCGCGAGCAAGGCCATGCCGTCGCTGAATGGATTGGCGCGTTTCGACACATAAGCCTCGATCGCATGGACCAGCGAGTCGATGCCGGTGTCGGCGGTCAGGCGCTTCGGCTTGGTGAAGGTCAGCTCATAATCGACGAGCGCCGCGACGGGAAGGTAGGCGAGGCCGGGACATAGCATCTTTTCGTCGGTGCTTTCCTCGGTGATGATCGTGAAACGCGTCGCCTCCGACCCCGTGCCCGCAGTGGTCGGGATCGCGATGATCGGCAGGCCGGGTTCGTCCTGCACATGCGGCGCCTTATAGTCGGCCATCGCGCCGCCGTGCACCGCGAGCAGCGCGATCGCCTTGGCGCTGTCGAGCGGGCTGCCGCCGCCGAAACCGACGACGCAGTCGTGATCGGCTTCGCGGAGGAAGGCGAGGCCAGCGTCGATCGAGGCGACCGTCGGGTCGGGAACGGTGTCGGCGAAGACGCGTGCGGCGATTCCCGCACCAGCCAGCCCGTCGGCGAGTTCCGCGACGCGTCCGCTGCTCAGGAGAAAGGCGTCGGTGACGATCAACGGCCGCGACAGACCGAGCGCGGCGAGCACCTCGGGCAATTGCTTCGACGCGCCGCCGCCGATGCGCAGGATGCGGGGCAGGGCGATGCTGGCGATGGTCAAATCATCCTCTCCTTGTCGGGTGCCCGTCACCCTAGCTTGCCCGGCCCGTCATGCAAATCACCGGCGCGTGCCGTCGCGCGTTCAATCGATCTTGACACCGGTTACCTTGAAGCATAGGACGATGCTCAACGACAGATCGGCGAGGATGGCCCTTGCGTTCGCCAACGCCATTGCGCGCCCATATTGGCCGGGCGGTGTGACGATGCGGCGGACCGTGCGATAGGTTTCACAAACGGCGCCGGACTCCGCGCTGCCGAGGAAGAGCAAAGGAACTGGACCATGAAGATTGCGCTGATCACCGAGAACAGCCAGGCCGCCAAGAACGGCATCATCCACGAAGCGCTGACCGCCGTCGCCGAGCCGCTGGGGCATCAGGTCTTCAACTATGGCATGTATTCGGCCGACGACGAGGCGTCGCTGACCTATGTGATGAACGGCCTGCTCGCCGGCATTCTGCTCAATTCGAAGGCCGCCGACTTCGTCGTCACCGGTTGCGGCACGGGGATGGGGTCGATGCTCGCGTGCAATGCCATGCCCGGCGTGTTCTGCGGGCTCGTCATCGATCCGACCGACGCCTTCCTGTTCGGGCAGATCAACGACGGCAACGCGATTTCGATGCCCTATGCCAAGGGCTTCGGCTGGGCCGCCGAACTCAACCTGCAGGACGTCTATCGCAAGCTGTTCGACGGCGAACGCGGTCTTGGTTATCCCAAGGAGCGCGCCGAGATCATGCGCACGAACCGCGGCATCCTGAAGGATCTGAAGGCAGCGTCGTGCCGCGACATGCTGACGGTGCTCAAGACGGTCGACCAGGACCTGTTGCGCGCCGCGATCGCGGGCGAGAAGTTTGCCGAATATTTCTATGCCAATTCGCAGGACGAAGCGATCAGCGCCTATCTGAAAAGCCTGTCGGCGGAGCCGGCGCTCGCCTGACATGACGAAGTTGTTCGATCTTTCGGGCAAGGTGGCTTTGGTCACCGGCGCCAACACCGGCATCGGGCAGGGTATCGCGCTCGCGCTCGCCGAGGCGGGGGCGGAGATCGCCGCCGCGGGCCGCTCGCCCGCCGACGAGACCATCGGCAAGGTGCGCGGGCTGGGGCGCAGAGCCGAGAATTTCGCCGCCGACCTGTCGAGCGTCGGCGCGGTGCAGCCGCTGGTCGATGCGGTGCTGGCCGAGTTCGGCCGGATCGATATACTGGTGAACAACGCCGGCATCATCCGGCGCGCCGACGCGGTCGATTTTACCGAGGCCGACTGGGATGCGGTGATGGACACCAATCTCAAGACGCTCTTCTTCCTGTGTCAGGCGGTCGGCCGCCACATGATCGCGCGCGGGTCGGGCAAGATCATCAACATTGCCTCGATGCTGACCTTTCAGGGCGGCATCCGCGTGCCGAGCTACACCGCGTCGAAATCGGGCGTTGGCGGGCTGACCAAGCTGCTCGCCAATGAATGGGCGGCGAAGGGCGTTCAGGTCAACGCGATCGCCCCCGGCTATATCGCGACGAACAACACGGCTGCCTTGCAGGGCGACGAGACGCGCAACCGCCAGATCATGGACCGTATCCCGGCGGGCCGTTGGGGCGATCCGAAGGATATCGGGGGAGCCGCAGTGTTCCTGGCGTCGTCGGCGTCGGACTATGTGCAGGGCCATATTCTCGCCGTCGACGGCGGCTGGCTCGCGCGATAACAACAAAAACATCACCGTAGCCCTGAGCTTGTCGAAGGGCGCCTATCCGAGAAGCACCCTTCGACAAGCTCAGGGCTACGGTAAGGCAGAAACCGGCAGTATCGACGAACGGGAGTTGGGATGAGCAAGCTGGTCTTTTTCGGCGAATTGCTGATCCGCCTGACCGCGCCGGGGAACGAGCTGCTGATGCAGTCGCCCGCGCTGTCGCTCCATGTCGGCGGGGCCGAGGCGAATGTCGCGATCGGGCTCGCGCATCTCGGCCATGATTGCGCGATGGTCGGCAAAATTCCTTCCAACGCTCTGGGTCGCGGAGCGGTGGCGGCGGTGCGCGGCGCGGGCGTCGATTGCACCGCCGTCACGCCTTGTCCGGGGCGGATGGGGCTCTATTTCCTCAGTGTCGGGGCGGGGCTGCGCGCATCCGAGATCGTCTACGACCGGGCGGGGTCGAGCTTTGCCGCGAGCGGGCCGCAAGATTATGATTTCGACGCGCTGCTCGCCGGCGCGCGGCTGCTCCACCTGTCGGGCATCACCCCCGCGCTCGGCCCGCGCTCGGCCGAGGCCGCGCTGGCGGCGGCGCGCGCGGCCAAACGGCTGGGCGTGCCGATCAGCTTCGACGGCAATTATCGCGCGATGCTGTGGGAGGCATGGGACAGCGACCCGCGCGCGATCCTCTCCGAATTGATCGGGCTGACCGACATCCTGTTCGGCAACCACCGCGACCTGTCGTTGGTGCTCGGCCGCGATTTTTCGGGCGAGGGCGCGGACCGGCGGCGCGAAGCGGCCGACGCGGGTTTTGCGGCCTTCCCCGACCTCAAGCTGATCGCCTCGACCGCGCGACACACGGTATCGGCCGACCATCACCGCATCGCGGCGCGCGTCGATCTGCGCGACAGCGCGCATCAGACCGACGAGATCGACGTGACCGGCATCGTCGACCGCATCGGCGCGGGCGACGCCTTTGCCGCCGGGGTTCTGCACGCGCATCTTGGCGGCGGCGATGCCCGCGCGATGGCCGACAGCGGCCTCGCACTGACCTGCCTCAAACACAGCTTGCCCGGGGACGCGAGCCGCTTTAGCCAGAGCGATATCGACGCGTTTCATGGGGGAGGACTCGATGTCCGGCGCTGAGCCGTTCAGTCGTCGCAAGCTGCTTGGCGGAGCAGCGGGATTGGTCATGCTCTCTTATGCCGCGCCTTCATGGGCGCAGCCGTCGAATGCGACGGTGACCGCGACCGACGGCACCTATCGCAGCAAGCCGCGCAAGGAAAATGAGTCACTGTGGGCAATCGCCTATCCCGGCATTCGCTACGCGCGCGCCGAACGATTCCGCGCGCCGGTGCCGGTGACAACCGCCGAACAGCCTTTCGCCGAACAGGGGCAATATGGTCCCGCTTGCCCGCAGGCGGGCGATCGCTACCAGCCGCAATCCGAAGACTGCCTGTTTCTCAACGTGTGGACCCCCACGGCGCTGGCGAAGAAACCGCGCGCGGTGATGGTCTATTTCCACGGCGGCGCCTATTCGGCGGGCAGCGTCACCGATCCGCTCAATGATGGCGCGGCGCTCGCGGCGCAGGGCGATGTCGTCGTCGTCACGGTCAACCACCGCCTCAACGCGTTCGGTTACCTCTACCTGCCCGACCGTTTTCCCGACAGCGGCAATGCCGGCCAGCTCGACCTGATCGTCGCGCTCCGGTGGGTGCAGCGCAATATTGGGGCGTTCGGCGGCAATCCCGCCAATGTCACCGTCTTCGGCCAGTCGGGCGGCGGCGCGAAGATCGCGACGCTGATGGCGATGCCCGAGGCGGCAGGGCTGTTCCACAAGGCGATCACGATGAGCGGGCAGCAAGTCACCGCCTCGGGCCCGATCAACGCGAGCAAGCGCGCGGTGGCATTCCTCGACAAATTGGGTCGGGGCGTCGATCCCGCCACGGCGCCGGTCGATCAAATCGTCGCGGCACTGTCGGCGACCGACCCGATCATCGGCGGCGGGGTCTATATGGGCCCGGTGCTCGACATGAAGCATCTGACGCGCCATCCCTTCTGGCCCGACCCCGCGCCGCAGTCGCTGACCATCCCGATGATGCTGGGCAATACGGTGATGGAGACGCGGGCCTTTTTTGCGGCCGACGGGAAGCAGTTGGCGGGCCTCACCTACGACAATCTCGCCGCGCGGATCGGCCCCGAAATGCGCGTCGATATCGATCCTGTCTGGGTCGTTGCGCAGTTTCGTACCCGCTATCCGGGCGCGCAGCCGCTCGAATTGTTCCATCGCATCGTCACCGCCGCGCGCAGCTGGCGCGGGCAGGTCGAGGAGGCCGAGGCGCGCGCGCGGGCAGGGGCGCCGGCCTTTGTTTACCAGCTCGACTATATGGACGCGAAGCACGCCGACGACATCGCGCTCGTCTTTGGCACCGGTCCCGATCAATCGACGTGCAAGCATCAGGTGAGCGCCGCGATGATCACCGCCTTCACCCGCTTCGCGAAAACGGGGAATCCGGGCTGGGCGGCCTATGATCTCAAGAAGCGTCGCACGATGATCTTCGACGCCTATGCCCGGGTCGCGGATAATCCGCGCGCGTGGGAGCGCGAACTGTTCGCGCGCGTCCCCTATATCCAGCCGGGGTCATAAAATCCGTCATTGCGAGGAGCCGAAGGCGACGCGGCAATCCAGTGTCGCGTAAACCGCCCTGGATTGCTTCGCTACGCTCGCAATGACGAGGATTTAGACGATCTGCCGCGCTGCGAGCCAGTTCCAATAGAGGTCGGGCCAGGCCGCGACGGGAAGTCCCGTCGTCTTCATCAGCCCGAAGCCATGGCCGCCCTCGGCGAAATAATGCGCTTCGCATGGGGCGCCGATCGCGCGCGCGGCGCTGTGGAGGCGCAGGCTGTTTTCGACCTTCACCACATCGTCGTCCTCGGCGTGGAGCAGGAACAGCGGCGGCATGTCGGTCCGGGCCTGCTGCTCGGGTGAATAAAGCGCCTGTCGCGCCGCGTCGGGGTCGGGGCCGAGCAATTTTTCGCGGCTGACGGCGTGCGCGATCGCCGGGTCCATCGACACGACCGGATAGAAGGCCGCGAGGGCGTCGGGGCGTGCGGAGAGGGCATCGGCGGCGTCGACCGGCGCATAGGCGCTGGCGTCGAAGCGCGTCAGCAGGCTGGTCGCAACATGGCCGCCGGCCGAAAAGCCGCCGAAGGCGACGCGCGCCGGGTCGATGCCGTCAACGCCCGCGCGGCTGCGCACCAATCGCACCGCGCGCTGCGCATCGGCGAGCGGAACATTCGATCGGTCGGGCCAGCCATCACCGGGCAGGCGATAGAAGAGGACATAGACGGTGACGCCGCGTTCCTTGAGCCAGCGCGCGAGCTCATAGCCTTCCTTGTCGACCACGACATAGCGATAGCCACCACCGGGGGCGAGGATCACCGCCGCGCCATTGGGCTTTTCGGGGCGGAAGAGGTCGAGGCGCGGGCGGGTGATGCCCTGCAGCATCCGGTCGCTGGCGTTCGGGTCGTCGCTGCGCTGGACCACGCTTTCGACGAGGCCCGGCGGCACCGCGAGATGACCCTCGGGCCACAGCGCGATGCTGGCGTCGGGGACGATGCCGGCGGGGCGTGTCCAGGCGGCTTTCGCTTGCGCCGTCGCTGCGCCGGCCAGCGGCAGCGCCAGTCCGGCGGCCAG
This sequence comes from Sphingopyxis sp., assembly GCF_050725615.1. Lineage (GTDB taxonomy): Bacteria > Pseudomonadota > Alphaproteobacteria > Sphingomonadales > Sphingomonadaceae > Sphingopyxis. The sequence goes on from NZ_JBOHHU010000064.1 coordinate 14,361, forward strand.
CAGCGCGCGGCGGCCGAGCGTCATGGCTGGTCCGCCGCCTTGTTCGAATAGTTGTTCGGATAGGCGATGATGAGGACCAACGGTGCGTCGCCGGTCTGGCGGATGCCGACCTTTGCGCCCTTGTAAAGCCAGGCGGCGGTGCCGGCCTTGAGGTCCTTCTCTTCGCCATCCGAATGGACCACGCCAGTGCCCGACAGGACGTAGTAGATTTCGTCATGGTCGATCGGATGGACGCCGATCGCGGCGCCGACGTGCAGCGCGCGCTTGCGAAATTCGAAGCTGCGCGGGGCGGGGACTTGGTCGCTGATCCGGTACGCGGTCGACAGGCCGATCGCGCCGTGCGGCGGCGCTTCCTCACGCACTGTTGCAGCCTCGTCGATCACGATCATTGCGGGCGCCGAGCCGCCGGCCAGCAGCAGCGCGAGCAGCGCGCTCATTTCACGCCGCCGCGCGAATCGAGGTCGCGTGCCGAGAGATGCTCCTGCGGCATCGGCGCGGTCTGCGCGGGATAGAGGAGACCCCAGCGTGGCTCCATCGTCGCCAGGTCCCAATCGCCCTCGACGAAGGGCGCGCGGACCGCTTGCTGGACCTTGGGATAGCCGCTGACTTCCTTTTCGTCGTCGATCACCTCGCCGCGTCCCTCGGCGACGAAGAATAATATGCGGATTTCCTCGGCATCGCGCGCCCAGGGGCGGGCGCCGGCGGTTGTCAGCAGCGAGGTTTCGACGTCGCGGACCGGCAGGATCCGGTATCCCGCGATCGGAGCGAGCGGCGTCTTGGCGCGGATCAGTTGCGCGCGCGTTTCGCCATAGCGGCCGACCTCAGGCAGCGGCTCGCCGTGGCGGTCGACCGCCAGATTGTCCTTGCCGTAAAATTCGAGGTCGCCGTCGCCGCCGAGCATCAGGAAGGGCAGCTTCGCATCGGTGTCGTTGCCGCCGCGCATGACGTTGGCGATCGCGGTGATCTGGCCCGTTACATAGGGATGGCCGACCCATTCGAGGTTCATCAAATTATAGTGCACCGCGCGGTGCTGCGGATTGTAGATCAGGTTGTTGATCATCAATGCCTGCGCGCCGCCCTTGATCAGCGGATTGCGCTCGACATTATGCGCCCAGATATTGCGGTAAAAGACGATGCCGGTAGCATTGTCGTGGATCAGCGACCCCTTGCTGTGCTCGCCCTTGGGATGGCTCGCGTCGGCGAGGCCCTCGGCGGCCAGATTGTTCGAGAAGGTGATATTGTGGCTGGTGCCCTGGCGCCATTCGTCGACCGTCTTGCCGGTGAAACGCGGACCCGACGCCGACATATTCTCGTCGATCGCCCACAGGAAGGTGCAATGGTCGACGATCACATTGGTCGCGGCGACGGTCGAAAAGGCGTCGGCTTCCCATCCGCTGCGTTTCGGCTGGCCATCGACCCCGGTGTAGACGCGCAGATGGCGGAAAATCACGTCGTGCGTCTTCACGTCGATGCCGGTGCGGATCAGCGTGATGCCGGGGCCGGGCGCGGTCTGCCCGGCGATGGTCAGGAAGGGATGCTTCACCTCGATCGTCGTGCGACCCATATCGATCACGCCGCCGACCTCGAACACGACAATGCGCGGTCCGGGGGTCTCGATCGCGGCTTTCAGCGACCCCGGGCCGTCGGGGGCGAGCGTCGTTACGCGCAGTATCTGGCCGCCGCGCCCGCCGATCGTCTGCGCCGCCGGACCCACCGCGCCGGGGAAGGCGAGGGGGGACGAATCGGCCGCCATCGCGACGGGCGCAGGCCACATCGGCGCCATCAACATCGCCGCAAGCCACAGCTTTTTCAGCATCCTGCCTCTCCTCTTCATTGGGGTATTGACACAGTGGTCTATATCCTTCAGTCTTCCTGACACCGGTTACCCCAATCGGTCAACGAGAAAATATTGTCGGGAGAGGGCAATGGATGGCCGGTCGCGAAATCGCGACGGTATTGCCTCACTCTCTAAAATTTCAAGGCGAGCGGTCGGATCGATCTGCTTTGTCACGCAAAGTAACCGGTGTCATTTGCCGCTCAGGCGGCGGCGGGGCTGGTAAACGGGAGGAACATGATGGCTATTCACGCAATGCAGGGCGTCCGCAATTTGGCGAGGTTGGCGTGCGGGGTTTCGCTCGCCGTGCTGGCGGTGTCGCCGGCCTGGGCGCAGGATGCGGCCGACGCCGCCGCGCCCGCTGACGAGGTGGCCCCCGAAGACGAAATCGTCGTCACCGGCTTTCGCGCCTCGCTCGACAAGGCGCTCGACGTCAAGCGCGACTCGGTGTCGGCGGTCGACGCGATCGTCGCCGAGGATATCGCCAAATTTCCCGACCAGAATCTCGCCGAATCGCTGCAGCGCATTCCCGGCATCACCATCCAGCGCGACGGCGGCGAAGGCCGCGGCATCACGGTGCGCGGGTTGGGTTCGCAATTCACCCGCGTCCGCGTCAACGGCATGGAAACCGTTGCGACCTCGACCGACGGCGCGTCGGCGAACCGCGACCGCGCGTTCGACTTCAACGTCTTCGCCTCCGAACTGTTCAGCTCGATCGTCGTCCACAAGACCGCCGAAGCCTCGCTCGACGAAGGCTCGCTCGGCGCGGTGGTCGACCTCAACACCGGCAACCCGCTCGCGGGCAAGAGCGGCTTCACCGCCGCGCTGTCGGCCCAGGCCAGCTACAACGACCTCTCCGAAAAGACGGGCCCGCGCGTCGCGGGGTTGCTGAGCTGGGTCAATGACGCCGGCACGCTCGGCTTCGCGGTCTCGGCCGCCTATTCGGACCAGAAGACCCTCGAACTCGGTAACAACACGGTTCGCTGGGCGCAGGCGCGTTTCGACTCGGTCGACGGGACGCCGTGCTGGACGACGGCCAATTCGGGTGGTTCCTATATTCCCAGCGCGATCTGCGACCCGGTGGCGCTCGCCTTTCACCCGCGCATTCCGCGCTATGGTGAGATCGCGCACGACAAGAAGCGCCTCGGCATCACGGGGTCGATCCAGTTCGCGCCGACCGACGCGACCAAGATCTCGCTCGACGGCCTCTATTCCAGCTTCAAGCACCAGCGCCGCGAGCGCTGGGCCGAAGTGCTGCTGCGCAGCAACGAACGTTCGATCAACGTCAGCGACTATGAAATCGACGGCGACAATAATCTGATCTCGGCAACGCTCGACGACGCCTGGGTGCGCACCGAACATTATCTGCGCAAGGCCAAGACCGAATTCTATCAGGTCGGCGCCACTTGGGACCAGGATGTCGGCGACAGCTTCCGTTTCACCCTGCTCGGCGGCATGTCGAAATCGACCGCGTCGATCCCGCTCGAAACGACAATCGTTTTCGACGACCGCGACGCGCAGGACTATCGCTATGATTATAGCGACATGGCCAACCCGCTGCTGACCTTTGGCACCAGCGTGACCACGCCATCGAACTTCCAGCTCGCCGAAATCCGCGACCGTCCGTCGGAGGTCGAGAATAAGTTCCGCACCGTGCAACTGCGCACCGAATGGGATGTCGCCGACGGGTTTACGGTCAAGGCGGGCGGCGTCTATCGTCGCTTCGACTTCTCCAGCATCGCTTTCACGCGCGATACTGTGGTGTGCGGCAATGGCGGCGTCGATCGCGTCCTTGGTACGATCAATTGTTCGCCAACGTCGGCTTTCGGCCCTGCTGCGGTCTATGGTTTCCCGGGCACTTCGGCGTTGGCCGACCTGTTCACGCTGGGCAAGGCAGGCCAGCCGGCAGGCACGACCACCCAGTGGCTCGTCCCGAACCTTGATGCTACGACCGCCTTCACCAACCTCTACAATCGGACGCCGGTACTCGACGCCGGCAACAATCGGGCGGTGCGCGAAGAGGTCACGGGCGGTTACCTGCAGTTCGATGCCAAAGGCGAAGTGGTCGGTCTGCGTTACGCGCTCAATGCGGGTGTCCGGTACGTGCACACGGATCAGACGTCGAGCGGCCTGACCAGCGGTACCCTCGTCACGTTGAAGCGCAGCTATGAAGACTGGCTGCCTTCGATGAACCTGGCGCTGTTCCCGCACGACGATGTCATCATCCGCGCTGCGGTTGCCGATGTTATGACGCGTCCGACGCTGGGCAATCTGACCCCGGGCGGTTCGGTCGACGGATTCAACTATCGCATCAACTACGGCAATCCGGTGCTCAACCCGTTCCGCGCAACGTCCTACGACTTGGCCGTCGAATGGTATTTCGCGCCGCAATCGATCTTCTCGGTCGCGTTGTTCAAAAAAGATATCGCCAGCTTCCCCGTCGCGACGACGACAAGCGGCACCTTTGCATCGACCGGTCTGCCGTTGTCGGTTATTCCGCCAAGCAGCCCGGCCGCAGGCGACCCGGAACGCCAATTGTGGACGATCACGTCGATCGGAAACGGCGCGGGCGCGAAGCTCAAGGGCGTCGAAATCTCCTTGCAGGCGCCATTCAAGTTCCTGCCGGGCTTCCTGTCGAATTTCGGCGGCATCGCCAACGCGACCTTTGTCGACTCCGATGCCGACTATACCGTTGCGGGTCCGACGATTAATCCCTGCGTCGCGCCGAATTGCGCCTTTGGCCCGAACATCCCCGGCGTCCGCAACGGCACGCTCTTCAACCTGTCGAAGCGCGCGTATAATGGCACGCTCTATTATGATGACGGCAAGTTGAGCGCGCGCGCCTCGATCAGCTATCGCAGCCGCTATGCCGACGCCAACAGCGGCACCGGCAACGTCTTCGAAGGCTATGGTTCGACGATCAACGTCGATGCGTCGGTCCGCTATGCGATTACCGACAATATCGAAATCTCGGTCGAGGGCATCAACCTGACCGACGAATATCGCTATCGCTTCACCGACATCGATGCCGATCGCAATTATGAGAATAATCATTTCGGCCGCACCTTCCTGTTCGGTGCGCGCGTCAAGATCTGATGTGACGGATTAGTCCCGGAAAGGCCCGGTCTTCGCTTGCGGGGGCCGGGCTTTTCTTTTGGAGGAATGAATGTGACCGATCGCCGCGCAATGTTGAAGCTGGCCGGAACCGGGTTGTTCGCCACCGGGCTGTCGGGGTTGGGTGCGCCGGCCGCCCTCGCGGCGACGGCAGCGGGAGGTGTGGCGCCGCCATGGGCGAAGGGCTTCGACGGCCAGCGCAAGGCCGACCTCGGCGACGGGCGCTTCCTCAACCCGATCATGGCGGGCGACCATCCCGATCCGTCGATCCTGAAGGACGGCGCCGATTATTATATGACCTTCTCGACCTTCGACAGCTATCCGGGGCTGGTGATCTGGCATTCGCGCGATCTGGTGAACTGGCGGCCGATCGGCCCGGCGCTGACGAAGAATATCGGATCGGTGTGGGCGCCCGAACTGTGCAAGCATGAAGGCCGCTACTATCTCTACATCCCCACCAAGGGTCCGAACACCAGCTGGGTGATCTGGGCCGACCGGATCGAGGGGCCGTGGAGCGACCCCGTCGACCTGAACCTGCCCAACCATATCGACCCCGGCCATGCGGTGGGTGAGGACGGGTCGCGCTGGCTGTTCCTGTCAGGCGGCGACCGGGTGCGGCTGACGGACGACGGCCTGTCCCGCCTCGGCGAGCCCGAGCATGTCTATGATCCCTGGCGCTACCCGTCCGACTGGGTGGTCGAGGGGTTCGCGCCCGAGGGGCCGAAGATCACGCACCACGGCGACTATTTCTACATGGTCACCGCCGTTGGTGGCACCGCAGGGCCGCCGACCGGGCATATGGTGATCGCGGCGCGCTCGAAGTCGATCCACGGGCCGTGGGAAAATTGCCCGGCCAACCCGCTCGTCCATACCAAGACGGCGGGCGAAAAATGGTGGTCGCGCGGCCATGCGACCTTGGTCGAAGGACCGGCGGGCGACTGGTGGAGCGTCTATCACGGTTTCGAGAATGGCTATTGGACGCTCGGGCGACAGGCGTTGCTCGACCCGGTCGAGTGGACCGACGACGGCTGGTTCCGCATGACGGGCGGCGATTTGTCGCAGCCGATCATAAAGCCCAAGGGCGGGACGGTCGCGGGACCGCACGGCATGGCGCTCTCGGACGATTTCAAGACGCTGGCGCTCGGCGCGAAATGGAATTTCTTCAAGCCCGCCCCCGACGAGCGCGACCGCGCGCGGGTCGAGAATGGCGCGCTGTTACTCGCGGCGCGCGGCAAGGCGCCGTCGGATTCGTCGCCGCTGCTGCTGATTGCGGGCGATCAGGCGTACAGGTTCGAATGCGATATCGAGATCGCGCCGGGCGGAACTGCCGGGTTGATCCTCTTCTATGACGAAAAGCTGTACTGCGGACTCGGCTTCGACGGCGAGCGCTTCGTCACCCACCAATATGGCATCGAACGCGGTCGCCCCGTCAACCCGCATGGTCGCACGATGCGGATGCGGGTGACCAACGACCGGCATATCGTCACCTATGACACCAGCGGCGACGGCGGAAAGACATGGGTCCGCTTCGATCGCGGCATGGAGGTGTCCGGCTACCACCATAATGTGCGCGGCGGTTTCCTGATGCTGCGGCCGGGGCTGTATTCGGCTGGAACGGGCGAGGCGCGTTTCCGCAATTTCCGCTTCGAGGCGCTGGCGTAGCGAAATCTGTTTCGCGCAAAGACGCAAAGACGCAAAGAAGATGCGCAGGTTTCGAAGCCCGGTGCCGCCGCAGGCGGCCTTGGAAGGCGCTTCGCGCGAAGGAAGGCGGAATGTCGATCCTTGGCACCCACCTCTTCGTGGCTTTGCGTCTTTGCGCGAAACTTTTCCTGCGCTGCGGCGCCCTAAAGCGTCACGCCCGATTTCCAGATCGCGATGTCGCGTTCCTCATTGGCTTCGGCGCGCGTTTCAGCGCCCGAGGCGGTGGCGGCGATCAGGTCGAGCAGCGCCTCCGACGCCGCATCGAAGCCTTCGGTGAGCACCTGGCCCGCGTCGAAATCGATCCAGCCCGCCTTGCGCTCCGCCAGCGCGTGATTCGATGCGATCTTGAGCGTCGGGGCAGGGAAGCCGAGCGGGGTGCCGCGTCCGGTGGTGAAGAGGATCATCGTCGCGCCGGCGGCGGTCAGCGCGGTCGACGACACCGCGTCATTGCCCGGCGCTTCCAGCAGGGTGAGGCCCGGCAGGACGGCCTCGCCGCCGTAGGGCCGGACATCGACCACCGGAACCTGGCCGCCCTTCTGCACCGCGCCGAGCGACTTTTCCTCGAGCGTGGTGATGCCGCCTGCGATATTGCCGGGGGAGGGGTTTTCGCTCACCGGCTCGCCGTGGCGGATGAAATAGTCCTTGAAGCTGCGGACCAGCGTCACCGTCTCGTCGAACACCGCGTGCGAGACCGCACGGTCCATCAGCATCTGTTCGGCGCCGAAGATTTCAGGGATTTCGGTGAGGATGACCTTGCCGCCCGCGCCCGCGACCGCATCGGCCATGCGCCCGACGAGCGGGTTGGCGGTGAGGCCCGACAGCCCGTCGGATCCGCCGCATTTGACGCCGAGGGTGAGGGCGGAGAGTGGCACGTCGCTGCGTGTCGTCGCGCCCGCGATATCCACCAGCTCGTCGACCAGCGTCAGCGCGGCGGCGACATCGTCCTCGACCGCTTGCGCCGACAGCGTGCGAATGGAGGCGCGGCGTTCGGGCGGGATCATGTCGAGCAGCGCGCCGAGCTGATTGCTCTCGCAGCCGAGGCCGACGATCAGGACGCCGCCGGCGTTCGGGTGCTGCGCCAGCGCCGCGAGCAGGCCGCGCGTGTGGCCCAGGTCGTCGCCGAGCTGCGAACAGCCGAACGGATGTTTGAAGGCATGGACACCATCGACGCGCCCGCCATGGCGTTCGTCCGCAATCCGCGCGACCCGCGCCGCGAGATTGCCGACGCAGCCGACCGTCGGCAGGATCCAGATTTCGTTGCGCGTGCCGACGCGGCCATCGGCGCGGCGATAGCCGGCGAAGCGGCGCGTCGCGATCGGCGGCGCAGGGGGAGCGGAATCGCGCGGCGCATAATGATAATCGTCGGCGCCGCTCAAGGCGGTCGCGAGATTATGGCTGTGGACATGGGCGCCCGCCGCGATGTCGGCCGTCGCAACGCCGATCGGGAACCCATATTTGACCACCGTATCGCCGCGGCCGATCGCGGCGAGGGCGAATTTGTGGCCGCGCGGCACCGCGTCGACCAGCACGATCTCTATGCCATCGACCATCACCCGGTCGCCAGCCGCCGCATCGGTCAAACAGGTCGCCACGCTATCCGCAGGGCGGATACGTAGCGCCGATACCGGTGTCATTTCGGTGTCAGGGGCCGGGGCAGGGTTCATCATATCAACGCTTCGGGGCGGCGACCGATTGCCGCTCGATAAAGGTGGAGGCCATGACATTTGCTTCGTCCAAAGATTTTGCTCCGATATCGAGAAAGTCGGGCACCAGGGTGCGCGCGGCGCGCACGCCCATTTCGCGGATCGGCCAGCGCACGGTGCTGAGCGCGGGCCAGATATGCGTCGCGGTCGGGCTGTCGTCGAAGCCGATGATCGACAGGTCGGCCGGCACCGCGATGGCCTTGCTGTGCGCGACGCTCATCACGCCGGCCGCCATCTCGTCGTTCGAGCAGAAGATCGCGGTCGGCGGGGAGGCGAGCGACAGCAATTTCTCGCCGGCTTCGATCCCGGCGGTGTAGCGATAATTGCCCGGCGCCGAATAGTCGGCGGGCAGCGTCAGCCCCGCTTTGGCCAGGGCTTCGTGGAATCCCTTTTCGCGTTCGGCGGCCGACCGGAACCCGACCGGGCCGCGGACGAAACCGATGCGGCGATGGCCAAGCCCGACCAGCTTACCGACCGCTTCGGCCACCACTTCGCGGTCGTTCGACGACACGCAATGTTTGGCGTCATCAAGCTGCGCGGACCCGATCCGGACGTAACGCACGCCCAGATCCTCGCAGAGCGCGGCGAGGTCGTCATTCTCCGAAATCGGCGGCAACAGCATCGCGCCGATCGGGCGCTGCTTTTCCAGGAACACGCGCACATCGTCGAGCATCCGGTCCGATCCGCGATCGACCGGGCGGACGAGCAGCGCAAGGTCGCTGTCCTTGATCGCGTCGAGCACGCCCTGTTGGAAATTGAGTACGGTCTGCGCGTTCGGATTGTCGTGAAGCAGCGCGATCAGGAAGTTGCGGCGAAATGCCAGCGCCCGCGCCTGCGGGTTGGGGACGAAGCCGAGCATCTTGATCGCCTGTTCGACCGCTTGCCGCGTCTTGTCGGTGATGAATTCGGATCGGTTGATGACCCGGCTGACGGTTTTTTTCGACACGCCGGCGAGCGCCGCGACATCGTTGATCGTCGGTTGCTTGCCGCTTTTTTCCCGCGTGCGTGGCGCCATGGACGTTTCACTTTTCCTTTGCGGGCCCGGTTGGTCCGGCTCGCCGCTTCCTACTGCGCGCCCGCTGTCACAAAATCAACCGCGCTGATGGCTATTCGCTTGCTTTTGACACCGGTGTCTCTTACAGGAAATTCCGGATGAGGGAAATGACAAAGATGCTGGCAACGAGCGAACAACAAGCCATAGCCAAGGCGTTTCTGGCGGCGCGGGCGACAAAGACACCGCTTACCGTCTATCCGGGCGCGATGCCGCAGGACATGGCCGGGGCTTATGCGATCCAGGATTCGGCGATCGCCTTCGACGGACGCCCGATCGGCGGCTGGAAGGTCGGGCGGATCGCCAATGAACTGGTCAGCCGCTATGGCGGCAACCGCATCGCCGGCCCGATCTTCACCGACGAGATCATCGAAGCCGCCGCTGGCGGGGAGCCCGCGATGCCGGTCTATGGCGGCGGCTTCGCAGCGGCGGAGGCCGAGGTGTTGCTGCGCTTCGGCGACGTTGGCACGCGGGGCTATGATATCGTTTCGGTCCGCGACGTGATCGAAGAGGTCCGCACCGGGATCGAGATTGCCAGTTCGCCCTTTCCCGAAATCAATAAACATGGACCCGCGGTCACCGCGTCGGACTATGGCAACAACAAGGGGCTGGTGCTCGGCCCGCGCATCGACGGGTGGCGGGACGCCCACCTGATCGCGATGCCGGTCGAATTCCGGATCGACGGCGAACGGGTTGGCGCCGCGACGATGGAAACGATGCTCGACGGCCCCTTCGGTTCCGCGCTGTTCCTGATCAATACGTTGCGGGCGCGG